>JAKISW010000054.1 GCA_021648375.1 Devosiaceae bacterium
TATCAAGCCGGATTTTCAGCAAAATCGGGATGCCACCAGCTTCAAACATATCCTTGGCCACATATCTTCCACCCGGTTTCAAGTCGGCAATATAGGGAGTTTTTTTGAAAATTTCTCCGACGTCAAACAGATCAAATTTGATACCGCACTCATGGGCAATCGCGGGCAAATGCAGAGCTGCATTGGTGGAACCACCGGAAGCTGCAACCACGGTTGCAGCATTTTCAAGAGCTTTCAGGGTTACGATGTCGCGAGGGCGAATATTGAGTTTAATCAATTCCATCACCTGCTCGCCGGCGGTGCGGCAAAATTCATCGCGGATTTCATAAGGGGCCGGCGCACCGGCGGAATAGGGTAGCGCAAGACCAATAGCCTCGGATACCGTGGCCATGGTATTGGCGGTAAACTGAGCACCGCAGGCACCCGCGCCAGGACAGGCCACGGTTTCCAACTCTTCCAGATCTTCATCGGACATATCGCCAACCGAATGGCGACCAACCGCCTCGAATACATCTTGAACGGTAACCGGATTACCACGGAAATTTCCGGGAAGGATCGATCCGCCATAAAGAAAAACCGAGGGAACATTCAAACGGCACATGGCCATCATCATTCCGGGCAAGGACTTGTCGCAACCGGCAAGACCGACCAGAGCATCGTAACAATGACCCCGCATGGTCAATTCAACCGAATCAGTAATCACATCGCGAGAAACCAGCGAAGACTTCATGCCCTCATGGCCCATGGCAATGCCATCGGTCACAGTGATGGTGGTGAATTCGCGCGGGGTGCCATTGGCGGCAGCAACACCTTTTTTGACCGCCTGCGCCTGACGCATTAATGAAATATTACAGGGGGCAGCCTCGTTCCAGCAGGTGGCAACGCCAACAAAGGGTTGATGGATCTGACCGGACGTCAAGCCCATGGCATAATAATAGGAGCGATGGGGCGCACGCGCCGGTCCCTCTGTCACATGGCGAGAGGGGAGTTTTGCTTTGTCGATATTTTTGGCGTCCATACTTAAATTTTCCTTTGTTCAAATGCTCATGGAGCAATACGACAAAAGTTGAGACAAAAAGGTAAACAGCGACAAAATACCATTAATTACAATTATTGCCCCAGCTCTTGTCAGAGTTGTTTTAGGTGAGAATGTGACCAAGATTGCAAGAACTAGTCAATCCACTCAAGAGATGAATGGTTTTAAAAAATTGTTGCAAAAATAACACTTAATCCTGTTGCGCCTGAAAATACTAACTCAGTTTAGCGACGGCTCCAGCTAGCCTGGTGCGTAAATCAACAAGCTCATCACTACGCAGTTTTTGTTTTTCAACAATTTCAACGGGCGCTTTGGCCAAAAACTGCTGATTGCCAAGTTTTTTCTCAATCTGAGAAATTTCCGCATCCATTTTAGCGATTTCCTTATTTAACCGCTGTTTTTCAGCATCAATGTCAATGACATCACCCAAGGGCAGCGCAAAATTTGCCTCGTTCAGCACCAGTTGAGCAGACTTTTCTGGGACCGATTGTACGAGGGAAACTTCCTCAATCCTGGCCAGACGTAATATCGCTGAATGATGGGTTTTAATCCGCTGCTCGCTCAACTCATTAGCCCCTGTAACAACCAGAGGGATTTTTGCTCCAGCGGGGACATTCATTTCGGCGCGAACCGAGCGAATGCCCGAAATCAGATCAACCAGCCAGTTAATTTCGCTATTCGCATTTTCATCAATCAGGCCTGAAAGATCAGGCCATGCAGAAATCACCAGCATATTTTGGCGGTTTTTGCCCTCACCTGCCGTTTGTGCCCACAATTCTTCGGTAACAAAGGGCATAAACGGATGTAACAGAGCCAAAATCTGATCTAGAACAAAGGCAGCGGTAGCGCGGGTTTCGGTTTTTAGTTCTTCGTCATCACCCATCAATGTGGGTTTGGCCAGCTCTATATACCAGTCACAAAATGTACCCCAGACAAATTCATAGGCAGAACTTGCAGCATCATTAAAGCGGAATTTTTCCAGCGAAGCGGAAACATCGGCCACAGCTTTTTCAGTAGCGCCAAGTATCCAGCGGTTAATGGGCATCGAAGTGATTTTTGGATCAAAATCTGCAACCCGTGCGCATTCGTTCATCTCAAGAAAACGGGCCGCGTTCCAGATTTTGGTGACAAAATTGCGATACCCGGCTACCCGGTTCATGGAGAGTTTAAGGTCTGCTCCAGGGGCTGCCATGGCGGCAAAAGTAAAACGGGATGCATCGGCTCCATATTCTTCAATCAATACCAGAGGGTCGATGACATTGCCCACGGATTTGGACATTTTTTTGCCCTTCTCATCGCGGACCAGAGCATGGGTATAAACCGTTTTGAAGGGAATTTGCCCCACCACGGATTTTTGCATCATGATCATGCGCGCCACCCAGAAGAATATAATATCAAAGCCGGTGATAAGCACAGAAGTGGGGAAATATTTTTCCATTTCCTCGGTTTCTTCAGGCCAGCCAAGGGTGCCAATTGGCCACAGACCGGAAGAAAACCAGGTGTCGAGCACGTCTGGGTCGCGCTCTAATACAATTATATCATCATAACCGGCAAAATAATCGGCCACTTGTGCGCGGTGAAAATTCTCGATAGGCGAGAATACATCAAGATAGGTGTAACCGTCAGCTGTTTTGTCCCAGGAAGGATTAAAGTCAAAGATATGGATTGCGCCATAATATGCCTTGGCCTTTTCAGCCACCTCCTCAAAGCTCGACCCGCAAAACTCTTTTCTTTCGGAGCTTGTATAATCTACCTCTCCATTTTTCTTTTTGGCCGGCCCATACCAAACCGGGATCTGATGTCCCCACCATAATTGCCGCGAAATACACCATGGTTCGATATTTTCCAGCCAATGAAAATAGACCTTTCTTTGGGCCTCTGGCATCAGGGTAATTTCACCCGACTTTACCGCATCAATGGCAGGACCGACAATTTTAGCCGTATCCACATACCATTGATCGGTAAGCATTGGCTCGATCACAACTTTTGAGCGATCGCCAAACGGGATCATAATTTTTTTGTTTTCCACATAGGGAATTGTTTCGGTAACTTCTTCGCCGCTTTCCTTATCCTTGCGCGAAACATCGTGCATCACCGCCAAACCTTCGGCGGTAATATCGGCAATTACCCTTTTGCGGGCCTCAAAGCGATCCATCCCGCGATATTCTTGGGGCACCAGATTAATTTGCGATGCATCTTTAGGCGCCTCACCTCCCTCAGCAATATTTTTTGCAATTGTTGCAGCTTCTGAATACGGCAACCCATCAGCGCGCATATGGCCCTTGGTATCCATCAATGCATAAAGGGGAATATTGTTGCGTTTGGCCACTTCATAATCGTTAAAATCGTGAGCGCCGGTGATTTTAACCGCGCCCGAGCCAAAATCAGGATCTGGATATTCATCGGTAATAATCGGGATCAGGCGACGATGTTGTTTTGGTCCCACGGGAATTTCACAAAGCTTTCCAACAATTAGCGAGTAACGCTCATCATCTGGATGAACTGCCACTGCCCCGTCCCCAAGCATGGTTTCAGGTCTTGTGGTGGCGATAGAAATATAATCGCGCTCTTCGCTGAGCGTGATATTTCCGTCCTCGTCCTTTTCCACATAGGTATAAGTCTGGCCAGCAGCCAGTGGATATTTGAAGTGCCACATATGGCCTTTAACTTCGGTATTCTCTACTTCCAGATCGGAAATAGCAGTTTCAAAATGCGGATCCCAGTTTACCAGTCGCTTGCCACGATAAATCTGCTCTTTGTTATACATTTCAACAAAGACTTTAAGCACCGCATCATGGAAACCTTCATCCATAGTAAAGCGTTCGCGGGACCAATCACACGAAGCGCCAAGCCGCTTGAGCTGATTGGAAATCACGCCACCAGACTGTTCCTTCCACTCCCAAACTTTTTCGATGAATTTTTCACGCCCCATTTCAGCGCGCGAAGGCAGATTTTGCTCGGCCAACTGACGCTCCACCACCATTTGGGTGGCAATGCCTGCATGGTCAACACCGGGCTGCCACAACGTATCAAAGCCGCGCATACGGTGCCAGCGCACCAAAATGTCCTGCAATGTATTATTGAGGGCATGGCCAATATGAAGCGATCCCGTAACATTGGGGGGCGGAATTACGATTGAAAAGCACTCAGCGCCTTCCTCAGCCCCGGCCCCGGCCTTAAAGGCTTCAGTTTCCATCCATTGCTCATGGATTTTTTGCTCAACATTATTGGGTTGGTATTTTTTTTCCAGCATCGGTATCAGCTCACAACAAAAGGCCCGCCATTATCGGCGAGCCAAAAATTTAATTATGTAATGTAAAACCAAGCCTTTGGCTTTAAGTCAACATATAGATGAGCAAATTTTGTCAACAACAGATTTTGAAGGTAGTTTCTTCAAGAGCCGCGGGAAACCCGCTCAATCTCTTTTTCAACCATGCGCTCAACGGTGGCGGGAAGATTTTCGTCCAACCATTCTTTTAGCATCGGGCGCAGCATATCGCGCACAATTCCCTCAAGGGTCATATCAGCTCCACCCATTGAAAGGGCGCTGAGCTTGGAAAAAGTATGGCGCACCGCCGCATCTGTGGTTGGTTCGAGCAGTTTGTCAGCCATTTGTGTGCTTAGTTCCGGGTCGGGCATAGCTTCAACTACCGCAGGTGCTTCGGGTTCACTCACCGGTTCGTCAAAAGCTATATCGTCGGCAATCACCAGTTCAATTTCTTCATCGGACGCAGCTGTCGTTTCAACCTCAGCAATTTCCGCTTCAGGTTCGAGCGCTGGAGGCGAATTAGCATCCATTCCCGAAGATGCGGGAGAAAACGAAATGCCCAACTCATCATCAACGGCGCTTGCGTCAGCAGTGCTTGCTTCAGTAGCGTCAGAGCTTTGTTCAAGCATCTGATCTGGGGTTAGTGCCAATGGTTCGTCAATATCAGCATCTCCTGCATCTGCCGCAGGTTCAGAAACATCCGGGATTGCCGGTGCTGCCTGAGCCGCCATCATCGCCTGATCAGCCTCTGCTTCGCTTTGAGTGGGGGCAGCTAATGCCTCCGCAGCTGCTGGAGCTGCAACATTCTGCTCAGCCAGGCCCTGATCTGCTGGTTGGTCCTCATCGGCAATTATTTGCCGAATAGACGAAAGAATTTCGTCCATGGAGGGTTCTTTGCTAGCCGGGTTATTCATGATCTGCCCCTGTCAGTTTACGCACGATACACAGTTTACGCTGAAGAAAATTAAACACACTAAAAAACGAAACGTATAAAACGAATACGCTCAAAAACTATCGAGCCACTAAACTCACAGGCCATTTAAATTTTGTTGTGGACGAATAAAACCCACAAAAAAACAATCTAACGCGCACCCATATTCAAATACAGATAAAGTGATTCGCTAACTTGCACACTATCGCGCCACACTTGCCTGAACAGGTTTAGTTTTATTATGTCCACGGATATGTGCCACTGCACCAAAAATTTGTTAATAAGTTGAGAATTCAGGTTGCGTACGGATATGGTAAAAAATGCCAAATCGCTGCCATTTTTTTAAACCTGAGGTTCAGTGCTTAAGGGCAAGTCCCTAGTTTATCGGAACCGAACGCAATTCAGACCAGACATCTTCAACACTTTGCAAATACCCATCGGCTGACATAATTTTTACGGGCAGATTGAGTTCAGCCGCTGAAAGGCGACCAACAGCGGAAAGAAGCGAAAAAGACGCGATCATACGGGATGACTGGGCAGTAATTAAACTTTCACGAGCAAGGGTAAGATCTGATCTGGAATTTAGAACGTCAAGAATTGTTCTTTGTCCAACTCGCTGCTCCTCAATAACTCCATCCAAAACCAGTTGCGATGAATTTGCAGAAGATTGAGCAGAGGTGATCTGTGCGTTGGCATTTTGCACCCCGTTCCAGGCAGAAACCACGGCCTCACGCACCTGATCGCGGGCAGCAAAAGAATCCAACTCAGATTTTATCTGGTTGAGATTTGCCTGCCGAACAGATGCACCCATTGCTCCACCGGAATAAATGGGAATGGACAGGGTAAGCCGTACGGAACCCGACATGCCGGTTGCATTGCCACCAAAGCAATTGATGGCACAAATCGAGCCAATAAGGTCAAGGGTTGGTCCAAAAGCGGCCCTCGCAGCATCGGATGCTGATTGAGCAGCGCGGATTTGTGCATTGGCGGTGAGAATTGCCGGATGCTGAGCGTCAGCGAGATTTAGAGCCTGATCAAGCGAAGATGGAATGGAATTGCCAAAATTATAGCCCATACTCAAATTGCGCGGCGGTTTACCAATCCAGCGCTGAAAACCGGCCTGGGAAACCTGAAGACTGGTAACGGCATTTCTGTACGAGGCCACACCTGAAGAAAGCCTGGCTTCTGACTGGGAAACATCAATTCTTGTTCCCTCGCCTATACTTAAGCGATCTTTGGATGCCTGAACCTGCGCCTGAAAAAATGCAACATTTTCTGCACGCAATTTCACCAGTTGAGTATCGCGAATTACGTTGTAATAGGAGGTTGCAGCTGAAAGCAGGACGTTTTGCTCCGCATTTCGCAAAGCCTGAGTTGCAACGGTTGAAAATGCCCTCGCCTGTTCGATTTGCGCATCGGTTTTAAGATTATCAAACAAAGTCTGACGGTAGGACATTCCAAGAGTTGCAGAATTTGTTGTTGTTTGAGCTCCTCCAACCACCGACCATGCGCTGGTAACGTCGGCCGAAAGGCCAATAGTTGGCAGCTTTCCTGCTCGCCTCAAGGCAATATCTTCTGCCGAGGCCTTTACGCTTATCAATGCCGAGGCAATGTTTGGATTAGAAGCATAGGCACTGGCCAATGCATCGCGCAATGGCTCAGCACTTACTGGAAATGTGACCATTGCCATGGTGGCAAGTAAACCTGTTGTGGCAAGAGTTTTTTTAAATCCTGACACTGCAGACATATCGGTTTTTTTGGCATTATCTGTTTTCTCGACAAATGCCCCCATTACTTTTGAAATCAACAGATATACCTCCAACAACAAACAAACAGAACGCATTTATGGTCTTGACCCTAGATAGTTAGCCCAAGCACCTAACACAAGTCACGATGCTTTTTTTTCAATCAGACCATCACAATTTAACAATAAAAACAGCCAAATAACACTGATTTACCAAGTGTAAGAATCCCACAAAACAACCTCCATCCTTCACCGGCGGCGGTAACTCCACAAGTTCACACGTGGCTTACAGTAAAGACTGGTGAGCGCGCTTTGGAAAGAGAAAAGGTTAACCATACATTAATTCAGTGGAAAACATCAAAACCACGAGAAAAAATTACAGGGAAAACTGATGCGGTTTGGAAAACTCCGCAATCCTGGGCAAGCAGGCATTAAACGCACTAACCTGGGCAATTCCCGCCTCGCTTCTGGTGAAGGTTACAGCTCTGGCACTGGCACCCGTGCCAATCAATGCAACGAGTTTGCCACCATCGCGCAACTGCTCAAGCAGTTTTTTGGGCACCTCATCTATCGCCGCTCCGATGATAATAACATCAAATGGAGCCTCGGAAGGGGCCCCCTCTTCCGGTTTGCCTTTAATCACCGCTGCATTGGGAATGTCCAGTTGAGCCAGAATTTCATCAGCGCGATTAACAAGATCCCCATCGGATTCAACACCAACAACCGAGCTTGCAAGCTGGGCCAGCACCGCGCTGGTATAGCCAGTGGCGCAGGCGACGTCCAAAACCACATCTTCGGGACCGGGCGCGCCAAGTTCTATGAGTTTAGCCAATGGAGCCGGTGCCCCCATATAGCGCAATGGGTCGCTGGAAAGCTTGTGATCTAAATCAGCATAAGCAAAAGGCACCTGCCCGGCACTTAAAAATGCCTCGCGAGGAATTTTAGCAAAAGCTGAAAGAACCCGAGGGTCAAAAACACCAGAAGTTCGCAATTGCCCCTCAACCATATCAATTCGTGCTTTGGAAAAATCGCTCATTTAAGGTTCCTCTATTCCAACTGGTGTTAAGTATCGTTGGCACCAATGGTATTTTTTTTACCCCTGCCCGAGCAGGCCAAAAAATTCTAACACGGGTTCTTGATAACGCTCTCATGCCAATGGTTCAACAAAGAACTGAGAAGATTTAACCACGAATTTGAGCAAAGTGTAAATTTTGGTCAAAATGTGTGAAATTTTTAGCTTTTTTTCCAAAATAAAGAGGAAACATAAAAAAGATCAGGTTCTTCATCTTGCATACATTAAATTGTTGCAGTAACAAATCCGAATTGAGGCCACGTGGCGGAATGGTTACGCAGCGGATTGCAAATCCGTGTATTCCGGTTCGATTCCGGACGTGGCCTCCATATTCTTGGCAATGCACTGATTCTTGGCAATGCATTGATACATTGCTTTAAAAGCATTCATTTTCAATCACGAACCAATTTACCCACACAACGCAACCACTGTAACCAGCCAGATAATTTTAAAGAGTTTGAATGAGCGAAAATACTGCAGTTGTGATTCTTGCCGGCGGTGGTGGAAAACGGCTTGGCGGTGTAATTAAGGCCAACCTGAAAATTGACGGAGTAACTTTGTTTGAAAGAGTTGCTGAAAATGTGGGCCAAATGGAAGGACCGCATATTCTTTCTATCGGACATATGAAAAAGCAACGTTTTATGGTGCCCAAGAAATGGATAATACTCAATGATATGAATAATGACTCCAATATTAAAGGGCCACTAGCGGGTCTGGCTGCGGGTGTGGATTATATCATGCGGCATGCAAAAAATACCGATTACCTGCTAACGGTAGCCGTTGACAGTCCGTTTTTTCCAGATTTTTTCCATTCCATGGCTCTTGAAGCGATCAATAACAACAAGGATGCTGTGGTTGCATCCTTTGGGGGGCAGATTTATCCCACCAATGCGCTTTGGCGGCTAAATTCAATAAATAACCTGCCTGAAGAACTTAAAGGTCTGGCAAAATATGGCATCAAAGGCCTCTTAAGAAAAATCCGAGTTAAAGAATTGGCCATGGATGAATATTGCAAGGAAAATCCTTGCCAGAATTTGAATAATGTTACTGACATTGCCAATATAAATGATCGTGCTAAAATCATGGCTTCACAACCACAAAAAAAATATGATAATTGAGTATCCAATAATTGTGGGCTTGAAAAAATGGGGCTTGGCAAACAAACTTAAACCCGCTAAGTGATGCCCGCCTGAACGGGCAATTAATATTGTTCCCCGGTAGCTCAGTTGGTAGAGCAGTCGGCTGTTAACCGACTTGTCGTAAGTTCGAGTCTTACCCGGGGAGCCAATTTTTTTGTAAGGGCGCTGTGCATCGGCACCAGTTTCAATTGAAATCATTGTCATCCATTTCAAACCCAATTCAATTACATCTCTTGGTTAAGAGATAAAAATTGCTGGTTATGCTTTTACGCTCAACAGGTAAATTTCAGTTCTGAAGCGAAATTGATGTATTGACCCAGATAAAGAACATCTTAAAAGCAAATTCAGTCATGTTGGTTCTTCGGGGCAGGATCTGGGATGTTACCTGTGCAAGTTGGGCTTGTGATTGCGCGAAATACTGCAATATTTGTGCATTATTGATGATATCGCCAATTTTAACGCAGGCAGGAAACTGAAGGTCACTACATCAAATGGGTAGTTCTCCCAAAAAAATAAAAGTTTTATTTGTTCATACTCAGGACTGGTTCTTTTTATCCCATTTCAAGCCTCTTGCCGACGCAATAAATTCTGACGACAAATTTGAAGCCGGTATCGTTACCACAGTGGGGGATGATCGTGCCCAATTGGAGGAGCTTGGGCTTAAATTACATCCAATTGATTTTCAGCGCGCTTCGTTCAGCCCGTTTTCTGCGGCAAAAATCTGTTTACAACTTGTCTCGATATTGCACAAAGAGCGTCCTGACATTGTGCATTTTGTTGCTCTAAAGCCAATTCTGGTTGGCGGATTTGCAATGATATTTTTTCCAAAAAAATCTCGAGTTTATCATGTCACCGGTATGGGATATCTGGCTGACGGAAACTCAAAACTGGCAGCTTGTAAAAAAAATATCGTTTTTCGCCTGATGGCATTCTTCATCAATCGTGCTCGAGGTTGGCTCATCACCGAAAATCCAGACGATTTGACATTTTTAAAAAAATATGGAGCCCGACAAAATAAACGCACCAGTATTTTGGGTGGTGCCGGAGTGGACCCGGATTATTATACTCAAATGCCCGCTGTCAGTACTGACGTGCCCAAAGCTGCCTTTGTCGGTAGAATGATATGGTCTAAGGGTGTTGATGTTCTGGTTGAAGCCAAAGCAGAACTGGCAAAAAGGTCTGTCCAGCTGGACCTTGATTTATATGGCGAGCCGGATTTGGCCAACCCCTACGCCGTGAGCAATAAAACCATGGAGAGTTGGGGGCGACAACAGGGTATTAAATGGCATGGATTAATCTGTGATGTACGTGAAGTGTGGCGCAATTGCGAAATATGCATCATACCCACCCGTACGCGCGAAGGAATGCCTCGTGCAATGCTGGAAGCTGCATCCTGCGGACGAGCCATTATCGTTACAGATGTGCCTGGTTGCCGGCATTTTATTCGTCATGGGGTTGAGGGGCTGATTGTACCCCCGGATGATCCAATAGCATTAGCGGACGCCATGCAAAAACTGGCCCAGAATCCAGAATTACGCAAATCCATGGGAGTGGCAGCGCGCCAGCGGGTATTGGCCGGATATACAGAAAAGAGTGTGCGCAAAGAGGTTCTGAGAGTTTATGACAACCTGCTTGGCGACGATTTAAATGGGATTACATAATTCGAGCGCACATGATTTAAAAAAAATGCCGCGACATGCCGATTCTAAAGATTTATAATGAGCCGTGTTATTCAGATCCTGGGTCAGCAGGATAATCAACCTTGGTTTGCTTGTGCCAATCTATCTGCATTTTGAGGATTTTCAGCATATGAGACACCGGCGTTACCGGTGGACGCCCGTAGCGAATGGCTTCAAGAACAGTTTTTGATTGTTCGAGATACATCTGGTTCAAGTCTTCCACATGAGCATCAAAAACTTCTGCACGCGGTTTTTTTGGTAAATGCAGCACTACTTCACCGCCATGAATGTCCCATTCAATCGTGCCCTGATCACCTGAAATATGATAGGATCGGCGAGACACGCGCTGGATATAGTCGGTTAAAAGTGTCGCGATGGCACCTGAACGAAAACGCAGCAATGATGCTGCAACATCTTCTGTTTCAATTGGCAATGCTGTGCTGTGGCCATTTAAGCCAACAAAGGTTTGCACCGGACCAAGCAACCACGTCAAATAATCAAGCTCGTGGGTATCAAAAATCACGCCGCCGCCAAGATCTTTGCGGGCTGAATACGATTTGGTAAAATCCTCCCAGGGGTGCCAATCGGGCAGCCATTGTCCGGCGATAACCTGAGCACCGGTTATTTTTCCAATCCGTCCCTCATCAATCCATTGCTTCATGCGGATAAAAGCGGGGTGAAATTTCCAGTTCGAACCCATATGGGCAAAAACGCCCTTTTTCTGCCGCCAATGTGGCCTGGCGCAAATGAAAGCGGTTGGGCGAACATATAAAAACCAAGTCTGGCATTTCCTCAATCGCCTGTACCTCATTTGCAAAGGTGCGGCCTGCCAGTTCAGTTTCAAAGCAATCGCGGCGTTCTTTATCTGGATCCATGCCAGTAAGGTCAGTCACCCCCAAAGTCCGCAGA
>JAKISW010000055.1 GCA_021648375.1 Devosiaceae bacterium
TTTGAAACCCTGATGAATCGGGAAAAACTGGGGTCCACCGGTCTTGGCAATGGTATTGCCATTCCCCACGGTAAACTCGTTGGCCTGCAACAGGTTTTGGCAGTTTTTGTTCGTCTGGATAATCCAATAGAATTTGATGCGGTTGATGATCAGCCGGTTGATTTGGCAATGATGCTGTTGGCTCCGGCCGGTTCTGGCGCCGATCATCTAAAAGCTTTGGCCCGTGTTGCACGTTTGTTGCGCACGGAAACTCTGGTGGAAAAGCTTCGCACATCCGCTGATTGCAAAGAATTGCATTCTTTGCTTATTGCCCCGATTGAAAATATCGCCGCTGCATAAGGCGCATGCACTATTTAATGACGCTGAACCTGATCAAAATCATTTTGCTCAAACCAGTCCAAAAGTGCTGTCTGACTGTCGCTCACCAATATTGGTGCTCCATTGGCAGCCATAATCATCTGAAATTGCACATCGCCGGGCATGGACTTTGCTTCGGGAAGAAACAGGGCCAGTTCTCTGGCTGAAATTGAGCGCACAAAAACCATGTTTTCGCCGCCAAGGGCAGCAAATTCATCTTCGCTCAGATTTCGCAAGGGGTGTGATTGGCCACCAATTGTATCCTGATCAGCCGAATCGGTCCTTTGATCTGCATTTGTTGATTTTTCCTGCATTTTTTTACTATACCCCACTACCGAGCGAAATTTCAATTGTGCGGGAAATTTTTTCAGGAACCTGCCTTTCCACATCTATGCTCAGCATGCCTTCATGCAAAACGGCCCCTTTCACAATCATGCCATCGGCAAGTAAAAAAGATCGTTTGAACTGCCTGGTCGCAATTCCGCGATGTAGAAAAACCCGGTCCCCGTTTTTCTCGTGATCGCCGGACACATGGAGCTGAGTATCCTCAGAGATGATTTTTAGCTCATCCAGGGAAAACCCGGCAACAGCGATGGTGATTTGATAAATTTCCGCACTATCCCGGTCCGCAAGCCGTTCAATATTATATGGGGGATAGCCATCAGCATTTTTTGAAAGGCGGTCTATGCGCTCTTCAAAACTGTCAAATCCAAGCATAAAGGGAGCGGAAAAAAGAGAAAGTCTTGGCATATAATAAGTCCTTGCAATTCAAGCAACAAAGCAGGTCATTTCGGCCCGCCAGGCGGCACCGAGGCTGCAATCAGGTCAACACCTAAATCATATGGTATTTTGCACAAATATTTCAAGCTGAAGATATTTCAAGCGGTAATGGCGTTTTTAACTTCAGCCATATGGGGAATTGCACCCTGTGCTGAAGGTTTGAGGCAAGCCAGCGATCCGGCAGTTACTGCTTGAACCAGTGCGGTTTCCAAATTTTCGCCCCGATCAAGACCTGCCGCCAGATATCCGCAAAAACTGTCCCCGGCGCCCACCGTATCAATTGCTTTGATTTTTGGCGCCGCCACTTTTATCTTCTGGGTTTTTGTAAAAGCAATCGCCCCTTCTTTCCCAAGGGTAACAATAAGAGTTTTATTATTTTTTTTTGCCCACTCAGCTGCATATTGCTCGATAGCTTCGTTAGGAATTTTATCGTCGAACAGGTGCAAAATCTCTGTCTCATTGGCAATTATAATGTCTGCGAGCAGTGCAAGACTTTTTGTTTCATGGATCGCAGGTGCTATATTTAATATCGACTTGACGCCCTTTGCCTTGGCCTCTTTTAGTGCAGCTTTTATTGTAGCTGCTCCAATTTCCTGCACCAGAACCAGATGATCAGAACTGGTCATGGAAGCGGTGCATTGGCGGGCCATCTCCTGATCAACTTTCCCGTTGGCACCGGGAATTACCATGATCGAATTTTCGCTTTTGGCGTCCAGCATTATCAGAGCAATTCCTGTGGTTCCAGCAAGGGATTTAACGCCGCTCAGATCAATATTTTCTTCTTTCAATTCCTGCATTGCCAAAGGAGCAAAGCTGTCATCGCCGATGGCACCAAACATTTTTACCCCGGCTCCAGCGCGGGCTGCTGCCAGTGCCTGATTGGCCCCTTTGCCTCCCGGTGCTGTAAAAAATTCCGTGCCTATAACCGTCTCTCCTGCAAGGGGCAAACGCTCTCCCTTTGCAACTAAATCCAGGTTTATTGACCCTAAAACATGCAGCATATTTACTCTCTAACCATTTGCTTTTGCGATAATTTTTTTGATGGTGTTCCAGTTACGGGTGGTAATTACCTGATGCTTGAACAGTTTTTCCAACCCATCCATCCCGGCACCAAATCTGCCACTTTCCTGCCGGAATGCTGCGCAAAAAAATTCCTGATCGTCTGTTTTTACCAGATCAAAATCTCCTGCAATGCTGCGCACTGATTTAAGAGACGATCCGATGTTTTGACTGCTGAAAGTCACATAAAATTTTATGTCTTTACTGTCTGGATATTTTGCAAATATTTGCAGATCTATAAGTGATTGCAAATGCTCAATGCTGCGAATTACCACGCCAATTTCAAAGCCAAATTTTTGTTTTAGTGCGGCCTGCAATTCCTTTGCATCCGGCTTATCAGCGGTTGAAAAAATCACATTACCACTGGCGATCACTGTTTGTGCATCATTGAATCCCAGCTCGGCAAAAACCTGGCGTAATTCATCCATTTTGATATTTCGTTTGCCCAGATTTATGCCCCTGAGAAAGGCTACATATTTTTGCTGCAATATTTCCTCCGCCAGTCTGAGGGGTCAAAATTTTTAATGATGCCACCCGGTTGATATTATCAGCATTGGACCTGAAAAAAAAGTTTTGCTTTTGGTGGCGCAATTGACGAATTGCCCACGGTGATAAATAAAGCCCTGATGAACAGTTCAGACCTGCATAAACGTTTTTATCAACAGATTTTAATTTTGGCGATAATCACAATTATATCCGGGGCGGTTTTTTCATGGCTGGCTGGAGAACTGGCTCGTTCTCGCGCGCAGGGAGAACTTGAATTTCGCTCCAATCAGGTTTTGGCTTTGCATAAGGAAACAATTTTTGGCCTTTTGGATAAGTACCGGTTGATGACGGTGATGGTAGCTCGTCGCCCTGACACTGCGCAGATGTTTTTAAAACAATCCGATTCCAGTGGAGATTCTGCCCTAACCAGCCCAAATACTCCAACTGAAGTTGACCCAACCGAAGTTGACCCAATCGAAGTTGATCCAACCAAGGTTGCTCAAGATTTGCAAAGTTTTTCAGGGCTGTTGGCCGCCATGTCTGGTGCTGACATTGTATCTTTGGCCCTGCCGGGGGGCAAAATTATCGCCCAATCTTCTCTGGCCCCGTTGAACGGTCTTTTTTTGAATGAGCAATTGCGCATCGCAGCAATTCAGGAGCGGTTGGGGCGGGCAACCATTTTCTCTCAAAATGAAGCAAATACCTATGCATTTGCCGCCAGTGTTCGAGCAGCAGAAGAAATTGTCGGACTGGTAAATGTTGAGGTTGGTTTACAGGAATTGGAAAATGCATGGGCACTTTCAAATGATCTGATTTTTGTAACCGATGATAAGGGGCGCTATATTGTTGGAAATCAATTGGCATCGCTTTTACCTGATGATTATGTGCAATCATGGGAAAATCAGCCGCAAACGCTTAATGTCAAATATTCCAATTTCAGCAATACCTATCTGGTGCGCGGGGAAAATTATCCCCACATTGGCTGGACCTTAAATGTTTTTTTGAACGACGGGCCGGTTCGTCAGGCCAGAACTAATGCTGTTATCATCACCATATTGCTTGTTTTGATTGCCAGCACTTTGGTTTTTATTCTGCTGCAACGGCGGCGCGCAATTATGCTCAGGCTGGAAACTGAACAACAGAGCGCAACTGTTCTGGAAAAAACCGTAGCCGAACGCACGGCCCAATTGCGCGGAACCAACAAAAAATTGCGGATTGAATTCGAAGAGAGGGTGGCGGCGGAAGCGGCCCTTAAAAAAGCTCAGGACAGTCTCATTCAGTCAGCAAAACTTGCAGCAATTGGGCAAATGTCAACCGCGCTTGCCCATGAGTATAATCAACCCCTGGCCGCCATTCGCTCTTATGCTGATAATGCGCGCGCTTTTTTGATCCGCGATAATCTGGTTGATGCTGATCAAAATCTGGACCGCATCACCAAAATGACGGAAAGAATGGCCCAGCTTTCAAAGACCCTTAAAACCTTTGCCAGAAAACCGCGCACAAAATCTCAGGCTGTTGCGGTTGCCCCTTTGCTTGAAGAGGCAGTATTGCTGGTTAGTCCCACAGCAAAAAAACAAAAAGTTAATATTACTCTTTCCCCCGTTGAAACATCCATATCGGTTATGGCCGGTCAGGTTCGCCTGTCTCAGGTGGTGGTGAATTTGCTTTCAAACGCCATCGATGCTGTTGCTGATTGTTCGCGGCGTGAGGTTTTGATATCGGCGCAGGTCAGGGATAAAAAGGTCTATATTTGTGTTGAAGATAGTGGCCTTGGTGTTCCTCCTGAAGATAGCAGCAAAATATTTGATGCATTTTTCACCAGCAAGGATGTGGGAGACGGTTTGGGGCTTGGCCTTTCCATTGCGTATAATATCGTGCATGATTTTGGTGGAGAAATTCTTGTGGAGCAAAGCCAGATGGGCGGCGCAGCCTTTACCATTTCCCTACCGGCACAGATAAAATCATGAATATGCTCACCGAAATGAATACTCAAACAGCTGAAATATTATTGGTTGATGATGATGATGATTTGCGCCATGCCCTAAGGCAGGGGCTGGAAATTGATGGGTATAACGTTAAGGCATTTGCCAGTGCCCATGAGATATTGCCGCTGATTTCCCCCTCGTTTAATGGCATAATTGTCTCTGATATGCGTATGAACGGAATTGACGGTAATGATCTTTTGCAACGGGTTTTAGAAGTCGATGCAACACTGCCGCTAATTCTTATCACCGGCCATGGAGATGTTGCCATGGCGGTTTCATCCATGCGATCGGGTGCCTATGACTTTATAGAAAAACCATTTGCAACCGCCCATCTTTCGGCGGTGATTTCGCGTGCGCTGGAAAAGCGCAGACTGGTTTTGGAAAACCGCCAGTTGCGCGAAAATTTTGATACGGAAAATTCACTGGAAACCCGTTTGGTTGGTTCCCATCCGTTAATTGTTGATACGCGCGCTAAGATAATAATGCTTGGTGCGACGGAAATTGATGTTTTGCTCACAGGAGAAACCGGGACCGGCAAAGACGTGGTGGCCCGCTCCCTGCATGATTTTGGACCGAGAAAAGCAGGTCCGTTTGTGGCCATAAATTGCGGCGCACTGCCTGCCGACATTATTGAAAGCGAGTTGTTTGGCCATGAGGCGGGGGCATTTACCGGTGCGCAAAAACTTCGGATTGGCAAAATGGAACATGCCAACGGGGGCACTTTGTTTTTGGACGAAATTGAATCAATGCCGCTTCAGTTACAGGTTAAACTGCTTCGGGTAGTGGAAAATCGCTGTATTGAACGCTTGGGGTCCAACAATTCCATACCCCTTGATATCAGGCTGGTTGCTGCCAGTAAAACCGACCTTGGCCACAATAACCCTGACTTGAATTTTCGACAGGACCTGTATTTTCGTTTGAATGTCGCCTCGATTGCTCTGCCCTCACTGCGCGAGCGGGGAAGCGATATTATGTTATTGTTTCATCATCTGACAAGGCTGGCCACAACCAGATTAAGGTGCGAGGTTCCAAAAATTACCCAGAGCGTTGAGGCGCGCTTAACGCAATATAAATGGCCGGGAAATATTCGGGAATTGCGCAATGCCGCCGATCGTTTTGTGCTTGGCCTTGATCTGGGAATTGACGAGAACGAAGGACAAAATTCTTACCCGCAGGGAAGTCACAATGTTGCTGACACAGAAACTTCTCTGCCTGAGCAAATGGCCAGCTATGAGCGCGGCGTTATCGCCAATGAAATTGCTCGCAATAACGGGGCGCTTAAACCAACCTATGAAAATCTGAAAATTTCACGAAAATCCCTTTATGAAAAAATGAAACGTTTGGGCCTGGATCAGCAAAAATTCCGGCCCGGAACCTGAACCCAGCTGCAATGCTGGAAATTATGGGTGGTTTCATACCCATTAAAATTCCCAATGGGTACATTTGTTCCCACCGCTAATTGTCGGTGATGCGCAATAGATGCGCTAACCGCTTGTTAACCCTGACAAATGGCTGAAATATTGCCAAACTCCTTATTCTGGCACGGCGTTTGCTATATACTTGGTTAGGCTTGAGGCATTTCGCATCGGGCTAATTGAGCTGCCAGACCGTGTGTGCAAAATTATTTTGCGAAATATCACAATCGTGTTTGGCAAAGTCTTTTAAGGGAGGGAAACCTAATGAAATTAAATCTTTTGAAAATTGCCGGAATAACCGCGCTTGTTGCCGGCATGGCTGCAACGCCGGTATTTGCCAACGAAAATTGCGACCCTGGTGAAATTGTTATCAAGTTCAGCCACGTTACAGCTGCTGCCGGTCACCCCAAGGGTGAATTTGCCGCCGCACTGGCCGAGCGCATCAATGACGAAATGAACGGGGTTGCCTGTATGCAGGTTTTCCCGAACTCAACACTTTTTGATGACAACAAGGTTATGGAAGCATTGCTTTTGGGCGATGTTCAGATCGCTGCACCTTCGCTTTCCAAGTTTGAAAGCTTTACCCTGAAATATCGGATTTTTGATCTGCCGTTCCTGTTTGCTGACATGGATGCGGTGAACACCTTTACCCAGGGCGAAGTTGGTCGTGGCCTGCTAAACGCTATTGAAGACAAAGGCTATGTGGGTCTGGGATATGTATATAATGGCTTGAAGAATTTTTCTGCCACCCGTCCTCTGATCTCTCCAGCAGATGCTGAGGGTCTAAAATTCCGTGTTCAGACTTCTGATGTGGCTGTGGCCATGATCGAAGCCATGGGTGCTTCTGCGCAAAAACTTGCATTCTCTGAAGTTTATGGAGCTTTGCAGACCGGCGTTGTTGATGGACAGGAAAATACCTGGTCAAACATCTACTCCAAAAAATTCTTTGAAGTGCAGGACGGTGTAACTGAGACTAACCATCAGTTGCTGACCTATCTTGCTGTAACTTCCAAAGAGTGGCTGGACAGTCTTGATGATGACGTGCGTGATACATTCCTGACCATTTTTGATGAGGAAGTCATCGCAGCTAATGCCAAGGCAACTGATCTTAACGAAGTTGCCAAGCAAAACATGATTGATGCTGGCGGTGTAGTTGTTACGCTGACTGACGAGCAGCGTCAGGTCTGGGTTGATGTGATGAAGCCTGTTTGGGAACAGTTTGCAGATGATATCGGACAAGATGTCATTGATGCAGCGGTTGCCGCGGGCCAGATGTAATCAGTCTGGTTTTCTAAGATAAAAGAGTGCGCTGCTTATAGAGTTGCGCACTCATTTTTGCGCCCCTAGCGGGTGCCATAAAATTGACCACAATAATTTCCTGGGGGGAATAAAATGTCAGAAAGCGCAATTATAGCGGCCTGGGCCTATGCAGGCATGGCAATTTTGGTTCTGTCACTATTCTTGATCGAAAGAAAATTTGCCGATGCTGTTGCCAGATTTGAAGAAAACGTTCTGGCATTTTTACTCACAGCCCTGACCCTGCTTTCCTTTGTTCAAGTGGTTTTGCGCTATGGATTTAATTCGGGAATTGACGGGGCGCTGGAGCTGACATCGATAATGTTCGCCTGGTTTATATTGTTTGGCATGTCCTATGGCATTCGCACCAATATTCATCTTGGGGTTGATGTTCTTATCCGTCTGTTGCCCAAAAAAACCTTTAGGTATGTAGCCCTGGTCGGTGCCGTTTGTACCGTACTATACGCGGTTATCCTGATTTCTGCTGATTGGTTGTTTATTTTTGGATCCGAGACCCGTGGTGGTGCGGTGACCTATTGGAGCAAGATGTTCCAGATAGATCTGGGGCTGGAAGACGTGAAATATCCCACCTGGTTTTATGAGCCTTTGGGGCTCGATCAACGGGTCAAGCGCTGGATTGCCTATCTGATTTTGCCAATAGGCCTGTCGCTTTTAGCCTATCGCTCGGTCCAGGCAACTATTGCCATTTTCAATGGTACTCGCGAATTGATCATAGCCAGTCACGAGGCAGAAGAGCTGGTGGCTGAAAACAAAGATATATTGAAAGATTAATCCAAATGGTTTCTATGATCCTATTTATAATGGTGCTTACATTCCTGTTTGTCGGGGTGCCTGTATCCATATCGCTCGGCCTGTCTTCGATATTGATAATCGCATTTTTCTCCACCGATTCTATGTCCTCAGTGGCGCTTTTGCTGTTTTCCTCATCGCAAAAATATACACTTTTAGCCATTCCGTTTTTTATTCTTGCATCGTCTTTCATGTCCACTGGCGGTGTTGCGCGACGGATAATCCGTTTTGCCATTGCAGCGGTTGGTCATTTTCGCGGTGGTCTGGCCATGGCTTCGGTTTTGGCTTGTATGATGTTTGCGGCCCTTTCCGGATCGTCTCCGGCAACGGTTGTTGCCATCGGAACTATCGCTATCGCCGGAATGCGTGAGGTGGGTTATTCCAAGGAATTTGCCGCTGGTATCATTGCCAATGCTGGCACCCTTGGCATTTTGATCCCTCCCTCCATTGTGATGGTGGTTTATGCGGCAGCTACTGATGTTTCGGTTGGTCGGATGTTCCTTGCCGGGATTATTCCAGGCATTGTTGCCGGTTTAATGCTGATGATTGCAATTTATATCGTAGCGCGGATCAAAAACCTTCCTGCCGAACCATGGCGCGGGTTTGGTGAAATATTACAGGGTGGCAAACAGGCGGCATGGGGCCTGTTTTTGATCATAATTATTCTTGGCGGCATTTACGGTGGGGTATTCACCCCCACTGAAGCGGCAGCGGTTGCTGCGGTTTATGCATTTTTTATCGCACTATTCATTTATCGGGACATGGGCCCGATGAAAGAAATTCCATGGATTGAAAAAGATGCACCAACAAAAACCAGAATTGGTTTTTCAGGCACAGTTTATGGGGTTTCGATATTTTTGGTATGGATGCTGCTATCGTTTTTCATCTGGGCCGGCAGCGAAACTTTTACGCTTAATGCGAGATTATGGGTCGGGATTGTCATGGGCTTTACCATAAGCGTTTCCTATATCCTGTGGCGTGATCCAAAAACCTCAGTGGTGGGAATTCCCGGCCATATGGGGGCCAGTATGCCGGTTTGGGGCAAAAACCTGTCTTTGATGACCAGAAAATTTCCTGCAGCATTCTTTAACCCTGAAACCCGTAAAGTAATGATTGATGCATCGCGCACTACCATCATGCTGATGTTTATTATCGTCAATGCGCTACTGTTTGCCCATGTTTTAACCAGCGAACGCATACCGCAGGTGATAACTTCGGTGATGCTTGATGCCGGGTTTAACTGGTTCACGTTTTTAATTGCGGTTAATATTATCTTGCTGATCGGGGGCCAGTTTATGGAACCGTCAGGCCTGTTGCTTATTGTTGCACCGGTGGTATTTCCCATTGCCATGGAGCTTGGGATTGACCCCATTCATCTGGGTATCATCATGGTGGTAAACATGGAAATTGGCATGATTACTCCGCCGATCGGGCTGAATCTGTTTGTAACATCTGGCATAACGGGGATGAGTCTGGTTGAGGTGGTAAAAGCTGCAATGCCATTTGTTCTGGTATTGATGCTGTTTTTGGTCATCGTTACTTACTTTCCAGCCATGTCGACCTTTATTCCCAACTCGCTCATGGGGCCGGAAATCGTTCGATAACAAAAAGCAATTAAGTTCAGGGTTGCATATAAGCCCTGAACTTATGCCCTATGCGTTTCGCAAAACCTGAGCCGGTCGCGATGATAGGGCGCTCCAGGTGGTGGCGGCGCCGGTGGCAATGGTCAACAATACCGCCCCCACGACAACTCCTAAAATAAGCCATCCATCAACGGCAAAATCTATTTCCAATATGGTGACCGTTATCGCCCATGCCGAAAATATACCAACCACTGATGCGATGAGCGCAGCAAATGCACCAAGCAGGCCATATTCGATAACAAATACCACCAGCACATTGCCTCTGGTGGCCCCTAGGACTTTTTGAATAACGGCATCCGCCTCTCGTTGCTTGCGCCCCGCTGCCATGGTGCCAGCCAGCACCAAGAGACCATTAATTACCGCCAGACCACCAACAATATTCACCGCTGATCCCAACTGGCCTAAAATTGAAGCCACCTGATTAAGCGCATCCCCTACGGAAATGAAACTGATATCAGGGAAGGTGCGCGCCAGAATGCGCTCAAGGTCTTTCTCTTTGCCCTCTTGAGCTTTTATGGCCCCAAGGGAATTAAACGGATAGGCCTGAATCTGACCTGGAGAGAATGTGACCATGAAATTGATCCCGTTCTGCCATTGATATTCCCTGAAGTTGGCAATTGTTGCTGCAACAGTTTCCCCAAAGACGGTGAACTCAATTATATCGCCTACCTCTACCCCAAGTTGGGATTTTATTGAGGAGCGCAGGGAAATCAGGGCCGGTCCTGAATAGTCCGATGGCCACCATTCGCCTTCAATTGCTGTGGTGCCGCGCGGCATATCGCGCTGCCATGTCAAAGGAATTTCCCCGGATAATAAAAAAGCTGCCTCTTCAGGTACATCGCCAATATCTTCTCTGGCCACCCCGTTAACAGAACTGACCAGGCCCAGCAGCATCGGGTTGGTTTCAAAGCGCACCATTATTTCTTCGCTTGAAGCCAGTTTATTAAGGTCTTCAACTTCGTCGGGAAAAATATCCAAAGCGACAAAGGTTGGCGCTTCTTGTGTGACGGCACCAAGCAACTGGTTGTATAGATTATTGTTTAGTAGCGCGATCACCAGCAGCATTGCCAAACCCATGCCAATGGAAACAATCACCACCGGGGCACTGGAGCCGGGATGGTAGATATTGCGCAGAGCGTTGCGAAGGGCAGCAGAGGGAGTTGTTGCAAATGCTTTTAAGGCTTTTTGCAAAAGCCAGCCGGAAAATCTTAGCAATAAAAACGATGCAAGAACTCCAGCCGTAAATGCTGATACCAACAATAAATTTGAGGTGGTAACCACTGCAAGCCAAAATATCCCGGCCCCTGCAATGATTACAGGCAATAATATTAGCGATTGCCTAAAGTTGGAAATCTGCAATCCAGGCAGAACCGTGCCAGCAGAGCGAAACAGCATTGCTGGGGAGATTTTTTGAGC
>JAKISW010000056.1 GCA_021648375.1 Devosiaceae bacterium
CAAAATGGCTGGCATACTACAACTCTGAGCGCCCGCATTCGACCCACGGAATATTGACACCAAACGAAGCCTATGAAAGAAAAACACAACCAACGAGATTGGCAGCCTAAATGAAACCATGATCCATTTTAATCTGGCTGCTAACTGGTCGAAATAGTAGGACCACCTCTTAGTTTGGCGGCATTTGCGAACCTTGGGCTATCCACATGAAAATGGCGGGAGTGACGGGACTCGAACCCGCGACCTCCGGCGTGACAGGCCGGCGCTCTAACCAACTGAGCTACACCCCCAACAGGGCCACAATCGTGTGACTCTTCTAAAGGTTGCGCCGGTTTAGCTATGTTCACCTCGACTTGTCAAGGATATAAAACCGTTTGTGCCAGCGTTTTAACCCATCCACTTTTTTTTAACTAAAATTTGGTTGTGCGCATTGCTAATGTCAGCGCTTTTCACCTTATTTTAATTTTGAAACACTCGGATCCCATATGGAAACCATTGTTCTGCCCTGGATAGGATTCGGGTTAGGCTTTTGAATTCTCCTGCAGTTTCTGTTAGTCTTATTATTCCAAAACAAAAAGGGTAGCAGGTGCGCATATGCAACTCACAAGACGACACGTATTGGCTGCTCTGATGGCAGGCACTGTTACACGCCCGATTATGGCGAAGCCTGTGGGTCTGCGACTGGCCGCGGAATGGGAACCGCATCTGGGATGCGTGATGGCACTAAATGATGCCGTTGATACCTATGGCAATCGCGCCATGCGACGCATTCAAGAAGAACAGGCAGTGATTGCCAACGCCATTGCAACGTTTGAACCGGTGACAATGCTGATCAATCCTGCTCAGCGCAATCGGGCGCAAAAAATTCTTAAACCCTCCATTACTCTGGTTGAAATGGCTCACTACGATATCTGGACGCGCGATACCCTGCCGACCATTGCCTACGGGCCTGAAAACACCCCAATCGCTGTCGACTGGAATTTTAACGTCTGGGGTGAGAAATTTCCCGGTTATGATCGCGATCGAAATCTGGCGGCACGATTTGCCACAAGCCGAGGATTAAAGCGCAGTGCAGCTCCAATCATTTGCGAAGGAGGTGCAATAGAAGTGGATGGACAAGGCACACTGATAACTACTGAGACATGTCTTTTAAATCCAAATCGCAA
This sequence comes from Devosiaceae bacterium, assembly GCA_021648375.1. Classification (GTDB taxonomy): domain Bacteria; phylum Pseudomonadota; class Alphaproteobacteria; order Rhizobiales; family Devosiaceae; genus DROE01. The sequence continues at coordinate 1,167 of JAKISW010000056.1, forward strand.
TCCCGGTAAAAGCCGCGCCGAAATCGAAGAAGGATTGCGTCAGATGACCGGAGCGCGCCATATCATCTGGCTCAAAGGCTCTGAAGCAGATACCGTAACCGATGGTCATATTGATGCATTGATGCGAATAATTCGCCCAGGGGTTGTTGTGGTGGAAGTTACCGATGATCCGCTGGATCCGGAATATGGGGACCTGTTGGAAAACCTGGCCCGTATGCGTAAAGCACGCGATATCAACGGGCAGCCCTTTGAGGTTCATGTGGTCAGGCGTCCAGACTGGGATATTATGCCACAAAGAGGAAATGACTTTTCATCATCCTACGTCAATTCTTATTTTCCCAATGGTGGTATTGTAATGCCGCTCTTTAACGACCCAAAAGCAGATGCACAGGCTCGTGCCCTTTTTCAGGCGCTGGAACCAAACCGCAGGATTGTTCAGATCGACACAAGCGAGATTTGTGAGGGTGGCGGCGGAATACATTGTAATACAATGCAAATACCGGCGTAATGACTGCGCTTAAAACGGACTGGAAACAGTTTTTATTCAGCAGCGTTTTTGTCGGATTTTGCTGTGGTTGAGCCAGTTTCTTCAGCCATTTCACGAGCCATTTTTTTATCATGTTCAGCGGCTATTTTGGCGGTATTGCGCTCATATTCCGGGGAAACCAGACCGGCTGAAATAATAAGCTTCGCCGCATCCTCGGTCGACATATCCAGAATTTTTATCTCAGATTTGGGAATAAACAACAAAAAACCGGAGGTGGGATTTGGCGTCGTAGGCAAAAAACAACCCAACACCTCTTCTCCGTCCACCTTTTCTTTTACTTCACCTTTTGCCGGGGTGGAAATCAGCACAATTGCCCAAAGACCGGGGCGTGGATATTGAATAAGGCCAACCTGTTTAAAACTCTGGGAACTCTGATTGACTGCTGTTTCAAAAATCTGTTTGAGGCCACTATAAATTGTGGAAACAACCGGCAGACGGGCAAGAATTCTATCACCAAACTGCAAGAAGGATTTTCCAACCAGATTTGCGGTCAGTGCACCAAGAATGGTTACCGCAATCATCCCGACCAGCAGCCCAAAACCGGGAATTATCACGGGCAGGTAATTGTCTGGATTATACTGGGGGGGAATCAGGGGTTTTACGAAGGAATCAACGAAACCAATTGCAGTCCATGCAAGAAACAGGGTGATACCAATAGGGCCGACTATTACAAGGCCGGTAAAAAACCAGTTGTAAACTGTCCGCAGCGCATTTTTTCTTCTGGCGCCGCGAGGGCGCTTACGCTGTTTTTGTGGTTTTTTGGTCAAAGCAGCTAGCTTCCCTTTAATATGCGGGCCAGATTCTCAATACATGCGAATCCTTCTTTTTACCGGTCACTTAATATAGGTCACTTGCCCTCACCCGCCAAGTACACGCAAGAACAATTATGCATTACTGGTTTACATAAGTAGTTTACGCAGGATCTGCTTTCACCAGCAGCGCTACTATTCAACGGTAACAGATTTGGCCAGATTGCGCGGTTGATCAACATCAGTACCCATAAAAACTGCCGTATGATAAGCCAGCAACTGTACCGGAATAATCGCCAGAATGGGTGCAACAAAACTGTGGATTTGAGGCATAAGAATAATGTCATCCACCCCATCACCGGCCTGCTCCGCCCCCTTCTCGTCGGTAATAAGAATAACCCTGCCGCCTCTAGCTGCAACTTCGTGCATATTGGAGAGGGTTTTTTCCATCAATTCATCGGACGGGGCCACAACCACAATCGGCATCTGCTCATCAACCAGAGCAATTGGACCATGCTTTAACTCACCTGCGGCATAACCCTCAGCGTGAATATAGGACAATTCCTTGAGTTTTAATGCCCCCTCCAGAGCAACCGGAAACATCGGACCGCGACCAAGATAAAAAATACTATTGGCTCTGGAGAGTTTTTTTGCCACGTTCTTAATTTTACTTTCGTCAGCCAAAGCTTTAGTAACAGCGCTTGGCAAGTGCAATAGAGCTTTCACCAGCTCCTGCTCTTTTTCACTATCAAGCACATTGCGGGCTCGTCCTGCCGCCACCACAAGAGAGGCAAGCACCACCAGTTGCGAAGTGAGTGCCTTGGTGGAGGCTACACCTATCTCGGGTCCACAAAGCAGAGGAAACGCGATGTCTGATTCTCTGGCAATGGTGGATTCTGCTACATTTACAATCGAGGCGATATGCTGCCCCTGCCCGGCACAATAGCGCAGAGCGGCAAGGGTATCGGCAGTTTCTCCGGATTGAGAGATAAACAATGAAAGCCCACCTTCAACCATGGGCGGTTCACGATAGCGAAATTCAGATGCAATATCCACTTCCACCGGCAGGCGCGCATAGCGCTCGAACCAGTATTTGGCAACTGAGGCAGCAAGAAACGAAGTTCCACACGAGGCGATAGTGATTTTGGAAAGTTTGGCAAAATCAAACGGAAGGTTTTCAGGAACCGGTGCCGTTCCGGTGGTAAGATCAAGATAATGCCCTAAAGCGTGGGAGATAGTTTCGGGCTGTTCAAAAATTTCCTTGGCCATAAAATGGCGATGATTGCCCTTATCAACAATCGCAGCGGATGCTGAAGAAGTTTCAATTTTCCGGCTGACCTTTTTATCATTCTTATCAAATATTGTTGTTGCCTGAGGCGTTAAAACCGCCCAATCACCCTCTTCAAGATAAGTGATTTGATTGGTGAACGGAGCCAGAGCAAACGCATCTGAACCAAGATAGACTTCCCTGTCCCCATAGCCAATTGCCAAAGGAGAACCCTGTCGAGCTGCAATTATTAAATCCTCATGCCCGGCAAACAAAAACGCCAAACCAAATGCTCCGTTGAGCATTTTTAGCACTTTTGCCACCGCCTGAGTTGGCTCTACCCCCTTATCCATCTCGCGGGTGACCAGCATGGCCACAACTTCGCTATCAGTTTCGGTTTGGGCCTCATAGCCATCCTTTAACAATTGCTCGCGCAATTCGCGAAAATTTTCGATTATGCCATTATGCACCACCGAAACTTTTGGCGTTGAATGGGGGTGGGCATTGTTTTCGGTTGGCGCGCCATGGGTTGCCCAACGGGTGTGCCCAATGCCGGTAACTCCGGGCAAAGGTTGTCCTTCCAAGCGTTTTTCCAGATTTGCCAGCTTTCCTTCAGCCCGCCGTCTGTCAAGAATTCCATCATGCAAAGTGGCTATACCGGCGCTATCATAACCGCGATATTCAAGACGTTTCAGGGCCTGCAAAAGCCTGTCTGCCACTGGCTCAACGCCGATTATGCCAACAATTCCACACATTTAGTTTTTTCCCGTTGTTTTGTAAGTTTTTGTCGCTTCCGATTTGACCATTGCATCCTTTTTAGCCTTGGCACTGGCGCGCAATCGTGGCGCATAATCTTTTTTATTGGTCTGGGCCGTTCTTGTTAAAGCCAGTTCATTAGCTTTTACATCGCGTATTATGGTGCTTCCAGCCCCGACAATGGCGTTATCGCCAATATATACTGGCGCAATCAAAGAAGTGTTGGAGCCAATTGATGCGCCCTCGCCTATCTCTGTGTGATATTTTGCGAACCCGTCATAATTGCAGGTAATGGTTCCAGCGCCTATATTGGCGTCTTTGCCGATTGTTGCGTCGCCAATATAGGACAGGTGATTTACCTTGGCCCCCTCGCCTATCTGCGCATTTTTTACTTCACAAAAATTTCCGACCTTGGCATTTGCGGCCAGATCAGCACCAGGGCGCAATCGGGCAAACGGTCCGACAATGGCATTTTTGCCAATATGGGCGCCCTCAATATGAGAAAATGCCTTGATCAAAACACCTTGTTCAATATTCACATCAGGACCAAAAACCACATTCGGCTCGATTGTAACATCGCTGGCAATTTTGCTGTCAAAGCTGAAATAGGTAGTTTGAGGATCACGAAGAGTTACCCCGTTTTCCATAAAATTTTCACGCAGACGCTGTTGAAACAGCATTTCAGCATGGGCAAGTTGGGGGCGTGAATTCACACCAACCACATCATTTGCATCAGCGATGGCATAGCCAACCTTGAATCCGGCAATATTTGCCAGTTTCACAAGATCGGGCAGGTAATATTCTGACTGGGCGTTGGCATTATCAACCTTTGTAATCAACTGGCGAAAAACATCTGCCTTAAAGGTCAATATGCAAGCATTACTAAGACCAATTTTAAGTTGTTCTTCATTGGCATCCTTGTGCTCAACGATATCCAGCAGGTTATCACCCTCGACAATAAAGCGGCCATAACCACTTGGATCATCTGGCTCAAATCCTAAAATTGCCGCATCAAAACCATCATCCAGGCGTTGTAAAACTGCGGAAAAATTATTTGCCTGCAGCAGAGGATGATCGCCATAAACAACCGCAATATATCCATCTGTGCTTTTCCATGCCTCTTTTGCCATTTTAGCCGCATGAGCTGTACCAAGACGATCTTTTTGTTCAAAAACCTTTGCTTTTGGCACCAGATCAGCAATCAGTTTTTTCATCTCAGACTGACCCGGAGCGGTAACAATGGCGATATTATTGGAACCGGCAGCAATCGCCGCGTTTATCACATGGCCGACAATGGGCATTCCTGCAACCGGATGCAGCAATTTGGGCAGGGAGGAGCGCATGCGCGTGCCATCGCCTGCAGCCAGAATAATTGTAGTTAACTCGTCCATATGTCCCCCTTAAACCCGACGGATTATTCAAACAGGATGGTTTTTTGCCGGGTGATCTTTTGTGACGATTTTATGGCAACAAGAAGTTGGCAAAGCAATAATAACTTAAACAATGCTAAGTTAAATCAATTAAAGTGATTCGTAGTTTATAATGGGCAATATATTGACTGAAGAATCCCAGACACAAGATCAATACGACCCGGAACAGGCAGATTTAACGTTTTGGGGTGTGAGCGCGCTTATTGCCGTGGGCATTGCAGTTATTAGCAGTTCGGTTTCCACATTTATTCCCGATGGTTTTTTTGGTGGATTGCACGCCAATCGTGTGCAAGGGGGAACTTTTAACCAGTTACAATCCCAAATTGCGCAATTAAAAATTGAGCAGAATATTCTGTTGCAACGGGCCAACGAGATGCGAGCGCAGTTTTCGCTTTCTGAGCGAGACAGAAGCGCAGTCAACCAAAGAGTTGGTGCCCTTGAAACTTCAATTCCCATGTTGCTGGAAATTGTTCCTGAAAGAATGGATATTGATCGACTGTCCATCACTGCCTCCATTGGCACAAGTGAAGAAGAAGAAATTATTGCCGAGGGCGGAAGCGTTGAGATTTCTCGCACCCCTCTGTTTGGTGCATCCGTTCCCCTTGGCGAACTAATGCAACCTGTCCCCCCACCACTTTCAGCTCCGGATGGAAGCATGCCGTCTGATGGTGCAGTTTCTGAAGACATGGCTCCTGATAATGCATCGATGGACCAAGCTGGCAATGGGGAAATGCAATCCCAAATTCCAGATCAGGCGCAAGACAAAAATATGACGGTGGATCAGAACGTTGCCAGTTTGCCGATTGTAAACACCGAATGGAGTGATGTTAATATCAGCCAGACAATGTTTGCCATTGCAGTTGGAGAAACCGTTTCGTTTGAAAATGCTGCCTCGCTCTGGCAGGAAATTTCAAATAATATCGGTGCTTTACTAATCGGATTAACCCCGGCCATTTCAGATCCTTTTCAAAATGAAAACTTCCGTCTGGTTCTGGGACCAATCAGCAATTATTCTGAGGCTGAAACATTATGCCGCAGAATTGACAGGGTGGGCATCAACTGTTTGCCGGTGCAATATGAAGAACAAAACTAGAGGGCGTTTTAACCACAGGCAAACAATATTTAGTTAGTGACATATTGTAGTTGACAGAGCCGGGCCAATGTCTATGTTCCGGCGCAATAACCGGTTGAAAAACCGGTAGCATATTTGACCGGTGCACTCTCAACTGGTTAAAATGCAATTCAGGAACAGACCTTTGTTTTGGTTTGTTTTGGTATGCGCCCGTAGCTCAGTGGTAGAGCATCCGACTTTTAATCGGACGGTCGAAAGTTCGAATCTTTCCGGGCGTACCACACACTTCGTATGATTTACTTATGGCTATTACATCCAAAGGACGCTTCCCCGCCCCCCGCCGGTTCCATTCACTTTACTCATGCTATGACAGGGTGTGGGCTTTTTTACCCTCGGCCGGTATATCGCCGGTCACTCTACACATAAAACAATTGTTACGCGCCGAACGCACATCGACAAAGGCCACTTTTTGTTGCGCCAGTATCTCAACCAGCGTCGGCTCAATATCAGCCTTCAGTGTGATTTTGCCGGTGCCATAGATAATCCGACAGTCAGCACTATATCCCTTTAGCAAATAATCCGGGCTATGGCACAATATGGGTGGTATTCCCTGCCCTGCCCACGCAACACAATTCTCCGCGCACAAAAATATCGGCCCGGTTTCAGCATAGGGTTGCAACGCCGGAAATGGTCGCGCGGCACAAATTAAAAATTCTTCCCCTTCAGGAATAAATTGCAAACAATGTCGGCAGGGATTACCAGCGCCATCGGAGATAGAGCGCTCAGCAGACAAGTTGTAATCATCCACAACGCCATTGCGAATTTGCGCTACCCACGCACTGTCATAGGGGTGAAATTTCAGAGGCAAGGCTGATCTCCTTCAAGGTTTTTAACACCCTAAACAAAATCAAATATTGGGACGACCCGGTTTTTACCGAAAAATTTTCTACAGGAACCCGCAATTCACTCCACCCGAAGAGTGTTCCACCCGAAGAGTGTTCCACCCGAAGAGTGTTCCACTCGAAGAGTGTTATCGCCCCATCCAGCCGCCATCGACAGTCAGAATAGTGCCGTGCACATAGTCAGATGCATCCGAGGCAAGGAAAACCACAGGCCCCATAAAATCTTCAGGGCGCCCCCATCGATCGGCCGGAATTCGCTCTAGAATTGAATTGAAGCGCTTCTCGTCATCCTGGAGTGCCTGCGTGTTATCAGTTTCAACATAGCCCGGAGCGATGGCGTTGACGTTAATTCCTGACCCGGCCCACTCGTTGGCAAGCGCCTTGGTCAATTGACCAATTCCCCCTTTTGAAGCGGCATAGCCGGGCACTGTAATACCCCCCTGAAAAGTCAGCAGAGACGCTGTAAAAATTATTTTGCCTGATCCACGCTCAAGCATTGAGCGGCCGATCTCTCGGGTCAGGCGAAATTGAGCTGAAAGATTGACTTCAATGACTTCATCCCAAAATTCATCCGAATGCTCGGCAGCAGGTGCCCGCTTTATGGTGCCAGCATTATTGACCAGAATATCAATTTTTGGATGCTGAGACAGAACTTCATTGGCAAAGTCCATCAAGGCCTTTTTGTCAGAAAAATCGCACTTATAGGCGGAAAATTTTCGGCCGAACGCGGTAATTTCTTTCTCTATCTCACTACCAGATTTTTCAAGCGTTGCGCTAACCCCGATAATATCGGCACCCGCCTGCCCAAGCGCCACTGCCATTGCACGGCCAATGCCCCGTTTGCATCCGGTAACCAGCGCTACCTTTCCTGTAAGGTCAAATTTTTCAGTGACACTCATTTTTCGTCCTTAAAGAATTAGTTATGCACAATTGTAATTTATTAATTACCGATAGAGCAACTCAGGCAGCCACATGGAAAGCTGAGGGAAGAATGTGAGCAGCAAAAGCACCAGAACCAGCGGTACCAGGAATGGTGCAGTCGCAATGACACATCTCTCAAACGGCACCCCCGAAACCTTGGAAAGTACATACAATACCAGTCCCACAGGAGGCGTCAGCAATCCAATCATCAGGTTGAGGATTAAGATGATACCAAAATGCACCGGATCAACGCCCATCTGCACAGCCACCGGCAGCAAAACCGGGGTCAGGATTGTAATGGCTGCCAATGTTTCCATAAAACAGCCGACAATCAGCACAATGAGCATAATGATTAAAAGTATCGCCACGCGATTATCGGTAAAGCTCAAAAGCTGTCCAGCAAACATTTCAGCGACCTGATTTGCGGTCAGAATCCATGCAAAAATTGCCGAAGCAGCAACAATCATCATAATGGAGGCCGTTGTATCAATGGTATCAATGGACACCCGCAAAATCCGCTTCAGATCAAGGGTGCGATATACAAAAACCCCTAAGAACAATGCATAAGCGACCGCTGCAATTGCAGCTTCTGTCGGGGTGAATACTCCAGTTAAAATACCACCTATGATAATCAGAGGTGTCATAAGAGGCAGAATTGCGTGCCATAATGTGTGAAAGAATACAGATAAGACAAAGCGATCATCACGGGGATAATTGCGAATTTTGGCATAAACCGCCACCATGAACATCAGGGAGAAAGCCATCAGCATGCCCGGAATAAGTCCGGCAGCAAACAATTGTCCGATGGAAGTATTGGCTATGACCCCATAAACCACCAGAGGAAGTGATGGCGGAATTATGGGGCCAATGGTGGAGGATGCCGCTGTTATCCCCACCGAAAAATCAGTGTCATATCCAGCCTCGCGCATGGCTTTGATTTCGATATTTCCAAGCCCGCCCGCATCGGCAACCGCCGCTCCGGACATGCCAGCAAAAATCACGCTGGCTCCGACGTTAACATGGCCCAAACCACCGTGCATCCAGCCGACGATTGACCGAGCGAAAGCAAAAATCTTGGTGGTTATGCCAGCCGAGTTCATAAGGTGTCCGGCCATGATGAAAAATGGAACTGCGATAAGCGGGAATGAATTTATGCCGTTGACCATATTGTGCAGCACAACAACGCTGGGCAGTCCATCCATCAAAATGAATATCAACGAAGAGACGCCAAGGGCCACAGCCACCGGCGCTCCGGCCAGCAACAATACAAACAAAACAACAAATAAAATAATTAAAGCCATCAAAAAAATGCTTTCAAATCAATCGGATATATCACTAAGCGAGCGCTTTTCCAGCTCGGCTACAACTTGTTCAGGGGGTTGGGAAATCTTGCGAATAAGCCAATAAAGCGAAAAAACAGCCATGGCGGCAAGGGCGACAGCAACCGCCCAATAAAGAATGCTTTTGGGGATTTCCACGGAGGCCATTTTAGTACGGGTTTTTTGCGCCAAAATCACTGCCTGATAGGCCAGATATCCATAAAGGGCCATTGAGAAAAATTCCATAACTACCGCCAGCCACTTGCCAACCGGGGGTGAAAGATAGCGATAAAAGAATTCAAGGAAAATATGAGTGCCCTTGCGGGTCACAGCAACCGCGCCAAAATAGGCAACAATAACCAGCACATACCTGGCAATTTCTTCTGTCCAGGCCAGGCTGTCATTGAGCACATAACGGGTAAAAAACTGCACAAAAACTATGATTGCCAATGTCCAGAGCGCAATCAATCCTGGCAAATCCACCAGACTAAAATCAGACAGATCAGTCTCTTCATCTGCGAACACAATGTCAGGACGCGCATCTGGTGCGCGTCCCGGTGTCTGTTTATGGTCGTTCATACTAGTTTCTCGTCTTTTACTAGTTTCCTGGAATAGCAGCCAAACGGTCGAACTGTTCCATGGTGTAGGGAACGCCTTCGCCGGTCAACAGGGGAAGAACCGCATCGCGGAACGGTGCCTGATCAACTTCGTTGACAGTGATTCCCTGCTCTCTGAACCATGCCACAAGCTCTTGCTCGGACTGACGGATTTCGCCAGATGCCCGCAACGCGGCCAAATCAAGAACCTTGCGCAGAACATCGGCATCATCGCCAACTCTGGCCAAAGCGTCATTGGAAGCAATAACCAATAGAGAATTCAAAATATGTCCGGTCAGATTGATATTGGTCTGAACTTCATAGAATCTTTTGAACTGAATGGTGGGCAGTGGATTTTCCTGCGCGTCAACAACA
>JAKISW010000016.1 GCA_021648375.1 Devosiaceae bacterium
TTTCGCACCTCAGCGTCAGTACCGGACCAGTGAGCCGCCTTCGCCACTGGTGTTCTTCCTAATATCTACGAATTCCACCTCTACACTAGGAGTTCCACTCACCTCTTCCGGTCTCGAGATTGACAGTTTTAGAGGCAGTTCCGAGGTTGAGCCTCGGGATTTCACCCCTAACTTGTCAATCCGCCTACGTGCGCTTTACGCCCAGTAAATCCGAACAACGCTAGCCCCCTTCGTATTACCGCGGCTGCTGGCACGAAGTTAGCCGGGGCTTCTTCTATGGTTACCGTCATTATCTTCACCATTGAAAGAGCTTTACAACCCTAAGGCCTTCATCACTCACGCGGCATGGCTGGATCAGGCTTGCGCCCATTGTCCAATATTCCCCACTGCTGCCTCCCGTAGGAGTCTGGACCGTGTCTCAGTTCCAGTGTGGCTGATCATCCTCTCAGACCAGCTATAGATCGTTGCCTTGGTGAGCCATTACCTCACCAACTAGCTAATCCAACGCAGGCCCATCTAATAGCGATAAATCTTTCCCCTCAATGAACCAATCAAAGAGGGCGTATACGGTATTATTCCCAGTTTCCCAGGGCTATTCCGTACTATTAGGTAGGTTCCCACGCGTTACTCACCCGTCTGCCGCTCTCTACCGAAGTAGAGCGCTCGACTTGCATGTGTTAAGCCTGCCGCCAGCGTTCGTTCTGAGCCAGGATCAAACTCTCAAGTTTGATATTCTGACTTGGTCGACGCATGCACGTTTACTTATTTTGACGAGGACACCACATTTGTCTTTAAATGCCTCACGGCATCTAATTACCAATGGTGTTCTCTAATAGAAACGTACACCCATCGAAGTCTGTTTCGCCAGTTTAAATCTTAATGTTTATTGCTAAACTTTAAAACCTATTCCAGCTCGCAAGAACCTCGCCGTCCACGTTTCTCTTTCTTCCATTCTTCACACTATCAAAGAGCTGACCCAAGTCCCTAAAGGGAAAAGCGTCCTTATTGTCTTATATACTAAAGACAACAAAACAGCAAAACATTACCGGCAAACCCGGCATAAATTCTGCCTTTTTTAGAAGTCACCAACGTTAAGAACTTTTAAGTTAGTCTGTCTCGCTAGTGCTGGCGGGTTATATGAGAGAGAAAACACTCTGTCAACACCCTATTTTGTATCAACCGAAAAAAAGAATTTTGTTAACACTTTCAATCGGCTAGCCAGTGAATTTTGAACCATATTCTTCTCAGTTCGCTGACGTTGGCGGGTTATATGTCCAGACCCATGCTGAGTCAACACATCAAATGCCCTATTTTTCTTTTTTTTGGGATACTTTCCGGGGCGGTGAAAAACTTTCAGTTACAATAAAGGCTTCTGAACCAATTCAACTACGTTCATGCCCTAGCGGGACGCTCTGGCTGCACCAGCAATATTGTTGTCATTGCGAGCGACCAAGGGGAGCGCGGCAATCCAGTTTGGTGTTTGAAAATTCTGGATTACTTCGTCGCTTTGCTTCTCGCAATGACGTAAATTGTATGAAGTGGCAAGCGGTTTGAAAACTTTCAATTGTGCGCAAGAAAGCGGCACAAGTGCCGCCGCCGCCTATGCGGCGCGCGTCGCAGGCTCAGCTTTGCCAGTAGCTTTTAAGCGTCACTGGCAAAACGATGCGAGCCGCGAGACAGATAATGGCAGCGCTCTTAATCACATTGTGAACAGATTCTGCTGGCAGCAAGCAATCAGACGATTTATAGATCAATAATATTTCGCTTTGGGCATATTCCATTTACTATTGGAATAATTGAGATATTTAAGGATACCAGTGAATAAAGACCAATCAATTCGCCATGCCGCCGTGCTGCGAGACAATGGCTACGAAGACGGGGTGCCCCTTACATCGCAATCCACCCAGGGCGACATTCCCCAGGGGCGTGAGCTTTCTTTGTCATGGCTTGCCGGCGCCATAATGACCGGCCTGACTTCTGTATTGCTAATGGGTGGTGCCCTTTATGTTTCGTTTCTTGGTCAGGACACTTTTTCCACCCCCTATGAAGCCCTTCTGATTGAGACCGAAACCACGGTGCGGGATTTTTCCTATATTGGTAAAACCGAACGCCTGCGCCCGATTGCTCAAACCCGCTCGGAGCGCGAAATCATCGAAGCAAGTGTCCGTGTTGATGATTTGGGAATTTCACGCATCCGCAAACAGCCCTTTGATCGCATAAGGGCAACTCTTGCAACGGTTGCCACTTCCCTGTCCCTTGAAATTCCAGAATATGACCCGGTAGAGCTGCTTCGGCGCACTTCTGTTCGGGGGGAGCCTTTGAGCGCCGACCTTATTTCCACGGATATTTATGGTGCAAATGTTGAGGGGGAAATTACCATTCGCAATGTCGAATTGCCCCTTAACAGCCCCCCCCCACGGATCGTAAGCGATGTTGGTGCGGCAGAGTTTGCCCAACTTAGTCTTGAGAGTTCATATTCCCCCTCAGATATCACAGCTCTTGGATATGCGGCCCAGAACGGCTCAATTATTGAACTCAACAGCGGCCTTTCCGCCAACTCCAACGCCATTTTCGGAGAAATTGAAAATCTGTCGGTAATAGCCAAAACCACCCTGGCTTCCGATCAGGTATTGGGTCGCTCCGAACGTATTCTTACATTTCGCGAAGAAACTGATTTTTCTCAGGCCCTGGCTCAAAATGGATTTACTGCCAATATGAGCGCCGCCGTGCTCGATGCCATGAAAAATGTTTTCCCCTCTCCGGTCCTGCCTGCAAATTCCCATTTGCGCATTCTTTTTGGCCCCAACAGAACTAACGACACCCTGATCCCCTATCGCACTTCGATCTATGTTGGCGACACTCATCGGGCAACGGTGGCACTAACAGATACCGGTCGCTATGTGTTGGGGTTGGCACCCCCCGAAATCGAATTCCCTGAAGAAGATTTTGAAGAAATCAACGTCAACAATCTGCCCACAATATATCGATCGATCTGGGAAACCGCTCGTATATATAATCTGAACGATCAAAAAATCGACAAGATCGTCTCCCTTTATTCCTATGACATTGATCTGAACAATCGCATTTCTATCGGTGACAGTTTTGAAATATTGCAAACTGAACCCGATATTTCCGGAAATCAGGAATTGCTATACGTGGCCCTGACTCTTGATGGCATAAAGCGCGAATTTTTTCGATATTTAGGCGATGATGGCGAAATCGATTTTTATGATCCCAATGGCGATACGGGAAAACGCTTTCTTATTCGTCGACCCGTAGAAGGGGGCGGACGCCTCAGTTCAAGATTTGGCATGCGGATTCACCCGATTTTTGGGACCCGTAAATTGCACGCCGGCATTGATCTGGCAGGACCAAGAGGAACCCCCATCTATGCTGCCGGCGATGCCGTTGTCAGGCGCGCCCAATGGGTTTCAGGCTTTGGCCGGTTTGTGGAATTACAACACGTAAACGGCTATCTTACCCGCTATGCACATATGGATAGAATTGCCGATGGAATTGTTGCCGGAGGCACAGTTCGACAAGGCCAGCTGATCGGCTATATAGGCTCTACCGGCAATGTCACCGGCAACCATTTGCACTTTGAGGTGAGAATAAACGGCAACCCGGTTGACCCTTTAGGGATACAATTGCCCCGCGACAAATCTCTTGAGGCCCGCGATCAGATCACCTTTGCCCAAACAGTTGATCAGATCCGAGATCTAATGCAGCGCGATGCAGAGCCTGTAAGAATTGCCACTTCTCGGTAATTCATTTCGTTTCTATTCCGCCCAAAAGCATAGAATCAATTTTTGAACCCGATGCCGCCCCTTCAAGCAAACCAAAATTCCCGTTTTCAAACATTGCACTCCCGCAATCCAAAATTGCCTGATGGGTAACCCTTGCCATCGCCGAACCCAGAGATATCCGCGCCACTCCGATATTGGCAAAATCTTTCAATGCAAAGCGAGCAAACGGCCCGGCACACAGGGCATTCACCGGCTTTTCCAGCGAATTACAAATCATTGCCAGATCATCCATATTTTCAGGCATTGGCGCATAGAGCACATCGGCCCCCGCTTTTTCGAAAGCCTTCAGCCGTTTTATGGCCTCATCAAGCCCATATTGTCCCACTAAAATTCCATCGGCCCGGGCGGTTAAAACAAAATCAGCACCGGTTTTTTGTCTAAAATTTGCTGCCGCCTCAACCCCCGCTTCAATGCGCTCAACCGCTTTGCTAAATTCATAAGGCATTGCATTTGATGGTTGCACATCTTCGATGCAACAGCCCGCAAGCTCAGAATTTGCGGCCATTTCAATGCTCAACGCCACATGCATTGGCTCATCCCCATAGCCATTTTCCAGATCAGCGCTCAACGGCAGGTGAGTTGCATTAGCCAATTCCAGCGCATGGGCAATTGCCTCATCCCGCCCCACATTGCCCATATCTGACACCCCTTGGGTAAAAGCGTGCGCGGCAGACGAAGTGGCCAGCGCCTTGGCACCCATATAAGCCATCATACGCGCCGACCCTTTATCCCAGACATTAGCCAGAATAAAAGGATCACCGCTTATATGCAGCTCGCGAAAAGTACCCATCAGTTTTCCATTTCTTAATTAATCTGACTCTTCAGAAATTACCGCCCATTCAGATATTCGGCAAATACCACAAACTTATTATTATGGCTATTTTGGCGCTTGACCTTCCAGTAACTGGAAGCAATAAAAAGAATGTAGTAATTAGATGTGGCTTGATCGAATATAACCCAACCCTGTGCATGACGAGGTAATTTGAATGAAAGAAAATTCATGGAAAATCAGATTGCAGATCCGGATTTTTAAACTGGTTTTTAAGCCCTGGATCCGGCGCAGCGCCCGTCATATTCTTCAGGGTCGTTTGCTTGATCCCGCTGATCCTGAGCACGGTCGCTGGCTCCATTCTGATATCAAGCGCCTGATGGGCTTAGTCTGGAAGCGCACGGAAGCACTGATACCCATCGCCCGTCTGCATCTTATTCCAACACTGGGAAACCGTATCAATGTCTATCTTGCCATCATTACTACGGCATCCTATCAAATATTGCTTGAAAACGGACAATCCAAAACCCGCGCCGCTGACCTGACCGCCGATGTGGGCTGGAAAATCTATGAACGCGCTATCGCTCTGATCTCCCTGCCCTTTCGCCTGACCAGCAAGAACCCGGCACACCGCATCGAACGCACCGTTCGGGCGATGCTGATATTTCCTTTTAGCGCTCCGGGCCGGCCCGGATATGAAGTGAAAGTGCGCAAAAATAACGGCGTTCTACACACGGACTGGACATGGTGCCCTCCCCAGGCTTTTGTGCGCACGCTAACCGAGGAACAGGGAGACAAGGGAGAGCTGGATGCGTTTTATGCCTCCTGGTGCCTCTATGACTGGCCAGGAGCTGATGTAATGGCAGGCAACGGAAAGCGAAACCACTACGCGCGCAAAAAAACACTCTCCAGAGGTGACACGGTTTGTGACATGTGTTGGAAATTCAACCCGAACGCATAACAGCCCCGCTCAAAAAGAAGCAGGGCTGCTACTATTTAGCTTTAGGGTCAGGACCCTAGGCCACCAATGCTGTTTAATCTTTAACGCCAATCAACAGCCCGTTTTCACCGGCCTTGACTTCAACCTTTGAGCCATCGCCAATTTTACCAGATAATACCAGATCAGCCAAAGCATCCTGCACTTCACGCTGGATCACCCGCTTTAACGGACGCGCCCCATAGGCCGGATCATATCCCTTCTCGGCCAGCCATTCGCGGGCATCATCATCAAGAGAAATCTCAATATCACGCCCGCCCAGAAGTTTTTGCAAACCGGCAAATTGAATATCAACAATTGCTCCCATATGCTGGCGTTCCAACCGGTGAAACAACAAAACTTCATCAATCCGGTTGAGAAATTCCGGCCTGAATGAAGTTTTCAGCTTATCCATAACCCGGCCGCGAACCAATTCGACACTTTCTCCGTCTTTTAGTTCTGATAAAAATTCAGAACCGATGTTTGAGGTCATGATTATCACCACATTGCGCAAATCCACGGTGCGACCCTGACCATCGGTCAGCCTGCCATCATCGAGCACCTGCAACAACACGTTGAACACATCCGGGTGGGCTTTTTCGATCTCATCGAACAAAACCACCTGATAGGGACGACGACGCACTGCCTCGGTCAACACTCCGCCCTCATCATAACCAACATAGCCCGGAGGAGCACCAATCAGGCGCGATACCGAATGTTTCTCCATGAATTCACTCATATCAAGGCGAACCATTGCGGTTTCATCGTCAAACAAAAATTGCGCCAAAGCCTTGGTCAATTCGGTTTTTCCCACCCCGGTGGGACCAAGAAACATAAATGAGCCAATAGGACGATTGGGGTCCTGCAATCCGGCTCTGGAGCGCCGAACCGCTTTTGAAACCGCCTCCAATGCCTCGCTTTGACCGATTACGCGCTTGCCCAGCTCTTCTTCCATACGAAGCAGCTTTTCGCGCTCCCCTTCGAGCATTTTATCCACCGGAATCCCCGTCCAGCGCGAAACAATATGGGCAATATGATCAGGTGAAACCACCTCTTCCACCATTGAGGTGTCCGAGCCTTCTTCCCCCAGCGCTTCTGCCTCGCCAATTTTTTGCTCCAGATCAGGAATTACCCCATAGGCAAGCTCTCCAGCCTTGGCCAGATCGCCCTCCCGCTGAGCCACTTCCAGCTGGGTGCGGGCATGATCAAGCTCTTCCTTAAGCTCATTGGCTCCGGCAAGTTTTTGCTTTTCACGTTGCCAGCGCTGGGTAAGGGCATCGGATTCTTCTTCCAGATCCGCCAGTTCTTCTTCAAGCTTATTCAAACGGTTTTTAGAGGCATCATCCTTCTCTTTTTTTAAGGCCTCACGTTCAATTTTAAGCTGCATAATGCGTCGGTCCAGCTCGTCCAACTCTTCTGGCTTGCTATCCACTTCCATGCGTAAACGCGCCGCCGCCTCGTCCATGAGATCAATGGCCTTATCCGGCAAAAACCGATCAGAAATATAACGGTTGGAAAGGGTTGCAGCACTAACCAGAGCACTGTCAGAAATTCGCACCCCGTGATGCAATTCATATTTTTCTTTCAAACCACGAAGTATGGAAATAGTATCCTCAACCGTTGATTCTGCGACAACGACCGGTTGAAACCGCCGCGCTAACGCCGGGTCTTTTTCCACATGCTTTTTATATTCGTCCAGAGTGGTTGCACCCACACAATGCAATTCACCCCGCGCTAAAGCAGGTTTTAACAGGTTGGAGGCGTCCATGGCCCCATCGCCCTTACCGGCACCAACAAGGGTATGCATTTCATCAATAAACAAAATTATCTGCCCATTGGCATCAGTCACTTCATTGAGCACAGATTTTAGCCGTTCCTCAAACTCACCCCGATATTTAGCCCCGGCAATCAGTGATCCCATATCAAGGGCCATCAGGGATTTTTCCTTAAGGCTTTCCGGCACATCACCATTAACAATCCTAAGGGCCAACCCTTCAGCAATTGCGGTCTTGCCCACACCGGGTTCACCAATAAGCACCGGGTTGTTTTTTGTCCGTCGAGACAAAACCTGAATTGTGCGCCTGATTTCTTCATCGCGCCCGATAACCGGATCAAGCTTGCCCTCGCGGGCAGCTTCAGTCAGATCGCGGGCATATTTTTTCAAAGCATCATAACTGTCTTCCGCCGAAGCGCTGTCGGCAGTACGCCCTTTGCGTAAATCATTTATCGCTTCATTGAGATTGGCGGCCGTTAAACCTGCCTCCGAGAGGATTTTTGACGCTTCGTTGCCCTTCTCGATTGTCAAAGCCAATAATAATCGCTCAACGGTGACGTAACTGTCACCGGATTTTTGAGCAATTTTTTCACCCTGCTCAAATAGTTTGGCCATTTCCCGGCTCATATAAACCTGACTGTCAGACCCACTAACCTGAGGGATTTTTTTCAAACCCGCTTCAACACCAAGTCGAACAGTTTTTGGATCAGCTCCGGATTTTTCAATCAAGCCGGAGGCAAGCCCCTGATCATCATCCATAAGAACTTTTAACAGATGCAGGGGAAGAAATTGCTGATGCCCCTGCCCCAAAGCCAGCGTCTGGGCGCTTTGAATAAATCCTTTAGCCCGCTCGGTATATTTCTCAATATTCATTTGGCAGCTCCCTTTTTGTATTGCGCGAACCCCCGTTTACCCAAAATTGGCATAAACGGCCTCGCCTGAAGCATATGTTCTAACCGGACGCCCAATTTTCGGCACATCCAGCCTATCAAATATAGGAAGAAATTTTAAAGAAAAAAGGTAGCTAACAAATTTCTAGATCAGCAAAAAGAATCAGGGGCAACACGCGGCTTTTTGCCCGTGATAACCCGCCAGTTTCGCTTAATCATATTTTGCCAGAACAGAACGGGAAGCCCCTTGAAAAAATCCAGGGCAGAACCCTTTCCACTTCGCTTAAATGTTGCAATGCCAACTTTGGGAAGAGCTGGCTTAAAAAAACTGCGCACATTAGCCGGCTTACCTGCAAGCAAAAGTTTTAACGCCCGCCCTGTTGCATTGGCATCATTCCAGTCCGAGGTAAAAACAACACACCCGTTTTTGTTAACAACAAAAACCGCATTGGGATAACTGCCATAAAGTTTGTGGGCATGCCCTTCAATATCATCCACCAGAACTTCACGAAGATCACCACTGCCATCATCAAGCTTTTGAGCAGAAGAATATTTATCCCCCATAACCTCATGCTGCCTGATTTTTGCCCCGGGATGTGCTTCACGCACATAAAGCACAACAAATTTTACATTTTTGAATTGAGCGCTCAATTGCGCCATGGTTTTTCGCCGACTCTGAAACAGCGGACAAGTCACACTGCCCATCTCAATCACAAGAAAATCTTCATCAAAATCAAGCAATTGACGGCTTGAGCCATCAGCCATGGTAAAGGTCGCATCAGGTGCTTTATCCCCGGCATGAGGCCCGGCAAACTTGCTAAGGTCATATTCATCAGAGGAAAAACTGGTGTAATTATAAGGCATATTGAACTCCTATAATTTTTGAGCAATTATCTCTCGTTACTTCAATCAGCAATATTTCCGTATCTATTCAAAATCAAAATTCAACACTTAGTCAGCTCCAAACACCTATTCGGCTACCGAACTATCCACATCAGCGGTTACAAAAGCTGGCAATTCACTCACATCGGGCTGTGGAGCATTTGCCGGATCATTCATAGGTTCAGTTGCATCAACCGGCACAGCTTTAGCTGGTGCAGCTTTAGCTGGTGCAGCCTTAGCTGGTGCAACATCAACTAGTGCAGCATCTGCTTTCGTTCCCTCTGTCGCTACAACTTTTTCAGCAACTGGGCGACGTCGCGGCCGCCGTTCTCTGGGGGCACGTTTTGGCTTTTGTTGATCCTGTTCAGAAACGCCAGCAACTTCCTTATCCGAACTCACCACGTTTTCACTTGAACCAGCCGATGCCGAACCATTTTCGTCCTGTTGAGATGCCTCAGCGTTCCCGGAACTAATATTTGGCTGAACATCACCGCTTTTATCGCCGCGATTATCCGGCTGGCGCTGTCCTTGTTGTTGTTCAGCGCGTGCTGCTTGCGCTTGCTGCTGCGCCAATTGCTGGGCCTGAGCTGCCGAAATAATTCGAAAATAATGCTCCGCATGTTGCAGATAATTTTCCGCCGCCACAGAATCACCAGAACTGTTGGCATCACGCGAGAGTTGCACGTATTTTTCAGCCACATGGGCTGCATTTCCCCGCACACGAACGTCTGGGCCATTACTTTCGTAACTGCGAGTCATCGGATTGCTGTTTTTATTACGATTGTGATTATTATTACTACGTCCGCGTGAACGCTTATTTTGCTGATTTGATCTCATGAGCTCTTTTCGCGGGACCTATCTTTCAGGTCCCATTTCAAATCTGCCACTAGCTTGCATTTTTTTAAAATGATCGGTCTTAAAAACCAATACTAGCAACGATGAACGGATTGCTGTGACCCTGGTTGCCCCAAACCAATTCGATTTACCACCGGGAACAGCAATCAATGTCTAACCTGTTCTTGGGTATATTCCAAGCAAATTTTTTAACTGTGTTAATTTCGCTTAAACCCCTGCCGCCAAGAATAAATCAATTCAACATTTCAGCCCGAATTTTAGCGCCTGGCCTCAATCACCCGGGGCTTCTTTGCCATATCCAAATGCACCTTTACATCACCAAAACCAGCCCTTTGGCAAAGCTTAGCAACCGTTTTTGATTGATCAAATCCAATTTCCAACAGCAATTTGCCATTGTTCAGGAGCCGGCCTTTTGCCTTCCTGATAATCTTCTCATATGCTTCCAACCCGCTTTCACCCCCATCAAGGGCATCAATCGGATCAAACTCGCGCACTTCCGGGGCAAGGGTTGAAATAGTTTTGGTGTCGATATAGGGCGGATTGCTCACAATCAGATCAAATTTTTCTTCCCTTGCAAGCGGCTCAAACCACGATCCGCATGCCCAAGTGATTCGCTCATCAACTCCATGGGCCTTTGCGTTACTGGTCGCTGCCGCCAGCGCTTTTGCCGATATATCCACCCCATATGCTTTTGCGCCTCGGATGTTTTTCACCAGCGAGATAATTATACATCCGCTACCCACCCCCAGCTCAAGGATTTTTGCTGCCGTTTTTCCCGCTAAGAAATCTATACCTAAATCAACCAGCAATTCGGTTTCAGGGCGCGGCACCAGAGTTGCCTCATTGAGCAAAAATTCAAGCCCGTAAAATTCTTTGGAACCTAAAATCCGCGCCACCGGCTCATTTTTCAGCCGCCGCAGGGCCAAGCCTTCGATTTTTTCAAGATCATCCTGCGCAATAGAGCGCTGTTCGTCCAAGGCCAGTTGCAACTGATCGATATTTAAAGCGTGAGCCACCAGAATTCTGGCATCAAGATTGGCACTGACAATTTTTGATTTTTCAAACCTTTTGGCCAGATTGCGCCAGACATTGCCAATGTTTTTGCCAGTATTTTTGTCTGAGTTTTTAATCATAACCGATCAGGACAATTCATCCATTGCCGCTAATTGCGCGGCCTGATTTTCAGTAATCAACGCATCCAGCAATTCATCAAGCCCGTCCCCGGCAATCACCTTTTCCAGCTTATAAAGGGTGAGGTTAATGCGGTGATCTGTCACCCTCCCTTGAGGAAAATTATAGGTGCGAATGCGCTCGGAGCGATCCCCGGACCCAACCTGATCCCTGCGTTCGTCGGCCCGCTCTTTGTCCTGAGCCTCTTTTTGAGTATCATAAAGTTTGGCTCGAAGCAGTTTCATGGCCGTTGCCCTGTTTTGATGCTGACTTTTCTCCGATGCAATAACCACAATCCCCGAAGGTGCATGGGTAATACGAACTGCACTATCGGTGGTGTTGACGTGCTGACCTCCGGCCCCTGATGCTCGCATGGTATCAATGCGCAAATCCTCTTCGGATTTGAACATCCACATCTTCAACATCGGGCAACACAGCAACAGTTGCAGCAGAGGTGTGAATACGCCCCGAGCTTTCCGTATCCGGCACCCGTTGCACACGATGCACTCCGCTTTCAAATTTTAATCGAGCATAGGCCCCAACCCCGGTGATAGAGACGATAATTTCCTTATATCCCCCCATATCCCCTTCATTGGTTTCCATAATAGCCAGTTTCCACTTTCGCAGCTCCGCATAGCGCTGATACATACGAAACAGATCTCCGGCGAATAAAGCAGCTTCATCACCGCCGGTCCCGGCCCTTAATTCTACGATAACGCTTTTATCGTCCGCCGCATCTTTGGGCAGCAATAACAGGCGGATTTCATCAACCAGGTGGATTTTTTTCTCTTCAAGCTCTTCAAGTTCAGCGGATGCCATTTCCGCCATTTCCTTGTCGTCACCGTCACGCATTTCCTTGGCATCTTCAATTCCTGAAATGACAAGCTGATATTGCCTGATGCTTTCAATGATCGGCTGTAGATCAGAATATTCCTTAGCCAGCTTTATATAGATTTCCGGCTCGGGGTTTTCCGCCATGGATAATTCAAGAGAAACAAAATGTTTTTCCAGCGCTTCAAGTTTTTCCTGTGGTAACTGGGCCATTTTTCTCCGCCAACTGAATTTGTTCTATGCAGTCCTTAGAGCCTGTTAATTTATAAACACAAGTTTTATTTACAAAGGCAGGTTCTGCTTTTCGGCCAGTTGGGTCAGCAAATCACGCATATCCTGCCCTTTATTATGGCCATTAAGAACCTTGTTAACTTCCTCCCTGATCGGGGCCAGATCAAGGTTTAATACCAGATCCTTAACCGGCCCGACAGAAGATGGTCCCATGGAGAGGGAAGTCATGCCAATGGCCATCAAAGCCAAAGCCTCAATAGGTCGCCCCGCCAGCTCGCCGCACATGGTAAGGGGAATTTTGTGGCGCTTTGCCGCATCAACAATCATTTTAATTGCCCTTAGCCGAGGCACGCCGATGGGATCATACGAACTGGCAACCCTGGTATTGGCCCTGTCAGAAGCGGTTAAAAATTGAATTAGATCGTTGGAGCCAATGGAAATAAAATCAGTTATTTCCAGCAATTCATCCAGTTCAAACAAAATTGATGGCACCTCGATCATCGCGCCAAGTTCAAGCTTTTGCGGGGCTTCAATACCACTTCTTTTTAGCCGCTCCACCTCGCGGGCAATAACCGAAATGCACTGGCGATATTCTTCGGTTTCTGTAACCATGGGCACTAAAATTTTAAGCGCCCTGCCATTGGCCGCCTGCAACAAAGCCCGAACCTGAGTACGTAAAAGCCCCGGTCTATCAAGAGCAAGCCTTAAAGAACGCCAGCCCATGGCAGGATTTTCTTCTGCCGCTGATCGCAAATAGGGAACAACCTTATCCCCACCAATATCCAGCAGGCGAAAGACAATTGGCCTTTCCCCGCAAAAATCCATAGCTTCTTTATATAATTCCACCTGTTCGGCCAGTCGCGGTAGTTTTGAGGCAACCATGAATTGCAACTCGGTACGAAACAGGCCAACCCCTGTCGCCCCGGTTTCATTAAGAGCGCCCAAATCCGCCACCAGTCCCGAATTATGCAACAGGGCGATTTCCACCCCGTCTTTGGTGATCGATTTCAGATCGCGCAGGGTGGCGTATTTTTTCTGACGTCTTTCACTTAATTTCAGTTTTTCAGCATAGGTCGCCTCCACATCCGGGGGCGGGCGCAAATGCACCTGACCAACAAAGCCATCAACAACAATATCATCTCCGGTTTCACACATGGAAACGATATTTTGCGCGTGTCCAACAGCAACAATGCCAAGTGAGCGGGCAATAATTGCCACGTGAGCGGTTGCCGCCCCCTCCTCCAGAACAATTCCGCGCAGGCGTGAGCGATCATATTCCAACAGTTCGGCCGGCCCGAGATTTCTGGCAACAATAATGGCGTTCTCAGGCAAATCATGATGTTCAAAAATCGAACTTGCCCCGGTTAAAACCCTCAAGAGGCGATTGGCCAGATCATCAAGGTCATGCAGACGGTCCCGAATATAGGGGTCGCTCTGGCGCAACATGCGGGCGCGGGTATCGTTTTGCACCCTTTCCACCGCAGCTTCTGCGGTCAAACCCGAATCAACTGCTTCTGTTAAGCGCCGCACCCAGCCCCGATCATGGGCAAACATGCGATAGCTTTCAAGAATTTCACGATGCTCGGACGAAACCTGCATATCCCCGGATGAAAACATATCATCAATGCTCACCCGCATGGTTTGAATTGCCATTTGCAGGCGTTGTTTTTCATGCTCAACATCGTCGGCAACAAAATGGCGCACCACCACCCTTGGATCATGCAAAACCACCTCGCCAAGGGCCACCCCATCGGCAAATCCCATACCTTCAAAGGCTCTGGCACGTCGAAGATCAATGTCAGCACCGGGCTTGATCAGGCTTTCAAATTCTGAAGTTGAGAGCATTTCCGCCATCAATGTGGCGGTGGTCAGCAAAGCTTCAACTTCTTCCTCGTTAAACACCCGATGTTCAAGATTTTGCACCACCAGCACCCCAAGGGTCTGCCCGGCCCTTAAAACCGGAACCCCCAAAAACCCGTGAAATTCATCCTCTCCAGTTTCAGGGCGATAGGCAAAAGATGGATGAGAGGGCGCATCTTCCAGCGCCAGAGTATGGGCCTGTTCGGCAATATAGCCCACCAGACCCTCGCCAATCCTTAAGGTAGTCATATGCACAGCTTTTGGATTTAGCCCCCTGGTGGCAAAAAGCTCCAATGCCGCATCATCGCGCAGCACATAAAACGAGCAGACCTGAGCACTCATATTATGAGCGATCAGTTCAACAATTTCATCTAAGCGTTCCTGTGCGCCCATAGTCTGAGCCATGGTTTGGCGAAGCTGTGCCAGCAATATTTTAGGGCCACCAACTTTGGGACCATCAGTTTTTTCGACCATGTTATTCACTGGCGCTTAAAAATCCAAAGCACCCCTTTTTTAAGGGTCCAAACCCTATGGCAATTTTTAAAAAACACTCCACTGGTTAAATAAATTAAAGGAAAAAATTATCCCTCTTTTTTGTCCAGCCCGTAATAGGTGTGCAAAGCTCTGACAGCCAGCTCTGCATATTCCTCTTCGATCAATACCGAGGTTTTTATCTCTGATGTTGTGATCAGCTGAATATTAATTCCCTTTTCCGCCAGAGCATTAAACATAGATGAGGCAACACCCGCATGGGAGCGCATGCCAACTCCGATCACCGAAATTTTTGCACTGCCCTTGGCCCCTTTTATGCTTTCATATTCAAACCGGCCCTCATTATTGCTAACAGCGGCCATCGCCTTGTCATATTCACTATCGGGCACCGTAAAGGTAATATCGGTCTGCCTGCCATCATCAGATATGTTCTGCACTATCATATCGACGACAATTTGCTCTTTCGCCAAAGCCCCAAATACCGCCGCGGCGACGCCGGGCTTGTCTTTAACACTGCGAATGGTGATTTTGGCTTCGGCCTTTACCAGCGTCACCCCGGAAACGATCTGTTTTTCCACAATTTCATCCTCATCACAAACAAGAGTGCCCGGCACTCCAAAATTGGTATTTTTACTATCACTCTGAGGACCATCCGGATCTGCAAAACTGGAGCGAACCGCCAGGCGCACCCCGTGTGCCATGGCCAGCTCTACAGAGCGGGTTTGCAATACTTTGGCCCCAAGTGAGGCCATTTCAAGCATTTCTTCAAAACTTATCCGCTCCAACCGCTGCGCCTTGGGCGCAATGCGCGGATCGGCCGTATAAACCCCGTCCACATCCGTATATATATCACACCGGTCAGCTTTTACAGCAGCCGCCAACGCGACAGCCGAAGTATCCGAGCCGCCCCGGCCAAGAGTTGTCACCCGGTTGTTCGGTGAAATTCCCTGAAACCCCGTCACCACACAAACCTGATTTTCATTCAGGCGAATATTAAGATCAGAGGCATCAATATCCTCAATCCGAGCCGCCCCATGAACATCGCTGGTTTTTATCGGCACCTGCCAGCCGCTAAAAGAGCGGGCTGAAATATCCATACCCTGCAATATTATCGCCAACAGACCGGCGCTGACCTGTTCACCGGTGGAAACCACCGCATCATATTCGCGCGCGTCGTGCATGGGGGATGCCTCTTCGCACCACTTCACCAATTGATTGGTGGTGCCTGCCATAGCCGAAACCACCACGGCAACCTGATGCCCCGCATCAACCTCGCGCTTGATATGGCGCGCTGAATGGCGAATACGCTCCATATCGGCAAGCGAAGTTCCACCAAATTTCATCACGATACGAGACAATTTAAAAGGCTTTCCAGAATGTTTTTATGAGTTGTTTTATTATCTGGCGCTCAAATGGCATAAAGCGAGCAATGATTCAACTGGCAACAATGATAATGGCGCAACGGTCTACCCGGATCACACCATATAAAACTGTTTCAAACCGGCTTTTTCGCCACTATAAAAACGGCACTGCTGCCTTCGGGCTGCCATTGGCGGACAATCTCAAACCCTGCCCCATTAATATTCTGCACCAGCTCATCCACCGAAAAAAACCGCACCAGAGGCAACAGTCCCAGCCCATGCCCGATGGGCAGGATATATTTCAAAAAACTACCCCCCATGCATGCGGTGCTAGAAACAAACACACCACCGGGTTTAAGCATATTATAGGTTCTTTCAATTGCCACTTGCTTGTTTTTTAGCAAATGCAAAATGGAATGACCCAATATCACGTCAAAACCCTGTTCAGGTGCTTCAAACTGCTCGATTTCTGAATTTATGAAATCGACGTTTTCAATATTGGCCGCTTTTGCCTTGGAACGAGCGATCGCCAGCATTTTGTCTGAAAAATCAATTGCAATAATGTGCTCAACATAAGGGGCATGAACAATCGCCGTGGAACCTGTGCCGCAACCAAATTCCAGAACCCGCATATCCGGTTTGAAATAGGTTTGCGTCACTTCCAGCTTTTTCTGGTAGGCAACTTCATCACTGACCGGTGATTTTTCATACCGGTTGGCCATTCTGTCCCAAAAACCACTTGCCGCCATAATTAAATCATTCCCCGTTATTTCTATCAACGACATTTGACCCTTGGGCCACAGTTCGCATAGTGTGTTATATTACTAGCGCACTATGCATGCTCTGGCAAATAATTTTTCCTAACGCTCCATTCCCCATTTTTCGCAATAGATGAATACAATAAAGCAATTCCATCCCTCTTCAATCTGTTATATATCAAAACCCACTAGTGCAGAATGATCAGATTTAGTGAGTCCGGACCACAGGATCACGGATCGCATAAATAGGGTTTTGACCCTAAGGATAGCTTGCCAATGCCCGCCTCAACTATTGACGAAGCAGAAGTCAAAAAATTCTCGGACCTTGCCGAGCAATGGTGGGACCCTGCCGGACAGTTCAAACCTTTGCATAAATTCAATCCGGTACGTCTGGCCTATATTCGCGAACAGGTGCTTGCCCATTTTAACCTTGATGGAACCAAACGCTTTCCCTTCAAAGGCATAAAAATCCTTGATGTGGGATGCGGCGGCGGACTGTTATGCGAACCCATGGCCCGTCTGGGTGCTGATGTCACCGGCATTGATCCCTCTGAGCGCAATATTGCCATTGCCAAAATTCATGCTAAACAGTCGGAACTGAAAATAGATTATATCGCCGCCACTTCAGAAGACATAGCCGCCAGTTCCCAAAAATATGATGTGGTGCTCAATATGGAGGTGGTGGAGCATGTGGCCGATGTTCCCCTGTTCCTGAAAAGCTGCTCTGATCTGGTAACGCCGGGCGGCCTGATGTTTATTGCCACCATCAACCGCACCGCCAAGGCCTATGCACTGGCCATTGTTGGCGCTGAATATGTGCTTAAATGGCTGCCAAAGGGGACCCATGAGTTTTCAAAATTTCTCACCCCTGAAGAAATAACCTCGATTATAAAACGCCATGGCATGTCCATTCGCGACAAGACTGGCGTTTCGTTTAATCCCCTGCATGACCATTGGCGCAAATCTCGGGATATGGCGGTGAATTATATGCTGCTGGCTGAGAAAAAGTAGAGCCTGGGCTCGCGTTCAAAGGTTACAAATTGAAAAATTCAATTTTGCTCTTCGGGTAATGTTGGCAAGGCTATTATTTCTACGCCATCTTCAATGAGGGCGGCGGTTTCATCCGGGGTTGCCTCGCCATAAATGGAGCGGGCTTTGCTTTCTTCTTCATGAATTTTGCGCGCTTCAACGGCAAAATCTTTCCCCACATAATCAGATTCTGCGGTAATTTTCTCTCGTAGTTTTCGAATGATTTTTTGTAATTTTTCCTGATCGGGATGCCCTGAAGAAACGGTGAGGGATTGTTTTTTATCCCCAGCTTGTCCTGAAGAACTTACGATTTGTTCTGTCGAGCCAGTCGCCAAATCATCTGCGCTATTGCTCTTGGCGCCAACCGATGGTGCCATCAGAGCCTTGGAAACCTTTGAAACATTGCAAAGCGGGCAGGAAACAATTCCAAGGGCCGCTTGCTCATCAAAGGCCAGCGAACTTTTAAACCACGCTTCAAATTTATGGCTATTTTCACAAATCAACGAATACTGAATCACAACACTTATTCCCTAAAGCAAGACAAACTCATCATTAATGCAAGCAAGACATTCACCATAAGCAGTTATGGTTAACGCATAAACAAATTTTTTTAAATGTTTGTCAGATCAATGTTATTAATGGCACTGTTTTTTAACGCCGGAACCGCTGCGCGTACCTGTTCAATTTTTTCAAGGTCAATTTTTGCCGTAACAATACCACTTTCATCCCCTGCTATCTGGCTAATGATTTTTCCCCACGGATCAATAATCATCGAATATCCATATGTTGAGCGCCCATTTTCATGTTTGCCCCCTTGTGCAGAGGCAACAATATAACAACCGGTTTCAATGGCCCTCGCCCTTAGTAAAATTTCCCAATGATCGCGACCGGTTGGAACGGTAAAAGCTGCGGGAACGGAAATAATTTGAGCACCCCCGTGGGCCAGTTTTCGATAAAGGGCGCCAAATCGCAAATCATAACATATACTCATGCCGATTTGAGCCAGATCGGTTTTTGCAACAACCAATCGATCCCCACCCACATAATGGCGGCTTTCCCGATAGGGGCGCTCACCTGCAAGTTCAGCATCAAACAGGTGGATTTTGTCGTAAAAATCGACAATTTCTCCTTTTCGGTTAAATAAAACACTTCGGTTGGCAAATATTGGCTTTTCACTTTGTTGATCTTTGTCCACAACAACAATTGCCAGCGAACCAATGTGAAGAAACAGGTTATTTTCTTTGGCGATGGCAGAACAGCGGATCAGGGCTTCATTATTGACATAAGGAAAAGCAATGTCAGCCAATTGGTCAAAATTCTCGGCAAACGCCACCGACATTTCCGGGGTCAATAAATATCGCGCACCCTTTGCTGCTGCCTGCTTTGCCAGATTTGAAATTTCTTCAATGTTTTTTTCAGGGGAAATTCCTGAACACATCTGAGCTGCTGCAATGATCAGGTTTTTACTCATGATAATCCTTTAAATATCGCCAGCCATCTTCAGATTTTTAGCATCTGATCAAGCTTGCCATCCCGCTCCAGCGCTGCCATTTCATCATACCCCCCGATAAGCACCCCGTCGATAAATATCTGGGGAACCGTATGACGTCCTTTGGTACGCTGCACCATCATGGCTCGTTTTTTTGGGTCCTCAACATCCACCTCAAAATACTCGATATTTTTTTCGTCCAGCATTGCCTTGGCCGAAAAAGAATAACCGCAAAACTGGGTAGTGTAGATTAGAACTTTTGCAGGTTCTGTTGGGTTTTTTGTTTCATCAACATCTGACATATTCTGGTCCTGAATTTTTATTTTTTTAGATTTCTTCGTCATCAATGCCAATTACAACCCGTGAGAAGCTGATCACATCAATTCTCTCGACACCGTTTTTTTTCAACTCGGCACTAATCGCATTAACGGTCGATCCGGTAGTAATCACATCATCAACAATTACAACCCGCTTTCCCTGTAGTTTTTCCAGCAATTGCGGCACCACGGCAAAAGCCCCATTAACATTTTTTTCCCTTTGTCTGGCAGAAAGTCCAATTTGCGGCCTTGTGGGCTTAACCCGCCGAACAAGCAATGGCTCTATTTTCAGACCCGCCTGGCGGGCAATTGCCCTGGCCAGCAGGGTTGATTGATTATAGCGCCGTTGCCATTGTCGCCCCGGATGCAAAGGCACCGGCACTAATACCGGACGATCCTTTTTCACAAGAGGGTCTGCATTATCCCCAAACAATTCTGAGCCTGCAAAAACCATCATCCGGGCGCAAAATGTGGCCATTTCCTCCCGATCGCCAAATTTTAAGCGCGATATGAGTGTTCTTGCCACTTCGTTATGCACAAGGGCAGAACGCGCCCGATCAAATATTGGCGGATTGGCAATCGCCTCGGCGCTTATTGCTCCCTTGCCCAAAAAATATTCAAACGGCAAACCAAGCACCGGACACAAGGGGTGCGTAATCGGGCGCATTTTCATCCAGCATTTTGCACACAATACATCGGCAGCACCGGTTACCCCGCTGCAATGCATACAAACAGGGGGGTAAATAAGATCAAGAATAGATGAGCCGAAACGCTTAAAACTCTCCATTACGCTCGCCGAGCCGAGTAAAAAAAATTTTGACACTGATCTGATCTCTGTCCATAACTAGGGTCTTGACCCTAGATCATTGCATGCCTTTAGTCCCCATGTCTGCAAACTTTAAATCATGCCTGCAAACGCCTTATCCCTTTTTCTTAGAGTTTTTCATGGCCTTATCAAAATCTCCTGCTTCACCGGATATTCCCGCCACACCTGAAAAGCTTTTTGATCGCAAAAAAATCGCCAAAAATTTCATCCGTAGTCAGACCGGCCCCAAACCAGACTTTATTACTTCTATTGTGCTGGAAGATCTGGCTGATCGGCTTGCTCCTATTTCTAAAAAATTTTCCAATGCCTTAATTCTTGCCCCCGATATCACCTATTTGCCCAAAATATTAAATTCTACAGAGCACAATATTGAGTTTGCTTTTGCACCAACCCTTATTGGTAAAAATGAGGGCAAATTATTTGATGTGGAAAATCTGCATCTGCCAGAAAATGATTATGATCTGATAGTTTCCCTGTTTGATTTGGGTTTTACCGATAATGTGCGCGGGTTTTTACACCGGATTTATCAAAATCTTATCCCCGATGGTTTGTTTATCGCCGCATTTTTGGGGGGAAGCAGTTTAAGCGAGTTGCGCAACGCCTGGCTTAAAGCCGATGCAAAACATTTAAGCGGAGCTATGGTTAGAGTTGCCCCTTTCATAGATGTAAAAGACGCCGGAGCCCTGCTGCAAAACGCCGGATTTGCCTTGCCGGTTACGGATAAGGAAACGCTAAACCTGACTTATGCCAGCCCCATGAATCTGATGGCTGAAATTAAATCTTTGGGGGCATCCAATCCGCTTGCCACAGCCCCGGCGACTGATACTCAATCGGGTAAAATTAGACCGGGTGAAATTAGACCGGGTACAACTCAACCGGGTGCAACTCGACCGAGTTTAATGGGCAGGGACCATCTTGCCAGCGCTATCAATGCCTATCCGCGTCTTTCGACGGCAGTTGATAGTCGTGTTCCCGCCACCATTGAAATTATCTGGATGAGTGGCTGGTCACCCCATGAAAGCCAGCAAAAACCCCTAAAACCGGGCAGCGCTCAGATTAGCCTGAGTACGTTTTTGAACGATAAATCAACTTGATATGTAACTTATAAGTTGGATACAGCATCCGCAATAGCCCCACCAACTCCACTGCTTGTTGAACCAAAAATATTTTGCAAACCGTTGCCAAGTGCGGTGAACGATACAATGGAAGCCACCGCCATCAGGGCGGCAATCAAACCATATTCAATGGCAGTTGCACCGCTCTCATCCTCAAGAAACATCAAAAATGTTTTGCCAAGATTTGTCATTTTCCGCTACCAACATTTGCCTTTCACAATAAGTCACACAGATGCGCGATTAATGGTTTGTCAGCTGCTGGCATAGCATATTGGCTTAATCTGTTCGCCCTGACCCATTTTAGTGCCATATGTTCTTTGGCTATTGGGTCACCCTGCCATTTCCGACAGATAAAAAGTGGCATTAATAAATGAAAATTCTCATAAGAGTGGGAAGCAAATGTTAATGGGGCCAGACAGGCTCCCTTAATATCAATCCCCAACTCCTCATGCATCTCTCGAGCAATAGCTTCTTCGGGAGTTTCTCCGTTTTCGATTTTTCCCCCCGGAAACTCCCATAGCCCGCCCATTTCGCCATTTTCCGGGCGCTGGGCAATCAAAACCCTTTGATCCATATCAATCAGGGCGCACGCCACCACCAGAACCTGCTTCATGAATTTTTCTCCAAATAATAATATCGGTAAATTTCTTCAAATCCCACGGAGTTATAAAGTCCAACAGCTATTTTATTATCCACCACCACCTGCAAAGCCACCCGCTCAGCCCCGTTTTTCCCAAGCCAGACATTTAAATAATTCATCAACAACCGGCCAAAACCACGTCCTCTTTGGTTCGAAATGACTTCCAGCGCAAAAACACTTCCCACTCCATTTTGACAACTGGCATAGGCCGCCCCAATCGCTGAGCCATCGTTATTAACAAGAGAAAGACCAACAGAGCTTGCGGGAAGTTTTTCCAGCAATTGGATAAAAGTGACAGTGTCTTTTTCACCAATATTTTCCAGCGCTAAAATCTGCTTCTGCCAATTTGGGTCCGTAACCGGGTGCTCCTCTACCTGGAAATCCGGCCGCTCAGTTACTGATACACTAAGTCCTGAAAGGGTCATAACGTATGTATTTCCACGCCGCTTAAAACCCTGCTCCATCAAAAATTCAATGATTTTTGGCGGCGTCAACGGCGTCACCCGAAAACGCTCAACAATACCCTTTTGGCGCGAACGGCGCCAATGAGCAGTCAAGCGGGCTTTAAAATTTAAATCATCATCCCGATCAAGCGCCTGAAGTGAATTAGCCCGCCCGGTGAATCCATTGGCAAACCGCCACACCCAACTGCCATCGTTTACGGTTTCAAGGGCCGGACGATTAGCCAGCAATCCCTTTTCAATATGAGTAATTTCTGAAAGGTCAACAGGATCGCCCACCTAACTGCGATAATCCCCATTGATTGAAATATATCCATGGGTCAGATCACAGGTGAAAACCCGCGCTTCTCCACTTCCTATTCCCATATCAATGGATATTTTCAGTTCAGAATTTTTCATATATTGACTGGCGGCTTCTTCAGAATAATTTTTTGCCCGCAGACCATTTTCAGCCACAACAATATCACCAAAAGCAATTGAGAGGCGATCCCGATCCGCCGGCTCCCCTGCCTTACCCACCGCCATAACGATGCGCCCCCAATTGGCATCTTCTCCGGCAATTGCGGTTTTTACCAATGGCGAATTGGCCACAGAAAAAGCTACGGTTTTTGCACTGGCATCGCTGGCGGCGCTGGTGACCTCTATTTCAACGAATTTGGTTGCCCCTTCGCCATCGCGCACCACCTGCATGGCCAGATCAAACAAAACATCGCCCAACGCTTTGGAAAACGAGGCAATTCTTGCATCATCCATGCTGACTATGGGTTTGATGCCGCGATTTTTTGACTTGCCGGTGGCAAATACAATTAAAGTATCAGAGGTGGAGGTATCGCTATCAACCGTGATGGAATTAAACGAGGTTTTTACCTGATCCTGTAAAATCTGGTTCAAAACCGGCTTGGCAATTGCCATATCGGTAAAGACAAACGAGAGCATGGTCGCCATATCCGGCGCAATCATTCCTGAACCCTTGGCAATTCCCACAATGGGAACTTCTACCCCGTCATCTTCAAATATGGCCATGGAACCCTTGGCATAGGTGTCGGTGGTCATTATTGCACCCGCCGCCGCCTCAAAATCTGCAGGCGCACTTTCCTGAATGGATTTTAGTGTATCAAGCACCGGTTGCGGATCCAGCGGCTCCCCGATTACTCCGGTGGAGGCCAGCATGATTTCGCGTGGTAAAATCTGCTTTTCCTGCGCCACATAGCTGGCAATTTTATCGACAGATAATTGCCCTTTTTTGCCAGAGAACGCGTTGGCATTACCGGCATTTACCACCAGCGCACCAACACGCTCTTCTTTCAATGCGCTTTGACACCATTCCACAGGTGCTGAAGCACATTTGGAACGGGTAAAAACCCCGGCCGCCACAGTACCCCTGGCAAATGAGACCAGCAGGATATTGGCGCGCGCTCCATAGGTCTCTCCGCTTGCGCCAGCGAACATCTCCACCCCGTCAACCGGTACTGTTTTGCCAAAACCTTGAGGAGCCAAAGGCGAAACTTTTAAATCCTGCACAAAAATTTCTCCCCAAAATCGCCAGTTCCAAAAAAAAATTGACCTCAAAACAGCAGTTCCGGGTCAACGCCCCTAAACTACAAAGCACTCAATTTCCAAGCACTAAATTACCAAGCGCTCAATTACCAAGTCTTTGTTCCAGTGCTTCAGCCACTCTGGGGTCGGAAATTTCAATTTGAGCTAATGATTTCAACTGCTCGACAGTGCTGTCAAATCTTTCGATCAGCAATTGCTGTCGAACTTGCACCGCAACTTGCTCAAACGCCGGTGGCTCGCTCTGCCTTTTTTCTTCAAGTTTGATTATATGCCAGCCAAACTGGGTTTGAACCGGCTCAGAAACTTCGCCAACTTCCAGCGCAAACACCGCATCCTCAAATTCTGACACCATCTGCCCGCGACTAAAAAATCCCAAATCTCCTCCACTGGGACCGGATGGGCCGGTGGATTTTTCCCGGGCCATATCTTCAAAATTTGCTCCCGCATCAAGCTCTGCTTTCACCCCTTGCGCATCTTCAAGACTTGCCAGCAATATATGGCGTGCCCGCAACTGTTCTTCTGGAGCCTGCTCCGCTATCAGTTTTTCATAAGCTGCACGCACATCTTCATCAGAGATATTCTGGTTGATCTGAGTGGCAAAAAACGCCCTGCGCAATGCCCGCTCTTCCAGATAGCGCAGCCGCAAAGCAAAAACATCGCTTTGATTCAACTCCAGCTTGCGCGCTTCGTTGGCCATCAGTTTCATATCAATCAAAATACCGACCAAAAACGCCTTTTGCTCTCCCTGCGGTATCGATTGTAAATCCTGCGCCATATCCTCAGCGGCAAAAGCCAGCTCTCTTTCAGTTATGCCTACCCCGTCAACAGAGGCAACAATATCATCCGGATCAACAAACAACGGCGCCAATTGCGCCTGGGCCATTCCCGCGCTCATTAACAAGAACAGAGCGAAAATAACTAACTTCGCTGCCGAATCGATAATATTCTTACCCTTGAGAACCAACATCAAATTTTCTCCACTTTATCATTTTGCCGGTTACAATCCCATTGCACCGGCACCAATTGTAACAAAACCTTTAGCGAATTTTCAGCAATTCTGCCAAACAAAACTCCGCTAATTCAACTATAAATTCCAGCGCCGGCCTTTGCTCTCTTTTGAGGGCGTTGACAAGACACCGCACCACTCTTACATCTGGCTGCCAATCCAGCACAACCTATAAGGAATAGTAACCTCATAGGCTCCTGCATTGTGAATTTTGAGTTAAATTTATAGCTTCTCTTGTGAAGGAAATCTACAAATGGTTGTCGCAGCGCTAGCCCGCAAAATTTTCGGTTCCTTAAATGATCGGCGCATCAAGGCCTACCGCCCACGAGTTGACGAGATAAACGCCCTGGAGCCAGAGCTGGAAAAACTCTCGGATAGCGAGCTAAAGGCCCGCACCTTTAATATGCGAGCTCAGGTTAAAGAGGGCAAAACCCTCGAAGAACTGCTGGTCCCCGCTTTTGCAACGGTGCGCGAAGCCTCAAAACGCACCCTTGGGCTGCGTCATTTTGACGTACAGATGATGGGTGGCATGGTGCTGAACGAAAACGCCATTGCCGAAATGCGCACCGGAGAGGGCAAGACCCTGGTCGCAACCCTTGCCGTCTATCTAAACGCCCTTGAAGATAAAGGCGTGCATGTGATCACCGTTAACGATTATCTGGCCCAGCGCGATGCCGCATGGATGGGGCAGATATATGAATTCTTGGGTTTAAGCGTTGGCACCATCGTGCATGACATCACCGAAGAACAGCGCGCAGCTGCATATGCAGCCGACGTGACCTATGGCACCAACAACGAATTTGGTTTTGATTATCTTCGTGACAATATGAAACATTCGCGCGCCCAGATGGTGCAGCGCGGCCATCAGTTTGCCATTGTGGATGAGGTGGATTCAATCCTGATCGATGAAGCGCGAACTCCTCTGATTATTTCAGGTCCCGCCGAAGATCGCTCCGAACACTATATCGCCATGAATAAATATATGAAGCATCTGGAGGATGGCGATTTTGAAATGGATGCAAAAACCCGCACTGCCACCTTCACCGACGACGGAATTGAAAAATTTGAAAAACTGCTGCTTGAAGATAAAATGATCGTTGGTGGATCATTGTTCGACGCGGAAAACGTTTCAACCGTTCATCATCTTAACAATGCCCTGCGCGCCCATAGAATCTATAATCGGGATAAAGAATATATCGTCAAGGATAATCAGGTGGTGATCATTGATGAATTCACCGGGCGCATGATGCCCGGCCGGCGCTATTCCGATGGTCTGCATCAGGCCCTTGAAGCCAAAGAAGATGTACAAATTCAACCTGAAAACCAAACTCTGGCTTCAATAACTTTTCAAAACTATTTCCGACTTTATAACAAACTGTCCGGCATGACCGGTACGGCTGATACTGAAGCCGAAGAATTTGCCGATATTTACGGTCTTGAAGTTGTATCGGTTCCCACCAATGTTGCAGTTGCCCGCGAAGATGAAGAAGATGCGATTTTTCGTACGGCGGACGAAAAATTTGTCGCCATTGCCGAACTGGTCAAAGATTGTCAGACGCGTGGACAGCCCATTCTTGTAGGCACGACTTCCATCGAAAAATCTGAAATTCTGGCTAAAGAGCTTGAAAAAATTGGGGCAAAAGAGATTAAAATTCTCAACGCTCGCCACCACGAACAAGAAGCGCAGATTATCGGGGATGCAGGTCGCCCCGGTGCGGTAACCATCGCCACCAACATGGCGGGTCGTGGAACCGACATTCAGCTTGGCGGCAATCGTGATCTAATGATTGCCCAGCAAACTGAAGGGCTGAGTGAAAAAGAAAAACAAAAAAAGATCGAAGAAATCGACGCCTCGATCAAAGTCGAAAAAGAAAAAGCACTTAAAGCCGGTGGCCTTTATGTGGTTGGAACCGAGCGCCACGAAAGCCGACGCATCGATAATCAGCTTCGTGGCCGCACCGGACGGCAGGGTGACCCGGGTCATTCTAAATTCTTCCTGTCGCTGCAAGATGATCTGATGCGCATTTTCCCCATTGAACGCATGGATTCCATGCTGGAAAAACTAGGTCTTGAACAAGGCGAAAGCATCACCCACCCCTGGGTGACAAAGGCCATTGAAAATGCCCAGGGCAAAGTGGAGGCCCGCAACTTTGATGTACGCAAAAACATCCTGAAATATGATGATGTGATGAATGATCAGCGCAAGGTTATTTTTGAGCAGCGGTTAGAATTGATGGACGATGAAAACGTTTCCGATACGCTTGCCGACATGCGCCATGATGTGGTCGACAATATTATCGCCAAGGCAATTCCTAATCGTGCCTATCCCGAGCAATGGAATACCGAGCAGCTCACCGAAGCGGCTAAAACCTATCTCAATGTTGAAGTTCCGGTCAAGGAATGGGCAGAAGAGGAGGGCATAGAAGTTGATATCATACGTGAACGTCTGGTGGATGCCGCCGACGCGGTGATCGCCGCCAAAGCTGCCCAATATGGTCCAGAAGCCATGCGCCAGGTTGAGCGTCATTACCTGCTAAGTTCAGTTGATGGACTTTGGCGAGAGCATTTGATTACCCTGGATCATTTGCAAAAAGTTGTGGGCTGGCGTGGTCTTGCTCAGCGCGATCCCCTTAACGAATATAAACAAGAATCCTATGAATTGTTTGAAAAGCTGCTGGATAATCTGCGCGAACTGGTCACAACGCAATTGGCCCATGTTAATATCCAGATTCAACCTCCCGCTACCCAGCAAAATGCTCAATTACAAAATGCGCAATCAGATGATCAGACACCTTTAGAGCCGCTTTCTGACGAATTGATGAAAAGCACCCGCCGCAATGAAAAATGCCCATGTAATTCAGGCAAAAAATTCAAGCATTGCCATGGTCGGCTTTAGATCAGACGAGTACAAAAGAGGTTTTGCTGAACTGTCTGCAACTTTACTGTAAGTTTGCTGCAATTTATCTAAAATTTTAACGGAATTCCCAAAGCTGTTTTCATCAATGGTCTTTAAAACAAATTGTGTCATTCGAAGAATAAATCTTCGATTTTTGTGATCTCCATATCTGGGGCGGGGTAATTCTCGCCCCCTTTTTTTATGCCAAATTTGCCTTCTTTTATCATTCCCCCTTGCACCCGAAATCAAACTGTCCCAGAATCCAAAGTTAATATTTGATTTTAGGAGATACCCAGATTGACCAGCCAGCAAATCATCCTTTTTGCCCTGATCGGCTTTGTGTTAGTCGGCCTGCTTTGGGGGCGCTGGCGCTATGATCTTGTAGCATTTGCAGCACTTGTCGCCGGGGTAATCCTTGGAGTGGTTCCGGCCGAAAAGGCCTTTGCCGGATTTGGCCATGAGGCAACTATAATCGTCGCGTTGGTGCTGGTGATTTCTGCTGGTTT
Source organism: Devosiaceae bacterium (assembly GCA_021648375.1). Lineage (GTDB taxonomy): Bacteria > Pseudomonadota > Alphaproteobacteria > Rhizobiales > Devosiaceae > DROE01. Next base: position 28,498 of record JAKISW010000016.1, read on the forward strand.
GATGCGGTCGGGCGCTGTTGATCTGATCACCAGAGCAGCCATTGACCGCACCCGTTCATTGGCCGCTCACATAACATTAATGGGAATTTTGGGCGGGGCATTATCAGCCTTCATGAACAATGTGGCAGCCCTGGCCTTGCTGATGCCCGTTGATATGCAGGCCGCCCGACAGGCTGGTCGCCCCCCTGCCCGCTCGCTCATGCCCCTGTCCTACGCCACCATTCTTGGCGGCATGGTCACCCTGATTGGCACCCCGCCCAACATCATAATTGCATCCTATCGCAACGAAGCCCTTGGCGCCCCGTTCGCCATGTTCGACTTCGCCCCCGTCGGCCTGGCGGTTGCCCTTGCCGGTCTGGCTTTTATCGCCCTTGTCGGCTGGCGCATGATCCCAACCCATTCTAAAAAAACCGGACCTATAGAAGACATGTTACAAATCGAAGATTATGTGGCTGAACTGGTAGTGCCAAAGGGGGCAAAAATTATCGGTCAAAAAGTCAGGGATCTCGATGAAATTCTCGAGGATAATGATTGTATAATCCTTGGTCTGGTACGAAAGGGAGAGCGCCTTCCCGGTCGCGCCCGTCGTGTGGAGATCACAGCCTCAGACATCTTGATTATTCAGGGCGAGGCAGGGGCCTTAAATTCATTGTCCGGCGCTATCTCCATAAAATTTCAGGGGAAATCCGGCCAGATCGCTTCTCTAAGTTCCGAGCAAACCCTGGCCGAAGCGGTGGTCACCCGCGACAGCGCACTGGTTGGACGCTCTGCAAATGATATTCAGTTATTGCGCGCCCACGGGGTCTCATTAATCGGACTTTCGCGCATGGGAAAAACTGTTCGCGAACGAGTTCGCCGCACAAAATTGCGCGCTGGTGATGTGCTGCTTTTGCTTGGTGATGCTGCATCTATGAACGCGGTATTTGCCCGGCTTGAAGCTCTGCCTCTGGCTGACAGAAACCTTTCCGTCACCCGCCACGATAAAGCCTGGGGTGCCATTGCCATGTTTGCCTTTGCAATTGGATTGGGAGCCTTTGGATTTATACCGTTACCCATTGCTTTGGCTCTGGTGGCAATAGGGCTGGTTCTGTTTGATATATTGCCCCTGCGCGAGCTATATGACAGCGTTGAATGGCCGGTAATTGTTCTGCTTGGTTCCATGATCCCGCTTGGTAGCGCCCTTGATGCCACCGGCTCCACTCAATTGATCGCAGGCTGGCTGGCCGCTGCCACCTCTGGGCTGCCCGGATGGGTGGCATTATCGGTGATCCTTGTCACCACCATGACCCTTTCCGACGTGCTCAATAACACCGCCACAACTATCATTGCCGCACCCATTTCCATTCAATTGGCCAATACTTTGGGGGTTAATCCGGATCCGTTTTTAATGGCGGTTGCCATCGGTGCCAGTTGTGCGTTTCTTACCCCCATCGGCCACAAAAACAATATGCTGATCCTTGGTCCCGGTGGTTATAAATTTGGCGATTATTGGCCCATGGGCTTACCCTTAGAAATCATCGTTACCGTCGTTGCCGTGCCAATGATCCTTTTAATTTGGCCCATGTAAGACCCTGATTGCACTTCAAAATTGTTGCGCCCTGCGACATAATGTCTATGAATATGCTGCAAGGGTTTAAACGCCTAAAAGCTGCCACTATTTAACATATAAGAGATTGCTAAAGTATTCCGTTTGTTTCATGTATTATTAGTTCCATATTTGAAGTTGATGTAACAAAGAAAGTCTTAAGAGAAATGTCCGCCAGCAACACCAGCCCTGATCCAAAGAAACCTTTTTATTCCCGCTTTTCCAGGCGGCAGCTTTTGCTCGGCACTGCAGCAATTGGCATAACAGGCACCGCCGCCTCATTATTTTTCTCTCCAGACAGTATGGCAAAAAGTATCGGGCAAAGCGAAAAGCCACTGGCGATACCCCCACTTTTAACGGGTCGGATGGAAGGGGCTACCCGGGTTTTTGATCTTGATATTCAGGACGGCCAGACCGAATTTTTTCCCGGATTACAAACCAAAACCCGTGGCATTAACGGCTCATTCCTCGGACCGGTATTATCCCTGAACAAAGGTGAGAATACCCGTTTTAATGTCACCAGCGCCATTAATGAAAATACCACTCTGCATTGGCACGGATTTAATCTTCCGGCAAAATCCGATGGCGGGCCGCACCAGATAATTGAGCCGGGGGCAACCTGGTCCCCTGAATTTGAAATCCGCGAAGGTGCCTCAACCCTTTGGTATCATTCTCACCAGATGCATAAAACCGCCGAGCAGGTATGGTCGGGCATTGCAGGTATGGCAATTGTCAATGATGAGGAAAGCCAAGCCCTCGGACTGCCCAACAATTATGGGGTTGATGATATTCCAATTGCCTTGCAGGACAGACGCATCCGCCAAAATGGGGATATGAGTTATAACGCCAATCCCCATGACATTAATATGGGTATGATGGGCGATATTCCCATGGCCAATGGCACTGTTGGCGCGGTATTTGATGTTACCACCAATCTTGTTCGCCTGCGTCTGCTAAATGGTGCCAATGCTTCAATCTATACACTTGGTTTTATTGACGGTCGCACCTTCAAGATTATTGCCTCAGATGGTGGCCTGCTTGAAAAACCGGTTGAAGCTCAGTTAGTTCAGATTGCACCGGGTGAGCGGGCGGAAATAATTGTTGATATGTCCGACAAAACCAACACTATGCTGGCCAGCTTTACCCAAAGAAATACTGGCGGCAATAATTCTGGAGGACTGGCAATTCAGTTTCCGTTTTTGCAATTGCATCCAACTGACGAGCTGCAAAGCTCAAACCCGGTCCCAGCTACCCTTGCTTCCATCGCAGCTCCTGATGTGAGCAAAGCCGTAAATACCAGGCGTTTTGTTTTTGGGGTTCGCGGCATGATGATGGGCGGATTTACCATCAATGGCAAACAGATGGATATCAACGTAATTAATGAAACAGTGCCGGTGAACACCACGGAAATCTGGGAATTCGTCAATGAAAGCCGCATGGCCCATCCGTTTCATATCCACAATACCCAATTTAGAATAATTGATCGCAACGGCAGACCACCGCGCCCGGAAGAAGCGGGCTTGAAAGATACAGTGCTTGTGGGGGCAGCCGATACTGTGCGTCTGTTAATTCGCTTTGATGAATATAGTGATGCTGAGCGACCCTATATGTATCATTGCCATATTCTGGAACATGAAGATGCGGGAATGATGGGCCAGTTTACGGTTGTTTAAAGCCAGCCTGCCGGCGTGAGGCCATAGCAAAGCCTGCCGGCGTGAGGCCATAGCAAAGCCTGCCGGCGCAATGTATTGATTGCCACCCTTGGGTTTAGACCCTCGGGCCTGACCCAAGGGTCCAAAACAAAATGGAACAAAAAAGATGGATGCTCGGATCAAGTCCGAGCATGACGATGTGAAGCATTTCCAAAAAAAGCCCACCCCCGCCATCACCCGACTTGACCCCGTCATCACCTGACTTGTTCGGGTGATCCAGCAACCCGTTATCCAGCGGGTTTTCAGGATAAGCATGCCCTCAGGCTTGACCCGGGGGTGGTTCCGATTATCCGGTTCGAAAACGCGATAAAACAAAAACTTAGAGCATAGGTTTTGATCTAATCAAGACCTATGCTCTAGAGAATTAAAGAACTTCAATGTTTAACAAGCAATTTGCTGCGCCAAAGACTTGGCGCACTGGATTGCCCGCATAAAGCGGGCAATGACGAATGGTAAGGGTGCTTGCAATGACGGAGGAAAAGAAGATTTGGGTTTGTGACCACACTTTTAGGGTCAGGACCTAAAGCGTATCGCGTTTCATTAGAGCCGCTCCAACGCTTTATCTTTTTGTTTTCGCGTATCTTTTATCCCAAAACCAGCTCCCACTTTTAGGAGACATGCTTTAAATCAGATCAAAGATTTGCCAATTTCCAAAAACTTCTGGCGTCGATGAGCGATAATTTCCTTGGCATTCATGCCCGAGAACTCTTCTAAAAACGCCCCGATTTCACGGCCGGTTGCCGCCATTACCACTTCGGAATGGCGATGGGCACCTCCTGCAGGCTCATCAATAATTCCATCAATTACCCCGAACTCAAGCAGGTCACTGGCGGTAATTTTCATGGCCGTTGCCGCCTCTTTTGCCTTGCCCGCGTCCCGCCAAAGGATTGAAGCCCCGGCCTCAGGCGATATCACGCTATAGATAGAGTTTTGTAGCATTAAAACCTTGTTGGCAGCAGCGATGGCAATCGCCCCGCCAGAGCCGCCCTCACCGATGATAATCGCCAGATTGGGTACGCCTATTTCAAGGCATTTTTTGGTAGAGCGAGCAATTGCCTCGGCTTGTCCGCGTTCCTCGGCCCCAATCCCGGGATAGGCCCCGGTTGTATCCACAAATGAAATTACCGGCAGATCAAATTTTTCAGCCATTTCCATAATCCGCACCGCCTTGCGATAGCCCTCGGGCCGCGCCATGCCAAAATTATGCGCTAGTCGCGCCTTGGTACTGGACCCTTTTTCCGTGCCCAAAATGGCAACCGGCTTGCCCTCAAAGCGGCCAAACCCGGCAAGCAGTGCACCATCTTCCCCATATTTGCGGTCCCCAGCCAATGGCACCCACTCGCTGATTAGACTATCGACATAGTCCAAAAAATGCGGCCGGGATTGATGCCGAGCCACCTGGGTAATCTGCCATGGCGTAAGCCTAGAATAAATATCGGCCAATGCATCATCGGCTCTGGATTGTAGTTTTTCCACTTCCTCACCAATGGAAACCGCGCTGTCCCCTTCTCCAAGTTTTTCCAACTCGGAGATTTTGCCCTGAAGTTCGGCAACGGGCTTTTCAAAATCCAAAAATGATAGCATTTATATCTCGTTTCAAATCATGGGCATCAGCCCTGATTATCAATCAAGGCTCTGGCATTATCTAGCCCGAATTCAGGGCAATTAAAAGAGCCAACCAACTGCCCTTTTAGTATTTTCTTATTGTTTCGACATTTTTATTATTTTGACATTTTTCCCTGCCCAGACATTTTTCCCTGCCCAGACATGGGATGATGATTTTGCACCAGCCTTTGCAGTCGCTCATCCAGCACATGGGTATAAATCTGGGTTGTGGAAATATCCGCATGCCCCAGCAAAACCTGCACAACCCGCAAATCCGCCCCCCCCGCCAGCAAATGAGAAGCAAAGGCATGGCGCAAAACATGGGGAGAAACCCGGTGCGGAGCAATATGGGCCGCCAGCGCCAGATCCTTTAACATGCGGGCAAAAACCTGCCGGCTGATATGCCCGGATTTGCCACCGGCTGCAAACAGATATTTTTCACCTTTAGGCAGTTTTTCTTTTTTAAAGTCTTCTGCCAGCATCAAAATCCCATCGCGGGCCTTATCCGTAAGCGGCACGATACGCTCACGCCCCCCCTTGCCCACAATGGTTAAAAAATGCGCATCGCGCATTACCGCCTCGCGCTTTAACGCAATCAGCTCCGATACCCGCATGCCGGTGGCATATAGGAGTTCCAGCATTACATATATGCGGCGCGCTCTTTTTTGAGCCGCCGGAGAATTGGCGTTTTGAATAGCCTTTTGCGCAGCTTCAAACAAAGCATCCACTTCACTCTCGCTCAAAATCCTTGGCAGGCTTTTGCGGGGTTTTGGACTTTGAATTATCCGGGTTGGGTCGTCAGAGCGTAAATTTTCCGCACATAAAAACCTATGAAATTGCTTTATGCAGCTCAAACGCCTAGCAGCGCTGGCACCAGAATAACCATCATTGTTAAGAGCAGAAAGGTATGAAGAAACATCGCTGTTGGAGGCTTTGATCAGATTGGTTTTCGTCCCCGATAAAAACCCTGCATAATCTAATAAATCCCGCCGATAAGCGGTGATGGTATTGGCCACCGCGCCCCGCTCTGCACTCATCATTTCCAAAAAATTTTCAATCAGATGTATATTTTCAGGTGGCATTAAATCCTCCTACAGCATATCTCCCAAAAGTGGGAACCGATTTTGGGATAAAAGATATGCAAAAACAAATAGAAAAAGCGTTGGAGCGCCTCAGATTAAGCGCGACACGCTTTAGCGTCAGGGCTCTATTGCCCCAAAAGGTCACGGGTGGGTATGCGCACGCTCACTTCTTTTTCCTCCGGCTCGACAAAAGCGGTCAAACCGATCATCGACCCAAAGCCCAACGCTCCCAAAAACAAAACAAACACCACAAATCTTATCAATGATGGCATGTTCAAATCCCCTGAATGAATTTCTTTTTGGCCCAATTTGATGCCCGGGGCAAGCCAATAAGCATATCTTTTATCCCCCGCCAACGTTCCATGGCTCTCTTGACAAGTCCCCCGCTCCCCGCTTCAACGGTCCTATAAATTCAAAAAAAGAAACCAGCGCAACATTTTTGCTCTATGTTGTTTATTTTATGCACTATTTGGAGAAAACGCCTTGAACAAGGCCAAAATCACAAACCCAGAAGCTGTTGTGCAAAAACCTGCCGTTCCAAAAACTGCCATACAAAGACTGTTAATGGCGCTTGATGGCACCCCCATAGTATTGGTGGGAATGATGGGGGCAGGCAAAACCAGCGTTGGCCGTCGTCTGGCCCACCACCTTGGCCGCCAGTTTCTTGATAGTGATCATGAAATTGAAGCCGCAGCGGGCATGAATATTGAGGATTATTTTGCAGCCCACGGCGAGGAGCAGTTCCGCCTTGGGGAAGCAAAGGTTGTTCAGCGCCTGCTGGAAGAAAAAAATATTGTTCTGGCCACTGGCGGCGGCGCATTTATCAACGAGACAACAAGACAAATCATTGAACAAAAGGCGGTTTCAGTCTGGATAAATGCTGAGTTTGAGCTGTTATTCTCCAGAGTTTCGCGCAAAAGCAACCGCCCTCTTTTAAAAACTGCCAACCCCCGCCAGACCTTAAAAAACCTGATAGACCAGCGTTATCCAACCTATGAACTTGCAAATGTTCACGTAACCACAAGCGAAGTACCCCATGATACTGTAGCCAATGAAATCATTGGTGCCCTAAACATTTATTTCAATAATAAGAGTCAGTAAATCTAATGCGCCGCGACAAAACTTCCCTCAGCACCACCCAAAAAAAAATCGTTCATATCGGACTTGGCGAGCGCGCTTATGACATTGAAATCGGGCATGGTTTGCTGGAAACTGCAGGTCAAAAACTAAAAACCATGTTTCCCGGCGCCCGCTTTGGCATTATCACCGATGAAAATGTAAAGAAAAACCAATGGTCGCGCCTTAAGAATTCCCTTGATATGGCAGGCTTGGATTATGCTTTGATTTGCCTTCCCGCTGGCGAGAGCACCAAAAGCTATGGGCAATTGCAATATTGTGTCGACGAAATCTTGGCAGCAAAGCTGGAGCGGACTGACATAGTCATTGCCTTTGGCGGCGGAGTAATTGGCGATCTGGCCGGATTTGTGGCCGCCATTACCCGCCGTGGCATGGATTTTGTGCAAATTCCAACTTCGCTTCTGGCTCAGGTTGATAGCTCCGTTGGCGGTAAAACCGGCATTAACTCCAAACATGGCAAAAACCTGATTGGAGCCTTTCATCAGCCAAAACTTGTACTGGCTGATCTGGACGTTTTTGACACTCTTTCCCCGCGCCAGTTTGCCGCCGGATATGCGGAAGTGGTAAAATACGGACTGATTGACGACGAGGAATTTTTCTTCTGGCTGGAAGAAAATCACATGGACATTATGGGAGGCGGGACAAAAAGAGCCGAGGCCATCGCCCGCTCCTGTCAGGCAAAATCAAGGTTTGTCATTGCCGATGAGCGTGAGGCAGGAGTGCGCGCCCTGTTAAATCTTGGCCATACATTTGGCCATGCCTTAGAGACCGCAACCGGATATTCTGCTCGTCTTTTACATGGAGAGGGGGTCTCCATCGGCATGGTTTTGGCCCATAATTTCTCGGTCAAAAAAGGGCTTTGCTCAAGTCAGGATGCGGTTCGCATTAAGCGACATTTACAAAAAGTTGGGCTGCCCACCGCAATTTCTGATATTGAAGGAGAATTACCCCCTACCGACAGGCTGATGCAAATGATTGCTCAGGATAAAAAAGTGGTAAGGGGAAAATTAAATTTTGTTCTGACCAAGGGAATTGGGCAGGCATTTATCGCCACAGATATTGACCCCAACGAGGTGGCACAATTTATTGAAGGAGAGCGCTAGATTATGGGCCTTAGTTTTTGGATAACCCTCGCTGTTATTGGCGTTTTATTATTTCTTAGTGCTTTTTTTTCCGGTTCCGAAACCGCCCTGACCGCAGCCTCGCGAGCACGCATTCATCAATTGGCTAAAAGCGGCTCTAAACGTGCCGGTATTGTGCAAACTCTGGTTGCCTCCAAAGAGCGTCTGATCGGGGCAATTTTGCTTGGCAACAATATGGCCAATATATTAGCTTCTTCTCTGGCCACCTCGATATTTATCGCCGCATTTGGCGATAATGGCGTGCTTTATGCCACTATTGCCATGACCACGGCTGTGGTTATATTTGCCGAGGTTTTGCCAAAGACCTGGGCCATAAATCAACCTGACAAGTTTTCTCTTGGCGTCGCCCCGTTAATCAGACCGGTAATATTTGTGCTCGCCCCCTTAACGGCGATTGTGCAATGGCTGGTGCGGGCGATGCTTGGTATGATGGGAGTTAAAACCGATGCCAGTCGCGGTCTTTCAGGACGCGAGGAAATTCGCGACACCGTAAATCTGCTCCATGCTGAGGGTGAAGTAATCAAAGGCGATCGCGATATGCTTGGCGGCATTCTTGATCTTTCGGAGTTGGAAGTTTCAGAAATCATGGTGCACCGAACCGCCATGATGACCCTTGATGCCTCCCTGCCCCGCCGTGAAATCATTCACGCTATTTTAAACAGCCCCTTTACCCGCCTGCCAATGCATAATGGCAACCCGGATGAAATCATTGGCATTGTCCATTCAAGAGATGTTTTGCGTGAACTGATCAAGGTCAATGGCGATTTGAGCAAAGTGGATGTGACAAAAATCACCAGAAAACCCTGGTTTGTTCCCGAAACCACCTCCGCCCAGTCCCAGCTCAGTGCCTTTTTGAAAAACAAAACTCATTTCTCGCTGGTGGTTGATGAATATGGAGAAGTGCAGGGCGTTGTAACCCTTGAAGATATTCTGGAAGAAATCGTTGGCGACATTGCCGACGAACACGATATTGAGCTTGAAGGCATCACCAAAGAAAGCGATGGCTCTTATCTGGTTGAAGGGTCATTGCCCATTCGCGATCTCAACCGTGCCCTGAACTGGAACCTGCCCGATGATGAGGCAACAACCATTGCCGGACTGGTTATTCACGAGGCCAAAACCATTCCCGATCAGGGGCGTCAGTTTACCTTTCACGGCTTAAGAATAAAAATCGTGCGCAAACACCTCAACCGCCTGACCCGATTGCGAATAACTCCGATTAGAGATGCCTAAGGCCCGTGGACAATAAGGTTTGGATTATGATGGAGGGGTTTTAAGCACCTTGATGACAAGAGCGTGCAACCCTTCCTTAAATTCTTCATCCAAAGCATCCATAATCGAGCGCTGTTGGGCTATTCGACTAAGGCCCTCAAGGGATGCAGCATATATCTTAACCCGAAAATGGGTGGATTTACCCTCGATCCAATTTGCATGCCCCCGGTGGTTTTCACTCTCGTCCAAAACCTGCAAAAAAGCCGGTTGAAATTTTGCTGTGAGTTTTTCTTCTATTTTTTCGTAAATACCCATATGAAAAGTGCTGCTCTTTCTGCTACAATGTCAAATTCGTTTTCCCTGAAAGTTTTTCAGGAGCTTCTTCATTAAACATCTAATTACAGGAATAGAACACTGAGTTCCAATCTATTTAATTCTATTCGCATCAAACCGCGCCAGCGCGCTGCTGATAAACCTTTAGGCCCCCAGTGTGACTGGGACGGGTGCAACCTGCCCGGCGACAAGCGTGCGCCCAAGGGAAAATCCGCCGAGGGAAAATTCCATAATTTTTGCATGACCCATGTGCGCCAGTATAACAAAACCTTCAATTATTTTGCGGGCATGGATGATAAGGATGTGGCAAAGGAAATTCGCGCCAACAATTCCACCGGGGGCCGCCCCACTTGGCAACAGGGCACCAATGGTGCCTCAGCTGCAAAGGGACGCATGCCACCTAATCCCGGCCCCGCAAACAAGCCCAAAACTTCCAGCAAACGCTTTGCCGACCCACTAAACCTGTTTGCCCGTGTGGCCAGAAATCGCGGGCGCAAGCCCATGACCGAGCGTGAATTGCGTTTGGTTGAAACCGATCGGCAAGCCTTTGAAGTATTGGGCTTTACCAATCGTGTACAATCCGACGAGTTGAAAAAGGCCTATAAGGCGCTGGTAAAACTGCATCACCCGGATGCAAATGGAGGTGATCGCGCTTCTGAAGACCGTCTAAGGGCAATAATTACCGCCTATAATCACCTTAAATCCAAAGGGTTTGCCTCCTGATTATCCAGAGTCAGGACTTGGGTTCAGGACCTGACAAATTCCCACCGCAAAAACAGTCCAAAAACAAAACCGAAAAAATCGAAGATTTCAACAACATCACGAGAAAAAAATGAGCGAGCAGACAAATCTGCCTGATACCGAATATAGCGCGCGCGAACTGTTCGGAATTGATTCAGACATGATGGTAAAGGGATATAAAACTCCCACCGAATATGTGCCCCCGATTGATGAGGGCTATCTTTTTGACCGCAATACCACTTTGGCAATTCTGGCCGGATTTCAATTCAACCGCCGCGTTATGGTTCAGGGCTATCACGGTACGGGAAAATCCACCCATATTGAACAGGTCGCAGCAAGGCTGAACTGGCCCTTAGTGCGCATAAATCTGGATAGCCATATTTCTCGTATTGATCTGGTGGGCAAAGATGCCATCGTCATCAGGGATGGTTTGCAGGTCACCGAGTTTCGCGATGGCATGCTGCCCTGGGCAGTGCAAAATAATGTCGCTCTGGTATTTGATGAATATGATGCGGGCCGTCCCGATGTAATGTTTGTTATCCAGCGTATTTTGGAGGCTTCAGGCCGCCTGACCCTGCTCGACCAGAACCGGGTTATCACCCCCCATGCGGGATTTCGTTTGTTTGCGACAGCCAATACTATTGGCCTTGGAGATACCTCCGGCCTTTATCACGGCACCCAACAGATAAATCAGGGACAGATGGATCGCTGGTCGATGGTGGTTACGCTAAACTATCTCGCCCACGAAAAAGAGGTGGGCATCGTGCTTTCCAAGTCCCCCTCCTTTGACAATGAAAAGGGCAAAAAAACCATTTCTGACATGGTTCGTGTTGCCGATCTGACTCGTTCCGGATTTATTGGTGGCGATCTTTCAACCGTCATGAGTCCACGTACCGTCATCAACTGGGCTGAAAATGCCAGAATTTTTGACGATGTGGGGTTTGCATTCCGGCTGACCTTCATCAACAAATGCGATGAATTGGAACGCCCGATTGTGGCCGAATTCTACCAGCGTGTATTTGGAGTGGAATTGCCGGAAAGCTCGGCAAATCTGGCCATCAGCGCTTAGGGCCCTAAACCCAAAGGGTCATAGACCCAAAGGTCCATAGACCCGGAAAAATGTGAAGCAAAACCGCCATGGCAAAATCGCCTGAAAAGAAAACAGCGGATACCAAGAACACCGATATTTTCAAGTCGGCGGTTGGTGTTGTGGTTCGCGCAATTTCCGCAAAATCAGATCTTGAGGTAAGTTTTTCCGGTGATCGTGCCGTGCTGACCTCTGAAAAAGCAAAACTGGCTGCCCTGCCCAGGGTTTTAAACAAACGCGATATCGCAATTGCCCGTGGTCAGGGAGATGCCATGGCCATGCGTCTGGCCAGCCATAATGCCAGATTGCACAATTCCCGCTCCCCTGTGGATCCCGATGCCAAAGCGGTTTTTGATGCTCTTGAACAGGCGCGGGTTGAGGCCCTTGGCTGCACGCGCATGCAGGGTATGAAAATCAACATTTATGAAATGCTTGAGGAGAGGCTAGCACGTGCAAAATCTCATCAGATAACAGAGCAGCAGGACGCTCCTCTGGCCGAGGCTTTAGGCCTGATTATGCGCCAGAATTTGGCCGGCCTGCCTATCCCCGAAAGCGGAAAAAAAATCGTTGATCTGTGGCGTGATCATATCGAAAAACTCGCCCCCGCCTCCCTTGCAGACCTTGGCAACAATGTCGACGATCAGAACGCTTTTTCTCTGGCTGCCCGTACTTTGCTTTCTGACCTGAATTTGGCCCCTGATATTGATCCATCAGATGCGGATAATACCCAGGACGACGACGATAGTGAGGACGAAACCCAAAACGGCAAAGATGCTGACCAAACCCAGCAGGGAGACGCTGAAAACGCTGATCCGGATATGGAGCAGGACGAGGCTCAGGGCTCTGAAGAAAGCGAAGGGGAAACCGAGGGGGTTGATGCCGATACTGAAGAAATGATCGAAGATGCCAGCATGGACCGATCTTCCGATACCCCCGACGAATCCATGCCTGATGGTGATAATTTCTCAAATAATAAATTCAATTACAAAATTTTTACAACCAGCTTTGACGAAACCATAAGCGCATCGGAACTTTGCCCGCCAGAAGAGTTGGATCAATTGCGCGCCATGCTCGATAAACAGCTTGAAAACCTGTCCGGTGCGGTTTCCCGCCTTGCCAATAAATTGCAGCGCCGCCTGATGGCTCAGCAAAACCGCTCATGGCAATTTGACCTTGAAGAGGGAATTCTGGATGCGGCCCGCCTCAGCCGGATTATAATTGATCCCATGCAGCCCCTGTCATTTAAGATGGAAAAAGACGCCCAGTTTCGCGATACGGTCGTTACCCTTTTGATCGATAATTCCGGGTCCATGCGCGGTCGCCCCATAACCATTGCTGCCATTTGCGCTGATATTTTGGCCAGAACCCTTGAAAGATGCGGGGTGAAGGTTGAAATTCTTGGCTTTACCACCCGCGCATGGAAGGGTGGCCGCTCCCGCGAGGCATGGCTAAAGGCCGACCGGCCACAAAATCCGGGCCGGGTCAATGACATTCGCCATATTGTATATAAATCCGCCTCCCAGCCCTGGCGGCATGCCCGCTCCAATCTGGGCCTGATGATGCGTGAAGGGCTGCTAAAAGAAAATATTGATGGCGAGGCTTTGCAATGGGCCCATCAAAGACTTTTAGGACGGCCCGAAAACCGCCGCATACTCATGGTGATCTCCGATGGCGCACCGGTGGATGACAGCACCCAAAGCGTAAATCCGGGAAACTATCTGGAGGCCCATTTGCGCCAAACTATCGAAGAAATTGAAACCCGCTCTCCAGTGCAATTGGTGGCAATTGGTATTGGCCATGATGTAACGCGATATTATTCGCGCGCCGTAACCCTTTTGGATGCCGAAGAGCTGGCTGGTGCCTTAACGGATAATCTGGCTGATCTGTTTGACGAAGAGCCGCAGAATTTTAACTCGCCAAGATTGCGCAATTCTGCAAGGAGGCGCGCCGGATGAATATTTTTACACCAATAATCAAAAATGCCACACCCGCGCTTTTAACAATTGGCATGTGGATGCTTGCTTTCACTTTCGTTACCAATGCCGCCCAGTTGCAAATTTCAGCAACCCCGATTGAGCAATATCAGGGCAAGGCAATCGGCGAAAAAGTCGGTGATCTCATCTGGCGTGGCGGACTGGATCTTGATGGGCCTGAACTATTTGGCGGAGTTTCAGGGTTTACCTTTCTTGAAAATGACAATTGGGTAATGGTTACCGATCGCGGCCGGTTTTTCTCCGGTCAGCTTATCTATGAAAACGGCTCACCAAGCGAGTTGATCAACACTCAGATATCTCCAATCACCAACTCCAAGGGCAATCCGCTTCCCTCCAATTTTTCTCGTGATGCGGAAGGTGTTGAAACCATATTTCGTAACGGAAGACCCACCGCCATTCGGGTGAGTTTTGAAAATCTTACCAGAGTTGCCGATTTCAGCATCAATAATAACCGCCCCGTAGGCCCGGCCAGAGAACTGGCACTACCCCATTGGCTGGCCCACTTAAGAACCAATAAATCCCTTGAATCAGTATGTATCGCTCCTCCCGCTTCTCCGATTGCCGGCTCAACCCTGTTGATCACCGAAGGCCTTATAAACGATGAGGGCGATTATTCTGGCTGGCTGATTGGCAATCGCGACAGGGGAGAAATTTCTCTCAATCGCCAGCGCGGCTTTAACCCCACCGATTGTGCATTTTTAGCCAATGGAGACCTTTTGGTTCTGGAGCGGGGAACCGGATTTTTTACCTTCACTATGCAGGTGCGCCAGATTGCTGCCACCGATGTTAAACCCGGCGCTGTGATGGAGGGAGACATAATTCTTCGCGGTTCTGGCGGCGATATTGATAATATGGAAGCCTTGGCCATTCGTACCGCCAAAGACGGCTCCACTCGTATTGTCATTATGTCTGATGACAATTTCAACGATTGGGAGCGAACCCTGTTGCTTGAATTTGAGCTGCCGCAATAAAAGCTGTTGTTAGGACAAAGCCTATACGGGTTGAGCCAATCTTTTGCGCAATATGCCATAGGGCACCAGCATTGCCAGCGCTACTAAAAATTTAACCCCAAGATCACCCAGCGCCCAGGATACCCAGCGCGGAGCTTCCATACCAAGCACTCCAAATAATTTTGACCCCTCAACAGCATATTCATCGATGGGACCAAGCACCACAAAATATGCGGCAAATGCCAAAGAGAAGAATAGTGCTGTATCAACAATAGATGCCAAAAAGGATGAAATTAAAGGAGCCTGCCACCATTTACTGGCCCGCAGATGATCAAATATTTTAACATCCAGCATTTGGGCAGCAAAAAATGCCGCCCCTGAAGCAATGGCAATTCTTGGTGTGGCCAAAACCACAGACAAGGCAACGGCAATGACAAAGCCTGCCATTACAACAATTCTGGCTCCACCCACTCCGAATTTGCGGTTGGTGAGGTCAGAAATCAAAAAGGCAATCGGATAGGTAAAAGCGCCCCAGGTCAAAAGATCAGCCAGGTTAAGCGCGCCAATCGTAAAATTTACCGGAAACTGCACCAGGTAGTTAGACGCCACAACAACAAATACCATGGCACCAACAAATGGCAGATAACGAGTGAGCATAATCAATGCACCCCTAATTCGAGCCTGTAATAACTCCTGCTGCATTGCGGCATTAGACCGGTGCAACAATTAAACACTTATAAAGCAAAAATACTCAGGCCTATAACCCGGGCACAAAAAACTCTTGGTTTTCAGAACCTTAAGAGGCCAAAGCAGCCTTGACTTCGCGCTTGATGAGCAAAGCCCGCTTGGAAAGGGTTTCATTGGCCGCTTTGAGCAAAAATGCATCCAGACCGCCCCGGTGCTCCACAGTGCGCAACGCTTTGGCGCTGATCTTTAGCTTGACGGAACGCGAAAGCGAATCTGACAACAAGGTCACATTACAAAGATTGGGCAGAAATCTGCGCCGGGTACGGTTGAGCGCATGGCTCACATTATTCCCGGTCATCACACCTATACCAGTAAGTTCACAACGCCGTGCCATGATCTGTCATCCTAAAACTGTTGAACAAACAAGAGTGCCATTTAAATTCTTAATGGAAAACAAATCGCTTTTTAAAACCGGATTTAAAATCCAGCGCAAAAAACCAGCACTTGTCTGATGTTGAAAAAGTTGAGCTTAAATAAGCAAACACAGCCCTTCAGTCAAGCCTTGTGATGCTTTCAACCCTAAGGTTTATTCTTTCAACTTTTGCAATGCCACTAGCACAACTATTCCCCATGTATCTGCCTTGGCTTGAATATGAGCGTTTGTGCAGGCAATCTGGTAAAAATTGATTCGATAAAACTGTTTTTCGCCTGTTTTTATCGCTACCAGAACAAAAGTTAATGTCCGCAGAAAAAAAGTAATTCAAAAATGCTTTGCCAAAATCATTCTCCAAAAACCATTTTCCTCACAACATTCACTAAGTTTTCCATTGGCAGATTTTTCTTGCCCATGAGATATTTTGCTGTTCTATTTTCGTGTATCTGGTCTTTTGGTGTTTCTGCTGCCCCGGTTTCTGTTGTCGCACAATATGTTATCAGCGTTGGTGGCACCATTATTGCCCGCGCTGATATTGACCTTAGAGATGATGGCAGCTCCTACACAATGGAAATGAGCGCAAAAATTTCCGGTTTGGGAAATCTGGTCGCCAGCGGCTCCGCTTCCATAAATGTCTCTGGGACTTCAACAAACACCACTCTTTTTGGCGATGATTTCACCCTGCAAACCAAATCTCCCCAGGGCAGCGCAAAAGTAACCGTTAGTTTTATTGAGCGCAATGTCGCAGCTTTTTTCTCAGAGCCGCCCCAACCCCCACGTCTCGATCAGATACCCTTGCAGCGATCCCAGCTGAGAAATGTCAATGATATGCTTAGCGCATTTATTCTAAAATCCACGCAACTGGGGCCGCAAGTCTGCGATCGCACCTTTAACATATTCACCGGCGTGGAGCGCTTTGATCTGGAACTGCGCTATGCGTCGGCTGAAAATGCCACCTCAGCGCGCACCGGTTATCAGGGACCGGTTATATTGTGTCAGCTCAATTACATTCCCATATCCGGCCACTATGCCAGCTCTGAAATCACCAACTACCTGCAAGGGTCTGAGCGTATATTGATCTGGTTTGCGCCGGTTGTCGGTTCTGATATTTTTATTCCCTACCGGGTTTTGATCGGCACCACCTTTGGCGACCTGTCCATGGTTTTAACCGGACTGACAAACAACAATGAAAGTTAACAAAGTCATCTGGCTTTGTCCCTGATTGAAACGTCAAGCCAATTTGCATAAAAATTTTCAGCCAGAAACCCCGTAAATCCTTCAAAGCCATAGTTAATTCAAAAATAAATCTGCCAATGTTCCATTAATGTTGCATTTACATTTTGGCGGATTTGGCCAAAATTTATTCTTTTTTAATGAAAGTAAACGCCAAACACCGGTTTTGCTCTTTTTTAACCGGCAAAAATCAAAATTAGGGGCTTATTTTATTTACACCACCAGATAAGGTATGGAACAGACTGGGAACAACGCAAAAATGGCGATTCGGACCTTATTTGTTCCCAGTTCGTACTGTTAATTAAAAAACTCTGGGATATTTCTGTTTTTTGTATCACTTTGATGCATGTTCGAATGATAAGGTTCATCGATTTTTCGCAGATGCAAAATTTTTCCTCAAAATCTTCTGTTGACCCCGGCTCTTTAGCTATTGGTTCCGCTGGCATCCAGAATCTCAAGGCCGTGCTGGGACCAACCAATACCGGCAAGACCCATTATGCAATCGAGCGCATGCTGGCCTATTCTAGCGGAATTATAGGCCTTCCCCTGCGCCTGCTGGCCCGAGAAGTATATGACAGGATATGCCTGCGCGTCGGCTCCCATTCAGTTGCTCTGATCACAGGGGAAGAGCGCATAATCCCAAAAAATTCCCGTTATTGGATTGCGACCGTGGAGGCCATGCCGCAGGATATTCCCTGCGAATTTGTTGCTATTGATGAAATTCAGATGGCCGCAGATTTCGATCGGGGCCATATTTTTACCCAGCGTATTTTAACAATGCGCGGCAGAGCTGAAACCCTGCTGCTGGGTGCTTCCACCATGGCTCCGATTCTCAAATCCCTGTTGGGACCAATTGAAATTGTCGAGCGTCCTCGGCTTTCGCAACTTCAATATGCCGGTTCCAAAAAAATCACCCGCGTGCCACCCAGAACGGCAATCATCGCCTTTTCCGCAAGTGAGGTTTATGCAATTGCCGAATTGGTTCGCCGCCAAAGGGGCGGTGCTGCAATTGTTATGGGTGCCCTGTCGCCACGCACCAGAAATGCCCAGGTTGAAATGTATCAGAACGGCGACGTGGATATTCTGGTCGCCACCGATGCCATTGGCATGGGCTTAAACCTCAATATCGAACATGTGGCCTTTTCTTCAGATCATAAATTTGATGGCCGCCAGACCCGTCCGTTAACACCGGCAGAAATGGGCCAGATTGCCGGACGAGCCGGTCGGCATCTCAACAATGGAACTTTTGGGGTAACCGGCCACGCCGCGCCCCTGGAAAATGAAATGGTTGAACGTCTGCACAATCATGATTTTGATCCGGTAAAAATTTTGCAGTGGCGCAATCCAAAACTTAATTTTTCATCTGTTGCAGCTTTGCTCAATTCCTTAGATATAACACCGGATAATAAAAAACTTACCCGTGTCCCGACAAATACTGACCAAAAAGCACTGGAGAATTTAAGGCATAATGGGGTAACAAAGCTGGCAATTAGCCAAAAGCAGGTGCAATTATTGTGGGAATGTTGCCAAATTCCCGATTTTCCCAATATTTCGCCCAATCAGCATGCTCAGATGGTAACCAGCGTATTTACCGATATGATCAGCTGTGCAACAATCTCTAGGCGCTGGTTTGCTGAGCAGGTAAATTTTTGCGACAACATAACCGGCGATATCGACGCATTGTCCAATCGGATCAAGCAAATCCGAACATGGACATTCATCGCCAACAAAAAAGACTGGCTTAACGAACAAGAATATTGGCAACATAAAACCCGTGATATAGAAAATTCTCTAAGCGATGCTCTGCACGAACGCCTGATGCGGCGCTTTGTGGACAAACGCACTTCCATTTTAATCCGGCACTTAAAAGACAAGCAAATGAGCGAACCTGAAATCAACTCCAAAGGCGAAATTCTGATTGAGGGGCATTTAATTGGCTCTATCGAGGGATTTCGTTTCAAACTGGCCAAATCCGATACTGAAAACGATAACAAAAGCGCGCGCTCTGCCGCCGCCAGCGCTATCGCGCCGCAAATTTTGCACAGGGCAAGAACTCTAATTGCCACCCCCAACGATAAAATCGTCATGACTTCGGATGGGTTTTTGCGCTGGAAAGGCGAAATTGTCGCTGAATTGGCCGAGGGAGACGAAATATTTTCGCCCCGGATTTTAGTTTTGGCCGATGAAAGTCTTGGCGGCAAAGAGCTGGAACAGGTGGAGGACCGACTAAATCTTTGGATGCGTCACACCATTAATACCCAGCTTGAGCAAATTCTGGCCCTGCGCGATCCGGCAGATCTTGAGGGCGGTGCCAGGGGCATTGCTTTTCAGCTATTTGAAAATTTAGGGATTTTGCCCCGCTCAAAAGTAGCGGCTGAAATTAAAGCCCTTGAACAAGAGGAGCGGGCAAAATTGCGCAAATACGGCGTGCGCTTTGGTGCCTATCACATCTATCTGCCCTTAACTTTAAAACCTGCCCCCCGGGAACTGGCGCTGATGTTGTTTGCGCTGAAAAACGGTGGCCTGCGCCAGCCCGGAGTCTCAGATATTCCCGCCATTACCCTTTCCGGGCGCACCTCGTTTGCTATTGATCCTGAAGTGAACAGGGCCCTATATGAAATTGCCGGTTTCAAGGTTACTGACCGACGCGCCGTTCGTGTGGATATCCTTGAAAGGCTGGCCGATTTAATTCGCCCCCTGATAAGTTTTGATCCCGCCCGCCATCACGGCACTCCGCCGGAAGGGGCGGCAAAGCGCAACGGATTTCAGGTTACTGTGCAAATGACCTCGCTGCTTGGATGCGCTGGAGAAGATTTTGCCTCTATTCTGAAATCTTTGGGTTATCGGGTCGAAAGAACCAAAATTGAACCTGAAAAGTCTGGCCCCCCTAAAGCATCCGAACCTGAAACCGGGCAACCCGACCAGGAAAAAACCAATCCAGATAGCGCTGGCAGTACCCCCAGTGCCGGTAGTACCGACAGTGCAGAACTTGCAAAAGTCGATGGGGTTGATATTTCGCCAACTGAGGAAAAACCAGAAGAAGACCTGGAACAGCTAAAAAAACTCGATGGTATTAAAACTGCCAATGAGCAAGAGCCTGAAACAGAACAAAAGGACAAAAAATCGCCGGAGACTGAATCAGAGCAGGAGCCTGAATTTCTTGAAATCTGGTTTCCCGTTTCAAAGCGCCCCCCAAATTTCAACAAGAATAAATCCGACTCCAAACCGGCAAAAAATTCGGGCAATGCCCGGCCCGGCGGCAAAGCCAGCAATAAAAATCCCCGGAACAATTTTGCCGGCTCTGGCAACAAATCTCATTCAAACAAGCGCCCTGCTCCAAAAAGAAAAGAAAAACCCATAGACCCGGATTCACCCTTTGCAGCCTTGGCCGCCCTTAAGTTGAAAGACCCCAAAAAATAGTAAAATCAACGCCCAAAGATCTTACGACAGAACCAGCACACACCGTCCAAAGTCAACGGCTGGATAAATGGTTGTATTTCACTCGAATAGTCAAATCCCGCTCTTTGGCCCAAACCCTGATAAAAGGTGGCGCTGTCAGAATTGATGGATCGCGAGTAGTTAAAACCAGCGCTTTGATTTCTGCCTCAAACGTCTTGACCATTGCCTATGCAGACCAGATAAAAATTTTGCGCTTTTTATTACCAGGAGAAAAAAGAGGCCCCGCCATTGACGCCCAGCTTTTATATGAGGATCTTTCCCCTCCAAAAATTTCAAACAAAGATAGAAAAATCAATGCAAATGCCACGGCCGTACGCGAACCGGGCAGTGGACGCCCAACCAAAAAACAACGCAGGCAAACCGATCAACTAAAAGATTTTTAGAACAAGACCTGAGTTCAAAACTCTATTATCTCAGCAATATCTGGCAAAAAATATCATTTCCCAAAAGCCAGGAGGATTGTTTTTTCTCTTGGACGCAAACGGGTTGAGTTTAATCAAGAAAAAAGTTAGCTAGCATCAACTTATTTTTCTACGACCTTTAAAGACCCTCTTTTTTCTCAGGCAGTTTTATGACCTATATCGTTTCGGACAATTGCATAAAGTGTAAATATACAGACTGTGTTGAAGTCTGCCCGGTGGATTGTTTTTATGAGGGTGAAAACATGCTGGTCATTCATCCGGATGAATGTATTGATTGCGGCGTTTGTGAACCGGAATGCCCCGCAGAGGCCATTAGCGCTGATACTGAAGCCGGGGTCGAAAAATGGCTGGAAATCAATACCAAATACGCCTCTATCTGGCCCAATATAACCCAGCAGGCTCAGCCCATGCCCGATGCAGAAAAATTCGATGGCGAAAAGGGCAAGTTTGAAAAATATTTCTCAGAAAAGCCCGGCGAAGGCGATTAAAATCTGAGCCTGCAAAAAAATTTCATTGCAAGTACAAAACAGCAAAAAAAGCTTATTGTTGCCAAAAAATCACGGTTTTTGATTTTTTGGCACAATTGTGTTATGCTCCCAAAATTGAACACAGTATTTAAGCTGATAGTTCGAAAAAATTTCAGTTAAACACAAACGCCAGTTACCAATAAGTGACAACTTAAAATTTAAAAATTTAACCCGGGTGCCACAAAAGTTGCACTTTTTGAAACCCCCCGAAAAAGCTTACCAAGGCTGATCATCGCCCAATCAGTTAGTCCGCTTGCGGCAAAAAACGTTTTGACTTTTTTTAAAAGCCGAGTGTTTAAAAAAAACCGGGTGCAAAAAAACAAAAGCCTATCTGCTTTGATAGTGACTTTAAAGAGCCTTAAACAGGAGTATGCCAGATGGCAGCTAAAAAAATTATGCAACGCGCAGGCTTTAAGACCAATGAGTTTGTGGTCTATCCTGCCCATGGCGTTGGCCAGATTACATCCATTGAAGAGCAGGAAATTGCTGACCTTTTAATGGAATTGTTTGTCATAAATTTCGAACAGGACAAACTTACCCTGCGTGTGCCCGTTAATAAGGTAAAAAGCGTTGGCATGCGCAAACTGGCCAGCGACGATCATGTTGCACGCGCCTTAAAAACCGTCACCGGCCGGGCCCGGGTTAAACGCACCATGTGGAGCCGCCGCGCTCAGGAATATGAAGCCAAAATCAACTCCGGCGATCTGGATTATATCTCAGAAGTTGTGCGCGATCTTTATCGCTCAGAAGATCAGCCCGAACAATCATATTCAGAACGCCAATTGTTTGAACAGGCCATGGATCGCATGTCCCGCGAAATTTCCGTAGTCAGAAAAATCACCCTGACTGAAGGTGAGCAGGTAATTCTCAAGGAACTGGCCAAAAGCCCGCGCCGGGGTGCCAATACCGAAGCAACTGCTTCATCAACTGAAGAAACCACAGCAGATAAAGAGAATAAAGGCGCCAAAGAATCCGGCACCAAAAGCTCAGAAGCCGCCGCTTAGATTAAGACCATTCTCAAAAACAATCTGAAACAATCAAATGCCCTGTTTTGAAGCAATCAAAGCAGGGCATTTTTTATGAGTCAATTATCATTATCTGCGCAGAAAAAATATGTTGGCGCGCTCTATCTCACCGTGACAATTTTATAAAACTGCCCTTCCCTCACATCATCCCCCGCAAACAAATTATTGATCAGAAAAAACAGCGTCTCCCCATCCGGCAACATTCGCATTCGAGCTGCAAGAGTA
This sequence comes from Devosiaceae bacterium, assembly GCA_021648375.1. Lineage (GTDB taxonomy): Bacteria > Pseudomonadota > Alphaproteobacteria > Rhizobiales > Devosiaceae > DROE01. The sequence continues at coordinate 51,089 of JAKISW010000016.1, forward strand.
TCAGCATTATCTCCGGCTCTCGCCCGCACCAGATCAACTTTTACCTCGCGAATTTTACTCAGGTCATTGCCATTGCTGGCCCTGAAACTTTTAATGGTTTCCAATGCGGCTGAAGAAAACCTGTCGGTTTGCTCCCTTGAAGCAAAAATAAACCGGTACACTTCGCCCCCAAATCTCAAAGCGGTGACCCGAAACACCCAATCATCGGTTTTGGCGGACCCGGAAGCCATTTCCACACCATTATAATTTTCAGCTCTTACGGTTTCAGGCTGCAAACCAGCAATCCATCCCGATTTCAAATATTCTTCCAGCTTCATTTCCACTGGAACACTGGCACTGTCAAAACGCACCGCTTCCCCGTCTCCGGCAACACCAACCACGGCTTCTCTGGAATTTTGCAAAGTATATCGCGCCGGCACAGAAAAGGTAAATTTCAACTGCGGATGAATAAACTGACGTCCCACAATTGCTCCCTGTTCCGGACTATCGCCAAACGCCATTCCCCTGATGGCAAGCAAATACCCATCCCGGTCATTTTCAACTGTTTGAGGTCCGTTAAGGCTTTGAGCAGTCTCCAGTGCCCTTTGAATTCTATCCGGAGCCGAAGGGTGCGTGGCAAGAAAATCATCCCCCTGATCTTCTTCTCCGGAACGAAAACTGGAAAACCGGCTCATAGCTCCAAGAAAACGCGCCGCCGCCGTGGGGTCAAACCCGGCTAGTGCAGCAATTTTCACCCCTTCGGTATCCGCTGATAATTCCTGTGCCTGGGAAAACGCAGCTAAGGAAACCCTTGAACGTGAAACCCCCTGATCATTGTCTGCATTAGCGCCAAACAGCCCTTCAATTACCCGGTCCACCAGCTGGCTGGTAGCAACCCTGTTGGTACGGGCACGGGCATGACGAAGGGTAACATGGGCAATTTCATGGGCCAGAACTGCAGCAATTTCACTGCTGTCATTAGCCAGGGCCAAAATGCCGCGCGTCACATAAATATATCCCCCCGGCAATGCAAATGCATTAACTTCAGGGGAGTTAAGAATGGTGATCTGAAACGAAGTTTGGGGCTGCTGCGTCGCAACCAGCAATCGCGAAACAACCTGCGCCAACATGATTTCCGCTCTGCGGTTTGTGTAAACTCCCCCGTAATTATTCAAAATTGCCGGGTTTTCACGACGCCCGATCACCGCATCTTCTGGCGAGGTGCCGGCAGGAACCGCCTGCCCGGCCCCGGTCTGGGCGGTATTAATTCCCCCTCCGCCCAAAAACTGGGTGCAGGCAGAAAGGGCCATTATCATAGCCATCGACAAGGCCAGACCACTGCTTCGCTTAAGAAAAATGGCGCGCTGAACGTCATCCCTCGTTCGCCTGGCTTTTTTCTGAAGTGTCCCGATATCCATCAAAGCCTCGCCAACAATTCTATTTGCTCCGGATGGGTGACTTCAATGCGAGGCCCGTCCTGTTGCTCAATCCATCCTCTAACCCTGATCAAAGAATTCTCAAACATCAGCGGATCAATTCCTGCATCTTCAAACCTGCGCAGCCCGGCGCGCTCTATAACTATGGTAAAATCCTCATTCCAGTTTTTACCAAAATTAAGATATACTCGTTGCCTGACCCGATCGGCATTTATCACCCGACCCTCAATAATTTCATACTGGTCCAATCGTTCCAATAATATTTTTGGCTTGGCCCCATCCCTAATTGCATAAAAGGCTTCTCCGTCCCAGATCCCTGCCCGATCCGCCCTGGCCTGCGCTTCTATCTGGTATAATTCACTTAGACAAAACCGGTTATCAGGAAATGAATAAACCCGCGCCAAACCTTCTTTCAACATGGCACCCTGCGCCCATATCTGTTCATCACCGATAAACATATGGCCAAGTACCCTGCCATGGCGATCAATTCTCGCCCCTCCATAGCGGATTTCAACATTTTTACCTAAGGACAGCCTTTCAAGCTCTTGCTTGGATTGCAATGCCAATGGCCATGTTTCAAATCCATCGCGCCCTAAGGGAAGTTTTGGAGCCTGAACACCTATCAGGCGAACTTTAATATCACTATCAAGTACAACTGTATCCCCGTCGATTACTTCAATTACACGGCCCTTGGGCCCCGCTTGCAATTCCTCACATGCGCTTGCTGCAACTAATGATAATGCAGAATATATTAGTACCACGAAAATCCCGCCTAATAATTTCTTCAACTTGAACCCGAATCCAAATGTTTTTCCATAGATTAGGTGAGGACCCTAAACAATATTGCGGCAAAAATCATCCAACCAGCAAATCAATAATAAAGCCAATATTAAAACAATGAACTGCAATTGGTGCTATTGGCAAAATACAAAAAAACTTTTAAGCAAATACCTTGTTCCAAAGCATGCCTGACAACCAGGGTTTGGACCCTAATTGTCATTTGGTTTAACTAAAAATCAGGTCCCGTAGCTCAGCAGGATAGAGCACCAGATTCCTAATCTGGGGGTCGCGCGTTCGAATCGCGCCGGGATCACCATTTTTTCATATCAAAAATTGATATCTGAACCTACCACAGGTAAAACATTTAGACAGATCCTTGGTGACAACCACCAAAACCCTTTAGACTAGGAACAAAATTTTATGGCGACTATTCCCATGCCAACGCCCGATGCATCAATTATTACTTCTCGTGATCAGATCATCGCTTCTTTATTATCTGTATTGCCTTTGGATGTTGTGATTTATGATGCTGCTGAGACGTTGGCGTATGATTGTGATGCATTGAGTTCTTATCGTTGCTCGCCCTTGGCTGTGGTTTTGCCACGGACGACTGAGGAGGTTTCGGCGGCGCTGAGGGTTTGTCATCAGCTGGGTGTTCCTGTGGTTGCTCGTGGTGCGGGCACGTCTTTGGCCGGCGGTGCGTTGCCGACGGCGGATAGTGTTGTTCTTGGCACATCAAGGCTCAACAAAACCCTTGAGATTGATCTTGAGAACCGGTTTATCGCGGTGCAGAGCGGGGTGACTAATTTATCGGTTACCGGTGCTGTTGAGGGGGATGGTTTCTTTTACGCCCCTGATCCCTCAAGCCAGCTGGCCTGTGCTATTGCCGGCAATATCGCCATGAATTCGGGGGGAGCCCATTGCCTTAAATATGGGGTTACCACCAATAATTTGCTTGGGGTCACTCTGGTCATGGCTGACGGTGAGATCATAAAGCTTGGCGGCGCCCATATGGATAGTTGTGGCTATGATCTGCTTGGTCTGATCTGTGGCTCTGAGGGTCAGCTTGGCATTGTTACTGAGGCTGTTCTGCGTATTTTGCCCAAGCCCGAAGGGGCGCGTCCGGTATTAATTGGTTTTGATAGTCCTGAAGTTGCAGGTACTTGCGTTGCCGATATTATCAAGGCCGGGATTTTGCCGGTGGCCATAGAATATATGGATCGGCTTTGCATTGAGGAAACCGACAAGTTTTCCGGTGCTGGCTATCCTGATGTTGAAGCTTTGCTGATTGTTGAGGTTGAAGGCTCTGAAGCCGAGATTGATGAGCAGTTGGCAAAAATCACAAAG
>JAKISW010000002.1 GCA_021648375.1 Devosiaceae bacterium
TAATCTATCAATTCCAAACCCCCGCAACCGCTCATCCACCACCGCCATTTTATCGCTTGGCAGGCCCATTTTTGCAGTACCTACCGGATGAAATATTGTTGTGCCGATATCTCCGGCCGCCCTAATCAGAGCATCATCGCTGTTCCCAACATTCAGGCCCGGAAGAAATTCCTCAGGACTGTATTTAACAAGTGCTTTTTGTGCCATCAGCTTACGGGTAACCCTTATAGCATCGGCGGCTACTTTTTTGTCCTCCTGCGTGGATAAGTAATTAGGGGCGATAATTGGATGTTCATGCAATGCTGCGGACTTTAAACATATTGTACCCCTTGAAGTGGGCGCAAGATTGCAGGCACTAATGGTAATTCCATCAAAACGGTGAAGCGGGTCACCGAATTTATCGAGGGACAATGGTTGAGCGTGAAACTGAATATTTGCCCGCTCATAATCAGCAGAAGACCGGGTGAACAAGCCCAGTTGCGAGGGCGCCATGCTCAAAGGCCCGGTGCGCTTAAATGCATATTCCAGACCCATTTTTGCCCGCCGAAACAATGAATGATAATCAGTATTTAAAGTTCGAACCCCGCTAACCTTAAATATCGCCCTTTGCTGAAGATGATCCTGAAGGTTGCGTCCCACCCCCGCCAGCTCGATATTGGTTTTGATCCCCAGCGGCTCTAACCATTCTGCGGGACCAATCCCCGAGCGCTGCAAAATCTGCACGGAGCCAATTGATCCGGCGCTAAGAATTACCTCGCCCCTGGCATCAGCCACATATCTCCCCCCATCCCTCTCAAACTCAACCCCGGTAATTTTTTTGCCATCAAAAACAAGTTTATCCACATCAACACCAGTTAAAACTCGTAGATTAGGGCGTGATTTTATGGGATTTAAAAATGCATGGGCGCTTGAAACCCGGCGTCCACGCCTTTGATTAACCTGAAAATAACTTACCCCTTCATTGTCTCCACAGTTAAAGTCCTTAATCCAGGGAACACCCATTTGCGCCGCAGCATCTCCAACGGCATCAAGAATTTCCCATTTTACCCTCGGCTCCTCCACGTGCCATTCACCGCCCGCACCGTGAAATTCACTCTCTCCGGCAAAGTGATCATCAATTTCAATGAAGCTTTCAAGCACATCATCCCATCCCCAGCCATTTAAGCCCAATTGCCGCCAGTGCTCATAATCCAGTGCCTGGCCGCGCATATAAACCATGGCATTTATTGCCGAGCAGCCACCTAAGACCTTCCCCCGTGGATAATTTAGTGCTCGCCCGTTCAGCCCGGCTTCGAAAACAGTTTTAAACATCCAGTCCGAACGCGGATTACCAATGGCAAACAAATATCCAACAGGTATATGATACCAGATCCAGTTATCCCGACCGCCCGCTTCCAGCAGTAAAACTGAATTATTGGGATTTTGGGACAGTCTGTTGGCTAAAACACAGCCTGCAGATCCGGCCCCAACGATAATAAAATCGTAAACGCCTTCACGTTCAGTCCTGCGATTTTCCCTCAAAGCACTCAACTAAAACCCACCTGTAGTTTTCCCCTATTCCAAAAGGGTACAAAATCGGATAATATCAATTCATCCATATTGCCAATCCATTGGGAGACCTATGATGACAGTAAATGCACTCTTAAATAACAAGCCCGCAAAAACCATTACACTTCCATCTTCTTCCACTTTAGCCGATGTATGCAATACTCTTGCCAAAAACCGCATTGGCACCGTGCTCATTGTCGATGATGGAAAATTATGCGGTATCGTTTCCGAACGTGATGTGGTGCGACTTCTGGCCTCTTCCGGCGATAAAGCACTTAACAGCACCGCCAGCGATTGCATGACCAGAAAACTGGTAACCTGCACCCGAACCGATACTGTATCCATGGTCATGGAACGTATGACAACCGGACGATTCCGCCATATTCCAATAGTAGAAAATGACGAATTGCTGGGAATAGTTTCAATCGGAGATGTCGTAAAATATCGCATGGCGGAAGTGGAACGCGAAGCTCAGGAAATACGGGACTATATAGCCACTACCTGAACAATAAATTTCCAAGGGTTTTATTCATTCGTTCAATAAAAAATTATTGTCAGTTTGAAAAACATCTCTGAATTTTGGGTGTCATCCAATCAAGTTTTCAAAAACTACTGGAAATACGTAGCTGCATTTGCAAGGATGGGCGCGAATAATTAAAATTCCGAAGAGAATTGTTATTCATTTTGCATCGAGGGCGGGTGGATATCTGCCATCAACAGTATTTTTGTTGTAACAATAGAGCTTTTGTTGCAATTTTTTGATGATTGTAGAGGCGTATCAATATGGGATCAGTAATTTCAAAGTGGATTTTTCCAGGAATTGTAACAGTAGTTATCGGGACATTTGCAACCCTGTTCTTCACCCAGTCAACCATTGAAGATGATCTTACCCAAAAATCCATGACGGCAATCGTTGAAATTGCCGGCCCCAACGGCGCCGATTGGGCCAAGATCACTTTTGACGCCAGAGACGGCAATATTTCCGGCCTGACTACAAACGAAAATGAAGCCAGAGAAATTACCGACAAAATCAGCGCCATCCCCGGCGTTCGCTCTTTAAGCTCCAATATTGAAATTGCCCCAACCGTTTCTCCCTATCCCTTTAGTGCTGTCCTTAATGAGGGTATTGTCTCTCTTAGCGGAGGTGTTCCAAGTGCTTTTGTTCGCGATGCCCTTCTGGAGCAGACAGGGGCAAAGGATGCCGGGCTTGACTTGATATCCGGGGTTCCTGATGGTGACTGGCTTGCAGCAACCACCTTTGCTGTTTCTCAGCTTGACGGCCTTGAAAGTGGGCAGGCAACCCTTGCCGATCTCTCCCTTTCCGTTACCGGGCTGGCCAAATCCATCGATAGCTATGATGAAATTAACAGCGCTTTGAGCGCTGACCTTCCAAACGGATTAACCCTTGCAACTGCCGCAATTTCCCCTGCAATGGTTGAAAACTACACATTTAGTGCCAGCAAAGACGATAACGGCACTACCGTATCTGGATTTGTTCCTGACGAAGCAACCCGCAACAAAGTTGAAGAGATGACCGGCGCACCTACGCAAGATTTGGATCTGGCAAGTGGAGCGCCACAAAATTTCATGTCATCACTTGATTTTGGCCTGAAATTGCTTGGTACCACTAGCGATGGTGAAATGTCATACGAAAATTCTGAATTGACAATTACCGGGACCGCCGCTTCTGCTGAGAATTTTGAAATGGCAGGTTCGCTTGCATCCTCTGCAGCTCCAGAGGGCGTTGAGCTCAAGGTTTTCAGCATTGACCCTCAAATTGCCACCCCCTATTTCTGGTTTGTTCAAAAGGGCGATGATGGCATTTTGAGTGTAAATGGAAATGTACCAAATAAAACAACTCGTGCAGCGATCATGCGCCGCGCCGGCGAAAATGCTGTTGACCGCATGCAAATTGCTGGCGGCGCTCCAGAAACATATTACGCTGACGCCCTTGCTGGTATTTCATCATTATCAATCCTTGATTCCGGCAGGGCAGGATATGCTGGCAGCACCTGGTATCTTATCGGACAGCCAGCCAGTGAACAGGCTGCAATGGACGCGCAAAGCGCTTTGCTTGGAGCCCGCACCAACGTTGAACAATGGAGAGTTTCAATCGCAGATGCGCCACCCGTACCTGTAGTTCCCTACCTGTGGTCAGCCGATAAATTTTCCAACGGCACCATTATTCTCAACGGTAATGTTCCTGACGAAGCAACAAAGGCAGCTATTTTACTCCAGGCCGGCGATAGCACTATCGATAATATGGAAATTTCATTTGGTGCGCCCGATATGTTTTCCAAGGATACTGTGATTGCTATTTCCGCCCTTGAAAGCCTGATATCCGGTCGGGTGGGTAATTCGGCTGACGGCTGGTTCCTGTTTGGTCAGGCAACAGATGTTGATGCTCAGAAAAACGCCGTAATTGCTCTGACAGACACAAGTATAGCGCTTATCAATTGGCGTGTTGAATTTGCTGATATTCCTCAAGCGGAAGTAGAACCTGAACCAGTTCAGGAAGAGGTCCGGGCAATGGAAAATTTTACTTTCAACGCCAAACTTGATGCATCCGGCAATGTACAGCTTTTTGGCCAGGTACCCAACCAGAGGCTGGCAACTTATTTGGGGCTGATTTCCGGTGCTTCCTCTGTTGACGATCTTGTAGCAAACGAAGATGGCGCTCCGAACAATTTTTCCACCAACTCCAGAACCGGCATTCGCGCTTTACGAAGCCTGGATGAGGGGGAACTTTCATATGGTGAGAATATTTGGACCCTTTCCGGACAAAGTGCTTCTGAGGAAGTACGAGAAAAGGCTTTGGCTCTAATCGCTTCACTTGTGGACGGCGACAGCTGGAAAACTGATATTTCACTTATCACTGCAACAGAAGCCTGTAACCAACAGATTGAACGGTTTTTGGCCGACAATTCCATTGAATTTGAAACGGCCAGCGCAAGAATTGCCTCCGATTCTGCGAACACGCTGCAGGAATTGGCATTACTGGTAAACAGATGCCCAACAGCAAGAGTTAATGTTGAAGGGCATACCGACAATCAGGGAGACTTTGGCAGCAATCTTAAACTATCCAGCGACCGGGCTGATTCAGTTGTCGAAGCGCTGATAGAACTTGGTGTCAGCTCTGATCGGCTTTTTGCAGTTGGTTTTGGCCAAGATCGCCCCGTAGCCGACAACGATACTGAAGAGGGTCGTCAGCAGAACCGGCGCATCGAAATTAAAATTATTGATTAGACAATAAGGCAAGAGGTAAAACCCATGTTTATAGATTCTGTCGTTTATCTGTACGAAAATTATTGGTTTATTCTCCTTTTGGCTTTGCTGATCGGGTTTGTTGTTGGATGGAAAAGCTACGCATCAGCTTCCTGATAGCTGCGCGTAAGGAGTAAAAATATGAACATTGCCCATATTATCGAAACAGCCCTGTTCTTGCTGATTATTTTTCTGATCGGAGCAATTCTTGGATATTTAGTTCGCCATATTTTCTTTAGGCCGAAACCGGCCAACGTCAAAGCACCCGCTTCAACTGCAACCTCATCGCCTGTGAAACAGGCATCCCCTGCCGCGCCAAAAAAACCGGCTGCGGCAACAACAACACCAGAACCAGCAGCAAATCCTGCGGCCAAGGATGAAACATCAGCTGCCCCTGATGGCAAACCCAAACCATTGTCCGGACCAAGGGATGGAAAAAAAGACGATTTAAAACGCATCAAGGGAGTTGGGCCAAAAATTGAAAAAACCCTGAACGGACTGGGTATCTACCATTTTGACCAGGTCGCTCAATGGTCTCCCAAATCGGTTGACTGGATCAATGGTTTTATATCTTTCAAAGATCGAATTCAGCGCGAAAAATGGATTGAACAGGCAGCAAAACTCGCCAAGGGGCAAGAAACCGAATTTTCAAAACGCGTTGACAAAGGTGCTGTGCCCAGCAGCAAAAAATAATCATGGCTGTAAAAATTCAGGTTTGATTTGTTAATAAGCCGTTTTGTTAACAACGGACACTTCGTTCAAGTCTGATATTGCTCGATAACTACATTTAGTTGACTTTCGCTCAATTGATCGAGCAATTGCACACCATAACCGTCTGCCCTTGTAGCTCTTATCCGTCCCGAAACCTGCAATTCTCCCAACGTCATGGAAACCGCTTCACCATTGCGCTCCATGATGAATGCCGAAGCGGGACGAAACCGCAATCCACCGGTTGATATTTCATCAACTACTCCGTCCATGCGCTGAGAATTATTCATCAGCACCATTTCACCCACAGCAAAAATTTTGTGACGTTCAAATTTTCTCTTATGGGAGTTTTTGCTTTCGTCAGCCTGAATTCGACGCTGCAGAGTTTTGGTGTCATATTTCGGTTTTTCTTGATGTAACTGCTGTTCCATAATCTAATGTCTTCCGGGCTGAAATTATATCAATTCTGATTTATAATCGATCGTTAGATAGTTTGCCTGTCCCAAATGTCTGGCACCCTAAGTACTGCTCGAACCTTGTGCCGACCGGGATTGCTGTGTTTGGTGTTGTGCAGTTAAAGGCTCATCCGAACTTGCAATATCGGGAGCATCTTCATTGCCCCAAAGCCGATCATTAATCCCCACCATATCCCCCTCTTTCAGGCTGGTCTTTATTTCCCGCAAAAGAGCATATATATCTTCTTGTTCACCCGATGGACGATTTTCAAATTCATGATCACGCTGACGCAAAATCTGCAATTGCTGATCAAGGGCCTGAATTGATCCCACCAGATGGCTGTCCCTTGTTTCTAATTGATTGGACAGTGCAATGGTTGCCTCTACGATTTCCTCTTTAGCTGAAAGATTAGCCGTGGCCGCATAAACTCCCTCTAAAGTTTTGCGCGACGCGTGGGCAAGAATGCGACCGTTTTGTTGCAATTCACTAGTGCCGCTCAACAGATTTTCAAGCGCATGAGTATGTTTGAGAGAGTTCACACTTAATTTATCAACAGCTTCAATTAAACCTGCCATTTTATCATTAAGCCGCGCATTTGAAGAAACACTCACGCGTGCCGTGCGCAACATTAATGCCAGTTGCCTTTCTTCACTTAAGGCGCTCATGTTGATGTTTTCATCTTCCAGATCGCCTGTGTCCGATCCAATTTCAACAATATTGCCCAGCCAGCTTTCAAACTCATTGGTAAATTCTGAAAAGGTCACCCCCGAAAATCTGACCATGAGGCTTAAGGTCAGCGAAGTAACCAGACCAAAAAGCGACGAACTAAAACCCGTTGCCATACCCTGCAAAGGTATCTGCAAATTTGACATCAAAGAAGAAACCGCCGCTGTCGGGTCTTCACCACTCAAATCAATTTGCCCAAGAATCATTCCTACGGAAGACAATGTTACCATCAAGCCAATAAATGTGCCTATCAGGCCCAGTAACACCAGAATTCCGGACACGTACTGGGTGAGCGATTTTCTGTCATCCAGACGAATTTGAATAGATTCAACCAGCGTTTGCATGGTGGCAGAATCAACATTTAACTGGTGGCCCTGAGAAAGCTTTTCAGACAATAATTGAAACGCCTGACTGAGAACTTCAGGTTTTTTGAAAACAATCGCCAGTTCATTGCATCTATAGTGACGCCAAAGCGGATCGGTAATATTTCCGCTTTGCTGATTTTTGACATCCTGGTGCATTTCCTTAAGGGCAGCAAATGCAAGCTCTTCATTCTTCAGGCGAATAACGTTGCGAAATGTTAAAAAACAACCAAAGGCAAAGGTGCCAATAATTGTGCCGTTTAACATAATATTGGCCTGGATGGATTGCATGACAAATCCAAATTGCCAAATCCCCAAAACCATTAACACACCAAAAGTAAGGACAATCCTTATCAGTGCTTGACGTAAATTACCTGACATGCCGCTCAACCCGACTTAGTGAAAAAACTTCAAACATTATCCATTCAAACCTTAAAAAACTTCGTTAACGTAAGGAAACTTTAACCAACAATTTATTGCAGCAATCCCCTTTGTAATTTAAATTTTGCTTGCCGATTTTAGACCTATTGAAGAAACACCTTGACCCGATTGATATTTTGCTTGTTTTCACCCTGATCAGAGCCAGGCCGAACGCTTACGCTAATTCTATCCCCGTCAACTCCACTGCTCAATAAAGCATTGCGCACAGACAAAAGCCTGTAATAGGCGATACGTTTTGCCTGAGAAACTGAAAGTGAATCTCCATCATAATAGGAGATCGCTCTAACTTTTTGTTCGCTGGTAATCACATCGTTTTCTTCTAAAAACTCCAATGCTTTTTCATTTGAAATTTGATCCATTTCAACGGCATTGTCTTCAAACAACACAGTCATAACAGCCTGAGCAGTCTCAATTTCTGAGCGAAGGGTGCTGGTTGTTAAGTTGGCATCAACTCGAGTTACAACAATTTCAACTTCTTCAACTGGAATTAGGGACTGTACCTGAGCAGCATCGCCAGCATCAACAACACTGGTCTTAGCAGCAGATTCAGTTAATTCGAGAATCTCCTGGTCCCTCTCCTCAATTACTTCGGTTTGTTGAGTAACCACTTCAGTTACTTCCGCCAGTTCCTGCTCAAGCTCGGCAATCTGAATTCCCGATGAGCGCTCATCCTCCCGATCAACGGGATCATTTATTTGCAGCGAAATTACAAAAATCACGATGCCAAGAATAATCAGCAAAAACGTCACAACCATCACGATTGTCGATAAGGCATCAACAAATCCTGGCCAGTGATTCTCCTCTTCTTCAGCGCGCCTTGCCATAATCCCTCACCATTACTCAGCCCGCCTTTTGCAGGTTTGCCAGAACTTGGCTCTTGGGGCCGTCAGAAACTATTCTACCCCGATCCATAAAGATAACCCGGTCAACCAGAGCCAGCATTTTTGTTCTATGGGTTGCCAATATCAATGTGCGCCCCTCCAAAAACGGCGGAAGAGCATTAATCAGACGCCCCTCGCTGCTGTTATCCATAGCCGAAGTCGGCTCATCCAAAATCAGCATGGAAGGGTTTCTCAGTATGGCCCGCGCCAAACCAACCTGCTGACGTTCCCCACCAGAAAGCGCTTCTCCGCGTGGCCCCACATCCAAACTATATCCTTTGGGGTGCGCACGAGCTAAATCCGCCACACCAGAAATTTTTGTGGCCTGTTCGAATGCTTCGGGATCAACCCGGTCTAGCCCAAGACAGATATTTGCCCTTAAACTATCCTGCATCAATACCGTGTCCTGGGACATCAAACCAATCGAGCGCCTTAAAAATTGCGGTGAAACCTGTCTGGCGTCATAGCCATCCAACAAAAAACTTCCTTCATCGGGATCAAAAAACCGTGGAATTATTTTAAGCAAAGTCGACTTGCCACAACCATTTCGCCCGATAATTCCAACTCTTTCACCAGCCTTAATTTCAAAATTTACCCCATCAAGGCTTTTTACAGCCGCCCCTTCATAGGTAAAAGATACATTGTGTAATTTTATCCGGCCCTTAAAATTCAGACCCGCGGCTCCCGGCTCGTCCCCGCCTTTTTCATCTTCCTGATCGATTACCGAGAAAAAGGTTTTAAGAGCGCCGCCCATATTACTTAACTGGCCCAGCTGCGAAACAACTTGAGAAACAGGGGCAAGAATTCTGCCAACCAGCAATACCGAAGCTGCAAGGTTTCCCAGCGTCATTGCACCTGAATTTATCTGAATTGCTCCCGCCACAATGGTCATAGCAATGACCAGCTGAGTGACAACCAGAGAAATTTGCCCCGATATCACCGCAGCCTGGCGCGCCTTGTGCATTTTGAATGCAGTTTCGTCGGCGCTTTTTTCCCAGCTCCCAAGCAATTTCTGCTCCGCGCCAACCGCTTTAATCGTTGGCAGCATCATTCCTGTTGCAACAGTTTCATCCTGAAGTTTTAGCCGTAGTCCATGGGCTTCCCCAGCGGCATTTCGTGCCCTAAGACTGCCAATTATATTGACAGTGGCGATAATTAAAATTCCAGCAATTGGCACAATAACCACCGGCCCGGTTAAAAATCCGACCAGGGCAAGCATAATTATTACAAGTGGAAGGTCAGCTAACAGACCTGCAAATAATGCAGGCATTGAAAGGGCGACATGCTCTATCTCACCCAATAATACAGAAACCCCGGAGACTGATTTTTGACTTTTTGCAAGAGGCGCACACAAAAGCTTGCGATAATATAGTGTCTGTAACTTCAGGCCGGTTCCAACCCCTATAGCCTCTTGCAGATTTATTCTTGTTGCTCGCAAGCCAATATCAATAGCAAATATCAAAATTATTCCAATGCTCAGAGCAGCCAGTGTTTCAAATGCTCCGTGGGGTATTACCCGGTCATAAACAATGGTGATAAACAGTGGCAGGGCAATCAAAATTAAATTACTTAAAGCCGCCGCAAACCACAATTGTAATAATCTGGCTCTTTTATTTTCAAAAACCAGCTTACTAAAACGCCCAAGTAATGAGCCAGATCCTGTATGGTCGGAATTTTTATCATCTGCGCCCCCCTCATTGTCACCTTTTGCATCTAACGGTAAGGCTCCAATATAAACTTCATTACTTAAAGTCAGCAATTGTTTGGATTTAATGGCGCAACGTCCGTTTGCGGTTTCGCAAACCCAATGACCTGTTTCATTTTTACCCAACACCGCAATAGATGTATTGTCGGCCAACAAAACGACAAACGGTGTTGCAGCTTTTAGAATTTTTTTTGCCCGTACGCGGTTTATCGAAAGCTTTAGTCCTAGTTCCTGACCTAAAAGGTCCAGATTTCCAGAGCTGGGGTTTTCACCATAATGAGCCAGCAAAACTTCTTGCGAAGCCACAGAAGGGTTTTTAAGCAGGTTAGAAATTTTCTTGAGTGAAACGACAAGCGGCAACCCTGATAATTTGGAATTGAGTTCAGGTTTTTCACCACTCTTTTGAGGGTCAGCAAACGCGCCGCGCAACCTCTTATCGAGGTCACGCGCATCCAAAGCCAGAACAGGCTCTGAATCGAGCGTATCAGCATGTCTTGTAATTTGCTGATCGTTCATTGAGAAATGTTGCCCCCTTTAAGCAAATTCACTTAATCTGATTAAGCAACTCCCTTAAACATTTGGTTAACCTTAACTGATAGTGAATTCTCAACATGTCATTCCTAAATATTTCCCTGTGATCGGAAGATGAAATGCAAAGTGCTTTTTCAACACCGGATTTGCCAAATACAGTTTCAACCAAGAACCAAATCAATCTATCAAAAGGAATTGGCGTTTTTCCCCGCCGCATTGATCAGATCGGCAAATCAGCCAACGGAATGTTTGTTTCAGTAGTTGCAATTGGGTTTCTTGCCTTTTTTACCTGGGCTTCAACAACTTCAATTGACAAGGTCACCCGCGCCAGCGGCAAAGTCATTCCCACTGAGCAAAATCAAAATATTCAACACATGGAGGGGGGAATTATTTCCCAGATTCTGGTTTTTGAAGGCCAGCAGGTTTCTGCGGGCGATGTCTTGGTCAGAGTTGAAAATAGTTTTAATCTGGCAGAGCTGGAACAAATAAAACTTGAACTTTTGGCCCAGGAACTTCGAATGGCCCGACTGGATGCAGAAGCAAGTGGACTTTTGGAATTTACCGTTGATCCGCAAAAATTCCCAACAAATTCAGAAATCGTGAGTTCAGAAATACAGATTTTTGCCCGACGTCAGGCCAATCTCAATGAGCAATTGCTGATTGTTACCGATCAGGCTCGACAGCAGAGCCTTGGCCTTTCAGAACTTGAAACCAGATTTATAAACAAACAGCGCGAATATGAATTAACTGATGAAACCGTTCAAAGCATGCGTAGTCTCGTAGAAGCCGGCGCTGCATCGAGAAACAATCTGCTGGACCGCCAAAGCCAGTTACAAAGAATTCAGACTCAACTGGATGACCTTGAATTTCAAATTCCCCAATATCAAACCGGTCTGTCAGAGCTGATCAGGCGGCGAACTGAAATCGAGCTGAATTTTCGCTCTACTGCTGAAAACGAGCGCTCTCAGGCACAAATTGCCATTGCCAAGCTCAGCGAATCAATTTCCGCAATGAATGATCGCTCCCGCCGCACAAATGTAGTTGCTCCCATTGATGGCCGCATAAACCGGCTACTGGTTTCAACTGTTGGCGGGGTTGTTCAGCCCGGGCAAACTTTAGTCCAGATCGTGCCGGCCAATATGTCGATTGCGGTGGAGGCACGTATTTCCCCAAGAGATCGGGCCAGCATTTATCCAGGTCTTTCAAGCATAATAAAAATCAGCGCCTATGATTATTCGGTTTACGGTGGACTGGAGGGAAAAATTATCGAAATTTCTCCTGATGCTTTGCAGGACGAATTCGGCCAGCCCTACTTTCGGGTTCGCATTGAAGCTGATGCTCAGGCTTTTGGCCCCAATGAACCCGTGGTTCCCGGCATGTTAGCAGAAGTCAACGTACTAACAGGATCAAATACCGTATTGGATTTTTTACTAAAACCAGTGCGTCGCCTGCAAGAAAATGCATTTCGGCAATAACACAAATCGCCAATTTATGAATTAACGATCAGCTGCGCCATTTGCACCGTTTGCGTTGCATCTGTATAAATATCATATGTTGTCGTGCTGCCAATTGTTGTAGATGTCCAATTATCCACAGGGTCAGTGATTGATACAGCGTCGCCGCCATCAAAATCAAATTCAAGAACATTATTGCCGTCGGTCATTCCTTGAATATCAGCTGCACTTAAATTCAAATCAGCATCCACTCCGGCTCCTGTGAAATCTATAATTTCAACATCACTAAGCACAGCATCAAGATTTACTTCATTATCGATTGTACCCGCGCCAGAAATTGTAACCGTATCTATATCATCACCGCCATCAATACTAAATCCACCCAGATTTAGCTCTGGCCCATCAACCAGAAAACTGTCATTTCCAGCACCCCCATCAAGAATGTCAGCCCCGGCCCCACCAATAATGGTGTCATCACCCGCGCCACCATTAATAACATCAACACCACCCGTGCCGTTAAGAGTATCATTGAACGCAGATCCTGTGACCTGTTCGATCGATGTCAGCACATCTCCGGCAGCATCACCACCGGTGGAGATAGTGCCATCCATATAAACATTAACGCCAGCGCCTGATGCGGAATAATCCGCAATATCAAAATCAGCACCGCCATCAAGATTATCCGCTCCGGCTCCACCGATCAGAATATCGTTATCAGCTCCCCCGATCAGAGTGTCCGTGCCCGCTCCGCCACTAAGAATATCGTCCCCGGCTCCACCGTTCAAAGTTTCATTGGCTCCGGTGCCATTTAAAATATCCGCGAACGCCGAACCAATAACCGTTTCAATAGAACTAAGGGTATCTCCGGCAGCATCACCACCCGCAGAGGCAGAACCATCAAGATTAACCGTTATACCAGAACCAGAGGCAGAATAATCCGCAATATCGGTTCCGGAACCACCATCTAAACTATCCGCTCCGGCCCCGCCAATCAGAGTATCATTATCAGCACCGCCCAGCAGCGTGTCATCACCTGCACCACCGGTTAAAATATCGTCGTCAGCACCGCCTTCAATTATATCATCTCCAAGACCACCGGAAATTGTATCATTTCCTCCTGAACCAAGGAGGGTATCGTTTCCATCATTGCCTGAGATATTATCATTGCCAAAAGATCCATCAATAATATTGGCATTAGCGTCACCGGTAAGCACATCACCACCGGAACCCCCGACAATATTTTCGATCGAAGTGAATACATCTCCAACAGCATCGCCCCCGGAATTAACCCCCGTGGCCAGATTTATGCTCACAGCATCTACAGAACCCAGATAGCTGGCTGTGTCACTGCCGTCGCCGCCATCAATCTGATCAGCTCCCCCGGCTCCCAATAACAAATCATCTCCAAGACCACCAACCAGCGTTTCATCGATTGCAGTTCCTGAAATATTGTCTGCGAAGGCTGAACCTGTGACCTGTTCAATTGACGTCAGCACATCTCCGGCAGCATCACCGCCAGTGGAAACCGAGCCATCCATATTAACATTAACCCCGGCACTTGATGCCGAATAATCTGCAGCATCAAAGTCAGCACCGCCATCAAGATTATCAGCTCCAGCCCCGCCGATCAGAATATCATCACCAGCACCACCAACTAAATCATTCGCCCCGGAGGTGCCGGTGATATTGTCATCAAATGCTGAACCCGTAACATTCTCAAATCCGGTTATGCTATCGCCAGCCCCATCACCACCGCTAACAATATTGGTTGCAATATCTACATTAACCCCGGCTGTGGAATTTATATATTCCAGCGTATCTGTTCCATCGCCACCGATAAGATTATCTGCGTCGGCTCCGCCTTCAATTCTATCGTTTCCGGCTCCACCATCAATTGAATCAATTCCGGCCTGACCGGACAAAATATCTTCATCAGCCCCACCGGTTATTGTATCGGCCCCAAGCCCACCTGAAATGGTATCATCACCTTGCCCGCCATCTAAAATGTCCGCGCCATCATCTCCCGATATATTATCGTCATCGCGTCCACCGCTTATGGTGTCATCACCATCACCACCGGCCAGCGTATCGTTTCCATCATTGCCCTGTATAATATTATTACCGATTCCACCGGTTAGATTATCGGCAAAATCAGACCCAAGAATATTCTCGAAATTAGAAATGGTATCCCCGGCTGCATACCCGCCACTGGCCGCAGACGTTGCTAGATTTATAGTTACACCAGCGTTTGACTGAGTGTAATCCAGATTATCAATTCCATCACCACCGTCCAGAACATCATTACCCAAACCACCGTCAATAGTGTCAGCACCATCGAGCCCTAAGATAATATTGTTCGATGCATTTCCGGTTAAACTGTCGCCAAATACACCGCCGGTAATATTTTCAATTGAAGTCAGAATATCTCCCGCCGCCTCAAATCCCATATTGAAATTTGTCACAAGATTTACCGTTACCGCCCCTGTGGCCCCGGAATAATCAGCAGTATCTGAACCGTCTCCCCCATCAAGAATATCAGCGCCGAGTCCACCCGAAAGGATATCATCACCCAACCCACCGGCAAGATTATTTATCGCACTATCGCCAATAAGAGTGTCCGCAAATGCACTTCCAACAACATTTTCGATATCATTATAGCTATCACCAGCTGCTTCACCGCCCACACCAACTCCGCTCAAATCAACAACTACCGCAGAGGACAATGAGTAATTTATTGTATCTGTATTGTCACCGCCATCCATACTATCGGCGCCCAATCCACCCCAAAACAGGTCAACGCCATCATTGCCGCTTATATTGTCATCTCCATCACCACCAGTAAGAATATCATTGCCATCCCCCCCGGTAATTGTGTCATTTCCAGCACCACCGCTTATGGTGTCATTGCCGGTCCCGCCCCAAAGAGTATCAGCCGCCAGGCCTCCGGTCAGTGTGTCATTCCCCCCATACCCGGAAAGAGTACTTCCCAGATCCGATGCGGTTAAAATATCGCCATAACTATTTGAACCATAAACACTCTCAATACCACTAAGGGTATCCCCTTCGGCAAACCCGCCTAAACCTGTCCCGGCCTGAAGATCAACGGTCACCGCACTGGAAGAATTATAATACCACATGATGTCGAAACCTGATCCGCCCTCAATTGTGTCAGCGCCCAAATCTCCACGAATGACATCATTACCACCCCCGGCTATGATTACATTTACCCCTGCGTTGCCATACAAGTTATCGCCAAATGCTGAGCCAGTCAGGTTTTCAAAATTGAGAATTATATCGCCATTGGCTTCCCCGGTTGTCCCGCTTCCGGTCAAACTTGCCTGAACACCACTAACTGCATTGGCGTAGCTGAGTGTATCAATTCCATCACCACCATCCATGGTGTCAGCACCGCCACGCCCCTCAACCACATCATCACCGTCCCCGGCAGTAATTACATTGGCCGTGCTGCTCCCGCTCAAATTGTCGGCAAATGCAGAACCTATAAGGTCCTCCATATCAACCAGCGTGTCACCCAGGGCCTCACCCTGAGTGCCCACTCCAGTTGTCAAATTTACAGTTACCGCAGAAATTGCTGAAGAATAATCTGCTGTGTCCGTACCATCTCCACCATTGATAACATCGGCCCCGGCCCCACCAATCAGCGTATCATTACCGCTTTGGCCAAATAGAGTATCATCTTCAGTGCCTCCGGAAAGAATATCTCCGCCGTCGCCGCCTTCAATATTGTCGATGCCAGCTTCACCAAAGACCGTATCGGCACCACTTCCACCTTGCAAATCATCGGCGCCGCCACCGCCATAAATCGTGTCATTGCCATCATCGCCACGAATTAAATTATCCGCGCTATCACCAACAATTGTATCTGCATAGAACGAACCTGTTATACTTTCGATCTGGGTAAGAATATCTCCCTGAGCATTTCCTCCGGTATTCGTACCCGTGTCCAAATTAACATTCACCGCCTGGGAGTTTAAGTATGATACACGATCAATCCCGTCGCCGCCGGTATAAACATCACTTCCACCACTGCTTACGAATGTGTCATTGCCGTCACCGCCAATAAAAGTTTCGGCGCTCGATAGACCCCAAAAAGTATCGTTAAACGCCGTGCCAATAACTGTTTCCACATTGAAAAGCCGGTCCCCGGCGGCATCGCCACCAGAACTCAGTGATCCGTTTAATGAAATTGAAATTCCCGTCGCTGAAGCAGAATAATCAGCGATATCAATACCATCGCCACCATCAAGATCGTCAGCACCGACTCCCCCTGTCAGAGTATCGTCACCATCGCCCCCAAACAGGTCATCATTTCCAGCGCCGCCGGACAAAACATCATCTCCAGCACCGCCGGTTATGATATTGTCAGCAAAATTACCAGTTAAAGTGTCGTCAAATGCCGAGCCCAAGATGTTTTCAATGCTGGAATAGGTATCGCCAAAAGCATCAAGAGTATTGGAGGATGGGGTTCCAAGATCAACCACAGTTCCGGCAGTGGCACTGGCATAAGAAGCTGTATCATTACCATCGCCCCCTATCAGGACATCAGCCCCGGCTCCACCGACAAGAATATCATCTCCGGCTCCACCATCAAGTGTGTTTACACCTGCGTTACCGGTCAAATTATCATCAAAACCTGATCCAAGGACATTTTCAAATCCGCTGACCACATCCCCAAAGGCATCCCCGGCGCTTCCCGTACCGCTTAACAGGCTAACACTCACACTACCCGCAGCATTTACATAGGAAAGCGTATCATTACCATCACCACCCGCAAGAGTATCTCCCCCGGCGCGCCCTTCAATAACATCGTCCCCATCACCGCCAGAAATATTATTGACCAAAGAATCGCCACCAAGCGTATCGTCATTTACACTTCCAAGCAGATTTTCTATTTCGCTAAGAATATCGCCCTGGGCATCTCCGCCAATTCCAGTACCGGCGGTTAAATCCACAGCAACCGCCGTAACAGAGGAGGAATAGTCAGCAAGATCAATGCCCGTTCCACCATTAAGAACATCCGCTCCCAAACCACCAATCAGTGTATCGTCTCCGGCTTCTCCAAACAAAGAATCATCGCCTGCCAGGCCTGAAAGTGTATCCCCGCCTTCTCCACCACGAAGCACATCAACACCGGCAGCACCGGTAAGAATATCATTTCCATCTTCACCGCGTAGTTCACTTCCGATAGCCGCACTGGTTAAATTGTCATCAAAAGCTGAACCATCGACCCTCTCAATCGAGATAAAACTGTCCCCCTGGGCGTCCCCGCCCGAGCCTGTGGAAGTTGAGAGATTTACTGTGACTGCGCTGGCTGATGCTTCATAAGTTACAATGTCCACACCCTGGCCACCATCAAAACTGTCAGCCCCGCCAAGACCCGACAGAGTATCATCACCATCACCGCCATCAATCTGATTGTTTCCTGAATTGCCGATTATCGCATCTGCAAATGCTGATCCGATAACATCTTCAATATTAACGATCGTATCGCCCTGAGCGTCTCCTCCGGTGCCAAATCCACCTGCAAGAGTAATATTTACCGCAGCGGCCGATGCGGAATAAGACACCGTGTCCGTTCCATCTCCACCATCAAGCACATCCGCTCCAGCACCACCCTGAAGCAAATCATTATTATTGCCGCCATCAATATTATTGTTACCCGAATCCCCAACCAGAGTATCGCCAAACGCTGAGCCAACAATATTTTCGACGTTAGAAATTGTATCGCCCTGGGCATCGCCACCAATTCCGGTTCCCGCCGCCAGATCAATGCTCACAGCAGATCCTGAAATGGCATAATTTGCTGTATCAATGCCATCCCCACCATCAATAATGTCGGCACCGGCTGCACCAGTCAAAATATCATTATTGGCTCCACCCAAAAGCGTATCGACGCCGGCATTGCCAACAAGAGTGTCGTCACCTGCCGCTCCACTTAAAGTGCTTCCGCCAACCGCAGCCGACAAAACATCATCCTGCGAAGAGCCAATAACGGTTTCAATGCTTGTCAGAGTGTCCCCTTGCGCATCCCCGCCAACCCCGATTCCCGTTGCCAGATTTACTGTAACCCCGCCAATGGAACCCGCATAAGACGCAGTATCGTCTCCATCACCACCGTCAATTACATCAGCGCCGCCAAAACCCTGAATAAGATCATCACCATCATTACCAAAAAAACTCTCCACTGCACCTGTGCCAGAAATATTATCTGCAAATGCCGAGCCCTGCAAAATTTCCACACCACTGATTGTATCACCAGCCGCAGTTCCCCCACTGCCTACTGACCCATCAAGAGAAATTGTCACCCCTGTTATTGAATCGGTATATATTGCGGTATCGATGCCATCGCCACCGACAAGAGTATCGGCTCCAAGTCCCCCGGTGAGAATATCGGCTCCAGAGCCACCGGTGAGAATATTGGCATTGCCATCCCCAACCAGAGTGTCCCCATTGGCCGAACCGGTAACATTCTCAATCGAGGTAAAACTATCTCCGGCCGCATCACCACCGATGCCAACCCCGGTACCAAGGTTTACATTAACCCCCGATGCCGAACTGGAATAATCCGCACTGTCTATGCCATCTCCACCATCAAGCGCATCATTGCCAACACCACCGCTCAATATATCGTTGCCATCGCCACCAAAAAGAGTGTCATCACCCCCATTGCCAGCAAGAGTGTCATTACCCGCCGCTCCGGTCAGAACATTGGCTCCCCCGTCCCCGGTCAGAACATCATTCTGAGCCGAGCCGGTAACATTCTCTATCTGGGATAAACTATCCCCCTGCGCATCAGAACCGGCACCAATCCCGGTGGAAAGATCAACACTTACCCCACCAAGCGAGGCCGAATAATCCGCCAGATCAACCCCATCGCCACCAACCAGAACATCCGCCCCGATACCACCAACAAGAACATCATCACCAGCACCGCCATCAAGAGCGTTAACCCCCGTATCGCCAGCAATAGTATCATCCTCATCCGAGCCAATAACATTCTCAATCGAGGTAAAACTGTCCCCTTGTGCATCACCACCCGTGGCGGTATTGGCTCCAAGATCAACATTAATGGCCCCAGTTGAAGCACTGTAATCCACAGTGTCGGTGCCAGAGCCACCGTTCAGAATATCAGCCCCGCCAAGGCCCGCTAAAACATCAGCCCCGCCATTGCCGCTAAGGGTGTTGGCATTGCCATCACCAACTAAAACATCATCCCCGCTCGAGCCGGAAAGGTTTTCAATCCCGCTCAGAGTATCCCCGGCAGCATCACCGCCAGCGCCAACTCCGGTGCTAAGGTTTACATTAACCGCACCCAGAGAACTCCCATAGGAGGCCGTATCAATATCAGCGCCACCAATAAGAGTATCAGCTCCCGAACCACCCTCCAGTATATCAGCACCAGAACCACCGATCAGGGTATTTAACAAACCGTCACCGGTCAAAATGTCGTCGAAAGCTGTCCCGGTTAGATTTTCAATCAGAATTAAACTGTCACCCTGGGCATCGCCACCAAAGCCAATACCCGCAGCAAGGTTGACTGTTACGCCAGCGCCAGAGGTAGTATAATCAGCCAAATCAATGCCACTACCACCATCCAGAATATCCCCCCCGCCACCGCCAACCAGAATATCATTACCAAAGCCGCCGTAAATCGTATCAGTTCCAAGGCCCCCGGAAATTATATCAGCACCAGAGCCGCCGGTTAAAACATTAGAATTTGCATCCCCGACCAAGAAATCATCAAAGCCGGAACCGGTGATATTTTCAATGGAGGTAAATATATCCCCGTTGGCATCACCGCCTGAATATGTCGCTGTATCAATATTTACTGAAACCGCCGCCGATGAGCTTGTATAGTCCGCCGTATCCAATCCAGCGCCGCCATCCAGATTGTCGGCGCCACTGCCACCGGCAAGAATATCATTATCAGCCCCGCCAATAAGACTATCATCACCCGCTCCACCGGAAAGCGTATCATTACCTGCTCCTCCGGTCAGTTCATTCACCAATGCATTGCCGGTTAAAATATCGTCAGCGGCCGACCCGATCAGATCTTCAATTCCGGTTAACACATCCCCTTGCGCATCGCCGCCCGAAGCAGTGCCTGCAGACAGGTTAACATCAACCGCTGAACTGGAAGCTGTGTAATCCGCAACGTCTGTGCCAACTCCACCATCCAGCTCATCTGCTCCGGCACCGCCAATAAGAATATCGTCACCAAGACCGCCGCTTAAAACATTAACTGCAGCACTGCCGGTGATATTATCATCAAATTGAGAGCCGGTAACATTCTCCATGGAGGAAAAAACATCGCCCGCCGCATCGCCCCCGGCAGCACTGTTTGTTGCAAGGTTTATGGTCACCGCCGAGCCTGAACCGGCATAGCTTAGAGTATCTAAACCGGTTCCACCGTCAATATTATCAGCCCCGACACCGCCTTCAATAGTGTCGTTTCCAGTTTGACCGAGTAAATTGTCATCCCCGGCCCCACCAAAAATTTCATCATTCCCCGCTCCACCCCTGAGACGGTTTATTCCTCCATCACCAATAATAATATCATTGGCAACCGAGCCATCTATATTCTCGATACTGCTTAATGTGTCCCCGAGAGCGTCGCCCAGAGTTCCAAGACCTGTGGAAAGGTCAACGTTTATTGAATCAGTGGATAGAGCATAGCTCGCGGTATCAGATCCACTGCCACCGCTTAAAATATCTGCCCCGGCACCACCCTGCAATATGTCATTGCCATCTTCGCCCAACAGCTCATCATTGTTGGCTCCACCGTCAAGAATATCATCCCCGACACCGCCCTCAAGACGGTTTGCCGACGCATTGCCGGTTATGGTGTCATCAAGCGCTGATCCAATAATATTTTCTACTGAATTAAAACTGTCCCCGGCGGCATCGCCTCCGGTTGCAGATCCATCATCCAAATCAACCTGAACGCCTGCTGCGGAAAGTGAATAGTCTGCCGTATCAATTCCCTGACCACCGTCTAAAAAATCCGCACCACCTCGCCCCTGCAAAAAATCATTACCAGCACCGCCGGATAATTGATTATCACTTCCATCCCCATATATCTGATCGGAAAGGGCAGTGCCGATTACATTCTCAATTCCTGTAAAAGTATCACCATCCGCGTCACCTCCAGTGGCAATTGAGGTCTGCAAATCAACATTTACCGCAGCTCCTGAACCAGAATAATCAACTGCATCAATACCGGCACCGCCATCCATACTATCAGCCCCGGCTCCCCCCTCAAGCGTATCATTTCCATCTCCGCCCAAAAGTGTATCGTCGCCACTTTGACCACGAAGAATATCATCCCCCGCGCCCCCAGAAAGTGAATTTGTTCCGGCGTCGCCAATTAACGTATCACTTGCGCCCGACCCGGTTAAATTTTCAATTCCACTATAAGTATCACCGGTTGCATCCCCAACGGTGCCGGACAGGCTTAAATCCGCCACAACTCCGATAGTTGCTGTCTCATAACTTGCCGTATCAACTCCACTGCCGCCAACAAGCTGGTCCGCTCCGCCATTGCCGATAAGCAGGTCATCACCGTCTCCACCTTCCAGGCGATTGTTGGCATTATCCCCCGCCAATTGGTCATCAAACGCCGATCCGACAATATTTTCAACTGAATTGAAACTATCTCCATCTGCGTCTCCGCCCGTAGCAGTGCCAGATAAAAGATCCACATTGACGGCGCTGGCCGATGTGGAATAGTCCGCTGTATCAGTGCCAGCCCCGCCCTGCAAAACATCAGCCCCCCCGGCGCCGGCAAGAATATCATCTCCCCCGCCGCCGCTAAGAGTGTTTGCTGCACCATCCCCAATCAGCGTATCATTTTGCTCGCTACCTTCAAGATTTTCAATGGAAGTATAACTGTCCCCGTCTGCATCGCCACCCACGCCGGTTCCGCTGGCCAGATTTGCCGTTACTCCAACTGATGATCCCAGATAACTTGCCGTATCTGATCCGGATCCACCCAAAAGAGTATCTGCACCTGCCCCGCCAATCAGCGTATCATCGCCATCAGCACCATCAATAATGTTTGCAATTGCATCACCTTCCAGAGTATCGGCAAAAGCTGACCCTGTCAGGTTTTCAACGTTTAACAATACGTCGTCCTGAGCGTCTCCCCCGCTTCCCACTCCAGTGGCAAGATTGACTGAAACACCGGTTGATGAGGCGGAATAAATGGCAGTATCAACACCATCCCCCCCGTCAATTTCATCTGCACCAGAGCCTCCGGTCAGATTATCATCTCCAGTCCCCCCGATCAGCGCATCGGCTCCGGCTCCGCCAGTTAAATTGTCATTTCCATCGCCGCCCTGCAATCGGTTGTCATTCCCATCGCCCACCAGAACATCATCAAGGGCTGTTCCTGTTATTCCTTCAAATCCCGTAAAATTATCTCCTGTTGCATCACCACCTGTTGCAAACTGGGTCGCAAGATTGACGTTAACCGCGGCTGCAGAAGTGGAATAATCAAGAATATCAACGCCACCCCCGCCAATAAGCTCATCGGCTCCAGCTAATCCGGCAATTATATCATTACCAGCCCCACCATCAATTCTATTTACTCCGGCATCGCCTATTAACTGATCATCAAACTCAGAACCGATAAGATTTTCTATACTTGAAAGTTGATCCCCTTCTGCATCACCCCCGGTTCCAAGTCCGCTTATCAGGCTTACTGTCACACCCTCCTCAGAAGCAGTATAGTTTGCGGTGTCCGTTCCTGCTCCACCATCAATCTGATCAGCACCTGCCAGACCGCTAAGAATATTATCGCCTGCATTGCCCGCCAGATTGTCATCAAACCTTGACCCCTCCAGATTTTCAATATCAGAAAGGACATCCCCTTCAGCATAACCGCCAGATGCCGTGTTGGCCCCAAGATCAACATCAACTGCGGCACTGGAAATCGAATAGGAAACCAGATCTTCACCGCTGCCGCCATCAATCTGATCGGCACCAGTTGCTGCATATATTTCATCATTACCGGCACCGGCAGTTATTATATTACCCGGTGGATTGGCATCAATTGCAGTTACAATATTTCCTGTTGCCGGATCTATAAACTGCAAATCTGCGTCACCAAGGATTTCACGCAATCCAATTGCAGCACTGGCTTGAGATTGCCCGGTATCGCCGCGCGGATCGACAAGTGTGTATTCAATTGAAATTGAATCAATATCATAAAATCCGTTGGCATCCTGCGCAGCGCCATCAACTGGCAACGTAAAATTCAACTCAATTGTATGCAAAAATGCAGTGTCCTGGGTTAACTCAATCAAATATCCCTTTGAGGTTTCCGTGGCGTTTAAAACACTCATTCCCGGTGGAAGATTTGTTACTATCAAGCTAACTGGTGTCCAGCTTTCAAACGGTAAATCAAGAGTAATTTCAACCAGCCGCGAACTGGTTCCACTTGGTGCATAATCTTGATTATCCGCATAAATTACATCATCACCGCCAGTTCCTGCAATTGATTCAATTGCCGATTGAACCCCATAACTTTCATTGGTATCTGCCGGAGAAACGGCGGTTGCACCGACAATTAAAGTTTTCCCACTTGGCAAAGTGGAAACGGATTGCTCGACAAATCCAAGTATCCGCAATGCAATCTCAGAATCAGGCAGAGCGTTACTTAATCCACTGGATGCAGCTGAAGCTGAGGATTCTTCCAGAAATTTTCCAGGATCATCTACTCCAACTTTTTCCTGAATGCTGGAGCGATCAAATTCCTTGAAACTATCGCCTTTTTTATCGTCTACAAGAGTTTGCTCAGGCGGTTCCTGCTGCGGCTCAGCCGCAGATTCTGAAGTAGTATTTTGATCTTCCTCTTCGGATTCTTCCTCCGCCTTTACTTCGGAATTTTCCTTTAGGGATGTAAAGGTCTTTCTATCTGGCTCCAGCACCTCATATTTTCCAACGGAGCTCAACAGGTCCTGACCTGGAGTAATTTCACCGTCAAAAATCAACTGAGGTGCCAGATCAGCAGCAATCAGCAATCCAAATTCCACTAAAACGATTTTTGCGCCATCTTCAAAGGTTATTATAAGATCGACATCATTTAGATTAACTGCTGCCCCGTCGAGGCTAAATGCAAATTCCAGTCTGTCCAAATCATCAGCGTTGATGAATACTGTCTCACCCGCGTCAGGTTTTTTGATCACGTTGCCCTGATTATTTATTGCATCCGTAACTGCATTGATTCCACCTTCAAGAACTGCAACCTGCTCTTCACTTTCAGTCCCATTTAGGCCCTGATCTTGATTTGGGGCAACTTCCTGACTTTGATTGGGTTCCTGAGGGTGATTGGGACTGTCAGCCATTATTATTAGACCTTTAAATTTCTTAAATCCTACAAATCCAGCCCGCAAATCCTGCTTGCCGGACATCTTCAATATCCAGGTAAAAAAAATTTCCTGGAATATGCAAAACCCCAATCCGACAACAGAATTAGATGGGCGGTTTGTAATGTTTTTCTTTTATAAAGGTTACCAAATGGACAATCCCCAAGACAAAGCTCAAGACAAAGCCCTAATAACGGGGGTCAGCTCGAACACATCTATGTCAGTGAAATTTCAGTTAATGTTTTGCTTTATGAGTTTAAGCCAATCTTAACCACAACCAGCAAGAATGAATTAACCATAAGAGTGCTGAAAGTAGTTAGATGCCGTCAAGTCACGACAATTCCCGTAAGCGTTTTACACGTCTTGCCTACGGCATTGCTGCACTACTTTTTATCAGTGGATGCGCCGCCAATCGTGTGGTTCGCCCCTGCATTGATGTAACTTCACCAAATTGTTCTACTGCTCAGGCCGGCGAACTTGCCATCGCCAGCCCCTATTTGCCGGTGCAGGATCAAAATAATGATCTTGACCCATTTATTGCCAGCGACAGTACAAATACCGGGTCGAAAATGACCCTGGCTCAGGTTGCCAGATCAACCATAGCCAACAATCCGAGCATTGGTATTATTCGTGCTCAGGCTCAAACAGCAGAAGCCGGAATTGACATTATTAACGTAGCTTATGCTCCAAAGGTCGATTTTTCCGTCGCCAGAGGAGTTGAGCGAACTTATAATTTCGAAAGTGAAATTCAAACCTCCCAAACCAGAACAGAAGCCTCAATTCGCGCTTCACAACTATTATTTGACTTTGGAAAAACTGAGGCTGATCTGGATTGGGCTACCGCCGTTTATGAGAGCACGGTCTGGCGAGAGCAGGCGCAAACCGATGCAATTTTACTGGAAATGGTTGAAGCATATTTAGCTGTGCTTGAATTAAGCATGCAGATTGAAAACAGCCGGATAAATGAACGTGCCCATGAAGAAATGTATCGCATTATCAAACTCAATGCTGATGCGGGCAATGCATCTGAAGCTGATGTACAAAGAATTGTTGTGGGCCTGGAGGGGGCGCGAACTCTTTCCATAAATCTGCGTTCGTCACGTCAGAACGCCGCCAGTAACTTTAAACGCCTGACCGGACTTAACCCCTCTTCATTACAGGTTCCATCAAGAATAAATCCTGCTGCGTCAAGGCTTTCTATTGCTGATATTGAAGGTTATGCAACAAAAGACCCCAATATGCTTTCTCTGGAATGGGATATTGTTGGCCTTGAAGCCCAGCAACTGTCTCTTAAACTCGATTATTTACCTGAAATTTCCCTCAATGCTTCAGCCCGCATTCAGCAAAACGTATTGGGTGAAAACCCCGTAAATGCCAATGGACGGGTAATGATTTCCCTTACCGGCCAAATTTATGACGGCGGAGAGCGGCAGGCAAAAGCCAATCAGTTGCTCGCTCGTATTGAGGAAGTTAAATATCGTTATCGCCGGGCTCTGGATCAACTGGAACAGGACATTGAAGATTCCTCACGAATTTTGAGGACTGCCAATGAAAAACGCAGATCAATTGCCGATCGCATTACCGCCAGTAAAAATGTCGTCAGCCTTTATCAGCAGCAGTTTGAAGCAGGAACCAGAACAATTTTTGAACTTCTTGATGCTCAGCGCGAATTATTTGCCGCCAAAGGTGAGCAGATTTCTTCTAGATTTGAGGTAATGCGTGCCGCCTACAATGCAGCCAAACTTAACGGCAATCTTGCTGATGTGATTTTGGAGCGGAATTCTTAAAAAAATTTGAACTGTAATTATTTATCCGATTTTGGCAGGGTAACCGTAGCACATAACCCGCCATTTTTGCGATTGCTTAACGTAACCTCACCCCCATGCCCCCGAATAATTGAGCGAACTACCGCCAAACCAAGGCCAACCCCTCCGGTTTCACGGTTTCGCGAAGTTTCCACCCGATAAAACGGATCAAAAACCCGCTCAACTTCTGCATCGGGAATACCCGGCCCCTCATCCATGACTGTAATGACAAAATTTTGCTCTGTTTCAACAAGTAAAACACTGGCCTGCTTGCCATATTTAACAGCGTTATCAACCAGATTCTCAAAAACCCTTCTCAGGGCAAGCGGCCGCCCCAGAAAAGAAACCCGCAATGGGCCTTTATATGTGACCTGATGTCCAAGCTCTGCCCCGTCATCACAAACAGATTGCACCAGACCCGCTAAATCAAGAGATTTTCTCTTCTCGTCTGAGCTATCAAGGCGTGCAAAAGACAAAGTGGCTGATATCATGCCCTCCATCTGGGCCAGATCAGTCAGCATTTTTTGCCGTTGCTCTTCATCTGTCACAAATTCAGCTCGCAAGTACAAACGGGTCACTGGAGTACGCAAATCATGGGAAATTGCTGCCAGCATCTGAGTGCGGTCCCCTATCAGTTTTTGGAGACGTTTTTGCATATCATTAAAAGCAAGTGCGGCACGAGAAACTTCGGGCGGACCATCCACAGACAGACTTGGTGCATTCATATCACGTCCAAGCTGTTCAGAGGCCCGGGCAAACACATCCAGTGGCGCAGTGGAGCGGCGCACCGCCCACACTGAAAGCAAAGTTACAATTACGGCCATCACAACAAAGGCCAATACAAAGCGCGGGTTCCATATTTGGTTTGTTTCAGGCGTACTGGTCAAAAAATTCAACCACTCCCCATCATCGAGCTCCAGAGAAACCTGCAACAAGCCATTATTGCTCCACCCCTGCATCAGGCGAACCATATCCATATTCATCGCCATGCCGACCATATTGCCCATGCCTCCCATTTCTTCCAACGGGATTGTGCAGCGTTGCAATGTATCGCGAAAGGGGCGCATAATTGCCAACTCTTCATTCGAGCCGGTGCTGGCCAGGCGCAATTTATCTGGCCCTGGGTCATTCAACAGATCAGCCAAAATTCCAAAAACCTGCTTACTTGGCCTTGAATTATCATTTGCCTGCACCAGAGGTTGCCTGGTTAACATTGCGGCAAACCCCGTACCTGACTGACTACATACCACCGCCCCCCTCTCACTTTGTGGCAGGCCGGAAACCGTACGCGCAACAGCAGCAATCCGCTCGGCAATATCTTGCCCTGCGACATTGTTCAGCACCAGATTACGCTCCTGATTATAAATCAGCAAACCCACAAGATTTGACACAAGCAAACCGGCCAGAAGTATAAATGTTGTACGCGAAACAAGCGTTTGTGGCAGCAATCTCACGACCCGGTTTCCACATTGGGTGTAAACATATAGCCCCCACTACGGATAGTCTTGATTAATATCGGCGCGCTGGCATCTTCTTCAATTTTGCGACGCAGGCGTGAAACCTGAACATCCATTGCCCTGTCAAACGGTTGTGCTTCGCGCCCTCGGGCCAGATCAAGTAATTGGTCACGACTTAAAACCCTGTTTGGATGAGTAACAAAAGCAACCAGAAGATTATATTCACCGCTTGAAAGCGGGATCAGCATACCCTCGCTTGAGAATAGTTCACGGGTTTTAAGGTCAAGTTGCCAGCCGGCAAACAAGCACTTGCTTTCTCTATTCACCCCGGAAGGCGCACCCGGATTTCTCTGGCTGCTTCGCCGTAAAACAGCCTTGATACGCGCCAGTAATTCGCGCGGATTAAACGGTTTGGCAATATAATCATCT
The DNA here is from genome assembly GCA_021648375.1 of Devosiaceae bacterium. GTDB lineage: Bacteria > Pseudomonadota > Alphaproteobacteria > Rhizobiales > Devosiaceae > DROE01. The sequence goes on from JAKISW010000002.1 coordinate 28,157, forward strand.
GCCCCCATTTCCAACCCGATAATCCGGTCGGTTTCTTCCCCCATGGCCGTTAACATGATGACCGGAATACTTGTTTCCACCCGCAATCGACGGCAAAGGGACAGGCCGTCCTCTCCCGGTAACATTAAATCAAGGACAATAAGATCAAACGACCAGCTGGACAGCTCTTTGTCCATTTGGCGCCCTTCGGCAGCAGTTCGCACCCTTAATCCATGCTTGCTCAGGTAACGAGCAACCAGATCCCTGATTTCACGATCGTCATCAACTACAAGAATATGCGCCTGTTCACTCATAGTGCTGACTATACAGCCAAAAATCAGGTTGAATAGCGGGTTTTTGGTAACACAATGTTACAGCGATGTGGTCTGTAACACTTGGTTACAAATCTGCCACTTAAAGACATTTTTGCGTAACAAAAATGCGCTTTGGTTCAACCTGTCAGTGCGGCACATAATGAGCCGCTTAAAATTTTAAAGGAACAAAAAAATGAACCGGATTATTACAAAAACCGCGATGGCAGCAACTCTGGTAATCGGTGCACTTAGCGCGCCGGCATTTGCTCAGGCAACAAATATAGTGGTGCCAAATGACATGACAATGAGTGCGCCGGCAGGTGAGCAAATGGGCATGGGTAATCAGGCCAATCAACCCGCAATGGGCAACATGGGTGGTCAAGGTGGCATGGGTAACATGGGCGGCCAGGGTGAAATGGGCAACCAGAACAACATGATGCAGATGATGATGCAAATGCATAAAATGATGCAGCAGAACATGGGTAACATGGGCGGCCAGGGTGGCATGGGTAACATGGGTGGCCAGGGCGGAATGGGCGGCCAAAATGGCATGGGTACTGGTGCCGATAACGCTCAGAATATGATGGGCATGAACAGCCCAGAGCAGGTTAAAACCTTTGTCGAAACTTTAACTGCTGAACAGCGGAACATGTTGATGCAAATGCTGCAGGAAAACACAGCACAATAGTCCGGTGAATGAAGGCACCTGAGCGGAACGACAAATAGTTCCGCTCTAAATAAGGAGATGTCAGATGGGATATTCAATGACAGATGGTTTTGGAACTTGGGGAGGCTGGGGAATGGCTTTTGGAGGTTTTATGATGATTTTCTGGTTTGCTGTTCTGGTCGCACTTATTATGTTCATTGTTAGATGGTCCAGCGGGAACACCAACGATACGCCCCGTACCGATGCAGCACAAATCCTCAAACAACGATATGCCCGCGGTGAAATCGACGCAGGTGAATATGAAGAGCGCTTGCAGTTTTTACGTACAGCGGACTGATCCGCACAACAAACTAATTGAAGGCGGGGGCATCTGGCAATTGTTCCCGCCTTATTTTATTCCTAAAATCAGATTTCACAGGCATTTTTGGATTTTGATACCATTTCACAGGCCAGGTCATCTACGCTGGCAATTATATAATCCGCTATTTCATCACTCATCAAACAATTGAAATTAAGCCGCACCCAACCCGGTTTTTTCTCCTCGTAGCCCAGATTTATCTGACGCCTTATATTTTCTGAAACAGCCCTATCAACCCCCAGCAACCGATGCCCATAGGGGCCTGCGCAAACACAGCCTCCCCGCGCCTGAATCCCATAACGTTCAGAAAGCAGGCGGGTGAATAATTGGTGGTGAATGTAATTGCCTTCCATATTACTTATGGTCAGCGAAAAAATCGGCAATCGATCAGCAAGCGGATTACCCAACAAATTAATATAGGGATTTTTCTGCCAGACATTTTTCGCCCGCTGCAATAATTCATCATCCCGTTTTTTGATAAAATCCACACCAATGGCCCGCTTGACCATAAAAACCAGTGCCGCCCGAATATCCCCGATCAGGTTTGGGGTCCCCGCCTCTTCCCGCTCAATCACCGAATCAAGATAATCATGAGACCATGGTGAAACATAAGAAACAGAGCCGCCCCCGGGCCAAGTGGGTGTTTTTGAGCTAATGCAATCCTTATGCACAATCAACAGGCCCGAAGCCCCGGGACCACCAACAAATTTATGGGGTGAGATAAAAATCGCATCTTTTTGTCTGCCCGGCCCCGGATTGATATCAATAGGCAAATAGGGCGCCGCCCCCGCATAGTCCCAAAAAGCCAACGCCCCGTAGCGCTTTAACAAAGAAGTCACCCCTTCAATATCAGCTATAATACCACTGACATTGGAGGCAGCTGAAAACGCACCAATAAGCAGAGAATTACTGGAATTTGCTTTCAGTTCCCTTTCCAGCATTTCAAGATCAGGGCCTCCATTTTCTCCCTCATCAATTTCGATGACAGCCGCCCCGCTTTCCCGCCAGGGCAAAATATTTGAATGATGTTCATAAGGACCGATAAAAACCACCGGGCGCTCAGCATTCCTCTCCGCACGCTCCTTAAGCGAACAAAGTGCCACCATTCGATTTATTGCCGAAGTAGCCCCCGAACCACAAAAGATAATTGCATAATTATCACCTGCATTGATTTCATCACCAATCAGAGCCCGCGCCTCTTCCCTTAAAGCACTGGTATATGCCCCGCAAAAAGATGCATCGGTGTGAGAATTTGCATAAAATGGCAATACCTGCTCGATAACAAATTTTTCAATCTGCACCAGCGCTCTGCCTGATGCAGTATAATCCGCATAGGTGATTTTTTTTACACCAGACGGAGTGACAATCTCTGCCCCCTCGCCAATCAACCCGGCACGCAAATCATAAATCAGATTATCACTATCAAGATATTCATCGAATTTCCCAAGAGCCAATTTTCAAGTCCCATACAAAACCATTTTGCCAAAAAATAATTTACATTGACATTCACCTATTATTTTCCAAAATTGGTAGAAATTTTGCATATAATTTGAGAAATTGATCGAAAAATGACTGTAAAAATCGACAAAAATAATGCAAAAATTCTACGTGCCATTCAAATGGACGGTTCCATGTCTCAAAAACAATTGTCCGAACATGTAAACCTGTCTCCAAATGCCTGCTGGCACCGTCTACAAAATCTAAAGAAGCAGGGAATAATTCAGGGTCAGACCGTGCGTATGGATCGCAAAAAACTTGATCTGGGGCTGGTTGTATTTGTCATGGTCAAAACTCGCCATCATTCGGCCAACTGGCTGGAAAATTTTCGCGCCCATGTTCGAAATATTCCCGAAGTCATAGATTTTTTTCGTATCGGTGGGGATTATGATTACCTGCTTAAAATCGTAACCAAAGACATGCATACCTATGATGGAATTTATCAGCGACTAATATCAAAAGTTGAGCTATCCGCCGTAACTTCATATTTTGCCATGGAGGCCATTGAAGAACAAAGGCCCCTGCCCATTCGTTAATAAAACAAGCAATTTACGCAGCCATTACATTTAGGCGAAAAAGCAGGCAACCCGGGTTTTGTCCTTCATGGTCATTTCTGGCCGCTCAGCCTTGCACTTGTCAGTGGCAATCGGGCATCTGGGATGATAGGCGCAACCACTTGGCGGATTAATCGGATCAGGAATTTCCCCTTTTGGCGGTGCAACTTCCCTGCCAAACCCATCTAGCTTTGGTGCCGCCTCCAGCAACATTTGTGTATAGGGGTGTTTGGGCGATCCAAACAATATGTCCCTTGGCGCCTCTTCAATCAAACGGCCAAGATAAAGCACGCCCACCACATCAGCCATGTGCTGAACTATGGTCAGGTCATGGGAAATAAACAGATAGGTAAGTTTAAATTCTTCCCTTAGATCGCTCATAAGATTTAAAACCTGAGCCTGAACTGAAACATCAAGAGCAGATGTTGGTTCATCACAAACAATTAGATTTGGCTCCGCCGCCAATGCTCTGGCGATACAGATACGCTGCCGCTGCCCACCGGAAAATTCATGGGGATATTTGTTTACATCAAGCGCAGAAAGCCCCACCTGCTCAAGCAGTTTTTCCGCCAATCCTTTTGTGTTGCCTCCGCGCGCCTCAACCGGCTCAACAATTATGCCCCCCACTTTCCAGCGCGGATTAAGGCTGGCATAGGGATCCTGAAAAATCATCTGAATGCCCGAACGCGTTGAATTTAATTTTGATTTATCCCGTTCATGAAACAGATCAACCCCATCAATTTCAACACTGCCGGATGTGGGGGGTAAAAGCCCGACCACAATTTTTCCTATGGTGGATTTTCCCGACCCGCTTTCACCAACCAAAGCATAAACAGAGTTTTTTTTAATATTAAAACTCACATCATTGACCGCATGCAATATCGCTTTACTTTTGCCCTCAATCACCCGGTTTAACCAGGGAGGGGAAACGTCAAACTCGCGACAAAGTTTTTCAACCTTTACCATATCTCTCATTGTTTAGTCCCATCAGCAAACCAGCAGGCGGCGCGGCCTTCGTTCAAATCCATTCCCGGTGCCGGGTTGATTTTGCATTTATCTTTGGCAATCGAACAACGGGGATGAAAAGCACACCCCTGAGGCAGATTATCCAGCCGGGGCATCGCTCCCTCAATCTGGTTAAGGCGTTTATTACCCTTTGCCGCCAATGGAGTCGAAGCCATAAGACCTTGCGTATAGGGATGAGTTGGAGAAGTCAGCACATCCCGAACCGGGCCAAGCTCCACCATTCGGCCCGCATACATAACAGCAACCTCATCGGCAGTTTCTGCAATCACGCCCATATCGTGAGTAATCAGCATAATTGCCGTGCCCCGCTCTTTGCACATGCGCTTTAAAAGCGAAATAATCTGGGCCTGCACCGAAACATCCAACGCAGTTGTTGGCTCATCAGCAATCACCAGAGATGGTTCGGCGCAAAGAGCCAGCGCAATGACCACCCGTTGACGCATGCCACCGGAAAATTCATGGGGGTAAGAGCCTATCCGTTGCGCAGCGGCGGGAATTCCCACCTCATCCAGTGCCGCAACAGCCTTTTCCATTGCCTGTTTTTTATCAACCGGCAAATGCTCCATAATGGTCTCAACAAGCTGGTCGCCAATCGGCAACAAGGGATTTAACGAAGTTAAAGGGTCCTGAAAAACCATGCCGATTTCTTTACCGCGAATTTTTCGCATTCTCTCCCGGTTCAGATTATCAATTCTTTTCCCGTTAAGCCAAATTTCACCCCCGGCGACATGGGCTGGTGGATCAAGCAATCCGATAACCGCATTTCCGGTCATTGATTTACCGGCCCCGCTTTCTCCGACAACTCCAAGGATTTTACCACGTGCAATATCCAGGCTAAGGCCGTCAACCGGTCGCAATATCCCCTGTCGTGTTGGAATTTCAACACCAAAATCTCTTACGCTTAGGACAATTTCCCCCATATTATTCATCAGCCCTTACTTATCGCAGTTTCGGATTTAATACATCGCGCAGCCAGTCCCCCAGCAGATTTACCGATAGGGCCAGGGTCAGCAAAGTAACTGCCGGAAACAGCAATATCCACCACTCCCCCGAAAACATGAACCCCTGACCAATTCTAATAAGCGTGCCAAGCGAGGGCTGGGTTGGCGGCGCGCCAACACCAAGAAACGACAGGGTTGCTTCGGCGATAATCGCCAGCGCTAAGGATATGGTTGCAATAACCAATACCGGACCCAAAACATTGGGCAATATATGGCGCACCATTATGCTTATGGGACGGCGTCCATTTAGATGAGCTGCCTGCACATATTCTTTGTTTTTTTCCACCATGGTCGCGCCGCGCACCACCCGGGCAAACTGCACCCATTCCGAAAGCCCAATGGCAATCACTAACACCCAGATTGCCATTTCATCTCTTTGTTCAATGGGCGTAAATCCCTTGGCAATACCAAAAACCAGCATGGCCACTAAAATTCCGGGAAATGTAAGCTGAACGTCAGCGATGCGCATAATCAGCGCCCCGATCCAGCCGCCAACATAGCCGGCAACAAGGCCAAGAGTAACACCTAAAACCATGGCAAAGGCAACGGCAGCAAAGCCGACAAATAACGAAATTCGCAAGCCATATAGAATGGTTGAAAAAACATCGCGCCCCTGATCATCAGCCCCCAGCCAAAAACTGTCCCCGGTAAACTGATTTGGCACCATGGGCTGGGAAAACCCGTTCATCAGGTTTAACGTTGCAGGGTCAAACGGATTATAAGGCGCAAATAATGGGGCAAAAACCGCGCCCAATATCAATATCATTGCAACAAAAAACGAAACAATTGCCACCGGAGTGCGCCGGAACGACCACATAAAATCTGACTTCCAGGCCCGCGAAATCGTGTTTGTGAAAGAAAAACCTCTCATTTTCCACTCCCCGATCTGTCGGCCCGCAATCTGGGATCAATGGCAAAATACAACAGATCAACAACCAGATTAATTGAAACAAACATTACTGAAATCAACATCAGATATGCAGCCATTACAGGAATATCCACAAAACGGATCGCATTGATAAATAACAATCCAACACCGGGCCACTGAAAAACAGTTTCAGTAATAATAGCAAAAGCAATAATGGAGCCAAGCTGCATTCCGGTAACTGTTATCACCGGCACCAGAGTATTTTTAAGCGCATGACGAAAATATACAGACCGGTCTTTTAAACCCCGGGCGCGCGCAAAACGAATATAATCCTGGCGCAAAACTTCCAGCATTTCAGAACGCACCAAGCGCATAATCAGCGTCATCTGATACAGGCCCAGCGTAATTGCCGGTAAAATTATCGCCTTTCGGCCACTTTCGGTCAGCAAACCTGTGCGCCACCAGCCCAGATCCACAGTTTCACCCCGCCCAAAACTTGGCAGCCAGCCAAGTTCCACCGCAAACAGATATATGAGTAAGATTCCTATGAGAAAAGTTGGTAAAGACACGCCGATCAGCGACAGGGACATGATTATATTCGCCGCCCACCCATTACGCCTGATCGCTGTAAATACCCCCAGAGCCACACCAAAAACTATTGCCAATATCGCCGATACCATTGCCAGCTCCAGCGTGGCTGCAATGCGCTCGGAAATTACATCGGATACCGGGCGTCCCTGCCGGTAACTGATACCAAAATTCCCCTGAACTGCGCCCTCAAGAAACCTGTAATATTGTACGGGAAACGGCTGATCCAGCCCCAATTGGGTGCGCAAACGCTCAATGTCGGCGCCAGTGCGCTCCTGACCCAGCATATTATCTACCGGATCACCAACAAAATTAAACATTGAGAATGCAACAAGACCAACCACAAGCAGAACAATTAGCGATTGAAAAGCCCGTCTGATGGTAAAAGCGAGCATGAATTTCTTATCCTGTGAAAATCTTTTAATTTATATTCTCCCCGGCAAAATTCGATTTCGCCGGGGAAATGTTTGAATACTTAAACGGGTACCTTAAGAGGCAAATTCAAAATATTTGAATTTAGGTGTATCTTCAGGATCGACAATTGTGCCAACACTATCGGACATGCCCCAGTTAAGCACCTGATGGTGAATTGGAATATAGACCTGCTCCGCCTGCACCACAGCCCAGATTTCAGCAATCATCTGATTGCGTTTTTCCAGATCGGTTTCAGATGCCAGTGCCTGAATTTTTACGTCCAGTTCAGGATCAGAGAAACGGGTAGCGTTCCAGGAACCAAATTTTTCACCTTTGGTGTGAACCAAAAAGTTGAAAATATATTCACTGTCATAGGTAGGAACACCCCAACCCAGCATGTAGAAATCGGTTTCCAGATTGCCGAGCAGCGGGAAATGCTGTGCTTTGGGCAGTGCTTCAAGCTGAATGGTAATACCGATCTGCGCCAGCATGCCAACCGCTGCCTGACAAATGGCTTCGTCATTGATATAGCGATCATTAGGACAATTCAAACGGATAGAGAAACCATCTCCATAGCCAGCTTCGCTCATAAGAGCTTTTGCCGCATCAATATCATTGGCGGGAACCGCATCAAGTTCAGCGGTCCATCCATTAACAAATGGCGGCATGATAACCCCGGCAGGAATTGACTGGCCACGCATAACCACCTGTTGGATGGCCTCACGATTGATCGACATGTTTATTGCCTGACGAACCCGAAGATCTGCCAAAGGATTAGCCCCTTCAACATTATCGGTTGTCAAATCCGCATCGCCCTGGTTCATACCAAAGAAAATCACCCGGTTTTGCTCAGCTGTAATAACCTGCAAACCATCGGTATCATTCACCCGGGCCAGATCCTGCACCGGCACGTCCTGAATGAAATCAACTTCCCCGGAAAGCAGAGCTGCCACACGAGTCGCCTGATTTTGGATCGGGGTATAGATGATTTCTTTAACCTGCATAGGGAATTCATCCATTCCCCAATAATCTTCATTGATGGTCAAAACAGTTTGAGCATCGGTCTCACGAGAAACCAAAGAATAGGGTCCGGTTCCGTTGGCATTGCGCGAAGCAAAAGTATCTTCACCGCCCTCGTAATCCTGAACCTTGACCGCACCATTTGCCTCGGCCCAATCTTTATCCATAATAAACAGATTGGTCAGATTGGAAGGCATAATCGGGTTTGGACCATCTGTAACAATCTCAAATCCATATTTTCCGTTAGCCCGAACCTCGGTAACTGAAGACAAAAGCTCCTTATAATCACTGTCAGGTGTCATGGCGCGCTCAAAGGAAAACACCACATCTTCACTGTCAAATTCCGCTCCGTCGTGGAATTTAACCCCTTCGCGCAGCTTGAACCACCAGACATTGGGATCCTCTTCACTGGGTCCCCACTCGGTAGCAAGTGCGGGAACCGGTGCTCCGGTCATATCACGGATAATCAGCGGCTCCATAATCTGATGAATAAGGGCTGTCGTAGGCCCTTCATTTTGCGCATGGGGATCAAGCGTTAACGCATCCCCGGCCCGTGCCCAGCGCAGAGTTTGCGCGCTGGCAAAAGTGCTCATACCGGCAAGTATCAAAGTTGCCAGCAACATCGTTTTCATTTTCATATTTTTCCTCCTGTAATCAACAACCGACAACTAAACGGTTTTTTTTGATTATAGCAAGACAGCCATTCACATTTTTGTGATGCTTCAGTTTCAATATTTATATATTTGAGCTTCGAAAATATTCATATTCGCCCTTGCCAGTGCTGAAATTTTCAATCGATTTACGGGATTTTAACCATAAACTCAGCTTAAAAATTTATTTTAGCAATTTAATTTTCCGGGCAGATAAATTCAACAATTTCTTTTGCATCAAAACCTGAAGGCAACATTCCATAGGTTGCCCTCCACCTTCCCTCCAGCCGTGTAGTCATAAAAGCATCAGCCAATCCAGTATCTATCGAATGTGAAAGTTCCGCAGCTGCAGCGCTCAAAGCCAGCTTTTCAACAAAAATTCTTGCCAGACCTTCATCTTTTACAGTTTCAACCGCATCCCGGCGCAATTGGGCAATTATTTTCCCACCAGACTCTCCCAGGTCATCCGCCAGCATATCAAGCACTGTTTCTAATATCTGTGGAGTTTTTTTCAAAACTCTTAAAACATCCAGACACATAACATTTCCCGAACCCTCCCAAATGGAATTAACAGGTGCCTCGCGATATTGTCTGGCCAGATTTCCCTCTTCCACATAGCCATTGCCCCCAAGGCATTCCATCGCTTCCCCGATTAAAACCGGGGCGCTTTTGCATACCCAGTATTTTATTGCCGGCGTCATCAATCTTGCATAGGCAGCTTCCGCTTCATTTGAAGAAGCCAGATCAAAAGAACGAGACAGCCGTAAAGAAAGCGCAACAGCTCCGGCAACATCCAGACTCATATCGGCCAGAACCCTGCTCATAATCGGCTGATCAATCAGTTTTTTACCAAAAACCTCCCGGTGACGACAATGAAACACTGCCTCAGCCAGCGCTGCTCGCATTAATCCCGCCGATGCGGTGGCACAATCAAGCCTGGTCAGGGTGACCATTTCCAGAATTACCCTCAACCCTTTACCTGGCTTTCCAACAATCATTGCTAACGAATTGTTGAATTCCACTTCCGAGGATGCATTGGAGCGATTGCCCAATTTATCCTTTAGACGAACGAAATTAAGCCCGTTTTTACTACCGTCCGGCAACAGGCGTGGCACAAGAAAGCACGATGGCTGACCCAGCGGTTTTTCCTTCGATTCTTCCGTAGCGGTTGAATCAACATCATGGGCCAGAATCAAAAAAGCATCCCCCATGGGAGCTGACATAAACCATTTATGCCCGTTAATTCTCCATCCTCTGTTCCCATCTTCTTTAGCTTTGGAGATATTTGCGCGCAGATCCGTTCCGCCCTGTTTTTCGGTCATGCCCATACCAATCTGCACACCGGGTTTTTCCGCCGCAGATTTTTGAGAACCATCATATTGACGCGAAAGGATTTTTGGCAGCCATTGGGCAAGCAAGTCAGGAGCAGCTTTAAGCGCTCCAACCGAGGCATTGGTCATAGTCATTGGACACAAATGTCCACAATCAGTTGCCGCCATAAGGATATAACGCACGGCACGAACAAAGTTCCTTTGTCCTTTTTCTTTCTCATCTTTGTCCCAGACCGAACAATGAAGCCCATAAGAAACACTTTTTTCCATCAAAGCGTGCCATGCGGGGTGAAATTGGACCACATCCAAACGATTTCCCTTGGAATCATGGGTTTTAAGTTTAGGAATTTCTGTGTTGGCTAATCGCGCCAACTCGTTTGCCTCAGCCGAGCCTGTCCATTTCCCCAATTCCTCCAGAGAATTTAAGACATCAGTCGGCAAATCTTTGCAAAGGCGTAACAAAACAGGGTCATTGGTAAAGGCATTATGCCCAAGAAAAAAAGGCGATTGATTGAGGCTTTCTTCCCCTTTGGGAAGGCTTAGATTATTGTTTGAATTTTTCATCACACAACCCCTTGTTTTAATAACAGGGTTAGGATTATAGCAGGAATAAGGTCATGCCGAACCACAAAAATCGAACCTGCTGTTCCATTTTCATTAGCTAACAATAACATCGGCCATCGAAAGCAGCCATTGCTCAAACAATCAAAATATTTGGAGCGGGCGATGAGATTCGAACTCACGACCTAAACCTTGGCAAGGTTTCGCTCTACCCCTGAGCTACGCCCGCACTCCAGACAATCCTGATTTCCAGCCCCAAAAATTGAGATTGAATAATCACCATGCAATAGTTTGAACAAGAAAAGCTTGGCAATGGATCGTCGGGCGCTTATATGCCCAATCAATTCCTTAATTGCAACACTAAAAATCATGGCAAATGTTTCCACAATTCTGCCCGTCTTTTTTTTTAACGTATATCAACCCAACATTCCTTGGCGATAACCGGACCTTTCAGGCAAAAAAATGAACGATTTATCTTCTACTTCAATTTCACCCGGCGCATCCGCTGCCCCTAAAACTTTAGCTGGAGCCGATTTAATATCCGATAGCTCCACCGCTGATTTCCAAAATGATGTTATTTCACCCTCAGCAAAAGTACCGGTTCTGGTTGATTTTTGGGCGCCCTGGTGCGGCCCATGTCAGCAATTAGGCCCGGCTCTGGAAAAAATTGTAACCCAGGCCGGAGGTCAGGTTCGTTTGGTTAAGATCAATATTGATGAAAATCCAGAACTTGCATCAAAAATGGGCGTTCGTTCAATTCCTGCCGTATTTTCATTTTTCGGCGGCCAACCCGTTGATGGATTTATGGGTGCATTGCCAGAAAGTGAAATAAAAAACTTTATTGGCAAGCAATTACAATTGGCAGCAGGTGCTGGAAATAATGGGCAAGACATCCCGCAAGATGATATGAACGCTCAAATCGAGCAGGCTTTGTTAACTGCTCAAAAGGCATTGGATGAGGACGATGTTCAACAGGCATTGCAGATTTATGGCTTGATTCTGGAACAGCTGCCTCAAGATGTCAGAGCCTTAACGGGACTAACTCAGACATTTATAAAATCTGGCGCTATTGATCAGGCAAAACAAACTCTGGATTTGGTTCAAGACGCTGATAAAGACAATCCAGCCTATATTGCGGCAAATACCTCATTAAATCTTGCTCTTGAAGCTATAGAGCAACAGGAAATGGGCCTTGGTGAAACCGGTGACATTCAAACACGAATTGAAGCCGATCCCAATGATCATCAGGCCAGAATGGATATGGCCATTATGTATAATGCCTCGGGAAACAAACAAAAAGCCACTCAGGCATTAATTGAAATAATTCGTCGTGACAGGAATTGGAACGATGATGGAGCGCGCACAAAATTATTAGAATTTTTTGAAGCCTGGGGACCGGGTTCTCCAGAATCCATTGCAGGAAGAAAGTTGCTTTCTCGCACTTTATTCTCTTAAATATATTTAAGCAGGATCTTTGAAGTTTAATTTTTCAAAAACTCTTATCAATTGTTCCAGGCATAAACCCGGTGCGGAGACTGATAGTGAAAAACAAGCCCTCTTCAGTCGAGGATATTGATGAAACCATTGCACTATTACCCCTGTCAGGGGCGTTGTTGCTTCCGCAAACTCAACGCCCGCTGGTTATTTTTGAGAAACGTTATTTATCGCTGATTTCTGATATTTTAAGCACAGATCGCATTGTTGGTTTAATTCAGCCAGTTGATAGTTCAATAGAATCCCCAGCATCCCGACATTCTCAATTGCAAAAAGTTGGCTGCCTTGGATATTTACGTGCTTTTGAGGAGCAGGAGGATGACAAATTTCTGGTTGTTCTTGAAGGGTTATGTCGGTTTAATTTAATTGAAGAATTGTCTGCTGAAAAACCCTATCGTCAGGCAAGGGTCAGTTATCAGGATTATAAAGCTGATTTTGATCCCGATTTTGGCGCTGAACAGGTCAATCGGGAAGAATTTTTGCGCTCCATGCGCCAATATGCTGATTTCGCCCGGTTCAAATTCGATTGGGATGGAATAAAGTTACTTAATACATCAATGCTGATAAATATGTGCTGCGTTCTTTCGCCCTATGGGGCCAACGAAAAGCAGGCGCTTTTAGAAGCGGATTCGATCAATCATCGCGCACAAACGCTAATAGCCCTTGCTGAAATGGAAATTGGTGCCGCTTCTGGAGATAATATCCAGTGACAAAAATCAGCGCTGAAAAAAAACGCTACCAGATTGATATCTTAGCCCTTGAGATGCTGGTCTGCCCCCTTACCAAAACCCGTCTTTCAATAAATGCGGATAAAACCGAACTTATTTCTCCGGCGACCCGGGTTGCTTATCCAATTACCAAGGGAGTGCCACTACTTTGCCTCAGCGAATCACGCACGCTTTCTCAAGAAGAAATTGATAAGTTCAAATAGTATCCGTGCGAATAATCATAGCTCTAACGCTAACGAGTGGGCAAAAAAATCCTGGCAAATAGACCCATGAACTCGTGAACCCAGCGATTCATGACTAAATTTCCAGACCTCTAAGCAATCTTGGTTCGCTCCGCCCAATTGCAGCCGCGTGTCTTATTAGAGCGTTTTTTAACAATGGCGCACGATCCACAAGCCCAAGCCCAAGATCCCTTGCGATGCGCAATATAGCCACATCATTAGAAAACAGACGATTAAGTCCATCGGTTGCCAGAGCCATCATCGCCACATCCATTCGGCGCCAGCGCTCATATTCCTGCAATATATTCAATGAACCCATATCTTGTCCCCGCCGCACACAATTTATTATTGTTTCCAATAACGCTGCAACATCTTTTAGACCAAGATTTAGGCCCTGCCCGGTTATCGGATGAATGGCATGAGCCGCATCTCCCAACAGCGCCAGTCTCGGCCTGACAAATTCCCGCGCAATGCAAAGGCGCAAGGGAAATCCCTGAATGGGCTGTTTTAATTCTACCCGTCCCAGACAATGCCCCATGGCTTCTTCAATATGTATTGCCTGTTCTTTTGACGAAAGAGTTTGCAGGTGCTGAGCATTCTGGGCAGTTTCCGTCCACACCAAAGAAGAGGTTTTTCCTTTTAGGGGCAGACTGGCAAACGGACCGGTGCTGCGAAAATGTTCAAAGGCGGTCTGATTATGTTCGAATTCATGGGCAATCGTTGAAACAAGTCCCACTTGTTTATAGTCATTAATGATGGTTTTTATTGAAGCTAATGAACGCATTTTCGAGCGCGATCCGTCAGCTGCCACAACCAGTTCAGCTTCAATGGTGCTACCATCCTCAAAACCAATTCTGGCCGCAGGTCCCCCGGTATCCAATGAAACCGCCTTAACCCCGGCAATCAACTCTACACTGCCTTTTGCTTTTGTCAGCAATGCCGCCACAATATCTCGAAACGGTACCATATGGGCAAACGGTTGATCATGCCCCACTTCCCCATCGAAGGCTAAAAACAATGGTCGCGAACGATCAGAAGGCGCAGAATCCGTTATTTCCATCCTTGAAATTGGGCAAGAATTTCTTTTCATTTCATCCCAGATACCAAGAGATTGAAAAATTCTGGTTACGCCTGCCGCCAAAGCTAACGAGCGGGCATCATCGGGCACCTTGAATTGACGTTTATCGCAGATACAGACTTTCAATTCCGGCATGATGGAAACCAGACCAACCGCCAACGTCAACCCAGCAGGTCCGCCGCCAACAATGGCAATGTCAAATTTTTGGATATTTTCTTTTGCTGAACGTCCCATGGATTCTGCAATCTTTTTTGCGAATTAAATTTATACTATGGCCCGGCTTTTTGAAATTAGTCGGCCGTGTGTTTTTAGGTCTGCTTAACAATATCACCAAGCCACGGCCTGGTCATCACCTGAAAACAAAATAGGAATAATTAAATCGGGACCAAGGGCGCTGCCTATATTTTGCACAACCCTTCTGACGTCGCTCAAATTTTAGGCATTTTTCTGCTGGTATGACTTGCTGATTCTTTACGGCCCTTCATTTAAGTTAATAATATCAAATAGTTAAACTAAAATTTTGAGTCTGGCACGCTGCTTGAATGGTATTTAGCGAGAATTTACTAGCTTATCCACAAACAGGAGCAACCATGAAACTGGTGATAGCAATAATCAAACCCTCAAAGATTGAGGAAATAAGACAAGCCCTTAACGCATTGGACGTCCACGGCATGACCGTTTCTGAGGTCAAAGGCTATGGCCGTCAAAAGGGACACTCAGAAATATATCGCGGCGCAGAATATGCCGTGCATTTTGTCCCTAAACTCAAGGTTGAAATTGCAGTTGCCGACGCAGCTCGGGCCAGCGCTGTTTCAGCCGCAATAAAAGAAGCTGCAAATACCGATCGTATCGGGGATGGCAAAATCTTTGTGCTTGATCTGGAAGCGGTCACACGAATTCGTACCGGCGAAACCGGTCCTGAAGCCCTTTAATTTTATTTTTTTACAACAAACACTTTTCGGAGCTTAGTTTATGACCCGCTTTCTTTCATTACCAAACGCATTGGTTCTGGCTTTTTTTACGCTGTTTATCGCCATGACACCCGTTGCGGCCCAGTCCGTAGATATAAACTCAACCATCATTACCACTCTTGAAGCTATTGGTGCTGCCGCATCCGATGTTGCACTGGAAGGCGGAGCATCTGAAGAAGAAGCCGCTTTGGCCGCCAGCGATGCCATCAGCACAATTGTTGCGGATACTTTTGGTGATCGTGATGCCAAGATTTTCAATACCTTGCTGTTTTTGATCGGCGGGTTTTTGGTGATGTGGATGGCAGCTGGTTTTACCATGCTGGAAACCGGTCTGGTGCGTAAGAAAAACGTCTCCATGCAGGCCTTAAAAAACATAGCCCTATACTCCATTGCTGGCCTGATGTTCTGGCTGGTTGGCTATAATGTGATGTATGGCGGAGAAGCTGGCGGATTTATCGGCACTTTCTCACCTGTTAATTTCCCAGCAGTAGGCGCTGACACAGCAGATGATGGTTATTCTGTAGCATCTGATTGGTTCTTCCAGATGGCATTTGTTGCAGCAACCGCCTCCATTGTTTCCGGTGCGGTTGCTGAACGTGTGAAACTTTGGGCATTTTTAGCTTTCACAATTGTATTGACCGGCGTTCTTTATCCCATCACGGGCATGTGGCAATGGGGCGGTGGTTGGTTGGCTGAAATCGGTTTTACTGATTTTGCCGGCTCAACTCTTGTTCACTCTGTTGGAGGCTGGGCAGCTCTTGCCGGTGTAATCTTTATTGGTGCACGTGAGGGCAAATATGGAGCCAACGGTGCTGTAACACCAATGCCCGGCTCTTCAATTCCACTTGCTACCCTTGGCATGTTTATTCTTTGGATGGGCTGGTTCGGCTTTAACGGCGCTTCACAATTAGCCATGGGAACCATTGCCGATGTTGGTGATATTTCACGCATCTTTGCCAATACCAATCTTTCGGCGGCCTCTGGTGCAATTACCGCAATGATCCTGGTTCAACTGATTTATAAAAAAGTCGATGTGACAATGGTTATCAATGGCGCGCTGGCCGGTCTGGTTTCAATTACCGCTGAACCTTTAGCCCCAAGCGTATTGCAGACCCTGTTTATTGGGGGCGTTGGCGGAGCAATTGTAGTGTTCACCATTCCCCTTCTGGATAAACTAAAACTCGATGATGTTGTCGGCGCAATTCCGGTTCACCTGCTTGCTGGTATTTGGGGAACTATGATCACTCCACTTTCCGGGAGTGGTACATTTGCAACTCAAGCCATCGGTGTGATCGCCATTGGTGCTTTCACTTTTGTTGCATCATCAATTGTCTGGCTGATTCTCAAAGCCACCATCGGCATCAGGGTCAGCAAAGAAGCTGAAGCGCTTGGACTTGATAAGTCTGAAGTGGGCGTTGAGGCCTACCCGGAGTTCTAAAAGCGTTAGGATTTATCCAAACTTTAATTTTACAACAAAAAAAACCCGGCAGGCTTTTTTGCCCGCCGGGTTTTTTTGCGCACAGCAAAAGCAATTTTACGATCGAATTAGGACCCGGTTAACCACCAGCCCCTATGATCGTTTGAACTGGAATTGTCGACGATTTTTGAGTTCATTTGTTTATTTTAAAAAAAAGCGCTTGAGTACCATGGCGAGAAATTCGATTGTTGCGAATAAGAGAACTGACGGCCCACAGGTTGAGCCGCAAACCTTTGTTGCCATAAAAATTCCCCTGCGCCTCATTGGATTTTTAATACTGGGTGCAATTGTTCTGGCGTTTGTTTCTTATGCCACCTGGTCAGTTGATGACCCCAGTTTTTCTTATGCAACCGATAAACAGCCCTCGAACTGGCTCAGTTTTCCCGGCGCTGTGTTTTCTGATATCTGGATGCAGTTTTTTGGTCTTGCCGGCATTGTTATGCTGGTTCCCCCATCCATTTGGGCGTGGGGTCTTTTGTTTAGACGCACCCCTGATGCATGGCCCTTGCGCATAGTTTCACTTTTTGGCGCAGGGATTTTGTTAGCTGGCATTTTTTCATTTTTGCCCACAACACAAAGCTGGCCCCTTCCCACCGGACTTGGCGGATTTTTGGGCGGCGCATTCACATCCCTTGCAACCATGGTAACAGGCAATATTCCAACAGGAACGGGAGCAATTATATATATAGTTATTTTGGCCCCTCCAACTTTTGCCCTGTTCTGGATCAGCGCTGGCATTAGATCCATGCGTAATCGCCAATTAGACAGCGAAGGCGAGCTGCAGGATGTGGATGATGAAAAAGACCGGACCGGGTTTTTTGATATTGCCTTTGGTGCCCTTGTGCATTTTTCCTATAGCGCAAAAACCGCCTGGCGACGGGCCCGCAAAAATATGGAACGCGATCGCGCTGATCAGGCGGATGAAGAATGGAAACAATCCGCAAACGAACCTCAACTACATCAGGCTTCCGTGTCTGAAAATTCTGACATCAATAGTGATGGTTTTGAACGCCATGAGCCACCAATTATGGATGAGCTGGCTTTCCAGAATTCCCGTGGCGATACAGGTGAATATGGGCAGGACCTTTATCCAGACGATCCCCACGCCCAAGATTTTGATCAAGCAAGTAATGAAAATATCAGCGCATATAATGATCATAGCGCTCGTCTTAGTGTCGAGCAGGCCGCCCGCCTTAATGCAGGCAATCAAGCCTCTGCTCCAAATTTCGTTTCGCCAGCCAATGGGCCAAATCAAAATCCTCAGGCTCAAACGCCTTTAACGGTTGCGCAAGCTGCCCAGGTACGCCCCGGCTCTCGTTTGATGAAAGAGGCTCAAGGTTCTTTATTGGAAGAATCCGGATTTAAATTGCCCGAACTTTCCCTGCTTTCTCCACCAAAAGCCAACCCCGTCAGTGACGAACATCATCCCGATGAATTAGAAGTCAAAGCCCGTCAGTTAAAAGGCGTGCTGGAAGATTTTGGCATCAAGGGCGATATTATCAATGTTCGGCCAGGCCCAGTGGTTACCCTTTATGAACTTGAGCCAGCTCCAGGCATAAAATCTTCTCGGATAATTTCACTGGCCGATGATATTGCCCGCTCCATGAGCGCTGTTTCTGCCCGTGTAGCTGTTGTGCCCGGCCGTAATGTCATTGGCATAGAACTGCCCAACAGATTGCGCGAAACCGTTTATTTGCGTGAAATGCTTGCCTCTTCTGATTTTGAAAAGGTCAAAGGCAAGCTACCCATCTGCCTTGGCAAAACCATTGGCGGTGAACCTATTATAGCCGATCTGGCACGTATGCCCCACCTGTTGATTGCCGGCACCACCGGCTCAGGAAAATCTGTTGCCGTCAACACCATGATCCTTTCCCTTCTATATCGCATGACACCTGAACAATGTCGTTTGATCATGATTGATCCAAAAATGCTGGAACTGTCAATTTACGATGGCATTCCTCACCTGCTTTCGCCGGTTGTCACAGATCCAACCAAGGCAGTGGTTGCCCTGAAATGGGCTGTTCGGGAAATGGAAGACCGCTATCGCAAAATGTCCAAGATCGGTGTTCGAAATATCGAAGGCTTTAATACTCGCGTGAGCGCCGCCAATAAAAAAGGCGAAACCATCACCCGCACCGTTCAAACCGGATTCGATCGTGAAACCGGCGAAGCAATTTATGAGAGTGAAAGTTTTGAGCTTGAACCTTTGCCCTATATTGTTGTGGTAGTGGATGAGATGGCCGACCTGATGATGGTTGCAGGTAAGGATATTGAGGGGGCTATTCAACGGCTTGCCCAGATGGCTCGCGCCGCTGGCATCCATTTGATAATGGCCACACAACGCCCCTCGGTTGATGTGATCACCGGTACCATCAAAGCCAACTTCCCGACCCGAATTTCTTTTCAGGTTACTTCTAAAATTGACAGTCGCACCATTCTTGGTGAGCAAGGAGCTGAGCAATTACTGGGCATGGGCGATATGCTATATATGGCAGGAGGCGGCAGGGTGCGCAGATTGCATGGCCCGTTTGTTGCTGATGGCGAAGTGGAAGATGTAGTTGCTCACCTTAAAGATCAGGGTGCTCCCGATTATCTGGAAACAGTAACTCAGGAAACCGAGGAAGAAACTGCTGATGGCGGCATGGGAAATTCTGGTGATGAACTCTATGACAAAGCCGTCAATATCGTACTCAATGATCGCAAAGCCTCAACCAGCTATATCCAGCGCCGCCTTTCAATTGGATATAATCGCGCCGCAACTTTGATTGAGCGCATGGAAAATGAAGGTGTTATCTCTGCAGCCAACCATGCCGGAAAACGCGAAGTTTTGGTCGGCGAAGGTGTGGACTATTAATATCCCCTTAGATCAGGAAAAATTCATGCCAACAATTGAAATCAGAAATCTTATCGCCTCAGATAGATCGGCATGGGAAATTCTTTGGTCTAAATACCTGGAATTTTATGAAACTTCATTACCCACTTCGATGTTTAATCTGGCATTTGAGCGCTTAATCTCACCCAATGAAAATGAATATACTGGCTTGATTGCCTTGCTGTCCGGAGAAGCGGTGGGCATCGCCCATACCTTAAAACACCGCCATGGCTGGAAAAGTGACTTACCTTCAGGATCTGTTTGTAAGCGAAAGCGTTCGTGGGCGTGGAGTTGCAAAAGAGTTGATAGCTGAAATTTATCGGCGCGCTGATTCTAAAGGCACTCCAGATGTTTATTGGTTAACTGCAAGTACCAACTCAACCGCCAGACGTCTTTATGACAAACTCGCTGTTGATTCTGGCCTGATCCAATACACTCGTTACTAGGGCCAGGACTTATTAACGGGGAAAAAGATTCACGTGAAACTTGTAGCAACCACTTTTGCGTTACCGTTTCATCCCTGCCCCATTCCCGTCTTAGTTTGCACAGAAAATAGCAACCACTTGAATAAGTAATCGAGTTTTTCAAACCGTTCGGCAATAAGGGTTTGCGTGACTTCTCAAACCGTCAAACAGAATTGATTCCAGCAAACCATTAATTGGTCTAAACTATCCTCAATGATTCTACTGATTGTAGTAAACGACCCAACAAGCGGAGAACTGATATGATCAGGCGCCTGTTCATTCTGATGAGCCTATTGGTTGGGTTTACTCCCCAGGCAATTGCGCTTGAAAACAATATAACCCCGGAAGAGGCAGAATTGATCCGAGAGATCGGGATTTATAATTCAGCTATTGGTTCCATGGCCGGACGGTTCCTGCAAATCGATTCAGCTGGTGGAAGAGTCGAGGGAACTTTTTTTCTGGTACGCCCAAACAAAATTCGCTTTCGCTATGCTCCCCCCTCGCGTGAAGAAATAGTTTCAGCTGGTCGCGGGTTTTATATTCTCAACCGAGAAGAAGAAACCAAATATGTATACCCCCAGGACAAGGTTCCTCTTCGCCAGTTTCTCACCGACGAAATTGATTTTCTAAATGGTAACATTTCAGACGTGGTGATGACCGATACTTTCATCTCCATTACCCTGTTTGACGAAAGTCCGTTGGGTACTGTTGAAGTGTCGCTGATATTTGAAATTGAATCCAAAGAGCTTTGGCAATGGACACTGACTGAACCCAATGGTGCTGAATTGACTTTTTCAATTTACGATGTTGTAAAGGACGTCGAAATCCCTCGATCGTTTTTCTATATAAATCCCAATTACCGCTCTGTTGCCCAATAGGTAACTTTCTCCCCTTAGGATTTTTCAATGCCTTTGACTATTGCCACCTGGAATATAAATTCCGTGCGCCTGCGTGCGCCAATGGTTGTTGAGTTTCTGGATCGCTTTAAGCCGGATGTTTTGTGCCTTCAGGAAATTAAATGTATGAATGAGCAATTTCCGGCTCAGGTTTTTCTGGATGCCGGCTATGCCCATCACGCAGTTAATGGCCAAAAAGCCTATCATGGTGTGGCAACTATTTCCCGTTTGCCTTTGAGCAACATTTCCAGCAAACAATTTTGCAAAAAACTGGATGCTCGACATATTTCTGCTCAGGTGGAGTTTGATGGGAAGTCCATTAATGTGCACAATTTTTACGTGCCGGCCGGAGGCGATGTGGCTGACCCGGCTATCAATGAAAAGTTTGAACACAAACTTGGATTTCTTGATGAAATGCACAACTGGTTCACCCACAAAAGTTTTGCTGCCGGTCAGGTAATTGTCGGTGATTTTAATATTGCACCCCATGAAAATGATGTCTGGAGCCATAAGCAATTGCTAAAAGTTGTTTCTCACACTCCGATAGAAACAGAAAAACTCGACACCATTCTAGCGAGCGGAAATTGGGTGGACCTTGTAAGAAAACATATTCCCGTTGAAAACAAACTTTATTCCTGGTGGTCCTATCGAGCTAAAAATTGGGATATATCAGATAAAGGTCGGCGATTGGATCACATCTGGGCAACCCCGGACATTGCCACTAATTCCACCGATGCGCAAATTTTACGAGATGCACGTGGCTGGGGAGAAAAACCCTCAGATCATGTCCCGGTAATAGCACAGCTTTTTTAGGTCAGGGCCCATGGATTTCTAATTTATCAGGTTTGTGACTCTGGCTGACCAGTGCCCAATATTATTTTTTGGCGTTAGAAATTTTTACGGCCCCTTCAATGGTCGAAATATATTTTGAAATATCAGAGCGAACCATCGCTTCTGCCTTGACCGCTATTTCTGGGAATTGTTGCATGATTTTCGAAAATGCGGATCTGGGAACCATCAATAATTGAACATCTGTTCTACAGACCACATCTGCACGACGCGGATGTTTTACAATAAGTGCTAATTCCGCGATCACGGTTCCGGGGTCTGAAATAATAATAGGCTCCCCGCTTGAAATATTTTTTTGGGTTAAAATCAGTTCGCCGGAAATCAAAACATAGGCCCCCGGCACCACCTGTCCTGCTTTGAACAAAATGTCGTTTTTTTTAAGCTCAACCCATTCACTGGCGAAAGCCAGCATGCGCCTTTGTTCAAGACTGCAAATGGCAAAAAATTCTGCATTGCCCAGAATATGCGCCGTATCATCCAATTGCATGTTTTAATTTTTTCCTGCTATTTTGTCCGCGTACCTATGGAACCAGACGATAACCACCTTCTTCAGTTACTAGCAAGCGCGCATTGGAAGGATCCCGTTCTATTTTTTGTCGCAGGCGATATATGTGTGTTTCAAGAGTATGAGTTGTTACCCGATTGTTATATCCCCAGACTTCTTGAAGCAGAATGTCTCTGGAGATGGGCTTTGCTCCCTGACGATAAAGATATTTAAGAATTGATGTTTCTTTGTCAGTTAAGCGAATTTTGCCACCGTCTTCCATCTCAAGAGTTTTTGCTGCCGGATGAAAACTATAGGGGCCTACAGAAAACACCACATCTTCGCTTTGATCATGCTGGCGCAGCGCTGCCCGAATTCGCGCCAGTAATACTGAAAACCTGAATGGCTTGGTGACGTAATCATTGGCACCGGATTCCAGACCTAAAATTTCATCAGAATCACTATCATGTCCCGTGAGCATTAATATTGGACTTGCAAATCCTTTATCCCGTAAAATTTTAACGGTCTCCCGTCCATCCATGTCCGGCAATCCCACATCCAGGATCATCAGATCCACATGCTTGTCTCCAACTCTTTCCAGAACCTGAGAGGCCGTGCCGGCTTCACTAAGTGTAAATTCGCGATAGTGAGATAGTTGATCAACAAGAGTCTGGCGCAACTCTTCATCATCATCAACCAAAAACAAATGTCGCTTGTTCATTTCACATTCCTCAAATTAAATAAGTTGGTTTAGGTCGTGGACTAAATGTCATCCTGCAAGTTTATGTGGGACTATGCTAAACTACCACTCACAAGCGCGTTATACTTATTTTCAATCATTATTTGGCTAAGGGCAGTGATCTGGTCCCAAACAATGCTGTGCCCACTCTTACATGGGTTGCGCCCATTTCAATGGCGGTTTCAAAATCAGCGCTCATTCCCATGGATAAATTCTTAACTTCCACTTGCTCCGCCAATAATTTCAACTGTGCAAAATATGGCCCGGCAGCTTCCCCAAAAGGTGGAATACACATTAGACCAATAATATTGAGCCCATATTCTTCCCGACAGTTTTTAACAAAATCCAAAGCGCTTTCTGGTTCAATACCTGCCTTTTGTTCTTCTTGGCCCAGGTTTATCTGAACAAAACAATTGATATTTTTTTTGGTTTTTTCTATTTCTTGTGCCAGCGCTTTCGCTAGTTTTTCCCGATCCAGACTTTGAATGGTGTTAAATATTTTAAGAGCATCCTTAACCTTGTTGGTTTGCAAGGGGCCAATAAGATGCAATTCAACATCCGGGTATTTTTCTATTAAATCAGGCCACTTACCCAAAGCTTCCTGAACACGGTTCTCTCCAAACACCCGATGGTTGAGATCCAGTAATTGTTCTATTTTTTCCGATGACTGCGTTTTTGAAACCGCTATAATGGTTGGAAGCGAAGTGTCTGTATCAAAGCGGTCATGAGCTTTTTTTACTCGAGAACAGATAAGTTTATAATTTTGTTCTGTCGTTTGTTCTGATAGTTGTTCAAAAGTCAATGTTGACCTGCTTCCAAAATTCTGGTGATGGTCAGCATATTGAGATATCTTTGGTTCTTTTCAAGGACTAATTGTTATCCAGTAAATTATTATTCAGCAAATTAGTATTCAGGATGTACCGGTGAATAAAAAGCCTTCTTCAAACACCTCCCCTTCCCAAAGATACAACCCCAAAGATATGGAGCCTAAATGGCAACATGTCTGGTCTCAAGATCAGGTTTTTGAGGTCGATGACGAAGATGAGCGTGAGCGCTATTATGTGCTGGAAATGTTTCCATACCCCTCAGGTAAGTTACATGTGGGCCACGTGCGAAATTATGCCATGGGCGATGTGGTGGCCCGCTATCACCGCTCGTTGGGAAAAGCAGTGCTGCACCCCATGGGGTGGGATGCTTTTGGCCTGCCAGCTGAAAACGCAGCCCAAAAAACCAACTCCCATCCAAAACAATGGACCTATGACAATATTGCCACCATGCGCGCTCAGTTGCAGTCCATGGGGTTAAGCATTGACTGGTCCAGAGAGTTTGCCACATGTGACCCTGAGTATTATGAGCAACAACAGCGCTTGTTTATAAATTTTCTTGATGCCGATCTAATCACCAGAAAAAAATCCAAGGTTAATTGGGATCCTGTTGATCTGACGGTACTGGCCAATGAACAGGTAATTGATGGGCGGGGTTGGCGCTCTGGTGCCCTGGTGGAACAGCGAGAGCTTGTTCAGTGGTTTTTCAAGATCACCGATTATGCAGAGGATCTATTGAGTTCTCTTGATGATTTAGATCAATGGCCTGAAAAAGTTCGCACCATGCAGCGCAACTGGATTGGAAAGTCTGAGGGCGTGCTGGTCCGTTGGGAATTGGGCAATGAAAGCGCACCCGCTGGATTTAGCGAGCTTGAAACTTATACAACCAGACCGGATACAATTTTTGGCGCTTCTTTTATGGCGGTTGCTCCAGACCACCCCCTGGCCAGCGCAGCGGCTCTCAACAATGAAGAGCTGCAAAAATTCATTAAGGATTGCCAATCCAAAGGCACCAGCGCTGTTACGCTGGAAACCATGGAAAAATTGGGATTTGATACCGGGATTCACGTGAAACACCCGTTTATTGAAAACAAGATTCTACCCGTTTATGTTGCGAACTTTGTGTTAATGGATTATGGAACCGGCGCAATTTTTGGCTGCCCTTCCGGCGACCAAAGGGATTTAGATTTTGCCCGCACCTATGATCTTGAGGTTATTCCGGTAGTGATGCCTCCAGATGGTAATCCTGAAGATTTTACAATTTCTGACACATCCTATTCCGACGATGGAATTATGCTCAATTCCGGGTTTTTAAATAACATGTCCTCCGATCAAGCGTTTGAAGAAATATCTTCGCGACTTGGCGAAATGGAGTTGAACGGAAGGCCACAGGGAGAAAAGCAGACAAATTATCGACTTCGGGACTGGGGAATTTCCCGCCAGCGTTTTTGGGGCTGCCCAATTCCAATTATCCATTGTGATAATTGTGGACAGGTTCCAGTGCCGGATGCTGATTTGCCGGTGCGCCTTCCCGATAGTGTTGATTTAAGCAAGCCGGGAAATGCTCTGGATCATCACCCGAGCTGGAAAATTGTTGACTGCCCGACTTGTGGAAGCGAAGCCCGTCGTGAAACTGACACCATGGATACATTTGTTGATTCTTCCTGGTATTTTGCCCGCTTCACCAGTCCCAAAGCAAACTCGCCGATAGTTCCAGACATTGCCAATAAGTGGCTTCCGGTTGGCCAATATATCGGAGGGGTGGAACATGCAATATTGCACCTCCTCTATTCCAGATTTTTCACTCGCGCTCTTAATAAAACCGGATACCTTGAAATCAAAGAACCTTTCCTGGGCCTTTTTACTCAAGGCATGGTTACCCATGAAACCTATAAGGACATAGAGGGAAACTGGATAAGCCCCGAAGATGTCCATGTGGAATCCATTAAGGGCAAGCGGGTTGCCAAACTCATCAAGTCCAATGATATGGTTGAAATTGGCCCTGTTGAAAAAATGTCCAAGTCAAAGCTTAATGGAATTGATCCCCAGGATACTCTGGATGCTTATGGTGCCGATGCCACCAGATGGTTTGTGCTTTCAGACTCTCCACCGGAAAGAGATGTAGAGTGGAGCGAAGCCGGCATTGAAAGCGCCTCTCGTTTTGTGCAGCGATTATTTAAAATCATCAATGACGGTATGGAAATTTGCCAACGACCCCCTAATTCCGTTAAAAGTTCTGATGATGAAGCCCGAGATTTTTTAGCTCAGGTCCACGCAACAACAAAAATAGTCAGCGAAGAGCTTGAACAAATTCGCTTCAATCGCGCCATAGCTCATATTTATGAGCTGGCCAATGCTTTTGCCAAATTCTTGCCATTGGTAAAGGATAATCCTACGGGAGATAAAATTAGTGCCCTTCGAGTTGGGATGGAGCATCTGGTTTTGCTATTTTCGCCTTTCATGCCCCATTTGGCAGAAACTTGCTGGCAGCTTATTGGAAAGAAAGACCTGGTTTGTAATGCGCCTTGGCCTATTGTTGATCTCTCGCTTTTAGTGAAAAAAAATGTAACAATGCCCATTCAGGTGAATGGTAAAAGACGCGGTGAGATCAATGTTCCCATTGATGCTCCCAATTCTATCGTTGAGGAGAAGGCCTTAAATCTTGATTCGGTATCGCGTATACTGGAAGGTAAGGCACCCAAAAAGATTATTATCGTTGCGAACAGGATAGTAAATGTTGTCATTTAGTCGAGTTAACTTTTTTGCAATAGCCAACAGATTTTCAAAAATTTCAATTTGGATAATATTGTCGTTGGTTTTGTCCGCCTGCACCTTTTCCCCCGTATACTCAAATCCAGATCAAAGCGATACGGCATTCAACCTTGAATTTGCCTCTGCTAACTCTCGACTTGAACAGATAGTTTATACAGAGCTTGCCGCCAGTTTCTCAAATCTCTCAGCAATAAAAGAAAACCTTGTTGAGGTAATTATTTCTTCTTCAGGTGTCAAACCTGGGGTTGGAAGTGTGGCGCTAACCGGAAAAATTACAATAACTAATATCCAGTCTGCAAAGATTATCTATGTGGGCTCCCGAACAACATCGGCCACCTATGGGGCTTCCACTCAATCTCTTGCCAATCAGCAGGCGGCAAATGAAGCCAGTGAAAGAGCTGCCCGTGATCTGGCCCAGACAATACGTCTAACTCTGATCGGCGTCCTATCCGCACAAATGCAAAGATGACAGCATTAAAAGCTTACCAGGTAGAGCAATTCGTTCAAAAAAAGCCAATAAAATCAGGTGTTTATCTAGTATATGGCAATGATGCCGGCCTAATTCACGAACGTAGTATGCTCCTTTCCGGCAACACCGGCACTCATAAAAAATCAAGTTCTGATGTAATAATTTTGGACATGGCAGAGCTGGATGCTGATCCATCAAGACTGGCAGTTGAAGCCCTCACCTCCTCCCTGTTTGGATCCGATCCTGTAATTCGAATTCGCGGGGGAAATAAAAACCTGGTTCCAGTGCTTGAGGAGCTGCTCAAGTCCCAATTAATGGCAACCATTGTCATTCAGGCAGCAAACCTGACCAAACGCGATAAACTTCGAATATTAATTGAGAATGAAAAAAAAGCATGGGCCTTGCCCTGTTTTTCCGATGATATCAAATCGCTAAAAGAGCTGATTGAAAAATCCTTTAAAAATGAAGATATCTTTGTAAGCCCTGAGGCAATTTCATATCTGACAAGTATATTGGGAAATGACCGCGATATCACCCGCAGAGAACTTGAAAAATTGCACAATTTTGCTCTCCAGAGCAAACAAATCAGCTTAAGCGACGTACATGATCTGTGCGGCGACAACTCCATGGTCGCAATTGATAAAATTCTAGATGCCGCAGGAACAGGCAATGTGCAAAATTTGGAGAAAAGCTTGGATAGCGCTTTTATTGCTGGACTGGATGCACAGATGATACTGGCCGCCGGATCTCGCCATTTCATGTTTCTAAGAACTGTACGGGCAAAAATTGATCACGGCGCAAGCCCGTCTGGCGCTCTTTCACAAACTTATCCCAAGCCGCATTTTTCCAGAAATTTCGCTATAGAAGTTCAATTGCGAAACTGGTCACAAAAAACCCTTGCCAATGCAATTCAACGTCTGCTGGACACCACATTAACTTCGCGCCAAAATAGTGCAATTGCTCAGGTAATAGTTAGGCGGGCATTTTTAGGAATTTGTATAGCTGCGGCAAGACGATAGTTTTGTTGGATTAAATTCCCAGGGAAATTTCACTCAAATTAACCCACGGCTCGCAATTTGTGACAAACTGCATCAAGCTGTTCAAGGTTTTTATATTTGATTTCCAGCTTTCCGCTGCCACCTTTGTCTTTAACAGCCACGCTCAAACCCAAAAAGTCAGATAGTTCTTTTTCAAGCGCTAATGTATCGTTGTTTTTTACCGTCTGTGAAGAAGGTTTTTTATCAGATGCATCCTTGCGTTTTTGATTTAAAGCCTCTGCCTGTCTCACTGAGAGACCTTGACCAACTATTTTTTGTGCTAATTGCGATGGATCATCTGCTGTAATCAACGTACGGGCATGACCTGCGGTAAGATCTCCGCTGGCCAGCATTTTTTTCACATCATCAGGTAAACGAAGCAATCTCAATGTATTGGCAACATGAGAGCGACTTTTGCCAATAACCTGAGCCAAATCATTCTGAGTATAGGAGTACTCGCTCATAAGCTCCCCATACCCCATTGCTTCTTCAATGGAATTAAGGTCTGCCCTTTGAACATTTTCAATTATTGCAAGCTCAAGAGCCTCTTTATCGTCCACATCTCTAATAATTACCGGAACTTCATGCAAACCGGCAGCTTGCGCTGCCCGCCAGCGTCTCTCACCAGCGATAAGTTCATAAGTATCCGGATCGCCTCCAGTTGGCCTTACCAACAACGGTTGCATCACCCCTTTCTCGCGAATTGAATTAGCCAGCTCTTCCAATTGCTGAGGGTCAAAGTCATTTCTGGGATTGCGCCGGTTGGCGACGATGAAATCGACGGGAAGCCGCTTGCCATCAACCGATCCAGATACGCGTTGCCCGTCAATAGGCGCCACATCTCCAATTAGGGCCGCAAGTCCGCGCCCAAGTCTACTGGGTTTTTCTGCCCTGTTTGATTTTTGGTTCACTTTATTACCTCATGCCGCACTTAGCTGGCGTTCTCGTTTAATTACCTCGGTCGCCAAACGCAAATAAGCCTGGCTACCAGCACACTGAAGATCATATAGCAGAGCAGGTTTCCCATAAGAGGGAGCTTCTGAGAGCCGCACATTTCTTGGAATAACCGTAGGATACACCAAATCGCCCATTTCTTCACGCACGTCCATCAATACCTGCTCTGACAATTTATTGCGCTTATCATACATGGTCATAATGATACCCTGAACATGCAACCTGCTATTCAGTGTATTTCTTATTTGCTCAATGGTTTGCAACAATTGACTTAACCCTTCCAGCGCAAAAAACTCACATTGCAAAGGCACTAAAACCGCGTCAGCTGCTGCCAGGGCGTTTATGGTCAAAAGATTAAGCGATGGAGGACAGTCAATAAGTACATAGGTTACTGGTTGCCCATCAATTCGCGCATCAGCCATGTCATTTAATGCAGAGCGCAGGCGAAACGCCCGATCAGGCTCATTAGCAATGCCCAGTTCCACACCTAAAAGATCCATAGTTGAAGTGATCAATGCAACTCCCGGTACAGAACTTGGAATTATGGCATCAGCAACCCGGGATTCGCCCATTAGCAACTCATAAGCCGAAACCGAACGAGCCTGTCGCGAAATGCCCATTCCTGTGGAAGCATTTCCTTGTGGATCAACATCAACAATTAGAACCCGCTCACCAATGGCAGCCAGGGCTGTCGCCAAATTAATCGCGGTTGTTGTCTTACCAACACCGCCTTTTTGATTGGCCAAAGTAAGAATCCGCACTCCCAACCCAGCCTCCATAAACTAATCAGCCAGTCACTAGGCAAAGGACTGCTAAATCTGGTTAAACTTTCAAGCGCCCGAACGCTGCCTGCTATCGCGATTTCAATCGCCTGATTTCTAAAATTACGCCGGACACATCTACTTTACTTACCCTTCTTATCACATCAAAGTCCCAATTAGCACGACTTTCACTAAGTTCTGCACTGAATTCATGCCCTTTATGAATTATTGCAACCGTATCCTCACACCAAAAAGGCAACATCAGCCCCAACAACCTGCTCAAAGGTGCGGTCGCCCTGGAAGTAATCACATCAACAGGTCCAATTTCATCCGGATCCACATGCTCGGCCCTCTTTCCATGCACATTCAAGCCAAGACCAAGCTCCCTTGAAACCGCGCGCAAAAACGAAACCTTGCGCCTATTCGCCTCCACCAGATGAAAAACAGCTGACTTACCGCGCATTACAATTGCCAAAGGAACAGCAGGAAACCCACCCCCACTACCAATATCCAAAATTTTAGAAGCGTTTTCTGGAAAACATTCTAAAATCTGCAAACTATCATCAAAATGACGCCGCCATATATCGTTCAGTGTTTCACGTGAAACAAGATTCTGCACCTTTTGCCACTTTATCAACAGATTTTTGTATTTTTCAAGATCGGACTTGCTTGCATCACTCATTCTCGAGGTGCTGGCTTTGTTTGGGTCTTCTGAATGCTCTGCCATGTATCACGCCCTTTTGGAAAGTGCGGGCCGAAAGTTTGATGCTTCGCGCTTTATAGCTGAAAGGATCAAAATAATGGCGGCTGGTGTCATTCCTTCAATTTTTTGTGCCTGAGCAATGCTTGAAGGCCTAAGTCTGTCAAGTTTTTCCATCAGTTCACCGGATAGGCCAGAAATTTTTTCATAGTCTATTTCAACAGGAATTAATTTATTTTCATCACGAACCACCGCTGCAATATCTTGACGCTGCCTTTCCAGATACGGGGCATAACGCGCATCAACCGCAAGTTGTTCAAATATCTTTGGAGAAATTGAATTTAACTCAGGCCATATACTACTAACCTGATCAATTCTAACGCCTGGATAAGACAAAAGTTCGTAAGCGGAACGCATTTTTCCATCCAAACTCATCTCAATACCAACATCAACAGCTCGAGTTGGAGATATATAAAGACTGTTCAGTATCTTTCTACCTGATTGTAATTGCTTACTTTTTTCAACAAATGCCTCCAAACGCAGACTAGAAAGCAACCCAATTTCATCAGCAGCTTCGCTCAATCTCTGGTCAGCATTGTCTGCACGCAGGTGCAACCTGAATTCAGCTCTTGATGTAAACATACGATAAGGCTCAGTAACTCCTCTTGAAACAAGATCATCAATCATAACCCCAATATAGCTTTGAGTTCGTGACAATATGAATTCGCTACCGCTTCTGGCACTTAATGCTGCATTTACACCAGCAATTACTCCCTGGGCTGCAGCTTCTTCATAACCAGTAGTTCCATTGATTTGGCCTGCCAGGAAGAGTCCGGGCAGTCGTTTTAGTTGTAGCGAATGGGACAGTTCAACAGGACTAACATAATCATATTCAACTGCGTAACCAGCCTGACTTATTTTTACCTCATGCAAACCCGGCATGGTACGCAAAAACTGCAATTGAATATCCTGGGGCAGAGAAGTGGAAATGCCATTGGGATAAATGGTCTTCCCATCAAGGCCTTCAGGTTCCAAAAATACCTGATGCGTGCTTTTCTCAGAAAACCTGACAATTTTATCTTCAATAGAGGGGCAATAACGGGGGCCGCTGCCAGCTATTTCACCACTATAGATCGCCGACAAATGCAAATTATCAGAAATCACTTTGTGGGTTTCTGGTAGGGTACTTGTAATATAACATGGCACTTGAATGAGCTGTGTACCAGTGCTTAGGAACGAAAACAGCTCGGGTACGTCATCCCCATGCTGAGGATCTAAGCTGGAAAAATCAATCGTCGGACCAATTAGCCGAGGCGGTGTACCAGTTTTCAGTCTTCCCATCTTCAAGCCAAGGGAATATAACCGCCTGGATAATCCAAGTGAAGATTTATCACCCATGCGCCCTGATTCAATTGAATGATCACCGATATGAATTATACCGTTTAAGAAAGTCCCGGTTGCAAGTACTACATTTTTACACTTGAACTTATTTAAACATAGGGTCTTAACCCCGATCAGCCTGCCATCCTCTTCAAGCAAATCATCCACCTCGCCTTCAAAAACAGAGAGGTTTTTGTAGTGAAGTATGGATGACTGCATCAATTCGCGATATGTTTTTCTATCAATTTGAGCTCTGGGTCCACGAACCGCCGGGCCTTTTTTTCGATTTAACAAGCGGAATTGAATCCCGGCCTGATCAGCAATTTTGGCCATTAAGCCATCAAGAGCATCAATTTCTCTAACCAGATGTCCTTTACCCAGGCCGCCTATGGCCGGATTACAACTCAGGGCACCGATGGTTGAAATTTTATTGGTGATAAGCAAGGTGTCGGCACCAAGGCGAGCCGCCGCAGCTGCAGCTTCGCAACCGGCATGACCTCCACCAACAATAATGACATCATATGATTTCATAAAAGGCCTCCTTGTCGGTATGGTGAAATAGTGTTTCACGTGAATCAATTGGCACAATGAGAGTGCAGACCGAACGGTAGGTTGTTATTTTCCAATACAAAAGCCCGAAAACAACTCATCAAATAATATTTCAGAATCAACCTTGCCAAGCAGTCTTTCTAAAGCAAAAGACACCCGACGTAAATCTTCAGCTATTAATTCCAGATCTCTTAGATCAGTTGAAGAATTTAAAAAATCTAAAACAGAAGACAAAATTGAATTGGCATCATTAAGAGCAATACGATCACGTTCCCGGCTAAATATCAAACTGGAACGATCGGCATCACCGGCGCAAAACTGAGAAATAATTGCATCAGTAACAGAGCTCAAATCGCCATCTTGTGCACTAACATTCAGATCTGCGTTTGAACAAATGCCAATATCAGCTTTATTTGACACATGTAAAACAGGTACGCGCATCTGAGGAACAATGTCACTTCCAACAACATCGGGCGCACTAACCCATAACACAACATCACTTCTTTCAAACATAGCATGGGCGCGCTTAACACCAGCCATCTCAATTTCATCGCTTGATTTTCGGATACCAGCACTGTCGGAAAAAATCACCAATTGACCGCCAATATCAACTCTAACCTCTACAATATCGCGAGTAGTACCCGGCGTTGATGTAACAATAGAAGTTTCGGATTTAGAAATTTGATTAATAATACTCGACTTACCTACATTTGGCAGTCCACCTATTCCAACTCTAATCCCATCATTAATAATTCTTCCATAATCA
Organism: Devosiaceae bacterium; assembly: GCA_021648375.1. Classification (GTDB taxonomy): domain Bacteria; phylum Pseudomonadota; class Alphaproteobacteria; order Rhizobiales; family Devosiaceae; genus DROE01. The sequence goes on from JAKISW010000002.1 coordinate 61,470, forward strand.
AAATTATCAAGGCTGATTTGAATCATTTCCTTAAATTCTTTAATTTTCAAAATAAGATTACTAATATTCAGATTACCTACATCACCCTCGTCAGAAAAATCCAATTCAGCTTCAACTCTAACCAAAATATCAATCAGCTGATCACGCCACCCGCGAACCAGCCCATCAAACCCTCCAAATGCACGGGAGACAGCCTGAACTCGCTGACTTTCAGTGTCAGCCCGTAAAAGGTCATTCAAGCCTTCAACACTGCTCAAATCCAATTGACCATTTTCAAATGCCCGGCGCGTAAATTCACCAGCTTCAGCAAGTCTAACGCCATCAATTTCTAGGATTTCGCTAATCATTCGCCTTACAATGGCAGCAGAACCATGTAACTGGAATTCCAGACAATCTTCACCGGTAAAACTGGCACCACGCCTGAAAAATACAACCAGGCATTTATCAATAATAGAACCATCAAATGAACTACGAATAACAGAATAAGTAAGCACTCGTGGTTTCAAAGAATTAATTAAAAAACTTTTGTAAATTAACTCACATTGAGATCCAGAAGCGCGCAAAACAGCAACACCTGAGGGAAGGCTCCCAGAAGAAAGGGCAATTATAGTATTAGTCTCGGCCACAGTTACGTATTCATAGAATCAAAAAAGTCACTATTGGTTTTGGTTTGTCTAAGCTTATCAAGTAAAAACTCCATCGCATCAACAGTACCCATAGGATTTAGAATACGACGCAAAACATACATCTTCTTTAATACTTCAGGTTCAATCAGTAATTCTTCCTTACGAGTTCCCGACTTAGTAATATCCATTGCAGGGAAAGTACGCTTGTCTGAAATTTTGCGATCCAATACTAGCTCTGAATTACCAGTACCCTTAAATTCTTCAAAAATAACTTCATCCATTCTGCTGCCGGTATCAATTAGAGCAGTGGCGATAATAGTTAGAGAACCACCTTCCTCAATATTCCTCGCAGCACCAAAAAAGCGCTTTGGACGTTGTAATGCATTTGCATCCACACCGCCGGTTAAAACCTTCCCGGAAGAGGGCACAACAGTATTATAAGCACGCCCAAGCCTGGTAATAGAATCAAGAAGAATTACTACATCACGGCCATGTTCAACCAATCGTTTTGATTTTTCCAAAACCATTTCTGTTACTTGAACATGCCGGGTAGCTGGTTCGTCAAAAGTAGAAGAAATAACCTCGCCCTTAACCGATCTTTGCATGTCCGTAACTTCTTCAGGGCGTTCATCAATCAATAAAACAATTAAATAGCATTCAGGATGATTGTGAGAAACCGACTGTGCGATATTTTGCAACAATACAGTTTTACCAGTACGAGGCGGAGCAACAATCAATGCTCGCTGTCCTTTGCCCATTGGTGCTACCAGATCAATAATTCTGGCACTTTTATCCTTAATATCGGAATCCGTAACCTCCATAATCAAACGCTCATTTGGATAAAGAGGTGTAAGATTATCAAAATTTACCGTGTGTTTGGCTTTTTCAGGATCTTCAAAATTAATAAGATTGACTTTCAAAAGCGCAAAATAACGTTCCCCATCTTTAGGAGAACGAATTTCGCCTTCGACGGTATCACCAGTACGAAGAGAAAAACGTCTTATTTGAGATGGACTTACATAAATATCGTCAGGACCTGGCAAATAATTTGCGTCAGGAGATCTTAAAAATCCAAACCCGTCAGGTAAGACTTCAACAACGCCCTCACCAATAATATCAATATTTCTATCAGCAAAAATTTTTAAAATAGCAAACATTAACTCTTGTTTACGTAGAGTTGAAGCGTTTTCGACCTCATTCTCATCAGCAAAAACTAATAATTGAGCCGGGCTTTTTTCTTTAAGCTTACGCAATTTTAAATTATTCTTAATTATTGATTGTACCATGAAATGAGACTTTTCGAAAAAGTTGAAACGACAGAAAAGAGCAAAGATTTATGAATCTGAATTAACAGAAAAATCAGATTGCTAAGTAAATCTGGCAATATGGAAAAAGTTGGGGACTAAAGACTGGAAGAGGATGGATGGTAAAAGATGAACGAAAACGAATTAATTTTATGGTTTCTGACTTTGAATGGCAAGCATTAACATCAGGAATGGTCAATGCTGAACAATCTAAACAGATACTAGCTTGGAAAAAACTAAATGAAAAATTAATAAGAGAGTTTTCTATATATTATTATCTATATAGAAGTGGAAAAACCAGATGGAAATTTATTCACAAATACCAGACAATTAAAAAGAAATCAGCGTAACCATGTGAATAAGTTTGTAAAATTTATAAACATAATAATTTTAAAACCAAAAAATTAAACGTTAACAAAAACTTAACAATAAAAATCAAACTTTTGAATGAATTTAAATCTGTTAATATCAGACTTAAAAGTCCTACAGAAAAAGAGAGTTATAAACATAATTAACAAGCGGGACTGAAAACGCCACAAGAAAAACAGGGTGGAAAAATTTCTGAATAAATTTAACAAAAATTCCCAAATTGAAATAGTATCAACATTGTTAACAGTTTATTAACGATCCCAGATTGCTTAAAAAATATGGCTTAAACAGGGCGCAAGATATTATGTTGAAAAAAGCTTTTGTAATAGGCGATCCGATTTCCCATTCAAAATCACCTGTAATTCATAAATTCTGGATTGCAAAACATCACTTGTCAGCCACTTACGAAGCCATAAATATTTCGCCACAAAATCTTAAAAAAATATTTAATGAAATTCGAGAAGACAAATATATAGGTGGCAATGTAACACTGCCGCACAAACAAGCCGCATTTTTTTTATGTGATTTAACAACCCCGGAAGCAAAAAAACTGGGCGCAGTAAACACGATTTATAAAAAAAACAATCAAATTATCGGCCACAATACAGATGGATATGGATTTTTGGCCAATCTGGATCAACAGGTTCCAGGCTGGGATAAAAACATTCAAAAAACAATAGTGCTTGGAGCTGGAGGAGCAACCAGGGCGATAATACTGGCCCTGATTAACCGAGATGTCAGTGAAATAGTAATATTAAACCGTACTTTAAAAAACGCCGAAAATCTTGCAAATCAATTTCAAAAATACTCAAAAAACACTAAACTCAACACCGGATATATTGAAGCCTTTTCAAAACACGCGCAAGATACAGATTTTTTAGTAAATACCAGTTCGATAGGTCTGAATAATACCAGCTTTGTTGGACTTGATCTAAAGCTTTTACCTGAAACCGCTCTGGTGCACGATATTGTATATAACCCTATCAACACCCCGCTCTTATGTGCAGCAAAAAACAACAATCTAAAAACAGCAGATGGTCTTGGAATGTTGCTTCATCAGGCCGCACCCGGTTTTGAAAAATGGTTTGGTGTATTTCCCAAAGTAAGTGAAGAGCTTCATCACCTGGTTTTAAATGAAATAAGCACTGTGAAAACGGAATAAAATAATTGGGAAGTGAAAATGAAAAAACTGGGCCTGACAGGTTCCATAGCCACTGGTAAATCCACAATATTAAAGATATTTAGTGAGCTGGGATATGCAATTTTTTCAGCAGATGATGAGGTTCACCAGATCTACAAAAGAAAAGTACCGTTACAAATCAAAAGTTTTTACCCGCCCGCCTTTAAAAAGGATCAGGTTGACCGAAATATTCTTGCAAAATATTTGCTGGAAAATCCAAAAAAGTTAACCGACCTGGAAGCGCTGGTCCATCCACTGGTTAATCAAAGGTATGAAGACTTTATCAGAACTTCGAAAAACCAAAATCAACAACTGATTATAGCTGACATTCCATTGCTCTTCGAAAGCAAATATGATTACGGGTTTGACGCGATTGCTGTCAGCTTTTGCTCCCCCCAAATTCAAAAAAAACGAGCACTAAGCCGCCAGGGAATGACAGAAAAAAAACTCCAGGTAATACTTGATCGTCAAATAGATCAGGAAAATAAAAAGCAAAGAGCTGATTATTTAATAGATACAAATGGCAGCATTCAAAAAACCCGTGAACAAGTTAAAAATATTATTACAAAAATTCTACCAACTTCCATAAATTAAATAGCCATATTTACATCAGAATAACAAAGTCCACCGCAAAACTGGAATAACTGGAAACAAAACATGACCCGGGAAATAGTTTTAGATACAGAAACAACCGGATTAAATGCCAATGGCGGTGATAGAATAGTTGAAATAGGCTGCGTTGAACTATTCAATCACATACCGACCGGTAAGAATTTTCACACATATGTAAACCCTCTGCGAGATATGCCAGACGGCGCATTTAAAGTTCATGGCCTGTCCGAGGAGTTTTTGTCGGACAAGCCAATATTTGCAAAAGTTAAAGACGAATTTCTTGAATTTATAGCTGACACCACCCTGATCATACATAACGCACCTTTTGACATGGGGTTTTTAAACTCTGAATTAAACAATGTTCAAACAGCGCAAATAAAAAACGATGTAATTGATACGGTGCAGCTGGCCCGAAAAAAACACCCCGGCGCCAGAGTGGGTCTTGATGCTCTGTGTAAGCACTACGGAATAGATAACTCAAAACGCACTGTTCACGGCGCGCTTTTGGACAGTGAGATATTAGCGGAAGTATATTTAGAACTGATCGGTGGGCGCCAGGTTGGGCTGGCACTTAATAGCACTATAGCAAATGACGAACCGGTCCACACTGCAACTCACAAAGCATATGAAACCCGTCAAAACCCCATATTGGAATTAAGTGAAAATCAAAAAGCTAAACATCTAGAACTGTTAGATCAGCTAGGTTCAAAACCAGTATGGAACAAATATGAAACCAAAGAATAAAATAACTACAGCGTTTTCAGGATAAGCATGCCCTTGGACCTGAGCCGGAAATGGGTCCGGTAATCAAGCCGCAGGCGTGAGGAGAATGATCAGTAAAAAAGAGTTACTGTTTCAAAAACGCTATAAAACAAATGCTCTAAGTCAAAACCTAATTTACAGTTTTTGACTTGGTAGATTTTTTAGGCTTTGATTTATTGCTGGAAGTTGATTTTGCAGCGGCTTCGCCATTTGAGCTATCGCTAGAAGACCCTTTTGCTGCATCGCTCATCCGCGCAAGATTTTGCCGGTAGATATTAGCAAAATCCACAGGTTCCATAAGCAATGGCGGAAATCCGCCGGCCTGTGTGACATTAGCCAAAACCTGCCTGGCGAAAGGAAAAATCAATCTTGGACACTCGATCATCAAAGCCGGAGCCATCTGATTCTCGGGAACATTGAGAATTTTAAACAATCCACCATAAATCAACTCAATATTAAACAACACTTTGCTGTCGCGTTCGGCCTTGGCATTCAATGTCAGCTCTACAGCATAAACGTCATCGGTTTGCTTCTTAACGGCTACATTAATGCCCACATTAAAAACCGGAGACGTTGCAGCGCCCATAATGGAAGCAGGAGCATCCGGATTTTCAAAGCTTAAATCCCTGATATATTGACCAACAATATTTAAGGAAGGAAGGGTAGAGGGGTCGGGGTTCTGTGTGCCTGCCGGGGCGGGTGTTTTGTTGTCAGCCATAAAAAAATCCTGCTAGAAACTAAATTGCTGATTGCTGGCTAGCACCTTTGAGCTGCTTGAACAAGCACCAGCCATCTAAAATTCATTCGCCAATGTGATCCAAAATACTCTGGTGGCAGGAATAGGTCCTGACCCTAAATGTTCAACGCCAGTTATTTTCATCCAGATCGACTACATTATCTTCATTTTGATCTTTATCTCTATCAACCGTACCTGAACCAGTAAAGTCGTTAAAACCGGCACTTACTGTCATGCGTGACTTTAGCAACGAATATATTTGATTCCGAATTGAAGGTACCAGTAATAAAAACCCACATAAATCTGTGAAATATCCTGGTGTCAAAAGCAGCGCTCCGGCAATCGCGAGCATAAGACCATCCCCAATCTGACGGGCAGGCAATACCCCGGCACCCATCAATTGCTGAATTTCCCGAATTAGTGATAAGCCTTGAATCTTAATTACATAAGATCCAATTAGCGCTGTTACCACAACACCTGCCAAAGTGGGCCAAAGACCTATAGCTTGCCCCATGGCGATAAAGATACCAATTTCCAAAATCGGCACTGCCAAAAAAACAAAAAACAATATTCTGCCCATCAATTTTCTCTCCTTTTTCGATCATTATTTATAGATACGGTCTAACAACCAAAAAAATGATGTCGTATGAACTGGTTTTTGGCTGGCATTTGACTATATATAGGGCTTGCAAGTGCCATATACGACCTTTAGCAATGGCTCCAATAAAGATTTACTGCAAACATTTTCAACATTGAGATTTTTATGGCTGAGTTTTTCGATCTACCGACCCTGGTTATTATTGGTGTGGCAATTTTTATATTAATGCGACTGCGTTCGGTTCTTGGAACCAGAACTGGCCATGAACGCCCACCAAAAAACAGCGTTAACCCCAGACAACAGCGCCCTCGTATTAAACAGGCAAATAAAGAAGACGTGGTTGTGCCCCTGCATCCTGATCAGGAGCAAATATTGCAAAAAGAAGAAATCGAACGGGCCGAACGCAAATTTGAAGCAGAGCTGGAAAAATATGCCGGCGACAACGCTCAGTTGCGCAAAGCCCTGGCTGACATTTCAGATGCGGACGAAAACTTTACACCAAAGAACTTTATCGATGGAGCCGGCTCTGCATATGAGATGATTGTAACCGCATTTGCGCAAGGGGATAAATCAACCCTTAAAAATCTGCTGGAAAAAGATGTCTATGACGGGTTTGTATCTGCGATTGATGCACGCGAAGCACAGGGACACAGCGTGGATTTCACATTTGTGGCTTTGCCAAACATCCAGTATTTGCAGGCAGAGCTTGATAAACGCGTAGCAAGCCTAACCCTAAGATTTGATGCTCAGGTGGTTTCTGCAACAAAAGACACCGATGGGCGGCTGATTGAGGGCCATGAGGAGCGTGTCGTGGACATAGCGGATGAATGGACCTTTTCCAGAAATACCCGCTCTCGTGACCCAAACTGGAAGCTGGTGGCAACGGATCAGATTTCCTGAGCAAACGGAAAAGGTTTTGGTCTTATTTGCTTTGCCGTGCATTGGAAAAATGAAAAACTCGGCAATTTATTATGGCTAGACTTAAAAGTCCAAAAGCAAAAAAATCCAGACAAACCGATTGGCATTTATGGAATGAAGTAAAGCTGACAGTTAACCCCCTGCGCAAAAAACTTGCTCCAGAGGAAGTTGCCAGTGAGGATAAACCCAAAAAACTTGAAGCGACCGGCGCTCAAAAAAAACAAAAATCAGCTAAAATTACATCAGCTTCGAATACTCGCCATCAAACTTATATCAATTCAAAAAATTCTTTTACGCCGGATTTATCAAACCATTCACTTCCAGAAATTGAGCCGCGAATGCATCGCCACGTTCGTCGTGGACGCATACCGATCGAGGCAAGCATTGATCTGCATGGCATGACCCAGAATGTTGCCCGAGCCACTCTTTACAATTTTATCCAGGATCGCTCTCAAAGAGGGGATCGAACATTATTGATAATAACCGGCAAAGGACAAAAAAGCTCCGGTTACGGATCACCAATGCACGGCGGAGTTTTGCGTCAAATGTTACCCGTTTGGCTCAAAGAGCCACAACTGGCCCCACTTATTTCAGGCATTGAAGTTTCGGGCCGCCATCACGGTGGCGAAGGGGCATTTTATGTGCGCCTGAAAAACATCTATAAAAATACACCTGAGAGAAATTAATGACACCTCTGGGAGAAAAATTGCGCAGGCTTCGATCAGAGCGTGGAATTACATTAAAAGAAATGGCCCAGGCTCTAAATGTTTCCAGTGCCTATCTTTCAGCTCTGGAGCATGGAAAGCGCGGAAAACCCACATGGTTTTTACTGCATCGCATAATTGCATTTTTTAATGTTATCTGGGACGAGGCTGAGGAATTACAGAGACTGGCAGAAATTTCAGATCCCAAAATTACCATTAATACTGCCGGTTTAGTTCCCGAAGCTACCGAACTTACTAATCGGTTAGCGCGGGATATTAATTCCCTTTCATCTGAAGATTTAGCGCATCTGATAAATGAAATTGTTCGAAGAGGTGGGAGCCAGTCCCAATGACCCAGTTCATTTCGGCAATTTCTCTGGTAATCCCTGATTATGATGCAGCAATTGATTTTTATGTAGGTGTACTGAACTTCACTCTAAAATCTGATAGCGTACTGCCTGATGGCAAGCGCTGGGTAACTGTTTCTCCACCGGGAGCAAAAGAATGCGCATTGCTTCTTGCCCTAGCTATCGGTGATGAGCAGACATCACGAATTGGCAATCAGACAGGAGGTAGAGTATTTTTGTTCTTGAATACCGATGATTTTGAACGTGATTATGCAGCAATGAAACAAAAAGGCGTTGAGTTTCTTCAGCCTCCCCGTCATGAGAGCTATGGTCGGGTCGTAGTATTTGCCGACCCGTTTGGTAACAAATGGGACCTGATTGAACCTGCCTAAAGCCCTGCCTTAAAGCACAAATTTACTCAAGTCCGCATTGCCTGCCAGATCGCCCACTTTTTCTTTCACAAAAGCGGCATCAATTTTTATGGATTCTCCGCTTTTATCAGGGGCATCAAACGAAATATCCTCAACCAGCCGCTCCATAACGGTTTGTAATCTTCTGGCTCCGATATTTTCAACGCTGGAGTTTACCTCAAAAGCGGCATCAGCAATGGCCTCAATTGCATTTTCACTGAATTCGAGTGTAACCCCTTCAGTGCCCATCAGCGCCACATATTGCTTGATCAGACTGGCTTCAGTGTCGTTTAGAATTTGCACAAAATCATCCCGTGTTAAAGCTCTTAGCTCAACGCGGATTGGCAAGCGGCCCTGCAATTCAGGCAGCAGATCGGATGGCTTTGATAGGTGAAACGCCCCCGAAGCAATAAACAGAATATGATCAGTATTAACCGGACCGTGCTTTGTGGAAACAACGGTTCCCTCGATTAGCGGCAAGAGGTCCCGCTGCACGCCTTCTCGTGAAACTTCGCCGCCCCCGCGCCCTTCACGAACGCAGATTTTGTCGATTTCGTCTAAAAAGACAATGCCATGATTTTCCACCAGATCGATGGCTTCGACCTTGATCTGGTCCTGATCCAACAGCTTGTCCGCCTCCTCGCTAATTAATAGCGCATAGCTGTCCTTGATTTTCAGTTTTCGCTTAACCCCCGGCTGATTAAATGCTTTTCCAAACATCTCAGACAGGTTGATCATAGCCCCCCCGCCGGGCATTCCAGGAATTTCAAACGAACCCGGACCACCAGAAGACGGGCTGATCTCGATTTCAATTTCCTTATCGTCCAATTCGTTATCACGCAGCTTTTTGCGAAAGCTTTCTCTGGTTGCAGGCTGCGCTGAAACACCAACAAGAGCATCAAGAACCCGCTCTTCAGCCTGTAAATGTGCCTTGGCCTGCACTTTTTTGCGTTTTTGCTCCTTTAGAATTCCAATGCCCGCTTCCACAAGATCCCTGACTATCTGTTCCACATCGCGCCCCACATAACCCACTTCAGTAAACTTGGTTGCTTCCACTTTGATAAAGGGCGAATTGGCCAGCCGGGCTAGCCGGCGTGAAATTTCGGTTTTACCAACCCCTGTCGGCCCGATCATCAAAATATTTTTTGGGCTGATTTCCCGGCGCATATCTTCAGGCAGTTGTTGGCGGCGCCAGCGGTTTCTCAAGGCAATGGCCACGGCGCGTTTAGCGCTGTTCTGGCCAACGATATGCCGATCCAGCTCGGATACGATTTCACGGGGGGAGAAAGTTTTTTCACTCATATTTTATGTCCGGATTTTTCAATGATGGTTTTTGTATTTTGTCAGGTATAAGCAAATAATTACAAAAAGATTATTTGGTGTCTAAACTTTCAAGAGTTACCTGATCGTTGGTGTAAACACAGATTTTTGCAGCGATCGCCAGTGCTGATCGGGCAATATCTTCAGCCTCTTTATCTGTGTCCAATAGAGCCAATGCCGCCGATAAGGCATAATTGCCTCCGGAACCAATGGCCACTACTCCATCATCAGGGCTTAAAACGTCTCCTGTTCCGGTTAAAACCAAAGAATCGGTGGCATCAACCACAATCAGCATTGCTTCAAGCTTGCGTAGATACCGGTCGGTACGCCAATCTTTTGCCAGCTCAACACAGGCGCGCATTAATTTCCCCGGATATTGTTCCATTTTGGCTTCAAGGCGCTCAAACAGGGTAAAAGCGTCGGCAGTTGCTCCGGCAAATCCGGCAATCACCTGCCCATTGGATAAAAGCCGCACCTTTTTGGCCCCATGCTTGATAACGGTTGGGCCAAGGGATACCTGCCCATCACCGGCAACAACCACTTTGTCGCCCTTGCGCACTGATACGATGGTTGTTCCATGCCAGTTTGGGAAATTATGGTTTTGATCGCTCATTTTTAACATTGTCCTGAAATTATGCCGATAGCTCTACTTAGGGTGTTGCACGCCAATTGCAAACTTTACCCTTTCAATCCTTTGCCAAATCCGGGCAAACTGTTAAGGGGCTTCAATAAAGCCGTAATAAGCTCAAACCGCAATAAGCCTAAAAAGGTCAAATATCATGCGCAAAGCTAAAATTTCTCGCACTACCGGCGAAACTTCGATAAAAGCCAGCGTTAATCTGGATGGTACCGGACAAAGTCAGATCGAAACGGGCATTGGTTTTTTGGATCATATGCTTGATCTTTTGGCCCGTCATTCTTTGATAGATATAAATATTGCCGCCAAGGGTGATTTGCATGTAGATTTTCACCACACTGCCGAAGATGTGGGCATTGTATTGGGACAGGCCATCAAACAGGCATTGGCTGATAAAAAGGGCATAAACCGCTATGCCTCAGTGGACTTGCCCATGGATGAGGCTCTGACCAGAGTGGCCATTGATGTTTCTGGACGTCCGTTTTTGGTATTTAAGGTAGAGTTTTCCCGCGACAAGGTGGGTGAAATGGATACGGAACTGTTTCAGGAATGGTTTCAGGCCTTTGCTATGAATGCGGGTATTACTCTTCATATTGAAAATCTATATGGCGAGAATAATCACCATATTGCCGAAAGTGCTTTTAAGGGTCTGGCGCGGGCCTTACGAACGGCGCTGGCCATTGATCCACGCACCAAAGAGCAAATCCCTTCATCCAAAGGGCTTTTATAAAAAGCAGCTTTATTCTCCAGGCTTTGAAAAGCCTGATAAAGTATCCGCAAAAACGGGAAAAATGAATTGAAATTGTTCATTGTGTTTCAAAATCCCTCCAGAAGTGATGATAAGGGTTTTATCTTTCTAAAAGAGGGGTTTAACTGGTTGGCGTTTTTGCTTCCCCCCCTTTGGGCGCTGGTAAACCGCCTGTGGCTGCCATTATTGGCTATTTTGGTTCTTATACCATTGCTGATATCAGTTACAGGTTTGTTTTCATTGCCTTTTTTATGGATGTATTTGCTTATCTTTTGGTGGCTGGCCATGGCTGCCAGTTCCATAACCGGGTTTTTTCTCATTCGTCGTGGGTGGTCCGAGGCGCAATATGTCGAGGCTCCTGATATAGAGACTGCCGAACAGATATTTTTTTCATCTCTGCAGCAAAAACCTATAAAAACTTCGCAGGCATTTGGTAACGATTTGATATGAAACAGATAATCGCCATCATTGATTATGGCTCAGGAAATCTCAATTCAGCCCAAAAAGCCTTTCAGCGCGCCGCTAGAGAGGGTGGTGTGGATGCGCAGATCATTGTTTCCAGCGACCCTGAACAAGTAAGAAAAGCGGATAGGATTGTCTTGCCCGGAGTTGGTGCTTTTGTTGATTGTCGGGAGGGGCTTATGGCCCTTGATGGCATGGAGCAGGTATTGCAGGAGCGGGTAATTGAGGCCGGGGTGCCCTTCTTTGGCATATGTGTTGGTATGCAGTTGATGGCTGAGCGCGGGCTGGAAAAACAGGTACTGTCCGGATTTGGCTGGATAAAAGGCGATGTGGTAGCCTATTTGCCTGACGATAAACAGCTTAAAATTCCCCATATGGGCTGGAATACACTAGATTTTATCCAGAGCCACCCATTGTTCACGGACATTGATAGTGGACCGAACGGTTTGCATGCCTATTTTGTGCATTCCTATCATCTGGAAGTTAAAGATAAGAGCCAGCTTTTGGCTACGGCTGAATATGGTGGTTTGATCAGCGCAATTGTTGGTCGTGATAATATGGTTGGAACTCAGTTTCACCCGGAAAAAAGTCAAAAACTTGGGCTGGCAATGATTGGCAATTTTTTAAGGTGGAAACCATGATCCTTTTTCCAGCTATTGATCTTAAAGATGGCCAATGCGTGCGCCTTAAACTTGGTGATATGGATCAGGTTACAGTTTTTAACGATGATCCGGCCGCCCAGGCAAGAATCTTTGAAGATCAGGGGTTTCAATATTTGCATGTGGTAGACCTCAACGGTGCTTTTTCCGGTAAAAATATTAATGGCCACGCGGTCGAGGCTATATTGAGGGAAGTGAAATTTCCGGTACAGCTAGGTGGCGGCATAAGAGATCTGCAACAGATTGAGTTTTGGCTGGAGCGCGGTCTGACGCGGGTGATTTTGGGCACCATTGCTGTCAAAAATCCCGATCTGGTTAAAGAAGCCTGTAAAAAATTTCCCGGACAGGTTGCCGTTGGAATAGATGCCAGGGGCGGCAAGGTTGCGGTCCAGGGCTGGGCTGAAAGTTCAGAACTGGGTGTCATTGAAATGGCTCAAAGATTTGAAGGGGCCGGGGTTGCAGCAATAATTTATACAGATATTGATCGGGATGGAATTTTAACCGGCATAAACTGGACCTCGACCCTGAAACTGGCCAATTCCGTGGCAATTCCAACTATTGCATCGGGTGGATTGGCGTCCATGGACGATATTAAAAAGCTCAGCTCGCCTGAGTGCCAGATTTTGGAAGGCGCAATTTCAGGTCGGGCGCTTTATGATGGCCGTATTGATGCCAATGAGGCTCTGCAAATGTTGAGAGGCAAGAAAAGTGACTCTTAAAACCCGTCTTATTCCCTGTCTTGATGTTATGAACGGCCGCGTGGTCAAGGGCGTAAATTTTGTTGATCTGGTAGATGCCGGTGATCCTGTTGAGGCAGCGATCGCCTACGATGCCGCCGGTGCCGACGAGCTGACATTTCTTGATATTACCGCATCCCACGAGGGCAGGGATACTATTTTTGATGTGGTTAATCGCACCGCACAACATTGTTTTATGCCATTAACTGTAGGTGGCGGCGTTCGCACCATCGAAGATATTAGAAAGCTGTTGCTTTGTGGGGCTGATAAGGTGGCGATAAACTCTGCTGCGGTATCAGATCCTGATTTTATTGCCCGCGCTGCCGATAAATTCGGCAATCAATGTATTGTAGTATCTGTGGATGCCAAACAGATTGAATCTGATCGGGATGAAAATAAAGAACCTGCGCGCTGGCAGATTTTCACCCATGGCGGACGCAAACCCACCGGAATTGATGCTGTAGAATTTGCAAAAAATATGGTGACGTTAGGTGCCGGAGAATTATTGGTCACTTCCATGGATAGGGATGGCACAAAAATCGGCTTTGATCTGGAATTAACTGCGGCAATTTCTGATAGTGTTTCGGTTCCGGTAATAGCTTCGGGTGGCGTTGGCTCCCTTGAACATCTGGTTGATGGGGTAAAAATTGGCCATGCCAGCGCTGTTCTTGCCGCATCTATTTTTCATTTTGGCACATTTACCATAGGTCAGGCGAAATCTCACATGGCGGCTAATGGCATAGAGGTGCGCCAGGATCCGTCCTGAGAAATATCTAGTGAAGGAAAATTTTTATGGGCTTTAGTCTAAAAAAACTTGATCAGATCATCGCCGAGCGTTCAAATTCTGATCCGCAAAAATCCTATTCAGCCAAATTGCTGAAAAAGGGAGCGTCTCAATGTGCCAAAAAATTTGGTGAGGAAGCGTTTGAAATTGCTATTAGCGCCGTAGAAAACGATAAAACCGGCGTTAAAAACGAGGCAGCCGACGTACTCTATCACCTGTTGATCCTATTACGTGCATCAGATGTATCACTTGATGATGTTATGGATGAATTGCAAAAGCGTACCGTTCGGTCTGGTATCGAAGAGAAACAATCTCGCTGAAAACTACCCATTAAAAAAACAACCAAAACAATCTGGAGTTGAACCATGGCATTGTCACGCAAGGGAGTTGATTATTCCCCCTATGACAGGTTTTCCATAGAACAATGGTCGCATTTGCGCGCTGATGAGCCAATGACCCTTGATAATTCCGATATTGAGCGCTTGCGCTCTTTGAATGACCCAATTTCTTTAAACGAAGCTCAAAATGTATATTTGCCGCTTTCGCGCTTGCTTTCGCTTTATGTGGAAGCGGTGCAGGGCCTAAATCAGGCCGCCGCCAAGTTCCTGGACAAAAAAAACCCCGATGCAAGCACGCCATACATCATTGGAATTTCAGGCTCGGTTGCTGTTGGCAAATCAACCACGGCCAGAATTTTGCATGCCTTGATGCAGCGCTGGCCCTCATCGCCCAAAGTTGATCTGGTGACTACAGACGGGTTTTTATATCCAAATTCCGTGCTCGAGGAGCGCGGATTGATGATGAAAAAGGGATTTCCCCAAAGTTATGATCGGGCAAGGTTTGTTAAATTTTTAAAAGACATTAAATCCGGCCACCGCAACATCGGCGTCCCCCTTTATTCTCACCTGATTTATGATGTTATTCCTGATGAGGAGCAAAATATTGATCAGCCCGATATTCTAATTGTAGAGGGTTTGAATATTTTGCAGCCGGGTGAATTGCCTGGTGAGGGAAAACCAATAATTTTTGCTTCAGATTTTCTTGATTTCGCCATCTATATCGACGCTGCTGAAAAAGATCTCAGCCAATGGTTTGAGGACCGTTTTTTGCGTCTTCGCGATACGGCTTTTAGGGACCCCAGCTCGTTTTTTCATCAGTTTTCAAAGCTTTCCCAACAAGAGGCCATTGATATGGCGACGGATGTTTGGGAAAACATCAACCTGCCAAATCTGGTGCACAATATCCTGCCCACCAGAGGTCGGGCCGATCTGATCCTGACCAAACAGAAAAACCACACAATTGCTCAGGTGGACCTCAGGAAATTGTAAAAAACTAAATTTTTAAATCGTGTTTTTTTGCCAAAGCCTGCAAATCTTCTTGTGGCCGCGCCCCCATGTGCGAAATTACTTCGCTGGCACACAGGCAGCCAAGTTTTAGCGCTTCTTCGGTATCCTGACCCCGTGCAATGGCCAACAAAAACCCGGAAGCAAACAAATCCCCGGCCCCGGTTGCGTCCACGACTTTATCAACTTTGAACGCAGGCACGGTTATTATTTCACCGTCTCTGATGGCCATTGCTCCGTCCGCCCCCATGGTAATGGCAGCAATTTCTGCGTCTTTGGCGATATTTTGTACCGCTTCGCCCAAATCGTCAGTTTCATAGAGTGATTTTAATTCTTCCAGATTGGCAAATACATAATCACAGGTTTTGGAGCGAATAAGGTCTAAAAATTCTTCGCGAAAACGCTCGACACAAAACGGGTCAGAAAGGGTAATCGCCGCTGCCCGCTCATTTTTGTGGGCAAAGTGCGCCGCTTTGACAAAAGCGCGCTTGGCTTCGGGTGGATCCCACAAATACCCCTCCATAAAGGTAATGCTTGCCCGCCCTATCTGCTCTTCAATAATATCAGCTTCGGTAAGGTCGTGACATGCACCAAGATAGGTGTTCATGGTCCGCTCCCCATCGGGTGTTACCATAATCATGGTATTCCCTGACCCTGCGCCATGTTCAAGCATTGATGTGGTATATTCAACTCCGACTGAACGAAGATCAGCGGCATAAAATTTACCTATTTTATCACTTGCAACTTTGCCCACAAATGCTGCCTTGCCGCCCAGGGCCACAATTCCTGCCGCTGTGTTGGCAGCACTTCCTCCGGAAAGCTGTTGGCGTTCTTTGGGAGCAATTTTAAGCAGATATTCAGCCCGCTCCCCGTCAACCAGATGCATGATTGATTTGGTAAGCCCCTCTTTTTCAAGAAACTTGTCATCCACCCGTACTAAAATATCGGTAATTGCGTTGCCGATTGTAAGAACTTCAAGGGGATTGCTGGCCATTGACTTATTCCTGATTGGATTTTTTGTGGGTGTTTTGACTGGCTTGATATCAACTCAATGATAAAATTCAGCTAATGATTTTACCTCTGGCTGATGGGGTCAGGATTCAAGGGTTTTTGGGGTGAATTTGCACCATTGCTCGATTATGCAGTGATAACATTCAGGTTTTCTGGCCTTGCAGATATAACGGCCATGTAAAATTAGCCAATGATGGGCCTGCATGCCATATTCTTTTGGAACTCTCTTGAGTAGACCCTGCTCAACCTCGTCAGTATTTTTTCCCGGTGCCATACCTGTCCGATTGCTTACCCGAAACAGATGGGTATCCACGGCAATTGTTGGGTGGCCAAAAGCAATGTTTAATACAACATTTGCGGTTTTTCGCCCCACCCCGGCAAGGCTTTGCAGGTCTTCTAAATTGTCCGGAACCTCACCGGAAAAATTTTCGAGCAATCGTTCTGACAATTTAACTACATTTTTCGCCTTGTTGCGGAACAGGCCAATGGTTTTTATGTAGCCTTCAATGGTATCCAAGCCTAGATCGAGCATTTTTTGTGGGTTGTCTGCCACCTCAAATAATGATTTTGTGGCTTTGTTTACGCCCACATCGGTCGCCTGAGCACTCAATACTACTGCCACTAACAGGGTAAAATTATTGGTATACTCCAGTTCACCTTTTGGGTTAGGATCGGATTTTTCAAATGCTTCAAAAATATTTTGAATATCATCTGACTTAAGTTTTGAGCGTGGAATTGATTTAGCCATAATTTTTTGAAATACATTCCCGATTGACAATTCATATTGCTTTGAACATGGTTTTGCCCATGACCGCAAAACTTTTTTGAAATAAAGCTATTTTCCAAATGAATAAAACCCCCTTGTTCCATGCTATTTTAACTCCGCACCGATCAATTGGTGTCACTGGAATTCGTTGGGTAGTGGGAATTTATGCGGCTTTAGCAATAATACCGGCGCTTTATTTCTTTTTTAGTGGCGCCTGGCCGGTAATTGGATTTTTAGGTCTTGATGCGTTGGCCTTATGGTGGGCTCTGAGTGCATCTAAAAACAGCGAAAAGGATTTTGAAGAAGTTATTTTATGGCCAGATAGCCTTCAAATCCGCCGGGTAACTGCCAGAGGAAAAAAACCCGGCAGGCAATCCTTTGAAAGCATAAATCCGTTTTGGTTTCGCCTGCATCTGGATCGGGATCATGATGAGCAGATAGTTTCAATTCGCCTTGTTAATCGGCAGAAAAATTTTGAGATTGGCTCGTTTTTAACCCCGGATGACAAAACCAAATTTGCCCTGTTGTTTGGCAACGCTTTGGCCCGGTCCCGTAATTAGTTCCATTTTAGCTGATATGGATTTTTAGCGCTAAAAGGTAAAAAGCGGGTCGCAGCTTATGTGAATATTGGTTATCATTAGCCTATGAACCAGCATATCAACACAGACTATCAAAAAGTTCAGGCAGCAATTGCCTATCTTTCCAAAAATGGTCCTGACACCGTTGATCTTGAAAAATTTTCGCGCGCGCTGGGCCTTACCGAGCGCCAGCTTGTGGCACTTTTTAGTCGTTGGTGCGGCCTTACCCCAAAAAGTTTTGCTCAGGCGGTGGCATTGGATCATGCAAAATCCCTGTTAGCGGACAATGCTAGCGTGCTTGATACCAGTTTTGAAGTTGGCCTTTCTTCGACCTCAAGACTGCATGATCTTTTTGTTACTTATCATTCAATGCCGCCAGGGGCCTGGGCCGGTCGGGGAGCAGGCATGGTTTTGCACTGGGGAATTGCTCAATCTCCATTTGGGATAGCAATTATTTTTGCCTCTGAGTATGGAGTAACAGGCCTTGGATTTGTTGATGCTACGGAGGAGGCAGGGGAGCAGGTAGCATTTGAAGATTTTGCCAATCGCTGGCCTGCAGCAAAGTTTTTACGTGATGATAAGTTTATCAAGCCTCTTGCCTCTGGTATTTTTCAACCGGACCTTTGGCATCCTGACCGACCGGTACGTATTGTTATGATCGGAACTGATTTTGAATTAAGGGTTTGGGAAACTCTGTTAAAAGTTCCACTTGGCGCAGCTGAAACCTATGGAAATCTCGCAAAACATCTGGGAAAACCAAAAGCTGCCAGAGCGGTGGGTTCGGCGGTAGGCCGTAATCCCATATCATTTGTTGTTCCCTGCCACCGAATAGTTGGATCGACCGGTAAGTTAACCGGCTATCATTGGGGCGTGGCCCGAAAACGCGCAATTTTGGGTTGGGAAACCGGTCAAAAATCAAAGCAGCAAATTTAGTGAGATAATGCTCAGCGCGTCCAGATATTAAATTGTGAATTAAACCCCGGTAATGGCACTTACTTCGTTATTTTCATCAAAATGATAGATTATTGGCACACCTGTGGCGATTTCTCGTTTGACGATTTCATCGGGGCTGAGCTTTTCAAGGTCCATAACCAAAGCTCTTAATGAATTGCCGTGGGCGGCTACCAGAATAGTTTTCCCTTTAAATACCAATGGCTCAATCATGGTTTTATAATAGGGCAACACCCGCTCAGCAGTGTCTTTTAGGCTTTCGCCGCCCGGTGGCGGTACATCAAATGAGCGTCGCCAGATATGCACCTGCTCATCTCCCCACTTCATGCGTGCATCATCCTTGTTCAGACCTGCAAGGTCGCCATAATTGCGCTCATTTAAGGCCTGATTTCTAACGATGGTCATGTTGTTTATGCCCATTTCCTCTAAAATTATATCCAGAGTTCGCTGGGCACGAACCAGAGCTGAGGTAAAACAAAGGTCAATTTCAAAATCATGATTTTTCAGCCCGATTCCGGCAGCCTTGGCCTCTTCTTTTCCCTTGGCGGTAAGGCCAGGATTTCTCCACCCGGTAAAAAGATTTTTCAGGTTCCATTCGCTTTGTCCGTGCCTGACCAGAATTAAAGTGCGTTTCATAAAGCTACCTCTGAATTTTATGTATTAAGTCCAAAACTATTTATTAAAACCAAGAACATCTAACATTGAATAAAAGCCCTTTGGCTGATCGTTGGCCCAAAGCGCAGCTTTTAATGCACCATTGGCAAATAATGAGCGATCTTGTGCCACATGGGATAATTCTATTCTTTCCCCGGCCCCGGCAAATACAACCGAATGTTCCCCAATTACCGAACCGCCGCGCAATGTTGCAAATCCAATGGTGCCGGTTTTACGTTTCCCGACGATGCCATCTCTGGATTTAACAGCATTTTCTTCAAGATTGATTTTGCGACCCTTAGCTGCGGCCTCACCAAGCAATAGGGCGGTGCCAGAAGGGGCGTCGATCTTTTGATTATGGTGCATTTCAAGGATTTCAATGTCAAAATCTTCCCCTAATGCCGCCGCACCCTGTTTGACAAGAACCGCCAAAAGATTGACTCCCAGCGACATATTGCCCGATTTTACAATACGTGCGCCCATTTCAGCTGCTCTGGCAAATTCCAATTCTTCTTCACCTGTGCAGCCTGTGGTTCCAATAATGTGCACCAGTCCCAATTTTGCAGCTTTTTGGGCAAGAATTACGCTGGCGGCTGGAATGGTGAAGTCAATGATACCATCAGCTCCGTTGAGAGCTTGATCTGTCTGATCGGTGATTTTTATATTAAGTTCAGGTAAGCCGGCGCCAATTCCGGCATCCCTCCCAATCGAATTTGCGCCGCTTCGCTCAAGCGCGGAATGTAAAACCAACCCTTCGGTTTGGTCAATTGCCCGAATAAGGGCGCCGCCCATTCGCCCACCGGCTCCGGTTACACAAAGTTTCATCTGGGCCATATTATTCTTAATTCTCCTGTAACCTACAACATAACAGCAAATCATAAATGTCCACAGGTTGCAGACTTATTTTTTATTTCGTCTCTTTGATTGCCAGATCGGCCATGCTCATTTCATCTAGAATTTTGTAGGTTGCAGCAACCGGATCAACAGCAGCAGTGATTGGACGACCCACCACCAGATTAGTCGCCCCCCAGCTAAGTGCATCCGCAGGGGTTACCACTCGTTTTTGATCGCCCGCTGTTTCGCCTTCTGGTCGAATGCCCGGGGTAACTATAGCCATATTGTCGCCAAGCATTTTTTTGACCAGCGCCGCTTCAAATGCGGAGCAGACAACTCCGTTCATACCTGCCTCTTTTGCCTGATAGGCCCGAAGCCCCACCAGACTTTCCACATCCCGGTCATAGCCCGCTTCCATCAGATCATTTTCGTCCATTGAGGTTAAAACACTAACCGCCAGCAGCGAAAGTTTAGATCCTTTGGCGGCCGTAACTGCGGCGGTCATGGCCTGAGGGTAGGCATGAATTGTCAGCATGGATGCCCCGGTTTTTGCAATTGCTTCCACAGCCTTTGCCACCGTATTGTCTATATCGAGCAATTTCAGATCAAAAAACACCTGTTTGCCGCTTTTAATCAGTTGCCGGCCAAGTTCAATACCTTCTGCCCCATAGACCATTTGATAGCCTATTTTATAAAAACAAACTTTGTCGCCAAGTTTTTCCACCAGTTGCTCGGCTTTGCTCCGAGAAGAAAAATCCAGCGCTACAATCAGTCGGTCATCTGCATTATTCATATTTTTTCCATAAAAAATTTAAGAGCGTGAAATACTCATCAGTTGCTCAACCAGCATGTCGGCTCGCTGGTTGGTTGGATTGTCCAGCAATCTTCCGCTTTCATCAAATGCCTGATTGCTAAAACCAACCCCTAAGGAAATGGGGGCAACTAAAGCACCCATTTTACCCAGAATTTCCCTTAAATGACCAAGGCCGCCAACCCCTCCCATTTTGCCGGTGGAGGCGGCACCAACACCAAATACTGCCCTGTGATAAGGTTTTACCCTTTGGCGGGAAATCCAGTCCAGAGTATTTTTCAGCAACGGGGAAAGAGAGCCATTATATTCCGGCGAGGCAATAAAGATAATATCGGCATTGGTAAACATTTCTGCAAGTTGGATCGCAGATTCCGGTTCCTTGCATTTTTCTTCTTCATCGGCATTGAATAGGGCCAGAGGATAATCCTTGAGATCAATATTATTGACCTCCATTCCGGCCAATGTCAGTTTTTCTCCCATAAATGAAGCTAAACGGCCATTGTGGGAGTTTTTTCGAATGGATCCGGAAAGTGTAAGCGCATTGGCCATTATAAATTCAAAAACCTTTATTGACCCATTCTTTCAAACAGACCTTTGAGCTTGGAAAAGAATCCCGAGGAAGTGGGACTGTTGTCATTGGTTGATATGGAGGCCAGCTGTTCCAGCAATTCCCGTTGTTGCTTGTTTAGTTTCTGGGGTGTTTCCACATCCATTTGCACATAAAGATCTCCCACCTGGGAGGAGCGTAATATGGGCATGCCCTTGCCTTTTAAGCGCACCCGTTGTCCGGGCTGGGTACCGGCAGGAACCTTTACCCGCGCTCGCGAACCATCAAGGGTTGGCACTTCAAAATCACCACCAAGCGCTGCTGTTGTCATGGCGATGGGAACCCGCGCATAAATATCAGCACCATCCCTTTGAAACAGATCATGGGGGGCAAGGGAGATGAAAATATATAAATCTCCCGATGGGCCGCCTCTTAAGCCGGCTTCCCCTTCATTGGACAGGCGAATTCTGGTTCCATCTTCAATTCCACTTGGAATATCTACAGAAAGATTTCGACTTTCCTGCTTGCGACCTTGGCCGGTACAGGTGGTACAGGGTTGATCCATGGTTTCTCCACGTCCCTGACAGGTGGGGCATGTGCGCTCGATTGAGAAAAACCCCTGAGAAGTTCTTATCTTTCCATGGCCGTGGCACATTTTGCAGGTTGAAACACCGGTTCCCGGTTTTGCTCCCGATCCTTCGCAGGTATCGCATTGCACCATGGAGGGTACATCAACTTCCACCGTTTGCCCGGCAAAAGCGTCTTCGAGGGAAATTTCAAGATTATATCTTAAGTCCGCGCCTCTGAGTTGGGATGAGGAGCCGCGCCTTGCGCCACCCGCCGCTCCCATAAAGTCCCCGAAAAGATCTTCAAACATATCGGACATGGAAGAAGAAAAATCCGGCCCGAAGCCCGCTGGTCCCTGGCCTCCGCCCTGCTGAAACGCCGCATGGCCGAACCTGTCATAGGCAGCGCGCTTTTGTGGGTCTTTCAGGGCTGAGTAAGCTGCGCCCACTTCCTTGAATTTTTGTTCTGCATCGCTATCCCCTGGATTGCGATCCGGGTGATATTTCATGGCCATTTTGCGGTAGGCCGATTTAAGGGTGGCGCCGTCCGCATCGCGGGAAACACTCAATAATTCATAATAGTCAATTTGGGACATGGATTAAATCAATGGTTGATCTGGTTTCATCAAGTGGGACTTAAAAGACAGCTTTTTAAAGCAAAACAGGCGGGGCCTTTTATCAGCCCCGCCTGTTTTTAACTCAGTTAAGCGGATTTTTTGTCGTCGTCATCGCCGACTTCTTCGAAGTCCACATCAACCACATCATCATCTTCTGGCTCATCAGAGGCTTCTGCTGCAGCTTCTGCATCTTCCTGGGAAGCTTTATACATGGCTTCTCCAAGTTTTAGAGAGGCCTGAGACAAAGTGTTGGTTTTCTCAACGATATCATCGACATTTTCACCCTCAAGGGCGCTTTTTAAATCCTCGATTGCCGCCTCGATTGCCGCACCGTCTTCATCGGCAACCTTGTCCCCATATTCCGCCATTGATTTTTCGCTCGAATGGACCAGGGATTCAGCGCTATTTCTCGCTTCAACAGTTTCGCGACGTTTTTTATCATCATCCGCATTGGCTTCGGCTTCTTCCACCATACGCTCGATATCGGCATCTGAAAGTCCGCCTGAGGCCTGAATGCGAATCTGTTGCTCTTTGCCGGTGCCTAAGTCTTTTGCGGAGACATTGACAATGCCGTTGGCATCAATATCAAACGTCACCTCGATTTGAGGTACTCCACGTGGAGACGGAGGAATTCCGGTTAGATCAAACCGACCCAGATTTTTATTGTCAGACGACATTTCGCGCTCGCCCTGAGCCACATTAATGGTCACGGCAGACTGATTGTCCTCTGCTGTCGAAAAAGTCTGAGACTTTTTGGTGGGAATTGTTGTGTTGCGATCAATCAACCTTGTGAACACGCCACCAAGGGTTTCGATGCCAAGCGACAACGGGGTTACATCAAGCAGCAATACGTCCTTGACGTCTCCCTGCAAAACACCGGCCTGAATGGCAGCACCCATGGCCACAACTTCATCCGGATTAACGCCTTTGTTTGGCTCTTTACCAAAAAATTCGCTGACGACTTCTTGAATGCGAGGCATTCTTGTCATTCCGCCAACCAGTACAACTTCGTCAATTTCTCCAGCACTGATACCCGCATCTTTCATGGCCGCTTTTAGCGGTTTGATGGTGCGTTTGACTAGTTCGTCGACCAGTTGTTCAAATTTTGCCCGGGTCAGTTTAAGCTGCATATGCTTGGGACCAGAGGCATCAGCAGTGATAAAGGGCAGGTTGACTTCGGTCTGGGTTGAAGATGACAGCTCAATTTTGGCTTTTTCCGCAGCTTCTTTTAAGCGTTGCAAAGCCATTTTGTCGCCGCGAAGGTCAATTCCCTGTTCTTTTTTGAACTCATCGGCCAGATATCCAACCAAAAGATTATCAAAATCTTCTCCACCAAGAAAAGTATCGCCATTGGTGGATTTAACTTCAAATACCCCATCGCCAATTTCCAGAATTGAAATATCAAAGGTTCCCCCACCAAGGTCATAAACCGCGATGGTGCCGGAATTTCCCTTATCAAGACCATAGGCAAGTGCTGCCGCTGTTGGCTCGTTGATAATCCGTAAAACTTCCAGACCGGCAATTTTGCCCGCATCTTTTGTTGCCTGGCGCTGACTGTCATTAAAATATGCGGGAACCGTAATAACCGCCTGAGTGACATCTTCACCCAAAAAGGCTTCTGCGGTTTCTTTCATTTTAGTCAGGATCATGGCCGAAACTTCGGCAGGGGACATGGCTTTTTTGTCAACTTCCACCCAGGCATCGCCATTGTCGCCTTTGACGATTTTGAACGGAACCAGTTTTTTATCCTTGGTGACCAATGGATCATTAAAGCGACGCCCGATCAGACGTTTGAAAGCATAAAGCGTGCCTTCAGGGTTTGTTACAGCCTGGCGTTTGGCCGGCTGGCCCACCAGACGTTCCCCTTCAGGAGTAAAAGCCACCATGGAGGGCGTTGTGCGTGCGCCCTCGGCATTTTCTATGACTTTAGGATTTTTACCGTCCATAACGGCAACGCATGAATTGGTTGTACCAAGATCAATACCGATTACTTTTCCCATTATATAGCTACCTCTTGTTTAGCAGGCTTTACCTTGGAACCCTTTTTCAGCAATTCCGAGATGCGATTTTTCTTCGCACAAAGCCCCCAATTGGGATTAAAGAATTATACTCAACTATTGAGCATCGCGGCGTATATAAGCAGGGATTGCTTAGCCTTCAAGCTCTGATATTGAAAAATGGGCTATTCAAGGGCTGGTTTATTGCCTCAATTGGGATAATAGAGGTCTGGGTCACAAACTTCATGCCAAAACAGGCACAATATTTTTGCACTAGTGAATGCAATTCTTAAATGGTTGATAGAATATGAATCGGTTGAAAAAGGCCCTTTATGTATTTTTAGGAGGGCTTAGCCTGACGCTGGGGCTGGTTGGCATTGTTCTGCCGGTGTTACCAACAACGGTGTTTTTATTGCTGGCTGCATTTTTCTTTGGTAAAAGTTCTCAACGCCTGCATCACTGGATAACAAACCACAAAAGATTTGGCCCCCCGATCCTTGATTGGCAAAAATATGGCGCAGTTTCCAAAATTGCACGTATCAGAGCTGTATCAACCATGGTTGGCCTGCTGCTGATATCCATATTGATATCATTGCCCCTGTCGGTGATTATAATTCAAGGGCTGGCAATGGCAGCAGTTTCTCTGTTTTTGCTTACCCGTCCCTTTCCGCCGGATTCATAAAGTTTGCTGACCTAAAGCCCAAATTTATACTTCCAAGATTTATACTTCCAAAATTCACGCTTCTTTGTCCACATGGCCGGAAAAATCATCTTCGTCCCTGTGCGCACTGTGTTCTGGGCCAGGTTGGATATCAGGCTGGTTTTCACTCGTTTGGGGCGCGATTTTTGGACCACCCTTGGAAACACCCACCATGGCCGGGCGCAAAACCCGCTCACCAATTTCAAAACCCATCTGCACCACCTGCACAACAATTCCGGCAGGGATATCAGGATTTGGTACTTCAAACATTGCCTGATGTTTATGGGGGTTAAATTTTTCCCCTTCGGCCAAAATCGGCTTAACACCGTTTTTTTGCATTAAACGCTGCATTTCCCGATCGGTCATTTCAATCCCCTCAATCAGGGATTTTGTTTGTTCATCGGCATTGGTGCGAAAATCTTCAGGAATAACACTAAGCGCCCGTGAAAGATTGTCGGTGGCATTAAGCATATCGCGGGCAAAATCAGCAATTGCATAGGCTCGCGCATCCCTGACTTCACGCTGGGTTCTTTTACGAAGATTTTCCATATCTGCAACGGTGCGTAACAGACGATCTTTCAGTTGGGCATTTTCTTCTTGCGCCGCTACCAGCAATTCGGCCATTTCTATGTTTGTTATGCCCATGTCACCGGCTTCACCATCGCTTTGAAGCTCTTGGTCAAAGGCTATATCATCAGGAATGGTGAATTCAGGTTCGTCTGGTTTGTCGCCCATTATTTCCTCAATTTTTTTGATTTCGCCAAATTGGCTGGCGCAACGCAGTTTTTCAGTATTGGCATATCGTCCAAATCCGCGCCAAGTTCAAGTGCAAAGCCCGTAAGATTTATAATTTGGTATTTATAGGCCCTGATCCCGTTTCAGCTTTTCCCCCGTCGGATCATTTCACCAACCACATGGGCGGTATAATCAACCACCGGTACAATTCGTGCATAATTGAGCCGGGTTGGGCCGATTATTCCCAACACGCCAACAATTTTATCATTGTCATCCTTATAGGGCGAAAGAATAACCGAAGAACCCGAAAGGGAAAAAAGTTTATTTTCTGATCCGATAAAAATTCTCACCCCTTCAGCATTTTGCGCGCCCTCCAAAAGGTTCGCCAGCCCGGTTTTGTTTTCAAGCTCATCCAATAGCTCGCGCAATCTTGCCAGATCCTCTGAAGCCATGGCGCTCTCAATCAGGTTGGATCTGCCCCTGACGATTATTGTGGGTGTGGCGTTGCCATGGGCCTTGCTTAATGTAGCAATCCCCGCTTTGACCAAACGCAGGGAAATTGCATCCAATTCGGCGCGCTGGCCTTTGTTTAACTCTTCAATATGCTTGCGCGCCTCTAAAATTGTGCGCCCGGCAATATGATGGGACAGATAATTAGATGCTCGCGTTAATGCACCGCTGTCAAGTCCGGGAGGTAGGGCAACGATGCGGTTTTCCACCAATCCATCTTCGCCCACCAACACGGCCATGGCGGTTTTTTTATCCAGTTGCACAAATTCCATATGGCGCAAAACCATGTCAGACTTGGCAGCGATAACAACGCCGGCCCCGTGGCTGAGACCTGATAAAAGCTGGCTGGCTTCGGTCAGATAATCTTCCGGGGTTCCATCCTGAGCCGTATCAGAAATCTGCTTGGAGATCTGTTGCCTCTCCCCCGCATCCATTGCCCCAACCTCCAGCATTGCATCGACAAAAAAACGCAATCCCTCTTGCGTTGGTGCTCTACCGGCAGAAACATGGGGGGCCTGAATTAGCCCCAACTCCTCCAGATCAGACATGACATTGCGAACAGAGGCTGGGGACAGGGACAGGTTTAACATGCGCGAAATCTGTCTGGAACCTACAGGCTCGCCCGTATCCAGATAATTTTCAACGATTTTGGCAAAGATATCCTGAGAGCGCGCATTCAGCACTTTTAAGAAATCCTGTGATCCAGCGCCCATTCTAATTATCTACCTTTGATTACAAAGCAAAAAACTTTTGCCAAAATTTTGCCGAAAACCTAGCTACGTCAATATTTAGGGCGTTTTCGCATTTTTATAAAGAACAATTGTCAAACTGCATTTGCCCGCTTGTTCTAAAACCATTGCAGTTGTATTAGGGTCTTGACCCGAGGCAGGCAACGATTTTTGCTCAAGTTTTACTAAAAGAAAGAATATTTATGCGCCCTTCAGGACGAAAAAATGACCAAATGCGTGCCGTTAAAATTGAACGCCATATAGCGCCCCAGGCCGAAGGATCGTGCCTTATCAGCTTTGGCAATACCAAAGTCTTGTGCACCGCCTCGGTTGAAACTTCTCTTCCCCCCTGGCGGCGCGGACAGGGATTGGGCTGGGTAACGGCTGAATATGGTATGCTGCCTCGCGCTACCGACAGGCGCACGAGGCGCGAAGCAACCGCAGGCAAACAAAGCGGCAGAACGCAGGAAATTCAACGCCTGATCGGGCGCTCTTTGAGGGCTGTTATTGATATGCAGGCGCTGGGCGAAAATCAGATCACTCTGGATTGTGATGTATTGCAGGCCGATGGTGGCACTAGAACCGCAGCAATTACAGGGGCTTATGTGGCATTGGCAGATGCCTTAAGCTGGATGAAAGCTCGCGACCTGGTAAAAACTAATCCCCTAAAAACCTCCATTGCCGCGGTTTCCTGCGGAATTTATCGTGGGTCCGAGGTTTTGGATCTTGATTATCCCGAGGATAGCGAAGCTGAAACGGATGCGAATTTTGTTATGACCGGGGCTGGAGATTTTGTTGAAATTCAAGGCACAGCCGAACAGACCCCGTTTACAAAAAATCAATTGCTGCAATTGATGGAACTTGCCCAAAAAGGCATTGGCGAATTAACTCAAATTCAACAGCAGGCTTTAGATGTTGAAGGCATGCCCTCGTGACTGAATTGAAACTAAAACTCCCAAAAGGCACAAAATTGCTGATCGCCACCCATAACGGGGGTAAACTGGCTGAATTCAAACAATTATTTGCCCCTTTCGGGCTTGATCTTGTTTCAGCCAAAGAGTTGGGATTGGAAGAACCTGAAGAAACCGGTACGACTTTTGAGCAAAACGCCCGCCTTAAGGCCCATACAGCGGCCAGCGCTTCAGGGTTGATTGCTTTAGCTGACGATAGTGGGCTTTGTGTTGATGCGCTGGATGGCAGACCTGGAGTTTATACGGCGGATTGGGCCGGTGAGCCGCGTGATTTCAACAAGGCAATGCAAAAGGTTGAGGATGAACTTATTGCTGTTGGGGTCACTAATTCCACTCAGCGCAGGGGCGCTTTTTTTGCCACCCTTTGTCTGGCGCTTCCCAACGGCAGTGATAAGATTTTTGTCGGTGAAGCCAAGGGCGAAATGGTCTGGCCACCAAGGGGCGATCTGGGTTTTGGATTTGATCCGACCTTTATGCCGGATGGATTTGATATCACGTTTGGTCAGATGAGCGCTGATAAAAAGCATTCATGGCAAAAAGGAAAACCCGGACTTTCCCATCGGGCGCGGGCTTTTGCAAAATTGGTTGAGGATTGCTGTGATTTCTGAACGCTCAAATGGATTGTTTGGAATATATGTGCACTGGCCGTTTTGCGCTGCCAAGTGCCCCTATTGCGATTTTAATTCCCACGTTGCAAAGACCCCGGTGGATCAGGGTGAATTCGTCAAAGCCTATATAAAAGAGCTGGCCCATTTTGCAGCTCTTACTCCGGGTCGTAATGTGCAATCGATTTTTTTTGGTGGTGGTACTCCCTCATTGATGGATGCTAAAACGGTTGAAACTATTCTGGAGGCCATCGCTAATCATTGGTCAATTGATCCGGGTGTGGAAATTACCCTTGAGGCTAACCCGACCAGCGTTGAGGCGGCCCGATTCAAGGATTATAAAAGCGCTGGCATAAATCGGGTTTCTTTGGGTGTGCAATCCTTAAGAGACGAGCCTTTGGCCAGATTAGGCCGTATGCATAGCGTAACTGAGGCAAAGCTGGCGGTGGGTATTGCCCAGTCAATTTTTGATCGTTCAAGTTTTGATTTAATATATGCCCGCCCCAATCAGACTTTGAAAGAGTGGGAAGCAGAGCTTAACGAAGCTCTTTTAATGGCCGTGGGGCATCTCTCGCTTTATCAGCTTACCATCGAGCAGGGCACCAGATATTTTGATTTGCGGGCAGCAGGAAAACTTCCAATGCCTGATGCTGATCTTTCAGCGGATCTTTATTTGATGACTCAGGAAATTACAGCATCTGCCGGCATGCCAGCTTATGAAATTTCCAATCATGCCCGCATTGGTGAGGAGAGCCGCCATAATCTGATTTATTGGCGCTATGGGGAATATATCGGGGTAGGTCCCGGTGCTCACGGGCGCTTGTTGATCGAGGATATTCGCTACGCCACCTCGACCCATAAACAGCCCAAAATCTGGGCCGAGCAGGTTATGAAAACCGGCTCAGCACTGGTTTGTAATGATAAGTTGACCTGGGAAGAGGAGGCGGATGAATATCTTTTGATGGGATTGCGCCTGCGCGAAGGCATCAGCCCGAGCAGGTTTCACCAGCTTTCAGGTCGCTTATTGGATAAGGGACAGATTGGTGAGTTGGACCGGATCGGCTTTGTTGAAACTCTACCCAATGGCAATTTAAGAGTTACCGATAAGGGCTGGCCGGTGCTCGATGCGGTGGTTGCCGATTTAGCGATGTGAACTCCAAATGAAGAGCGCTGCCAAGAAAACAACCTTCGGATGAAGCGCTCTTGCCATCCTAAAGCTTTTCAGTCGAGCACCAAGCGAGCGAAGAGCGAGCCGCGGCCTATGCCGCGCGCCGTCGCAGGCTCAGCTTTGCCAGTAGCTTTTTAAGCGTCACTGGTGAAGCGGTACGAGCCGCGAGACAGATAATACTGATATAGCCAGTGTCCTGCCTCTAAACATGTGTATTTTGATATTTGTCCCATGCGGTCCTACGGAATAAGCGGTTCGTCAATTCGTTGCGATCCGCCAATAACCACCTGTTTCATAACCAGCGCATATTGCGATCGGCCATCGCCAAAGAAGCGAAACAGGCCATCGCGTCCGTTAAAGCCGGATGGTCTTGTTAACACATTTTGCGCATAGCGAGGCTGGCTCTGACTTAAAGTTTGTGAGTTAGACAGCAAAACCGCCGTATAGGAAATTGTCGAAAGCGCATGGGGTGCAGCACTGAACTGGGCTTCATAGGCGGGTCTTAGTGCTGCAAGTCCAGCTTCATCCACCGCCGGATAAACGGCCCCTACCAAAAACGCTGTCTGGGGAATTTGTAAGTCCCCGGACCAGTCTAAAGAGCCAATGATTGTTATGTTGTCTTTGTCTAAACCTGCCTCTTCCAGCAAAACCCCAAAGCTTGATGCAGTGGCCCGGTCCGGTAAAAACACGGTGTCGATGGCGCCAGAGCTTAAGAATGGCAAAATTTGATCAACTACACCGCGGGCTTCACCTTCGTTGGAAAAGCGATAGATAGCACGAACAGCAATGCCAAGATCAGCACTGGCCTGTTGAAATGCACCATTTTGAATATTGCCAAATTCCGTATTGGGGATAATGGCCGCAAACGCCTGCTGGCCTTGAGAGCGGGCATAGGCCAAAGATCTTTTTACTTCGGTTTCCGGCAAGACATTTAAAAGATAAACACCCTGAGATGCAGCACCTGAATTATTTGAAAATCCAATTAATGGAATACCGGAGGAACGGGCCACGGCTCCGGCGGCCCGAACACTTTCTGCCTTTAGGGGACCAAGAATAATGCTTGCGCCCCCTCTTATTGCTTCGCTGGCCCTTGCGGCTGCCACGGATGGATTTCCGGCGGTATCCATGATTGTCAGGGTGATGTTGGAGCCGATATTGGGGCTTTGAGCAATAAAGTCCATAGCCAGTTTGGCCGAATTGGCCATGGATTGCCCAACGCTTGCCACATCCCCGCTAAGGGGCAACAACATGGCAACGCTAACGGCTCCGGTTCCAAGCACCTGGCCTTCGCCCGGCATAACTCCGTCCAGCGGAGCTGGAGCTGGCAGGGTTTGAAATGGATTTGAAACCTGCGGGAAGCCAACACTTGAGCAACCTGTAATTACTGCCAGCAAAACCGCACTCATTGTTATTTTTGTCGGTTTAAGGCGTGCAAATCGCGCTATATATGCGCCCAGGACAGATGCCTTTTCTTGGAGTGTTACGTTAATAGAGCTATCCAACAGAAAGTTCCTTAAATCGGTTCCAGGGTCAGGGCCTATGGTTATAATTAGCTTAATTGGTCTAAATGATGTTCACAAATTTTTGTTCACGGGCAACCGATACCCTAACCAAACTATACATTCAACTTATCGATGGTTAAAGCTGTGACTTCCTGTTTCACCAGACAAAAGGAATATTGGTGGCTCAAAACGAAGATAAATCTGCCCACTATTGTATTTTTGGCACAAAATTTGATGCGCCAGAGCTTGCGCCGGGTCTTTATGTGGTTGCCACGCCCATTGGCAATTTGCGCGATATTTCGATTCGCGCCCTGCAAACCCTTGCCGCTGCCGACCTTATTCTTTGTGAAGACACAAGACAGAGCGCCCGCCTTTTGGATCATTATCTGATCAACACCTCAAAATCTTCTCTGCATGAGCATAATGAACGTGCAAAATCCGCCTCAATAATTGAAAAGATAAAAAAAGGCGCAGCCATTGCCCTGATTTCTGATGCGGGAACTCCGCTGATTTCCGACCCCGGATTTCCTTTGGTGCAGGCGGCGCGTGAGCAAAAAATTGATATTTTTGCCCTTCCCGGTGCGTCAGCGTTGCTTGGTGGATTAATGGTTGCAGGCCTGCCCACCGATCAATTTACATTTGTCGGGTTTTTACCGGTGAAGCAAAATGCCCGCTTAAGCGCCCTCAAAAAGTTGGCTGATGCTTCCCAAACCCTGGTTTTTTATGAATCCGCCCGCCGTCTTGAAAAAACCATAACTGCTATGATTGAAATATATGGCCCGGATCGAAAAGGAGCGATTTCTTTGGAGCTAACCAAAAAATTTGAACGCACTTTAACCGGACCCCTGACAGAGCTTTTAACAGAGCTGGAAAATAATCCTCCTCGTGGTGAGGCGGTGATATTGTTGGCCGGCGCTGCCGAAAAAATTGTGGATGAAGATATGTGGTTGAACGCCTTAAAATCTTCTCTGGTTGATCTGCCGTTAAGATCTGCGGTGGATGAGATATCTGCCAGATTTGGTGTGCAGCGTAAAAAGGTTTATGATGCGGCCCTTAAACTCAAACAATAAATTAGCGGCCACCCGGCGAAAAAAAGCTCAATTTCGCGGCCGCCTGGCAGAAAACATTGCTGTTTTTTTTCTAAGGGTAAAACTTTTCTCCATCCTCAAAAAAAATTTCAAAACCCCGGTTGGAGAAATTGATATTATTGCCAAACGTGGTGATTTGCTGATTTTTGTCGAAGTAAAAATGCGCAATTCAAAACAGGGGATGGCTCAGGCGCTTGAGGCGGTAAATCAGGACCGCATCATCAGGGCTGCAAAATATTTTCTTGCCTGCAATCCGCAAATGGCAGATAAAAACCTGCGTTTTGATGTGATTTTTCTTGCCCCTTTTGCTTTTCCGGTCCACTTCAAGGGAGCCTTTGTGGCTGACTAGTTAGATAAACCCCGCCTGGATAAAAAAATGAAAAAAAAATTAAAAATCGCCGTTCAGATGGACCCGATTGCCTCCATTGACCCAAAGGGGGATTCAACCTTTGCCATGATGCTGGAGGCTCAACATCGCGGTCATGAATTAAGCTATTACACCCCAAATACTCTGGCGCTGGATAGCGGCATCTTGAGCGCCAATGTGGCCAATATTTCCGTAACGGATAATTCGCCAGATGATTTCTATTCCCTGTCAGAATTTAATCGCCTTGATCTTAGTGAGTTTGATGTTGTGCTTTTGCGTCAAGACCCTCCCTTTGACATGAATTATATTACCATCACTCATATGTTAGAAATAATTCACCCCAAAACCCTGGTGGTCAATGCGCCGTCTGAGGTTCGCAATGCTCCGGAAAAAATCCTGGTGACTGAGTTTCATGATTTGATGCCGCCAACACTTATTACCCGCGATCGGGCAGCGATTGCAGATTTTCGCGCTCTTCATCGTGATATAATTGTAAAACCCCTGCACGGAAATGGTGGGGCCGGGGTGTTTTTTATCCGTGAGGATGATCAAAATCTGATTTCTCTGCTCGAAATGTTTGAAGAGAATTTCCCCGAGCCGTTTATGATTCAAAAATACCTTCCCGATGTTAGAAAAGGTGATAAGCGCATTATCATTATTGATGGTGAGCCAATCGCCGGGCTAAATCGAATTCCAGCAGAAGGTGAGGCTCGCTCAAACATGCATGCGGGTGGCCGCCCTGAAATTTCTCCCCTGACGAAAAGGGAAAAAGAAATTTGCAAAATAATCGCCCCGGCTCTTAGAGAGAGGGATTTTATTTTTGTAGGAATTGATGTGATCGGGGATTACCTGACAGAAATAAACGTCACTTCTCCCACCGGAATTCGCGAAATCAAGCGTTTTGGCGGCCCGGACATTGCTGTTTTGATTCTGGATGCCATTGAAAAACGCCGCCAATAAATTGCCATTGTCGAAAAACTGAAAGCTTAGCATTTATGACTTCAACTTATTTTGTTGCCCTGGCCACATTTTTTGCAACCGTTGGCGTGGCCGACATTGCGTTTATTTTTGCAGCATTAACCAAGGATAACACTGGTGCCGAGCGTTTGAAATTTGCCACCCGTGGCATATTGATAGCAACTGTAATTCTGTTGATGTTTGGGTTTTTGGGCAATCAGATTTTGGATCTTTTTGGCATTACAATTCCCGCCCTTAGAACCGGGGGCGGAATATTATTGATATTGATTGGCATCGATATGGTTTTTGCCCGCCATTCAGGGGGCACCTCTACAACCAATAAAGAAGATGCGGAAAGTCGCCAGCGCGATGATATTTCCGTATTTCCCATGGCCATGCCGCTTTTGGCTGGTCCCGGCTCCATTTCGGCAGTGATTTTGCTGACCACAGGCGCGACAACAGATACTGATTTCTGGCTGATAATGGGGGCCTTGCTTTCCATTATGGCGCTGGCATGGGTAACACTGCTTTTGGCTATTCCCATCCAGCGGATTTTGGGCTTTACGGGCCTGTCTGTGGTTTCAAGGATTGTTGGAATTTTGCTGGTGGCGCTGGCGGTGCAATTTATCTTTGATGGTATTAAGTCCAGTGGATTACTGGGTTGATTGTCGCAAAACTGACATTTGTTCACTAAATGTTCTTGAATTAAACCCTGCAACCTGCTAGCGGTTTTCCCTAACCTTGTTTCGAAAAGGGTTTGGGAGGGCAGAAAAGTTGGTTACGCGAGTGCAAACGGTTGCCTTTTTGGGCATTGATGCGGTGCTTGTTGATGTGCAGGTACAGGTGGCGCCGGGCCTTCCTGCGTTTAATATTGTCGGCCTGCCCGATAAAGCAGTGGCTGAAAGCAAGGAGCGGGTGCGCGCCGCCCTGATTGCTTCCGGATTAAGCCTGCCGCCAAAACGCATTACCATCAATCTGGCCCCGGCTGATCTGCCCAAAGAAGGCTCGCACTATGATTTGCCTATTGCTCTGGGTCTGATGGGAGCCATTGGCGCTGTTCCCTCCGATGCGGTGCAAAACTTTCTGGTATTGGGGGAATTGGCACTGGATGGGCGAATTTCTTCTGTTTCGGGCACTCTTCCGGCCGCTATTGCCGCCAATTCTCATCAATTGGGTATTATTTGTCCTGAGGCCTGTGGACCAGAGGCTGCCTGGGCAGGTGAAGATATTGATATCATCGCTCCTGCAAACCTGCTGGCTCTTGCCAATCATCTGGCAGGGCATCAATTATCTCCCAGGCCTGTAGCCGCCAGATATTCTAAAGCTGAAAATATGCCGGACCTTGGGGAAATTCGAGGACAGGAACTGGCCCGTCGTGTGCTTGAAATTGCCGCCGCCGGTGGTCACAACATGTTAATGATCGGACCACCGGGGGCTGGAAAGTCCATGCTCGCGGCCCGCTTGCCTTCAATTTTGCCACCCCTTAACCCCCGTGAGATGCTGGATGTTTCAATGATCCGTTCGATCGCGGGAGAGCTTGCCGGTGGCCAGATTTCCGATCAACGTCCCTTTCGCTGCCCCCATCATTCAGCCTCGATGGCAGCTTTGGTTGGCGGTGGCTTAAAAGTTCGGCCCGGCGAGGTTTCTTTGGCCCATAACGGGGTTTTGTTTTTGGATGAATTGCCTGAATTTTCACCTCGGGTGCTCGATGGATTACGCCAGCCCCTTGAGGCGGGAGAAACCTCGATTGCCCGTGCCAATGCCAGAGTTACCTATCCGGCCAGATTTCAGCTGATTGCTGCCATGAACCCGTGCAAATGCGGCCTTGCAGGTACACCGGGTCATACCTGCCGACGTGGAGATCGTTGCGCTGATGATTATCAGGGTAGGGTTTCAGGGCCATTTCTTGACCGTATTGATTTACGAATTGATGTTCCGGCGGTTTCCGCCCGCGATATGATTGGGCGTTCAAAAGCCGAAACCTCCAAACAGGTTGCAAAACGAGTTGAAATTGCTCGTCAGCGGCAACAAAAGCGGTTTTTGGCTCACGGAATAACAAATATACATACAAATGCTGCTGCCAATCCTGACCTGATCGAAAAAATTGCCGCTCCCGACAAAGTTAGTCAAGACTTGCTGGTGCAGGCGTCAGATCGATTTTCTCTGTCCGCACGGGCCTATCATCGAGTGTTAAAAGTTGCTCGTACCATTGCCGACCTTGCCGGGGTTGAAAAAATTTCTCGTTCCCACGTGGCCGAGGCTTTAAGTTATCGCCTTGGGGCAAGAACTTAACTGGGACAAGAACTTAACTGGGATCAGATCCTGACCAGGTTTTCAACTAGTCTGCATATAAAATTTTAGTTATTCGGCATAAATTTAGTGCCTTGGTGAGGGCTTGTTAACCGGCACTTACTTATAATGAACCTGATAAGTTTTGATGGGAGTATGCTCTCAAAACACAGGTCACATGTCTAAAAATTACAGGCGCGAAGTTTTTAAGCAGGATAAATGTCAAGAACACAGGCACAATTGGTGGATTGGAACGATCAACGCGGTTTTGGATTTGCCAGACTGCATGGGGGAAGCGAACGCGTATTTGTTCATATCAAATCCATAAACCCCCATATGCCCCGTCCACAAACCGGTGATCAGCTTGAACTGGAAGTTATTAAGGGAAAGAACGGTCGCCCATCTGCTAAAGCTGTTGATGTGCTTGGCTCGGTAACGGGAATAAAAGCCTCCCTTTCACCTCATATTGCAACCGCTGCCATGTTGCTGATTTTGTTGCAATTGGGACAGGTTTTGGGAGTTGTTCCCCTGTGGCTGGCATCCCTTTATGTTTCCATGGGTGCAATGGCGATTGTGGCTTATTCCTGGGATAAAAAAGCCGCTCGCATGGGCATTTGGCGCATTAGTGAATTAAAGCTGCATATTATAGATTTTTGTGGCGGCATTATCGGAGGTCTTTTGGCCCAGCAGATGTATAATCACAAACGCAACAAACCTCAGTATCAAAAAACCACAATGATTATAGTGGTTATGCATGCACTTTTGCTTGGCGGTCTTGGTGCAGGTTTGATTGTTTTTGTCTGACCTTCCTTTACCCACGCTGATAAAATATTTTGCTTTTTAAATAATTTCTAAATTTGTTGCAGGTTCAGTGCGCAACCCTGTTGGCAAGCTGGATTAACTACCCTAGGCTGGGTTTTCCCCCGTGAAACAAAAAATCACTATTGATGGATCAAGCACCCTATAAATCTTCGTCAGAGCCTGAGGGGCAGGTAAAATCTGCCAAATCAGCAAAAATCAAAACCAAACCATCTTCGGTTACCCCGATGATGGCCCAGTTCTTTGAAATAAAGGCTGTAAATCCGGGGTTTATATTATTTTACCGCATGGGCGACTTTTACGAACTGTTTTTTGAAGACGCCGAAATTGCTGCTGGAGCGCTCGGTATTGCCCTGACCACAAGAGGAACACATATGGGCGAAAAAATTCCCATGTGCGGAGTGCCGGTGCGCGCCCATAAGGAGTATTTGCGCAAATTGATTTCCTTTGGCCACCGGGTGGCAATCTGTGAGCAAATGGAAAATCCGGCAGAGGCTAAAAAACGCGGAGCGAAATCCGTTGTCCGGCGCGATGTGGTGCGTCTGGTAACTCCCGGCACCATTACCGAAGATGATTTGCTTGCCACTTCATCCAATAATTATCTTGGCGCCCTTTCCATGATTTCCCACGGGGAAACTGATTTTGCGCTGGCCTGGGCTGACATTTCCACCGGCGAGACTTTTGTTGCCGATATTGATGGGGATCGTCTTGAAGACGAGTTGGGACGCCTTGATCTGGCAGAACTGATTTTAAGTGAAAAAACAGCACTGCATATTGAAGAAAACTCCTTAATTCCCACGGGTTTTATAAAACATCAGGCAATTTTAGAACCTGAATGTTTTCACAGTGACAAAGCCGTTGAGCGGCTGCAAAAAACATTTAGCACTCTTGATCAGGCCGAATTTACTCGCGCCGCCTGTTCCGCCCTTGGGGCATTACTTTTTTATGTGGGTCAGACTCAAAAGGCAGCTGGGCTTTCGTTGCGCGCTCCCTCTGTTGCGCCATTAGAAGGGCGGATGCAGATTGACCTCGCCACATGGTCGTCTTTAGAGGTTCTTTTTACCAATCGCGGTGAAACAAAAGGCTCGCTTCGTCACGCCATTGATAAAACCCTGACGGGTGCTGGCTCCAGATTATTATCCCGACGCTTAACGGCCCCTCTGGCTGATAAAGGTAAAATAATCCAGCGTCTCGACATGGTTGATATTCTTGTGGGCGATGGCCTGTTTCGCCAACAATTGCGCGAAGCTCTGGCTGGTATGCCTGATATGAGCCGGCCTTTAACCCGACTTTGTCTGGGACGGGGTGGTCCGCGCGATTTGTTTCAGATTGCCATCGCGATTGATGGGGCCATAAAAGTTTTATCCTGCTTAGCGGAAAAAGATGACCTGCCAAAAGGTTTTGTCGATTTGGTGGCAATAGTTGC
Organism: Devosiaceae bacterium; assembly: GCA_021648375.1. Classification (GTDB taxonomy): domain Bacteria; phylum Pseudomonadota; class Alphaproteobacteria; order Rhizobiales; family Devosiaceae; genus DROE01. Next base: position 99,923 of record JAKISW010000002.1, read on the forward strand.
AAAAATCCCAAAAGAGCTTGCTGAGAAAATTCACCATACATTGATTGAAAACCCGCCACTGCTGGCTCGTGAGGGTGGATTTGTTGCTCAAAATTGCCACGAAGAACTGGACAGGCAAAGGGAGTTGGCAACAAAAAGCCGCACCATTATCAGTCAGTTACAGGCTAACCTATGCGAGAAAACTGAAATAAAACCTCTAAAAATCAAGCATAATAATGTGCTTGGATATTTTGTTGAGGTGCCTGCCGCCCATGGCTCAAAACTTATGCAGGCCCCCTTTGATGCTGAGTTTATTCATCGCCAGACCATGGCCAATGCCATGCGCTTTACCACCGCAGAACTTGGCGAATTGCAGGGGCAGATCGCCACTGCTCAACAAAACGCCCTTGAAATTGAAACTGAAATATTTGAGCAATTGCTGGCAAAAACCATTGACCACAAAGAAGATTTGCGCAGCTGTGCCGATGCATTGGCCCGCATTGATCTGACCTATGGCCTGGCAACATTGGCGGCGCAAAATTCCTATTGTCGTCCGACCATTGATAATTCGCTAAAGTTTCAAATTACCGGTGGCCGTCATCCGGTGGTTGAACAAACTCTCTCAAATAGTGCAACCAGTTTTGTCGCTAATGATTGTGATCTTACGGGAATTGAGGGCGCAAAAGGCGGTGGTCAGTTATGGTTGGTTACCGGCCCCAATATGGGAGGCAAATCCACATTTTTGCGCCAGAACGCATTGATTGCAATTTTGGCGCAGATCGGCTCGTTTGTTCCCGCCACAACGGCTCATATTGGCATTGTTGACAGGTTATTTTCCAGAGTTGGAGCTTCCGATGATATTGCCCGAGGCCGCTCAACCTTTATGGTGGAGATGGTGGAGACGGCGACGATCCTAAATCGGGCTACAAAACGCTCACTGGTGATTTTGGATGAAATCGGACGCGGCACCGCCACTTTTGATGGGCTTTCCATCGCTTGGGCAACGGCAGAAGCTTTGCATCAAAGCAATGCCTGCCGGGCCTTGTTCGCCACACATTTTCATGAACTGACCTCACTGCCATCTATTTTGCCAAGGGTTTCAAACCACACGATGAAAGCACGCGAATGGCAGGGAAAAGTAGTGTTCTTACATGAAGTAGCAACAGGGGCAGCCGATCGCTCCTATGGAATTCAGGTGGCGCGCCTTGCAGGGCTTCCAGAAGAAGTTCTGGTGAGAGCCAGGCAAATTTTAACAATGCTGGAAAGTCAGGAAGGTGGATCAGCAGCAAAAATGCTAGATGATCTGCCCCTGTTTACTCAAAAACCAAAACCGATGGAAAAATTAGTAAATCCTGTTGATGAAATGCTTGAAAAACTCCACCCGGATGAATTAACTCCTCTACAGGCCGTTGAATTTTTGTACAAACTTAAAAAGACCCATAAGGGCTAGAGCGTTTTCAGGATAGTTAAGTCCGGTTATCCGGTTCGAAAACGCGATAAAACAAAATTTAGAGCATAGGTTTTGATCTAATCAAAACCTATGCTCTAGTTGGGGCATGGTAATGATTGAGCAGGCAAAAACTAAAAAAATAGCGACCTTTTTTTCCCTGACGGATTCGAAGCAAATAATTTCACGTCTGCTGGAAAAAATTGGCGATGGTGATCCCGCCAGCCCTGCTTCACGCTCATTATTTCTGCAATTGCTTAAAGATGAGCTGGAAAAGGCAAGAAAAGCAACAGAGATTGATCTTTTGGCTAACCGGCGTGGTGTGCGCTGTGCACAAAATCTCTCGGCCACCGAGGACGAGATTATTCGCTCTGTTCTTACCTTTGCGGTTGATCATGTATTTGCGGATGAGCGCAAAAATGACACACATGAAATCTGCATCGCAGCGGTTGGCGGTTATGGCAGGGGTACTCTTGCCCCCGGATCAGATATTGACCTGTTGTTTATTTTACCCTCCCAGCCCTGCGAACATTGTCAGGCAACTATCGAATATGTGCTTTATATGCTTTGGGATCTTGGCCAGAAGGTTGGCCACGCGGTTCGCACCATGAATGAATGCCTTTTAATGGCCAAAACCGATATGACGGTACGCACTGCTACCCTGGAATCCAGGTTTCTGGTTGGAAATCTAAGCCTGTTTAAAACCCTGGTTGAGCGTTTTAAAGTTGAGATTATTGCCGGAACCGGTCCCCAGTTTATTGATGCAAAGCTAGCCGAGCGAGATGTCCGTCATGAGGCATTTGGCAATACCCGCTATGTGGTTGAGCCAAATATCAAGGATGGCAAGGGGGGGTTGAGGGACTTAAATACCCTGTTCTGGATCGGTAAATATTTTTACTCGGTAAATTCCAACGCTGAACTGGTGAAAAAAGGCGTATTTACCCGTTCCGAACTTCGGGTGTTTGAAAAAGCCGAGGATTTTTTATGGAGTGTTCGCTGCCATTTGCATTTTTTGACCGGCCGGGCGGAAGAAAAACTGCATTTTGATGTGCAGCCGGAAATGGCCCGTCGTCTGGATTTTGCCGATCGCGCCGGAATGTTAAGCGTTGAAAGATTTATGAAGCGCTATTTTTTAGTAGCCAAGGATGTTGGGGATTTAACCCGCCTGTTTTGCGCATCTTTAGAATTCTCCCATGCCAAAAAGCCCGATCTATTGGGGCGCTTCCTATCTAACTGGCATAAGGGCACTCGAAAAATTGAAGGGGAAAAAGATTTTGTGGTGGAACGCGGACGCATCAATACATCCCATGGTGGAGTGTTTGCTGACAACCCCATAAACCTGATCAGAATATTCTGGCTGGCAGCGAGGGAGGGAATTTTGTTTCACCCCGAAGCCCTAAAGCAGATTTCCAGATCCCTGGGCTTGATCACCACCTCATTGCGCAACGATAAAAAAGCCAACAGATTATTTTTGGAAATTCTCACCAATCATAAATCCGCAGAACGAATATTGCGTCGGATGAATGAGAGTGGAGTGCTGGGGAAATTTGTGCCCGAATTTGGTAAAATTGTCGCCCTGATGCAGTTTAATATGTATCACCATTATACGGTAGATGAGCATCTAATTCGCTCGATTGGCGTAATGGCAGGGATCGTAGGTGGTAAATATAAAGAGGAATTGCCGCTGACCCACGAATTATTACCAACCCTGAGCGATACTAAATTGTTGTTTGTTGCGCTTTTTTTGCACGATATTGCCAAGGGTCGCAAAGAAGATCATTCCATTGCGGGAGAAAAAATTGCCCGCAAGCTCTGCCCTCGTTTTGGCCTGACACCACCCGAAATTGAAACGGTCGCCTGGCTTATTCGCTACCATCTGATTATGTCCGAAATTTCCCAGTCCCGCGATATCCAAGACCCGGAAACCGCTCACTCATTTGCTCAACTGGTGCAAAGCCCCAATAGGCTGGCTTTGCTGATGATTTTAACCGCCTGCGATATTCGCGCCGTTGGCCCCGGCGTATGGACAGGCTGGAAAGGCTCGCTTTTGCGATCTCTTTATTATGCCACCGAGCCGCTGCTTTCCGGGGGCCATTCCAAGGTCAATCATAAAGAGCGGTTGGTGGAGGTAAAATCTGCTTTGATTGAAGCTCTTTTGGCTCTTGATAGCGGCTGGACCAAAACCGGCATTGAGGCCTATATTGCACGCCATTATTCCCCCTATTGGCTCAGAACCGACCCGGTATTGCAGATTGAGCACGCGAAAATGGTGGCCAGAGCCGACAAAAACAACCAGAGTTTTTGTGGAAATTGTTCGGTCAGGTCTTTTGAGGGCATAACAGAAGTTTCTTTTTATACTGCCGATCACCCCAGATTATTATCTTTTATTGCCGCTGCCTGCACCCTTTCTCAAGCTTCAATTGTTGGCGCTCATATTTCTTCCATGCGCGATGGTTATGCTCTGGATACTTTGCGTTTGCGCCGTTCATTCAATTCTGATGAAGACGAAAAAATCCGTGCCGTGCGGGTTATTGATACGGTCAAACGATTGTTGGATGGCACTAAAACAATTCCACAAAATCTTGGCGCTGATTCACGGCTGAACAAACGATTAAAACCCTTTAAACTTCCCCCCGATATTCAGATTTCTAATGGCTTGTCACAAAAATTCACTGTGATTGAAGTTTCAGGCCTCGATCGTGCCGGACTGTTATATGATTTGACGAGACAATTGGCTGATTTGAATTTAACTATCGGTTCGGCCCATATCGGCACCTATGGGGAAAAGGCAGTGGATGTCTTTTATGTTACTGATTTAACCGGCGCAAAAATATCTGACCCGGCCCGTCAGAAAAAGATTAAACGCTCATTATTGTCGGTTTTAGCGACCATACCTGAAGTAAAAGCGGTTAAAGTATGAACCTGTATAAAAATTTCTTTTCAGTCGGGTCCATGACCCTGCTTTCAAGAATAATGGGCTTTGTCCGCGATATTTTGATTGCCGGCCTGCTTGGCACCTCTATGGCCGCCGATGCCTTTTTTGCCGCTTTTCGTTTTCCAAACCTGTTTAGGCGCTTATTTGCAGAAGGGGCTTTTAATGCCGCCTTTATCCCGCTTTTTTCCGGGGTGTTAGAGCGCGAAGGCGAGGAGGCGGCAGGTCGTTTTGCCGCCAGAATAATATCATGGTTGGTCTTGTTTTTATTTGGTGTTTTGATCCTTGCCGAAATTTTTATGCCCCAGATCATGGCCTGGTTTGTTCCCGGCTTTGTTGAGGATGAGGAAAAATTTAATTTCACGGTTCTGCTGGCACGCATCTGTTTTCCCTATTTGGCCCTGATGTCTGTAATGTCGGCTTATGGGGCTATGTTGAACGGCTTGGGCAAGTTTCTTGCCGCAGCTTTTGCTCCGGTTATGCTCAACATTGTGCTGGTTATCATTCTGGGGTTTTTGGTATTTTTTATTGCAGACAAGCCAGCCGGAGCAGTGTTTTTGGCCCTTGGGGTAATCATTGGTGGTTTTGCCCAGGTGGCAATCGTAGTTTGGGCCCTGTATAAAACCGGCCTTTTTCCTTATTTGCGCTGGCCGGTTTTTGGTCGCGATATTGCGCGATTTTTTGCGTTGGCGTTACCGGTTATGTTTTCTGGTGGCATCACCCAGATCAACATTTTTGTCGGCACGATAATCGCCTCGGGAGCGGCCTCCACAATTTCATACCTTTATTATGCGGACCGGCTTTATCAATTGCCTTTGGGCATAATTGGCATTGCCATCGGGGTGGTGTTGCTGCCTGAACTTTCCCGCCATGTAAAAGGCAATCGTCCGCATCAAGCTGCATTAGCTCAGGAAAAATCTCTGTTTTTAGCCATGATGTTATGCCTGCCTGCCGCCGCTGCCCTGTTTGTTATGGCCAAACCTATTGTTCAGGTTCTGTTTGAGCGTGGAGCCTTTGATGCAACTGCAACCCTTGCCACCGCCTCAGCGCTCAGCGCTTTTTCTTTAGGCCTGCCTGCCTTTGTTTTGATCAAGATTTTTCAACCCGGATTTTTTGCTCGCGAAGATACTATGACCCCAACCATTCTGGCGGCGATTTCCGTAGTTATAAATATAGTCATTTCTCTTGTGCTGTTTCCCGCTTTAGCCCAGACAGCAATTGCCATTGCAACCAGTATAGCGGCTTGGTTCAATGCGCTTTTTCTGATGGGAATATTGGCCTGGCGGGGGCATTTTTCTTTGCGTAACAAAGAGTTGCGCCATCATATTATGTTTGTTTTAGCCAGTATGATTATGCTTGTTATATTGTGGGTGCTGGGGAATTTGTTCGGAGAAGCTTTGTATGGTTCCGGTTCCACTTTGTTGCAGTTTGGTGTGCTGGGTCTGGTGCTAACCATTGGCATGATTGCCTATTTTGCATTGTTGCACCTGTTTGGTGTGGTGAGACTAAATCAATTATCACAACAGTTCAGGGCCTTAAAATAGTTTTATAATTATTCAAAATCGCCGTTAAGCTTGCAAATTTCAGCTATGTTGGGCAATAACTCAAAAAATATTTCTATCGGTACAATTTAGGATTTCAACTAATGAGCAGTTTTCCCTTGCGCGTATTTTCCGGCATCAAACCTTCAGGCGATTTGCATCTGGGAAATTATTTAGGTGCCATTAAGCGCTTTGTTCCCCTGCAAAAAACCCACGCCTGCATATATTGTGTTGTTGATCTGCATGCGATCACCGTCTGGCAGGACCCGGCGGACTTAAAGCGGGCCACCTATGAAGTCGCGGCTGCTTATCTGGCCGCTGGTGTTGATCCCAAAAGCCATATTATCTTTAATCAGTCGCAGGTGATTGAACATTCAGAATTAGCCTGGATTTTCAATTGTGTGGCGCGTATGGGCTGGATGCAGCGCATGACCCAGTTTAAGGATAAGGCCGGCAAAAACTCTCAAAACGTATCCCTTGGCCTTTTTGCCTATCCCTCTTTAATGGCCGCGGACATTTTACTTTATAAATCTACCCATGTTCCGGTGGGAGAAGATCAAAAACAACATCTGGAATTAACTCGGGATATTGCACAGAAATTCAACAATGATTTTGCCACCTCCATAAAGGATAATGCCTATGATGCTGATTTTTTTCCCCTTTCAGAGCCGGTAATAACCGGACCGGCAACCAAGGTGCTTTCGTTACGGGACGGCACTAAAAAAATGTCAAAATCCGAGGCATCTTCCATGGCCACCATCTATATGCTTGATGATGCGGATGCTATTGCCAAAAAGATCAAAAAAGCCAAATCTGACCCGGAACCATTGCCCAGCGAAACCGATGGATTAAAGGATCGGCCAGAAGCGGCCAATCTGGTGGGCATTTATGCCTCCCTTGCCGATATGTCCCAGCAGCAGGTGCTGGATCAGTTTGGTGGCAAAGGGTTTGGAACATTTAAGCCCGCATTGGCTGAACTTGCCGTTGAAAGCCTTTCTCCAATTGCCTCTGAGATGCGTCGCTATCTGGCAGAACCTGATATTATTGAAGAAATTTTGAAAGATGGCGCTAACCGGGCCGGCGATATAGCCAAAAATACCATGCGCGAAGTGCGCAATATTGTCGGATTTGTCGGTTAAAATATCAGGTGATCTGACTGATAAAATTACAAATTTTGCATTGCGCTTGCTGTTTTTTTAACAAAATGCCAGCATGTCGCTCGATTGAAAAAGCTTGGCGGTGGCGGTTATGAGCAAATACAACGAAGCCTGTAAAGGCGAATATAAACGAAAATTCCTTGTGGTAATTGATGAAACCGGGGAATGTGATCGCGCGGTTACCTTTGCCGCCTATCGGGTTTTGCGCACCGGTGGCACGGTGGCGTTGCTTTCGATAATTGGCAACGAGCAATTTCAACATTGGCTGGGGGTCGAAAATATATTGCGTGCCGAAGCCCTGGAAAAAGCTGAGGAATTGCTGGAAGAACGAGCAAAGCATATTGCTGAAATTGGTGATATCAAGGTTGAAAAACACGTGCGTGAGGGAAGAAAAGCCGAAGAAATTGAAGCGCTTATCAACGAAGACAAAGATATCGCAATTTTGGTTCTGGCTGCTGGAATTTCTTCTGATGGTCCCGGGCCGCTGGTATCATCTTTTGCCGGACGCGGTGCCAACGCCCTGCCGATTCCGGTAACGATTATTCCAGGTGGCGTCAGTGATGAGCACATAATCTCCCTTTGTTAATGCTTGTATTATGACTTATTAGAACCCAATTCAGATTAACGACAGGTCTAAGTTTTGAACCTAAACTTACCCCTTCACTTTTTTGGAATTTAGTACTATATTGGAATGGTTCTAATCTTTGCGTTTTGCGAAATTAGCAATTACGCAAAACAAATCATCAGGAATAAATCAAAAATGTTTATTCAAACCGAAGCGACGCCAAATCCTTCCACTTTGAAATTTTTGCCCGGTCGTGAAGTGCTGGTTGGAGAGCCGTGCGAGTTTCGCGATCCGTCAGAGGCTGTCATTTCTCCCCTGGGAGAAGAATTGTTCCAGATCGAAGGTGTTACCGGAGTGTTTTTGGGGTCTGATTTTATTTCAGTAACCAAGGATGAGGCCGACTGGTCCCATATCAAACCCGCTATTTTGGGGGCGATTATGGAGCACTTTTTGTCCGGAAAGCCAATTATAAATGAGGGCGTTGATCAAAATCTGCAAAATTCAGAAGAGGAATTTTTTGATGAGGCCGATGCCGAAATGGTTGAAATAATTAAAGAATTGCTTGAAACTCGTGTTCGCCCTGCGGTGGCTATGGATGGTGGAGATATTATTTTTCGCGGATTTAAGCAGGGTGTGGTTTTTCTAAAAATGCAGGGCGCCTGCGCCGGTTGTCCCTCTTCTACCGCCACTTTAAAAAACGGTATTGAAAATCTTTTGCGCCATTTTGTGCCCGGTGTCGAAGAAGTGCGCCAGACGGTTTAGGTTCAAGTGGCCTTTCCCCTAACAGGTGAAATAACCGGATAAAACGGCGAGCAGATTTTATGAGTAAAAACGCCGTTCTGGCAATAGACACTTCTGGAACCCACCTGCAATTATGTCTTAAAACCAACGCTCAAAACCATTTGCTTTCTGAAAGTTTGCCTCGCGGCCATGCAGAGGTGATATTTGACAAAATTGCAGAACTTTTACAGCAAAATTACATCAAATATGCAGATATTGCCAAAATCGGCGTAACGGTTGGCCCCGGCTCGTTCACAGGTTTAAGAATTGGCATTGCTGCCGCCCGCGGATTAGCTCTGGCGTTGAAAATCCCGGTAATCGGAATTCCCAATCTTTTTGCCCTTTCCACGAATAATGATTTGGTGGGTTCAAATCCGTTTTATTTAATTGTCGATGCAAGACGTGACCAGTTTTATGTGCAGCAATTTGCTCAAGCTCAGGCCCCCCTTTCAGAACCACTTTTGCTTGAACATGATGAAGTTGAATTGCTGCGCGCCGACCCGAACAATAAAATTTATTCGGATGCAAAAATTGACATAGTGCAGCTATGCGATTTTACCGTTGATGCTGATCCCGAAATCTTCCCGCCTCGGCCCACCTATATTCGCTCCGCTGATGCCAAGCCTCAATCCAAAGGCAAGATTGCAAAAATCTGATTGACTTATTTTGCTTGCAGGGTTTGAAAAACAAATGAATATTTGCAAATGACTATTTGAAATGAATATTTATAGATGAAATTATGGATTGCCCCTGCTGGTCTGCACATAAAACCCGCCAATGGTGATCATGTGTCAAAACTGGCAAAAATCCACCAGCGCGGATTTTTCCACGGCTGGAAAGATAATGAATTTTCCTCATACCTGTCCCGTCCCCACCAGACGCCCATATATGTCGCAAGTGATAAAAAAGATCGGGTTGCCGGGTTTATGGTGCTTCGCCTGATAAAAGAAGAGGCAGAATTGTTAACGATTATTGTTGAGCCAAAATGGCAGGGAAAAGGGGTGGGGGAGGCTCTGTTAAGAGCCGGATTTGATGATCTGCTGGCCAGCCAGACTCTTGCCATGTTTCTTGAGGTTGATAGCAATAATGAGGCGGCAAAGGCTCTTTATCATCGGTTTGGTTTCAAACAGATAAGCGAGCGCCCCGGTTATTACCCCTTAAAAGATGGAACCAAAGCAACAGCAATAGTGATGCGCACCGATATGGTATAAATTGGGGTCATTACCTGAAGATATTCGTCTTGGATCAAAACCTGCAGTCCACCCTGGATAAAAACTAATGAGCAAAAAAACTGATATTGAACAATCCCTTGTGGAACAATGCGCGGCCCGTGGCCTGCGTATGACTGAACAACGGCGCACCATCGCTCAGATTATTCAAAATGCCAAAAACCACCCGGATGTGGAAGAATTATATCGTTTGGCCTCCGCCATTGATCCGCGCATTTCCCTTTCCACTGTCTATCGGACCTTAAACCTGTTTGAAGAATCAGGATTGGTCGAAAAACATGATTTCAAGGATGGCAGAGCACGGTTTGAGCCTATCCCTGATGAGCATCATGACCATCTGATTGATGTTAGAAGCGGCAAAGTAATTGAATTTCGCAATGAGGAAATCGAGGCGATTCAGGAACTGATTGCCCGTCGGCTTGGTTACAGGCTGGTCGATCACCGGCTGGAACTGTATGCTGTGCCGATTGACCCCTTAAAAACCCCCAAAGGTTCAGGCCAAAACAATGATTAGAAGAATTTTGTTTTTTATCTTTATCATCGTGCCGTTTTTGATTGTGGCTGTGCCTTTGCAATGGCTGATTATTATTTTGAAACTTCCGGTCTGGAATGTAATTCCGCGTGCTTTTCACCGATTGGCGGCAATTTTTCTGGGGTTGAATGTGCGACTGATCGGCAAGCCCGAAACAGGCATGTCCACCCTTGTTGTGGCCAATCATATTTCATGGATTGATATTATTGCCATCGGTTCGGTGGCAGATGTCACTTTTGTTGCCAAGGATGAATTGGCGAAATGGCCCTTGGTGGGATTTTTCTCCCGCATGCAAAAAACCATTTACGTGGCCTCTTCTCCAAAAACTGTCCGTACTGCCACCAACGAAATGGCTCGACGCATGGTAGATGGCGGCGCCGTTTGTCTGTTTGCCGAAGGGCGCTCTGATACGGGAACTCACGTTATGCCTTTTCGCTCCGGCCTGATTGCAGCGGCCCAGACGGCCCTGATTGATGCGGGGGCAAAATATGTTTCCATTCAACCGGTTACAATCGCCTATACCCATTTGCAGGGCTTACCGATCACCCGCGCCGAGCGCTCTTTGATTGCCTGGATAAAGGCCAAATCCATTGCAGAAAATATTTGGGATATTCTTATTTCTGGAACTCGTAATGTAACCATTGCTTTTGGCCAGCCGATGCCTCTGGCCGAAGGGTCAAACCGCAAAGCAATAACCAAACTGGCTGAAAATGAAGTGCGCCGGATGCTGGTTGCATTGAACCGGGGCGATAAATTGCTTCAGGATTCTTAAAAGCTGGCAACCATAGAACAACTTGAATTTTTTTTGCTTCAGGTCCAGAACTGCCAAAATAAGTTTAAAAACTCCGACCTGTATTATAAAAATACAAAAATCAAAGAATTGAAAAATGCCTCCTGCTCAAAAAAAACTGTTTATCAAAACCTTTGGCTGTCAGATGAATGTTTATGACAGTAATCGTATGGCTGATGCTTTGGCCCCCCATGGTTATGAGCAAACTCAGGACATGGTTGAGGCCGATCTGGTTTTGCTCAATACCTGCCATATTCGCGAAAAGGCTTCCGAGAAGGTTTTTTCGGAACTGGGCAGAATGAAAAAGCTTCAGGATTTGCGCAAAAGTGAAGGCAAATCCACCATGATCGGAGTTGCCGGTTGTGTTGCTCAGGCCGAGGGAGATGAAATCATTGCACGCGCCCCGGTGGTTGATCTGGTTTTTGGGCCCCAATCCTATCACCGTTTGCCACAATTGGTTGCAAAAGCTGGCAATGAGCGGGTGATTGATACGGAATTTCCTGAAGAAGATAAATTCGACCATTTGCCAGCAGCAGATAAGAAAATTATCGCTGCGAGGGGCTTGAGCGCTTTTTTAACGGTGCAGGAAGGCTGTGATAAATTTTGCGCCTTTTGCGTAGTTCCCTATACTAGGGGTTCTGAAGTTTCCCGTTCGGTTGCGCAGATATTGAGCGAAGCAAATGATCTGGCCGCTGCCGGAGTGCGCGAAATTACCCTGCTGGGTCAAAACGTAAACGCGTATCACGGGCAAAATTCCAGCGGCAATGAGGTCGGCCTTGGCGCGTTATTGTTCGAGATGGCCAAAATTGATGGCCTTGATCGCCTGCGCTATACCACCTCTCATCCCAATGATATGAGTGAAGAGCTTTTAATTGCTCATCGTGATCTGCCCCAGTTGATGCCCTATTTGCACCTGCCCGTGCAATCCGGCTCGGACAGGATTTTGGCTGCCATGAACCGCAAGCACACCGCTAAATCCTATTTGCAGATTATTGAAAAAATTCGTCAAAACCGCCCCGATATTGCAATTTCAGGAGATTTCATCGTGGGCTTTCCCGGTGAAAGTGATGAGGATTTCAACGATACTCTGGCTCTGGTAAAAGAGGTTGGCTATGCCAGCGCCTATTCGTTCAAATATTCGCCCCGTCCCGGCACTCCCGGAGCATCTCTTAAAGATCAGATAGCGCCTGATGTGGCCAATGAGCGCCTGCAAACCCTGCAAGCTCTGATAAAACATCACCAGAATGAATTCAATCAGAGCTGTAAGGGGAAAACCCTTTCGGTGCTGCTTGAAAAACCAGGCCGACAACCGGGTCAGGTGGCCGGAAGATCACCATATTTGCAGGCCGTGCATGTGGATGCGCCAGCCTCAATGATTGGCTCTATTATAGAAATTGAAGTAAAAAGCGTTGGTCCCAATTCACTATATGGACAATTGATTACAAATTGAGGCCCATTCCGTCTATAATGAAAAACTAAACCGCAAAATTTTAGGAAATCACAAGCGCTTGAGCAAACAAATTTCAGATCAAAAGCATAATCCCTCCAATCAGCTGGAGATCGCTTTCGAGGATAATAAGCTTCTTTCTCAACTTTATGGGGAATATGATCAAAATATAGCCCTGATTGAGCAACGTCTTCAGGTAAAAATTACCCCGCGCGGCAATCATCTAATGCTTGAAGGCCCGGTTGGAGAAATTGATCAGGCTCGCAGGATATTGCAATCCCTTTATGAGCTGCTTGAAGAGGGCAAAAGCGTTGCCATTGGTGATGTGGATGGCCTGATCCGTATGATCCAGACCAGCGATGCTCAGCTTCATCTGCCCTCTATGGAGCGCGGCGGTCGGGTGAGAATGGCCCAGATTGCCACCAGAAAATCAACAATTGTCGCCCGTACTCCAGCCCAGGATGCCTATATGCGTGCCTTTGGGCAAAATGATCTGACCTTTGGAATTGGTCCGGCAGGCACCGGCAAAACCTATCTGGCGGTAGCTTATGCTGCCTCGTTGCTGGAGCGCGGAGACATTAACAGGATCATTCTTTCGCGTCCGGCGGTGGAAGCGGGAGAGCGATTGGGATTTTTACCCGGTGATATGAAGGATAAGGTCGACCCGTATCTGCGCCCGCTTTATGATGCGCTTAATGATATGATGTTTCCTGAAAATGTGGAGCGTTCTTTAACGTCCGGTATAATTGAGGTCGCCCCGTTAGCGTTTATGCGCGGTCGCACCCTTGCCAATGCGCTGGTAATTCTGGATGAAGCGCAAAATACCACCTCCATGCAAATGAAAATGTTTCTGACCCGCATGGGCGAGAATTCCAGGATGATCGTTACCGGCGACCCGACTCAGATTGATCTTCCCCCCGGCCAGACTTCGGGTCTTGTTGAGGCTGTTTCGTTACTCAGGGGAGTTGAGGGGGTCAATATTTCTTCCTTTACCTATGAAGACGTGGTGCGCCATCCTCTGGTTGCCCGCATTGTTCGGGCCTATGATAAATCCCATGCAAAATAACGATGTGGTTAGAAAAAAAGCCGGAAGTGTTCCGGCGCTTGAGCTGGAAATTGATCTGTTGATCAAAGATCAGCGCTGGCTGAAAAAAATGAGTGAAGCGGGCTTTAATAAATTGATTCGAAAGAGCGTTTTGAGCTCTCTTGAAATTGCTGATCCTGCAATTGGCGGGCCGGGAGAAATCTGCATTGTGTTGAGCAATGACGCTCATGTTCAGGAGCTGAACAAACAATGGCGCCAAATTGACAGGCCGACAAATGTGCTTTCATTTCCCCAGATTGAACCATTTGCCCCCTTTGAGGGCATGTTGGGTGACATAATTCTCAGCTTGGAAACGCTTGAAATAGAAGCAAAAAATAACCAGATAGCATTTGGCGATCATCTGACTCACCTGGTTGTGCACGGATTTGTGCATATCTTGGGCTATGATCATCAAAATGACAAAGAAGCAGATGAAATGGAAAGTATGGAGATAAAAATCCTCAGCAATCTCAAGATTGCTAATCCTTACGCCGACTAAATATTTATGATAACTTGCTTTAAGCAAATACTGCTTAAATGGCTTGATGAACGGATAAAAACGGAGAAAATTCCCGTCAGATTTGTAAAATATGCAGATTTTTCGGACTTAAAATATGAACGAAACTGACCCTTCTATCGTCGCGGCGTCCCGGCCGCATCGCCTCAAAGGCGACGAAACAGATTTTGGTGACAAAAGCCCCAAAAAACCTTCAAACTCCTCACATGTGAGTGTTTTGTCAAAAAACAAAGCACCTGCGCAGCCGCCCGGCCTTTGGAGCCGAATAAAAAACGCCCTTTCCCCGACAGAAGTTTCTTTGCGACAAACACTTCAGTTCGCATTACAGGGCGAGAATAGCAAAACTGGCTCTTTTTCCGGTTCTGAGCGCACAATGCTGGCCAATGTTCTAAAGCTCTCAGCCGTTCGTGTTGAAGATGTGATGGTGCCACGGGTTGATATTGAAGCCGCTGACGATGAAGACAGCCTGGGTGAACTGGTGGAAAAATTTCGCAGTTCCGGCCATTCCAGACTGCCCCTGTTTTCAGAAAATCTGGATAATATTGTAGGCATGATCCATATCAAGGATGCTTTGCAGCATATTTCTGCACCGGTTGAAAAGCCCAACGGCTCGCCGATAAAATTGCTCAATCCGGTTTTAAAACAAAAACTTAAGAATCTTGATTTTGCCCGCGAGGTTTTGTTCGTTCCCCCCTCGATGCCGGTTGGTGATCTGTTGCAATCCATGCAGGCCACAAGATTGCATATGGCCATTGTCGTAGATGAATATGGCGGCACCGATGGCCTGGTTTCCATTGAAGATCTGCTGGAGGCGGTGGTTGGTGATATCGAAGATGAGCACGATGATGAAGAGCTGGCGCTGGTGATTAAACAGGCAGATAATGTCTATATTGCCGAGGCAAGAGCTTCGTTGGAGGAGTTGCAAAAAATTATTGGCGCTGATTTTGACCCGGCGGAATTTTCCCAGGAAGCGGATACGCTTGGTGGTCTGGTATTTGCGCTGATTGATAGGATCCCGGTTCGCGGCGAGGTTATAACCCAATTAAAGGGCTTTGAGTTTGAAATTTTACAGGCCGATCCGCGCCGAATAAAAAAGGTTCGTATATTGCGTCGGTCGCGCAAGCTCAATGTTCGTCCCAAATCTCGCCAGGATACTACAGCTGAAATTGATACTACAGCTGAAATTGAATCCAGCCCGCAAAAACCCAACTAAAATTTGCAATATTGGTTTTAGATTTAAGTGGTAAACCGGTGATGGCATAAAATGAACAGGCAAATATTTTGAGCTGGATTTCTCGGATTTGTATTCTGTCTTTTGGCTGGCGACGTCTGCTGATAATGCTTATTGCCGGCGGGATTGCAGCTCTTTCCATGCCGCCTTTTTTGTTTCTGCCCTTGTTATTTGTCACTTTTCCACTTTGGGTTTGGTGTCTTGACGGGGCGGAGCGCTCCAGCGGATTGGGTCTGGTTTTTGGCCCCTCGTTCTGGATAGGTTTTAGCTTTGGCCTTGGCTACTTTGCTGTTGCCCTGCATTGGGTCGGGTTTGCTTTTCTGGTTGATGGGGGCCTGTTTGTCTTTGCCATTCCGTTTGCAGTTTTAGGCCTCGCTGCGATTTTGGCGGTTTTTTGGGGCCTGGCCAGTTCTGCGGCCCATTTTTTCTGGTCGAACTCGTTTATGCGCATAATTTCTTTGAGTGTCTTTTTGGCTCTGGCGGAGTTTTTGCGCGGAACCTTGTTTACCGGGTTTCCCTTTGATGTTTTGGGATATGCCCTCACCGCTAATGTGACCATGATGCAGCTTGCATCGGTTATAGGGGTCTATGGCTTAACCCTGCTGGCAGCGGTTTTGGGTTTTTTACCCGCCCTTGTATGGCCGGCTGACGAGAGGTCTTTAAGCAAAAGATTAATGCCCCTGTTTATGATTTTTGTGCTGTTGGCTGCGCAACTCAGCTTTGGTCAATACCGCCTGAATGAAATTGAAATAAGCCAGCGCGATGATATGCGCCTGCGCCTTGTGCAGCCCGGTGTGTTGCAAGCCGAAAAATGGCAGCCTGCAAGCGCCCAGATTATCCTTGAGCGCCTGCTTGCCATGTCCGCATCGCGCACCGGTCCTGATGATAATGGCCTGAGCGATATTACCCATTTGATCTGGCCCGAAGCTGCTCTGCCGTTCTTTTTATCAGATTTTCCCGAAGCACTGGTGCGCATTGCCGATATGTTGCCTGATGGCACAACTCTGATAACGGGAGCGCCCCGCCGCCAGCTCGCTGCCAATTTGCAGGAGTTGGAATATAATTCAATTCTGGCCATAGGCTCCAATGGAGAAACCCTGTCTTCTTATGACAAAACCCATCTGGTGCCGTTTGGTGAGTATCTGCCCTTTGAATCTTTGCTCAATGGGATTGGCATCAAGCAGTTTGTCACTACCTTTAAGGGTTGGTCGGCCGGTGAGAGCCGCAATCTGATGCAAACACCCACCACCCCGCCATTTTTACCCCTTATCTGTTATGAGGCGATATTCTCCGGTGCATTGTTTTCAAATTCTCCTGATGGGGCTGCCGACAAGGCTCAATTTATCCTAAACCTCACTAATGATGCATGGTTTGATAATTCCATCGGCCCGGCCCAGAGTTTCCAGCATGCTCGCCTGCGCGCGGTGGAGCAGGGATTGCCCATGGTGCGGGTGGCAAATACCGGTAAAAGCGCAATTATTGATCCATTGGGGCGCATAAGCTCTGTTTTAGAACCGGGTGAAATCGGAATTGTTGATGCTGATATGCCCAATCGCATCGAGCCGACATTTTTTTCCAGATATCTCAATCTGCCGTTTTTTGGCGCTTTGCTGCTTGGCTTTGGTTTTGTGGCGATTACGCGTTTGCGCTCCTTGCGGCCATAACTAATCAGTAGGATTTACCTGCTAGGATTTCAATCATATAAACTTTTCTTTATATCATCCTTGACCCTTGGGTTGCAGGCTGGCAAAAGAAAACACCGATCTGTAAAATTTGGGTCTGGACCCTGATTTTTTTTGCGCAACTGTTTGATTTTGAAATTGGAGAAATATATTGGCCCGCTCTTCGTTTTTGTTTACCTCAGAATCTGTTTCCGAGGGGCATCCTGATAAGGTTTGCGATCGTATTTCTGATGAGATTGTTGACCTTGTTTATAAGGAAGCAAAAAAAACCGGCACCGACCCAATGGATGTTCGCATAGCTTGTGAAACTCTGGCTACCACCAACCGGGTGGTGATCGCCGGAGAGGTTCGGGTTCCCTCAACGCTGATCAAAAAAGATAAAAATGGCAATGATGTAATCAATCCTTCCCGTTTTCGCTCGGCCGCTCGTCGGGCTATCAAAGACATTGGTTATGAGCAGGATGGCTTTCACTGGAAAAAGGCAAAAATTGATATCCTGCTGCATTTCCAGTCGGCCCATATTGCCCAGGGTGTCGATAGTGCAGCTGATTCAAACGAATCAGAGGGCGCGGGCGATCAGGGCATAATGTTTGGTTATGCCTGTAACGATACCAGCGAATATATGCCGGCGACCATCCACTGCGCCCATAAAATTCTTGAACTGCTGGCCATTGCCAGAAAAACCGGTATTGGTGACGTGGGCAAACTGGGCCCGGATGCAAAAAGCCAGATCACAATTCGCTATGTTAACGACAAGCCCTATGAGGTTACCCAGATTGTGCTTTCAACCCAGCATATGGATGAAAGCTGGGATTCGGCCAAGGTTCGCCAGGTTGTTGAACCGTATATTTTAGAGGCCCTTGAAGGTTTTAAAATTGCTGATGATTGCGTCTGGTACATCAACCCGACTGGAAAATTTGTTATTGGCGGTCCTGATGGCGATGCCGGGGTCACGGGTCGCAAAATCATTGTTGATACCTATGGCGGAGCGGCTCCCCATGGAGGCGGAGCATTTTCGGGCAAAGATACCACCAAGGTTGATCGCTCGGCGGCCTACGCCGCCCGTTATCTGGCCAAAAACATCGTTGCCGCTAAATTTGCCGAACGCTGCACCATTCAATTATCCTATGCTATTGGCATCGCCAAACCGCTTTCGATATTTATTGATACCCACGGCACGGGCACGGTTGATGATGAACTGATCGAAAAAGCCGTTGAACAGGTAATGGATCTTTCCCCGACAGGAATTCGAAAAGCCCTTGATCTGAACCGGCCAATTTATGCCAAAACTTCCGCCTATGGTCATTTCGGCCGTAAACCGGGCCGTGGCGGCACCTTTCCATGGGAAAAACTTGACCTGGTTAAACCGCTGAAACAGGCGCTTGCAAAATAGCTGAAGCCTTGGATCGGGCTGTATTTGAAATTGATTTTTATGACCAAGGGTTCGCATGAGCATGGGTTCAGATGTCTCCAAACCGGTGCGCCTCAAATCTGAGCGCTCTAAAACTGAGCATCGGGCGTTTTTCGGGCGCAAATCCGGCAAGCGTTTGCATGGGGGGCAGCAACAGCTTTTTGATAATCTGTTACCTCAACTAAGGGTGGAATTGCCTGAAGGCAAAGTTTTTTCGCCTAAAAATATATTCGGACGAGCAGGCCGCAAAAAAATTCTGGAAATCGGCTATGGCGGGGGTGAGCATTTAACGCGCCAAGCCTTGAAAAACCCTGATGATGATTTTATCGGTTGTGAGGTCTTTAGAGGTGGTATCGGCAAGATACTGAAAAAAATTGATGCTGAAAATATCCCCAATATTTCCCTGTTTACTGAAGATGCCTATTTGCTGTTAAAAGCCCTTCCGGACGCATCAATTGATGCCTGTTATCTGCTTTACCCAGATCCATGGCCAAAGCTTCGGCATCATAAGCGCCGATTTATATCTGCCATAACCTTGCAGGAGTTGGCGCGGGTTATTATTCCGGGCGGCCTGTTTTATTTCGCCAGCGATATTGAGGATTATGCCAACTGGACGCTGGCACACATGTTGCATCAGCCTGATTTCGAATGGAAAATCTCTTCAAAACCCCAATTTTGGCATATTCCCTTTGCCGGCTGGCAACCCACCAGATATGAGGCTAAGGCAAGGCGTGAGGGGCGTGAGCAAAGCTTTTATTTTAGTTTTACCAGAGCGTTGCCAGCAAAAGTGCCCTTGATGTTTTCCAGCCCGTCGGCGTGAGACAAAAAATCAGCAACATAGTTGCTGTTTCGGCAGCGCGACCACTAAAAAAGAGTGGCGTAGCCGATAAACACACCCTTTAGGTGGTGTGCAAAAAAACCAAACAAAAACTAGCCTTGATAAAAGCTGCCAGCTGCTATATATCAACTCTAAATTCTCAAGATCAACTTGTGAGAGTGGGTGCCAACCGGCCCCGCTCTTTTTTATTGAGTGTTTCCAGAAAAAGTGCTCTTGCAGTTTTTCGGTTCGGAAACGCGACCAGACAAAGACTAGAGCGTTTCTAGAAAGAGTGTTTTGCGGTTTTCTAGCCCGTCGGCGTGAGACAAAAAATCAGCAACGTAGTTGCTGTTTCGGAAACGCGACTAAACAAAGATTTAAGAGCGCTGCCAGAAAAAGTGCTCTTGCGGTTTTTCGTTTCGGCAGCGTGACTAAACAAAGATTTAAGAGCGTTGCCAGAAAAAGTGCTCTTGCGGTTTTTCGTTTCGGCAGCGTGACTAAACAAAGATTTAAGAGTGTTGCCGAATTTTTAGTGATTTAAAAACTTAAGGAACCAGAACAGTTTGTCAAAGCAGCGTTACATAAATGAAACCGGACAGGAACAGCGTATCGCTTCGATCGTTGAGCCAGTGGCTGAGGAAATGGGACTTTTTCTTGTTCGGGTAAAGATATTGCCTGACAATGGCTGCACTTTGCAAATCATGGCTGAAGATGAAAATGGCAAGTTCACTATTGCCCAGTGTCAGGAATTCAGCAATGAAATCTCTGCTCTGCTTGATGCCGAAGAGCCAATTGATGGCGCCTATCATCTGGAAGTTTCATCCCCCGGTATTGACCGTCCGTTGGTTCGGGAGCGTGATTTTTTGCGTTGGCAGGGCCACGAGGCGCGCGTGGAACTGGGCCAAATGCTCAATGGGCGCAAGCGGTTTCGCGGCCTGATCAAGCATGTGAAGGATGGTAAGGTCACTATAACTCTGCCCGATGTTACAGAAGGGGCGATTGCCGATATGGACCTTCCCATGGCCGATATTTCCTTCGCCAAGCTTATTCTCAGTGACCGTTTGCTGGAGGAGGCTCGTATAGAGCAGGAAAATTCTCCTGTAGTGGACGATCCTGAAATCACCACTATTGATGATATCGACTTACGTGAACAAAATTTAGCAGAACCCAAAATTTAAAAAGCCAAAGACTTAAAAGGAATCAAACAATGTCCGTTTCAGCCAATCGACTAGAGCTATTGCAAATTGCTGATGCCGTAGCCCGGGAAAAATCCATCGACCGGATGATAGTCATTGAAGCCATGCAGGACGCGATATCACGTGCTGCCAGGGCTCGTTATGGTGCTGAAACCGAGGTTAAGACCGAAATCGACCCCAAAACCGGTGAAATGAGCCTGTGGAGATTGCTTGAAATTGTCGAAAATGTGGAAGAATCCTCGCGCCAGATTTCCCTTAGTGAAGCAAAGAAGCAGATTGCAGACGCCAAATTCGGTGATTATCTTAGTGAGCCTTTGCCGCCAATTGAATTTGATCGTATTGCCGCCCAGTCCGCCAAGCAGGTTATTGTGCAAAGGGTGCGCGATGCCGAGCGTGATCGCATGTATGGGGAATATATTGATCGCATTGGCGAAATCGTCAACGGCTCCGTCAAGCGGGTTGAATATGGCAATGTTATTGTTGACCTGGGCCGGGGCGAGGCCATTGTACGCCGGGATGAATTGATCCCGCGCGAGCAGTTTCGCTATGGAGATCGCATTCGGGCAATTATCTATGACGTGCGCCGCGAGCAGCGCGGACCCCAGATTTTTCTCTCTCGCACCCATCCCCAGTTCATGGCCAAATTGTTCATGCAGGAGGTTCCGGAAATCTACGATGGCATAATCACTATTCGCTCCATTGCCCGCGATCCCGGCTCGAGAGCAAAAATCGCTGTGGCATCTTCTGATACTTCCATTGATCCGGTTGGAGCCTGTGTGGGCATGCGCGGCTCAAGGGTGCAGGCGGTGGTTGCTGAATTGCAGGGCGAAAAAATTGATATTATCCCCTGGACTGAAAATATTGCCGATCTGGTGGTTTCTGCTTTGCAGCCCGCCGAAGTTATCAAAGTGGTTCTGGATGAGCAGGCCGAGCGTATTGAAGTGGTGGTTCCGGATGATCAGCTTTCTTTGGCCATTGGTCGCCGCGGTCAAAATGTGCGTCTTGGCTCGCAACTTATCGGCTGGGATATTGATATCCTGACTGAGCAGGAAGAGAGCGAGCGCCGCCAGAAGGAATTTGTCGAGCGTTCTGAACTGTTTACCAATGCATTGAACGTTGATGAGACGGTTGCCCAGCTTCTGGCTTCTGAAGGATTTTCCTCCGTTGAAGAGCTGGCATTTGTTGATGCTGCTGAAATTTCGATGATTGATGGATTTGACGAAGATACAACAGTTGAAATTCAATCCCGAGCCAACGAATATCTGGACGCTTTGGATAAAGCTCGCGATGATGAGCGGGTTGAACTTGGCGTATCGGACGAACTCTATCAGATTGAAGGCTTAACAGGTGCTATGCTGGTGGCCATCGGTAAGGATGACGTTAAATCCATCGAGGATTTTGCCGGTTATGCAACCGATGATCTTGTAGGCTGGGTTGAGCGCAAGGACGGAGAATCCAAGCATTTTGATGGCACTCTAAGCAAGTTCTCCCTATCCCGTGAAGAAGCAGAACAAATGATTATGCAGGCACGTCAGCTTGTAGGATGGGTTGTCGCTGAAGATATGCCTGAAGAAATTGACGGCGAGAGCGCAGATGAAGGTGCAAGTGAAGTTGAAAACGCAAGTGAAGCTGAAGAAGAAACAGTAAAAAAATCTGAAACACCAGAAAAACCCGCCTCAGACTAAATCAAAGCGTAAAGCGGGTTTTATATGAAAAAGCATATGGAAATTAAACAGGGTATGACAAAGCAAAAAATTCAACTGCGGGAATGTGCTTTGCAAAAACAAGCAAAACCGGTTGAGCAATTGTTGCGTTTTGCCCTTAGTCCGGATGCCCAGATTGTGCCTGATATTGACGCAAAAGCACCAGGGCGCGGGGTTTGGATTTCGGACAATGCCAGGGATATAAATGAGGCGGTTAAAAAAAATGCATTTGCCAAAAGCCTAAAACAAAAGGTCAAAGTGCCATCAGAGCTTGCACAAATCACGCGGACGCGGTTAGAACAGCGTTTGAAGGGTGCATTGGGCCTGGCTCGCAAGGCCGGACAGCTGCAAACTGGAGCAACCCGGGTCAAGTCGGCCATATCTTCGGGTAATGTTTTGGCCCTTATAACGGCAACAGATGCGGCAGTTGACGGCCGTAGAAAAATTTTGGCGGCCTTAAAGGCAACGGGTAGAGGCAATGAGGTGCCCCAGTTTGATATTTTAACCTCTTTGCAATTGGGTTTGGCTTTGGGGCAGGAAAATGTGATACACGCGGCACTTACCAGTGGCGCTGCGGCAAAATCGGCTCTATTGCGGGTGAAAAAACTTATCCGCTTTGATTTGATTGAAGATTTGGATTTGAATAAAGATTTGGATTTGATTGAAAAATCGGATTTGAATAAAGGCTTGAACGATTAGAGCAATTTAATTGGTCAAAATGCGTTAAAACGCGCAAAATATACAAAACGCACAAAACTTAAAATGTAAACGAGACGAATATTAGATGAGCGACAAAGACAATAAATCAGATGACGGCACTGACAGTGTTTCGGAAAAAAAGACCTTGTCCTTGAAAACCGGACCGGGATCGGCTGGACGGCCTGTAGTTGCGCGCTCTACCCGCTCGATAGTGGTTGAGAGGCGTACAAGGCGCGTTGTTAAACCGGGGTCCACGCCAAATATGCGTCCTCAGGCTGCCAACAGGCCTGCCCCGGTCAAGCCTCAATCATCGAACCGCTCTTCATCGGGACGCGGCTCAAAATCACCTCAAAGCCTTTCGTCTCGTCAGGGGCTGACAAATCTTGAGTCCTCAGCCCGCGCCAAAGCATTGCAAAATGCCGCCGCCCGTCAGGCTGAAGACACAGCTCGCGCGCAAGAAGATGTTCGCCGTCGCGCTGAAGAAGATGAGCGCCGCGCCAAAATACGCGCAGAGCAGGAGCTTCAAAAAAAGGCCGCCGAAGAAGAAAAAGCTAATGGCGCAGAAAAAGCCGCCGAAGCTGCCGAAGAAGAAAAAGCCCAAAAGGTCGACGCTTCAAAACCTAAGATCAAAAAAACACCATCTCCCGATGCGGTGATTCAGCCCGATATGCCACCACCGCAACCCGCAGGTGAAGAAGATGGTCGCGCTCGTCGCAGTGCCGTTGCTCCGCAAAAAAACAAGCTTGTAGGTAAAGAAGAGCTGGAAAGAGCACGAAAAAGCGCTCGGCCTCAGCCTTCCAGACGTGCAACCGGCGATGCAAATCGCAATCGCTCACGCTTAACGGTCACCTCGGCCCTTAATCAGAACGAGAAGCGCGGACCATCGCTGGCCGCCATGCGTCGTCGTCGCGAAAAGCAACGGGGCAAGCCCAGAGAAGCTCAGCCAAAAATTGCTCGTGAAGTTACAATTCCAGAAGCAATTACCGTGCAGGAGCTTGCTAACCGCATGGCCGAACGCTCGGTGGATGTGATTAAACTGCTCATGCAGCAGGGCCAGATGGCTACCATCAACGATATTCTTGATACCGATACGGCAGAACTCATCGCCACAGAATTGGGCCATACGGTAAAACGTGTTGCCGAATCCGATGTGGAAGGGGGCCTGTTTGATGACTTAGGTGAAGAAGATGAAACAAATCTGAAACCAAGATCTCCGGTTGTTACTATTATGGGCCATGTGGATCATGGTAAAACCTCTCTGCTCGATGCCCTAAGAGATGCCAATGTGGTTTCCGGTGAGGCTGGGGGAATTACCCAGCATATCGGTGCCTACCAGGTCGAAAAAAATGGCAAGACCATCACGTTCCTTGATACTCCGGGCCACGAGGCATTTACCTCCATGCGCGCCCGTGGTGCTCAGGCTACCGATGTGGCCATATTGGTGGTTGCCGCCGATGACGGGGTTATGCCCCAGACCATCGAATCCATCAAGCATGCCAAGGCGGCTGAAGTGCCGATTATTGTTGCCATCAACAAAATTGATAAATCTTCGGCCGATCCCAATCGGGTTCGTACTGAATTGTTACAGCATGAGGTTTTTGTTGAAACCATGGGCGGGGATGTTTTGGAAGTTGAAGTATCAGCTACCGAAAAGACCAATCTTGATAAATTGCTTGATGTCATAATGTTGCAGGCTGAATTGCTTGAACTTAAAGCTAATCCAAAAGGGGCGGCCCGCGGTATTGTTATTGAGGCCAAACTCGACAAGGGTCGCGGAGCTGTAGCCACCATGCTGGTGCAGCGGGGCGAACTTAAAGTCGGTGATATTGTGGTCGCCGGCTCCGAATCAGCTCGGGTGCGTGCTTTGATCAATGATCAGGGCAAGCAGGTTAAATCAGCCGGCCCTTCAACTCCTGTGGAAGTTTTGGGCTTTACCGGCGTTCCTGACGCCGGGGACCTGTTCGCAGTTGTTGAAAGCGAGGCAAAAGCCCGTGAAATCACCGAATATCGTCAGCGTGCCGTTCGTGAAAGAACCGGTGCCGGGGGCGTGACTTCCCTTGAGCAGATGATGAGCCAGCTAAAAACTTCGGAAATTTCTCGAGTGCCGCTGGTTATCAAGGCAGATGTTCAGGGTTCGGTTGAGGCAATTGTTTCTGCGGTTGAAAAACTTGGTACGGATGAGGTTTCAGCTCAGGTTCTATTATCCGGCGCCGGAGGTATTACCGAAAGTGATATTATTCTGGCCAAAGCCTCTGGTGCGGTAATTATCGGGTTTAACGTTCGTGCCAACCGTCAGGCGCGGGATCTGGCTCGCTCTGATGGAATTGAAATTCGCTATTACAATATCATTTATGATCTGGTTGATGATGTTAAATCCACCATGTCTGGCCTGTTATCGCCCGAAATTCGCGAAACCTTCCTTGGCAATGCTGAAATTTTGGAAGTTTTCCATATTTCCAAAGTCGGCAAGGTTGCCGGGTGTAGGGTCACCGAGGGAAATGTGGAGCGTGGAGCCAGTGTTCGTCTGGTGCGTGATGATGTGGTAATTCACGAGGGTAAACTTTCAACCCTGAAGCGTTTCAAGGACGAGGTAAAAGACGTCCAGTCCGGTCAGGAATGTGGCATGGCGTTTGAAAAATACGAGGATATGCGTGCTGGAGACGTTATTGAATGTTTCCGTCGTGAGGAAATTACCCGCTCCTTGTAATTTTATAACTTGTCTGGCGGGTTTGCCTGCCAGATACTTAAGTTTTAGCTTTTTTGAACTTGGCCAAGTCTGCCCAATAGGCGTTTTTCGGGAAAATAAAATTAAATGACCAGAAAAGCAAAAACATCCGCCCCGTCCCAGCGCATGTTGCGAGTTGGTGAGCTGGTACGCCACGCCCTGTCATCATTTCTGGTTCGCCATGAAGTGCAGGACAAGGTTTTGCAAAAGGCCACCATAACGGTGCCTGAAGTACGCATGACCCCGGATTTGAAGCTTGCTAACGCCTATATTATGCCTTTGGGCGGGGAGAATGCTGAGGCAGTTGTGATAGCTCTGAATAAACACGCCAAATTTATTCGCGGCAGAATAGCCTCTGATCTGTCGCTTAAATATGCTCCCTCGGTGCGGTTTTTTGTTGATGATACTTTTGAAGAAGCTGATCGCATCAATGCTTTGCTGCGCTCGAAAACCGTCGCTCAGGATTTGAGTTCTGATTAAAGCAAATAAATTCTGTGCAGGAAAGTTTCTAAAATAGCCATATTCAGGTTGTCTGGTTTTCAATAGCCCGTGTTTCAATGGTATTGTGGGTAAGGGATCAGGAAACTTATGAAGCTTGAATATATGTACAGTTTTTCGGAATACAAAGCGATTAATAACGCATTGCAACTCCGCAAAAAATTTCAAACGCTGCGCAAATTCCTTTTCTGGGGACTGGTAATTGCCAACGTGTCATTATCTTTATGGGTGATGTACATATCTTTACGATTTCAGGTGTTTTTAGGTTGGCTGACGTTTGCAAATCTGGCAATTGCCATAGCTGCATTGGCCTGGCGCTATGTTTTATTACCCTATTGGGTGCGTAGATATTACAATATGCAAATGCTTGACGGTAAGAAAACCCAGGTGAATATTGTAGATGAAGGCATTGAAACGGTGACTGATAATGTTAGGGGGCACTATAATTGGCAAGCCTTTATCGGTGCCAATGAGGAGATGGAGCATTTTGTCATTTGGGTAAACAATGCGCAGGCCATCTGCATTCCCAAACGCGCGTTCAAGCATAAAGAACAACAAGATGATTTTAAAAAGATTATAGCTGAAAACATTGAAAATCATGAGCTGCTGATATGAGCAAAATCAAATCATCATTTTCCCCAGACAACTACATTAGTTTTAACACCATCTCAGATTGACTGCAGGCAAATGAAACCTCCTCAAAAAAAATCCATAAAGCGCCAGATTTCCGGCTGGCTGGTCCTGAACAAGCCCTATGATTTTGGTTCGACGCAGGCAGTGGGTAAAATTCGCTGGCTGTTAAGCGCCAAAAAAGCCGGACATGCCGGAACCCTTGATCCACTGGCCACCGGCATATTGCCCATTGCCATTGGTGAGGCCACAAAAACCGTTCCCTTTGTTCAGGACGGCGTTAAAATCTACCGCTTTACCCTTGTTTGGGGCGCGGCCACCAATACCGATGATACTGAAGGGCAAATCACCGAAACTTCAGATATTCGACCCGATAAAGATCAGGTTTTGGCGGCGCTACCCAGTTTTATTGGTGAAACAACCCAAATTCCACCAGCGTTCTCGGCCATAAAAATCAATGGTGAGCGCGCCTATGATCTGGCCCGGTCCGGTCAGAATGTTGTTGTTCCCCCCCGTCAGGTATTTATTGATAAATTTGAATTGCTTGAGCATGGCAGCAAAAAATCGACCTTTGAAGTCACTTGCGCCAAGGGCACCTATATTCGCAGCCTTGCCAGAGATATTGCTGAAATACTTGGTACAAAAGGGCATGTGGGCGCTTTACATCGCGCACAGGTGGGCCAGTTTAGCGATGAAGACGCCATAGATTTACAGACCTTTGAGGCAGCAGATCAAAGTGAACGCGACGCTATGCTTTTGCCGGTGGCGGCGGGTCTTGCTGATTTACATGAAATTCCTCTGGATTCCCGTCAGGTGGTGACCATAAGACATGGCAACCCCGTTTTGCTGACCGGTGCCAATGCGCCGGTAGCGCTTGAGGAAGCATGGGCGTCTCATAAGGGAGAGGCGGTAGCTGTGGGGTATGTGGAACAGGGGCAGTTCAAACCCACCCGGGTAATTTTGCCCCATTGAATTTGAAACGTAAAAACCTTTGCATTCCCGGCCTTTTTGCCCTATAGGGGCGCTATTCCTGCTTGTTTGCAGGGATTTCGCGGCCCTGTACTGGACGACATCCCGGACATGGGCAACCTTACCCTTTGATATTGAAAGGAAATATTCGATGTCGATTACACCTGAGCGCAAAACTGCGTTAATTAAAGAATACGGAACAAATTCTTCTGACACCGGGTCTCCCGAAGTTCAGGTAGCAATTTTGACTGAGCGTATCGTCAACCTTACCGAACATTTCAAAGGCCACAAGAAGGATAATCACTCCCGTCGTGGTCTGTTGAAAATGGTTTCATTGCGTCGCCGCCTGCTTGACTATGTCAAGCGCAAGGACGAGCAGCGTTATAAAACCCTGATCGAAAAACTTGGCCTGCGTCGCTAATTGACGTTTGCCGACACGTTATGGATTGGCGCGAAAATTCTTTTGCGCCAGTTTCGCGTTCCAAAAAACTGGAACACTGAATAAAAGATTGCTCGATCTGGTGTGGCGCATGGGGCGTCCACAAAAAGCAGTCAGGGAAATGCGGCCCGAAAAACCTTTTCATTAAAATCTGCACCAATGAGGGTGCCTTAGATTAAGTGCAAAGGATATTGCCGTTTTTCTCGTATGAACGAATGGAAAAACCAAAGATGTTTAATCACCATAAAGTAGAACTAAACTGGGGTGGCCAACCGCTGACCCTTGAAACGGGCAAAATTGCCCGCCAAGCCCACGGCGCCGTATTGGCGACACTTGGCGAAACTGTTGTTCTGGCGACCATCGTCAGTTCCAAAACCCCAAAGGCGGGAATTGACTTCTTTCCTTTGACCGTAAATTATCAGGAAAAATTCTATGCAGCCGGCAAAATTCCTGGCGGCTATTTCAAACGCGAAGCGCGTCCAAGTGAATCTGAAACCCTGATCTGTCGCTTGATTGACCGCCCGATCCGTCCCCTGTTCCCTGCCGGATACAAAAATGAAACTCAGGTTATTATTACTGTATTGCAGCATGATATGGAAAACCAGCCTGATGTTCTGGCTTTGGTTGCGGCCTCGGCAGCTCTGACCATCTCGGGCGTTCCCTTCATGGGACCGATCGGTGCTGCACGGGTTGGCTATATTGATGGCGAATATGTGCTTAATACGCCTATCGACCGGCGCGATGAAAGTCAGCTTGATCTTGTTATGGCTGGCACCAAAGACGCTGTTTTGATGGTTGAATCCGAAGCTCAGGAACTTTCCGAGGAGATTATGCTGGGTGCGGTAATGTATGGTCATGAGCAATCCGGCAAGGTAATTGAAGCCATCATCAAACTGGCTGAAATGGCCGCCAAAGAGCCACGCGAGTTTGTTGCAGAAGACCTCTCGGCGCTGGATGCGGAAATGTTCTCAATCATTGAGGGTGATGTACGCGCCGCCTATGGAGAAACTGACAAACAGGCTCGTTATTCAGCTCTTGATGATGCCAAGGCAAAAGTTGTTGCAGCGCTTGAGGAAACCGACTGGACCTCAGAGCAAATTTCAACAGTTTTTAAAAAAATTCAATCCCGTATTGTACGCCGTTCTGTCATTGATACTAAAAAGCGCATTGATGGTCGTGATCTGGCAACGGTTCGCCCTGTTATTGCGGAAGCTGGTATTCTGCCCCGCACCCACGGTTCCGCTGTGTTCACTCGTGGCGAAACCCAGGCGCTGGTGGTTGCAACCCTTGGCACCGGAGAAGACGAACAGTTTGTGGATAGCCTTGAGGGCACCTCAAAACAGAACTTC
>JAKISW010000017.1 GCA_021648375.1 Devosiaceae bacterium
AGGACGGCATGACAATGGTTTGCGTTACCCATGAAATGGGATTTGCGCGAGCAGTGGCGGATCGTGTGGTTTTCATGGATGAGGGTGAGATCGTTGAAGAAGGTGAACCAGTGAGCTTTTTTGAAAATCCAAAACATGAAAGAACCCAGGATTTTCTCGGTCAGATTTTGCAGCATTAAAAAAATGGTAGTAAAGCAAATCCACATAGATCAAAGATCAGTGGATTTCGATCAAATGCAGCCCCGATTAACAGGGAAATTGAGGCCCTCAGCGTGAATGAAATTGTCTGTTTTTAAAAAGCGCATGTCTGAATAGACAATGTCCCGGACACAATTTCATTCATGATCATGAGGACAAGTATCTGGATCGCGACGAGGAGAAAGCCGCAGTGAAATACTCGCTTTTTAGCCTTGCCGCCAATACGCTTACCAAACATAAAAACTGGAAGCCCGCGCTGGTTGATGCCCACCCAAAAGCAAAATATGACGCAATTGTCATAGGCGGTGGCGGACATGGTTTGGCAACTGCCTATTACCTTGCCAGGGAATTTGGCCTGACCAATGTGGCGGTGCTGGAAAAAGGAGCTATCGGGCTTGGTAATGTTGGTCGAAACACGACCATTGTCAGATCAAACTATCTATTGCCCCAAAACGGCGTTTTTTACCAGCATGCGTTGTCTCAGTGGGAAACGCTGGAAAAAGAACTCAATTACAACGTGATGGTTTCCCAGCGAGGTGTCGTAAATCTATTTCATTCAGACGCCCAGCGCGACGCTTTTGCGCGACGTGGCAACGCCATGCGCTTGAGCGGTGCGGACGCTGAATTGCTCGGGCGCGACAAAGTCCAAAAAATGATGCCTTTTTTAGATTTTGACAATGCCCGGTTTCCGATTATGGGCGCCCTGCTGCAAAAAACCGGCGGTACGGTACGACATGATGCGGTTGCCTGGGGATACGCCCGCGCGGCCTCTGAATTGGGCGTTGATATTATTCAGAACTGCGAAGTCACCGGCTTTGAAATCTCAAATGGTCGAGCCACAGGCGTTCAAACGACACGCGGTACGATCCTATCGGAAAAAATAGGCATCTCGGTTGCAGGGAATTCTTCAATGCTTGCACAAATGGGGGGATTTCGCCTGCCCATCGAAAGCCATCTGCTGCAGGCCTTTGTCACCGAAGCCGTAAAACCACTAATACCCAACGTAATTACCTTTGGTGCCGGACATTTTTATGTATCCCAGTCCGATAAGGGGGGCCTGGTATTTGGTGGCGATCTGGATGGTTATAATTCTTACGCTCAACGCGGTGGCATCTATACATTAAGGGACGTGGTGGAAAGCGGCATGGCCATTATGCCAATGATCGGACGCATAAAATTATTGCGCAGTTGGGGGGGGACCGTTGATATGTCCATGGATGGCTCACCGATTATCGATCGCGCTCCGGTGGAGGGAATATTTGTGAATGCGGGCTGGTGTTATGGCGGCTTCAAGGCCACACCTGCCGCCGGTCTCAGCTTTGCCCATCTGATTGCACGCGATGAACCCCATAAAATTGCTAAAGCATACACTTTGAACAGGTTTGCTTCTGGTCACATTATTGATGAAAAAGGCCAAGGGGCCCAACCCAATCTGCACTAGGTCCTGCCCCTAGGTAACGGACGCATAAACAGGAATAAAATGGTATGAGAACATTATGCGCATAAATTGCCCCTATTGCGGAAACCGGGATGTCGCCGAATTTAGCTCGATGGGAGAAGAGCCTGCTAAGCGTCCAGACCCCCAACAAGCCGACGCCCAAACCGCGTTTGTGGACTATGTTTATTTGCGGAACAATCCGGCAGGTCCAAATAAGGAACTTTGGTATCACGGGCAAGGATGCAGGCAGTGGTTACGGGTTAATCGAAATACTTTATCCCACAAAATCCTAGGCGTTTCATTGGCCGCAGGCGGTGATCAGAATGGCAAATAATTCTACTTTGACGCCAAAACCCGCTCAATCCACAGTTGCGAGCCAACCTAATCGCTTGGCCAAGGGGGGGCAGATTGAGCGCTCCCTTCCCTTATCGTTTGAATTCGATGGGCAGCAGCTTGGGGCTTTTTCTGGCGATAGCCTTGCTTCAGCGTTGTTGGCTAATGACATTAAACTTGTCGCCCGTTCGTTCAAATACCATCGCCCACGCGGCATTTTCTCGGCTGGCTCAGAAGAGCCCAATGCGCTTATGACTTTGGGCAAAGGGAAATATCGCGAACCAAATTGCAAAGCGACAAGTGTCGAACTATACGAGGGTATGGCCGCACGAACACAAAATGCCTGGCCCTCAATCGGGTTCGATGTTGGCGCTCTTGCCTCCGCATTTTCACCGTTTCTGCCAGCTGGATTTTATTACAAGACATTTATGTGGCCATCCGCTTTTTGGGAACGGATTTATGAGCCGATTATTCGCCAAGCAGCAGGCCTGGGCAGTGCCAGCACTTTGCCCGACCCTGATCAATATGATGTGCAACATGAATTTTGCGACCTGTTGATTGTCGGGTCCGGCCCGGCCGGGCTGGCGGCAGCGATTGAGGCCGGACGGGCCGGTTTGCGGATCATGCTTTGTGACGAAGATTTTGCCATGGGGGGGCGCTTAAGTAGCGAAAAATTACATATTGGTGATCAAAATTGCGCTGAGTGGGCCAACTCCTGCCTTGCCGAACTTGCTTCAATGCCCAATGTTCGAATTTGTGCCAGCACCGCCATTGTCGGGCGTTATGACGGTTGCACCTATCTTGGTGTTCAAAAACTTAGCGGCGGCCCGCTCAGCAAGGCTCAGCAGACATATGCTGAGAAACTTTGGATTATTGTCCCCGCTCAGGTGATCATGTCCACGGGAGCAACGGAAAGATCGCTGGTTTTTGGCGGCAATGATCGACCGGGCATCATGCTGGCATCTGCGGTGCGCACTTATATCAACCGCTTTGCTGTGGCACCGGGAAAACGCGCTGCCATATTCACCTGCTGCGATGATGGCTGGCGCACCATCAACGATCTTAAAGCGGCGGGCGTAGAAGTCGTTGCGGTCATAGATTCTCGAGAAACCGTTAAAAACGAAGTGCTGGCGCTTGGTGCAAATTCATCAGCTAAGGTCATGCTTGGTGCCACTGTCATCGGCACTAAGGGATGGAAAGGGTTGCGCCAGATAAGTGTCAGCGATCAACAAGGCGATGTATCAAAATTTGAAGTTGATCTTTTGGCGGTTTCGGGGGGGTGGAACCCCAATATTGCTTTAGCAACCCACCTTGGGGGCAAGCCGATCTGGTGCGAAGAAATCAGCTCGTTCAAAATGGCCAGCGACGACAGAGTTGAAAATGTTCAAATTGTGGGCGCTGCTGCGGGGCAATATTCATTAGGTGCAGCCCTAAACGGCGGATTAAAGGCGGCAAGTCTCGTGACAGGGATCAAAGCCAAATTTGTATTGCCAAAAACCGATGATGAATGTTTTGGAATTACACCTTTATGGGTACTCCCAAAATCCGTTGGCAAGAATTCCAAAGGCCAAAAATCTCGTGGCAAAGCGTTTGTAGATCTGCAAAACGATGTCACCAACACCGATATTGATCTTGCATGGCGAGAGGGCTTTAAAAACCCTGAACATATCAAACGCTATACGACGATGGGAATGGGCACCGATCAGGGGCGCACCGGCACCGTTAATGGCTTGGCCCAAATCGCTGAGGCCAACAATGAGCCGATGGGTCTTACCGGCAATATAACGGGCCGCCCGCCCTATGTTCCGGTTCGGCTTGGAACTATAGCGGGTTTGCATCGCGGTAAATATTTTCGACCAACACGTCGCACCAGCGCCCACGAAGCTGCGACAGAACTTGATGCTCATTTTGTCGAAACTGGCGAATGGTTGCGCCCCCAATGGTACACAAAAGCCGGGGAAACTAACTGGCTGCAATCTGTAACCCGCGAAGCTGAAGCAGTGCGAAAATCCGTTGGCGTGTGCGATGTTTCAACACTTGGCAAAATCGACGTTCAGGGCTCTGACGCAGCGGAGTTTTTAAACCGGGTCTATATCAATAACATGGCAGGAGTTGCAGTAAACAAAGTCCGCTATGGCGTTATGTTGCGCGAAGATGGATTTGTGATGGATGATGGCACCGCTGCCCGCTTTGGCCAAAATCATTTCGTTATCTCCACAACCACTGCCAATGCCGGCAAAATTATGCAGCACCTTTATTATTGCCATCAGGTCTTATGGCCCGAGCTGGATGTCCAGATGATTTCGGTCACCGAGCAATGGGCCCAATATGCCATTGCCGGACCAAACTCGGCAAAGGCAATGAAGTTGCTGGTTGGTGATTACCTGGACTTGAGCGATGAAGCATTTGGCTTTATGGCCTGCGCCGAGTTTTCTCTGGATGGCATTCCTGCGCGGGCATTTCGGGTATCATTTTCTGGCGAGCGCGCCTATGAAATCGCAGTGCCTGCCCAATATGGTCAATCAATATTCAACCAACTTCTTTCTCTTGGAAAAGAGTGGGATATCACCCCATATGGCACAGATGCCCTTGCTGTCCTGCGCATAGAAAAGGGCCATGTTTCAGGACCTGAACTGGTGGGGCAAACCACCGCTAAAGATTTGGGATTTGGCGGTATGATGTCCAAGAAGAAGGACTTTATAGGGCGCGTGCTGGCGGGCCGTGCAGCACTGATTGAACCGGACCGACCTTCGCTGGTTGGAGTGCGTCCTGTTTTGAAAGATGACAGGTTTTCTTCCGGGGCACAGTTTTTGCCTGTTGGCTCCTCCCCTGTCGCGGATAATTGCCTTGGCTATATTTCATCGGTTGCTTATTCGCCCCATGTGGGTTCCTGGATTGGATTGGGACTGATAGCTGGTGGCTCGGAACGAATTGGAGAAAAAGTTCGCGCCTACGATCCGGTTCGTAATAAAGATACTCTGGTTGAAATTGTCAGCCCTGTTTTCATTGACCCAAAGGGAGCAAGACTTCGTGCGTAATTTGTTTTTCTCCGATGCGATTGGTGAATTAAATTCATCGCTGGCTCACTATTGGGCCGATGCACAACTCGCAGGATTGAATGTAACCTTGCTGGCACCTTTGAACATAAATTCCGTGCAGGTTCGAAAAGGTAAAGCGGATGAATTGGCAAAGGCGCTCGAGCAGCATCACAAATTAAGTTTAATCGATCGAGCCGTTTGTACGGGGAAAAGCGATATGGTGTTTTTAGGGACTGGCCCCGGCGCATGGTTGGCTATTTGCCCAGCTAATTCGGAGCAACCAATCAATGAATTGGCAGATCAGCTTGATGGATTGGCCTCAATTACCGATCAATCCAGCGGATACAGGTTGTTTCGAGTTTCTGGTGTGGCGAGCAGATCGTTATTGGCACGCGGCCTTGCGGTAAATTTAGAGGAGCCGGAATTTAATAAGAGCGAAGTTGTGGTTTCCTCAATTGCCCACATTGGCGTCACCATCTGGCAAACAGATGACAATCCCACTTTTATAATTGGCGTCGCCAATTCTTATTGTGAGAGTTTTTGTCACTGGATGTCGGGGGCGATCCAAGGCGTCATTCAGGATCAAAAAGTGTAACAGGGTCAATAAAGCGGCGACCAGCATGAGCATGACCCACGAAATCATGGTCAGGGCAAAAACCTTACCGAGCAGCTTCTGCTTGCAGAAATGACCAGCGTTCTATGGCACCGTCAAACGGCTGGATGCAAACCCAAATATCGGTGACTTGTTGAATTCTCTATCGGCTACACTTTCAGATGCCGTCATGCAGGACCTGAACTCACGGATTGATGTGGACGAGCAGACGATTGAGCAAGTTGCAAGAGACTTTTTGGAATCCCAAATTGAGATCAAGACTTGATCTAAAAACTTGATCTAATGCTTTCAAGCATGTGATATGAACGCCTCTGGAGCGAAAGTTCCGGGGGCATTTTTTGTCTTAGAGCATTTCCGGTTTTGATTAATCAATACCGGACTCTAAGTTTTCATTTTGTCGCGCTTCCGAACCAGATAACCGGGTCCACTTATCCTGGAAGCGCTCTAGGAGAGAGAGCGAAATGCAAGAATCGATCCTTCGCGTGGCGTGCGCGCAACTGGTTCACCCCCAAAAATCCGCTCTTGAGGTGATCGGCCACCACACAATCGAGCCCCATCTGGCGATGATAGCGCGTGCTCGTACGGAAAACGTTGATGTTCTGATTTTTCCTGAACTGTCCTTAACCGGATATTTGTTTGCCGCCCGGCATCAGGATCTCGCGCTTTTGCCGAATGCCGAGCAGTTGCTTTGTCTCGCCAGAGCTAGTGCAAATATGACAACGGGTGTTGGTTTTATTGAGCAGTCATCGACCGGCCTGTTGTACAATTCCTTTGCCTGGTTGAAACAGGGAAAGGTAACTGCTGTACATAGAAAGGTGAACCTGCCCAATTATGGTCAACTTGACGAGGGAAAATATTTTGCCGCCGGACGTCATATCACGACCCAAACCCTTTTCGGACATTGGTCAATGGCAACCTTGATTTGTGCTGACGTATGGAACCCGGCACTTGTTCATCTGGCGGCGCTGCAAAATCCCAGCCTGCTTGTATGCCCTTTTGCATCCACCAGAGAAGCGGTCGGCGGTGGTTTTGACAACCCGGCTGGCTGGACCAACGCGTTTCGTTTTTATTCAATGATGTATGGTTTACCGGGACTTTATTGCAACTGGATCGGACCCGTAGCCGGGGTGAATTTTACCGGTGGCTCGTCCATTATCGATGCAAATGGGTCTGAACTGGCCAGAGCAAAGGAGGGAGAAGAGATGATATTGGCCGAACTGGATTATCGGCAAATCACGGATGCACGCATGCGCCTGCCAACAATCCGCACCTCCAGACCCGACCTGATTTTAAGAGAGTTGGAACGCATACATCCCGCGCTGTCAGGCTAGGGTCAGGACCTATTAAATTCATACAATACGCCACATATTATATCTGACTTCTGGCTTAAATATTGCTCGTGAAAACTTGTGGCAAGCCCTTATTTGCACTCAACTTGACAATTGCGCCAAATGGCTAACGATTGAGCATGAGCCCGTAATTTTTGGGAAAATCCAAAAGGAGAGAATATACTTATGACTATAGCCGTCAATACTCCCATGATGCCTATAGCAGATAGCAACTTTTATGCTGATATTATTAGCGCTATCGGATCGAAGTTATTCTTTTCAAAAATTGCAGATCTGACATGCAACCATATAGTTTTTGATGGGCTTTTCGTCTGTATTTATAGTACAAACAGCGCACCGATTTCTATGGGCTGCTTTAGAGAAGCGCAGAATTTTCAGCCCGGAATCGAAAATTATCTGAAATATTCTTATGTCATAAATCCAGTTTACCGTGCGTTCCAGGATATTGTGACGACAGGCGTTTATACCATGAACGACCTATTGCACACGGGAATGAAAGACGAAATTGCCCAAAGTGAATTTCACATTTGGGTTGATGATCAAGAGACCATTGGCTATCGCACGCCCGGCTGGCCAAAAAAAATGACCGAGAGTTTAGGCCTTATCTGGCTTCCCGACAAAACGATGGTAGAGCTATGCTTTTTAAATACGCAAGAGAGCACCCAGGCACAAAAATTCTCTACTGGCCTGGAGGCGATTTTCCCCGCAATATCAAGCGCCGTTATAAAGCATTTTGAAGTTTTTGAGCAGGATTCCGTTACGTCAATGGCCGATCCAAACCTTGCTTTTTTGACTTTAGATTTCGGAAAAGACGTTTTGACCGAACGCGAGCAGGACGTGGTGCAATTAATCCTCAAGGGGTATTCAAGCAAGGCTATCGCTGTAACACTGGGGATTTCCCTGCCCACGGTAAAGACCCATCGCCGCAATATTTATGCCAGATTAAAAATATCTTCTCAGGTTGAATTATTTAATCTTTTCGTTCAAAAAATGATGGAAATCAGTACCTGATACCCTCTTCAGCACGCATCATCCCTTAGGATGATAGCCATTTTTGAATATCCACTAAATACTACCGGCATAGCGCAGCCTTAAGCCTATGAAAGGCAGAGGCCAAAAAATGGGGTGGATTTTTGGCGTTTCCAATTGCCGATATTCGTGCGCTGTTTCCAGCGCTTTGCCAAACTGACAACGCTCAGGAACGTATCTATCTGGATAATCCAGCGGGCACACAGGTTCCTACATCTGTTGCTAAAGCAGTCGCTGATTATATGCTGACCAATGCCAGCAATATGGGCGGTCACTTCACCACCAGTCTTGCCACTGACGAAGTTACTTTGAAGGCACATCAGGATGCTGCGGTATTTTTAGGTGCCAGTTCATCCAAAGAAATAATCATTGGTCAAAGCATGACATCTTTGACGTTTCATTTGTCCCGCAGCATTTGCCGTGATTTTCAGCCCGGTGACGAGATTATTGTCTCGCGCATTGAGCATGAGGGCAATGTTGGCCCATGGCTCGAAATCGCTAAAGACAAGAATCTAAACATAAAGTGGGTGGATTTTGACAAAGAAACATGGCTGATCGAGCCTGAAAATCTGGCAATAGCGTTGAGCGAAAAAACCAAACTCGTATGTCTAAACTACGCAAGTAACATGACCGGTTCTATCAATGACATTGCAGCATTAACACGCATGTCCCATAATGCTGGTGCGCAGGTTTTTGTTGATGCGGTGCAACTGGCCCCCCATCACCTGATTGATGTTCAGGCTCTTGGTTGCGATTATCTTGCCTGTTCTTCTTACAAATTTTTTGGACCGCATTTGGGGATTTTGTGGGGCAAGGAAGAGGTGTTGGCTGCCCTTCATCCCTATAAAGGGCGCTGTGTTTCTGACGAATTGCCGGATAGGTTTGAAGCGGGCACACCTCAATTCGAGCTTTTGGCCGGCCTATCGGCAACTATTAAATATTTTGAAGATCTGGGGCGCAGAACCGTTCCGAATGGATCGCAGCGTGAACTGATTTTTGAAGCTTATAAACAATCGCGAAACTTTGAGGAGCCAATGACCAATCGTCTTATTGACGGGTTGGCTCATATTCCCGGCATTTCAATTTACGGTATTACCAACCCCAATCGCGTACACCAGCGGGTGCCAACCATTTCGATCCGCCACAATAAATTAAAGCCAACAGAGATTGCCAAATCACTGGCAAATTCAGGGATATTTGTCTGGCACGGCCACAATTATGCATACGAGCCAACCAGATTTCTCAATATCCCGGAAGACGAGGGTGTCGTGCGTGTTGGGCTGGCCCATTACAATACCGATGAAGAAATTACCCGTGTAGTGGAAACGATTGACGCAATTGTCGCAAACGCCCGCTAACAAAAACAAAAACAATAACAAACCAATTTCAACCAAGGAGGATGTTATGAAACTATTATCATTTAAATCACTGACTATCGGGGTCGTTGCATTATTTGCGACAAGCTCTGCATCAATTGCATCACAAGATGGCATGACGGAAACATTGCGAGTCGGCATGGAATGCACATATGCACCGTTCAACTACCGCACTGCTGAGGGCGAGTTGGCAGGATATGACGTTGACGTTGCCAATGGGGTTGCTCAAATCCTGGGTGCTGACCTCGAATATGTCTGCCAGCAGTGGGACGGCATGATCCCCGCCCTTTTGGCAAATAAGTTCGACCTGATCGTCGCATCAATGTCGATCACTGATTCACGGCTTGAAAAGATCGATTTTTCCGGTCCCTATCGCGATTCAATTGGCCGCCTGATTGGTAGAGCTGATGTTGACTTAAATTTGTTTGACGATGCTGGCGACCCAATCGCTGCGAATTTTGACGGTCTTCGTGTGGGTCTTGAGAGAGCTTCCACTTATGCAAACTGGTTTGAGGCCAAACTTCCAGGCGCCGAAGTTGTGCTATATGACGCTTCTGAGCCACTTTATCTGGATTTGCAAAACGGGCGTGTTGATATGATCATGACCAACCCTATGAAGGCTCAACTACGCTTTTTAAGTCAGGAAGAGGGCAATGAATTTGCCTTTGTCAGCCCGGCAATCAGTGAAGTTGAATTCTTTGGTATTGGTGTTGGCATTGGTTTGCGCAAGGGGCAGGACGAACTGCGTGAGCGCCTGAGCGCTGCAATTCGTGAGCTAATCAACAATGGATCACTGGAAGAATATGCCTTGAAAATCTTCCCCTTCCCGATCCACAATCCGGAATGGGGCCAAGAATAACATTGGTCTAAGAATAACTCCAAGCCTTTTGAAAAAATTGTGGGGCAAGGAATATTTTGCCCCACAAACTTAGGCAGTCGCCTAGTTCTAGGAGAGAACAATGGAAGCCGTAGATGGATGGTGGGATGATTATTTCTGGGGGTCAATGATTGTCCTTCAGGTGTTTTTCTTTTCGCTAATATTGATGGTTATCTTTGGTCTCATCGGCGCGGCCGCCAAATTGTCAGATAATGTCGTGGCCCAAAAAATCGCCGGTGCCTACACCATAATTTTTCGCGGCACACCTGAAATTCTGGTAATCCTGCTGCTTTATTTCGGCTCGGCAATTACCCTGACTGCAATCGTTCAAATTTTTAGCCCGGACACAAAATTTGTCGATGTTCCCCCATTGTGGGCAGGAACAATCGCCATTGCGTTGATCGTTGGCTCTTATGCTACCGAAACCTTTCGCGGGGCATTTTTGGGGGTCAAAGAGGGCAGTATTGAAGCCGCACGCGCCCTTGGCATGTCAGATTTACAAACCTTTATTTATGTTCGAATTCCGGAAATGTGGAGATTAGCCCTGCCGCCCTTTGGCAATCACATGCTGTCTTTGATCAAAGACACAGCACTGATTTCTATCATTGGGCTGAACGAAACATTCTTTGTCGCCAAACAGGCCATTGGCACCACAGGTGAGCCGTTCACCATGTATATCGTGGTCGGTGGCATCTATCTGGCATTTTCGTCCATCGTAACCCTGTCAGTTATGGGAATGGAAAAATTCGGAGCAAGAACCGGTGAGGGCGCACGCTAAGCCATGGACTTAACCCTCATCACCGAAAGCGTGCCTAAAATTCTATCTGGCATAGGAATTACCTTCCAGCTGATGCTCTTATCTGCAATTTTAGGCCTTATACTTGCGGTCATCCTTTTGCTGATGCGGTTAAGTGGCAAATGGTATCTCTCTTGGCCTGCCCAAATCCATATTTATATTTTCCGTGGCACGCCTATTCTGGTGCAAATATTCATCATCTACTACGGCCTGCCTCAATTTGAATTTGTTCGAGATAGCATTTTTTGGCCTATTTTGCGCGAACCTTTTGGTTGTGCCGTCGTTGCTCTAACTCTGAATACCGGGGCCTATGTGTGCGAAATTTTGCGCGGCGGAGTGCTGGGAGTGGATCATGGTATACTCGAGGCAGGCTCTGCCCTTGGACTTTCGGCCCAGCAGAAGTTTATCTATCTAACCACCCCAATTGCAGCTCGGATTGCGCTGCCCGCCTACAGCAATGATTTCATCAGCCTGATGAAAGCAACATCGCTGGCCAGCACGATTACCCTGATGGATATGACAGGCATCGCCCGCACAATTGTTGCACAAACTTTTGCGCCGTATGAAATATTTATATCACTAGCCATAATATATATGATTTTGACATGGGTTATCCAGAAAACCTTCGGCCGGATTGAAAAATATCTTAGCCATTATGTGAACCCGTGAGGCACCTCTATGACTGATACATTGATCAAGATGCAAAACGTCGATAAGTTTTTTGGCGATTTCCAGGCCTTGAAGAATATTAATCTGGAGGTAAAGCGGGGCGAGCGTATAGTGATTTGCGGTCCCTCCGGTTCGGGCAAATCAACTTTGATCCGCTGCATTAACCGCCTGGAAAAGCACAATAATGGCCACATCTTTATTGCGGGCAAAGAGCTGACTGATCAGGTCAAGGACATTGATGCCGTTCGCCGAGAAGTTGGCATGGTGTTTCAAAGCTTTAATCTATTCCCACATATGACGATTGTAAAAAATCTGATGCTGGCGCAGCGCCTTGTGCGCAAAATCAAAAAACCCGAGGCCCATAAAACCGCTATGCATTTTCTGGAGCGGGTAAAAATCGCTGAACAGGCAGATAAATACCCGGTGCAACTGTCAGGCGGGCAACAACAGCGGGTTGCCATTGCTCGTGCGCTTTGTATGAAGCCGGAAATTATACTATTTGATGAACCAACTTCTGCGCTGGATCCTGAAATGATCAACGAGGTGCTGGAAGTGATGACCGACCTGGCTAAAGAAGGCATGACGATGATTTGTGTAACCCACGAAATGGGCTTTGCCCGCTCGGTGGCGGATCGGATTATTTTCATGGACGAAGGCGAAATTGTTGAAGAGGCAGTGCCGGAGGAGTTCTTCGACAATCCGAAGAACGAACGCACCAAACAATTCCTTAGTCAAATCCTGACCCACTAGGGAATATTGAAATGAAGCACCCTTCCCCTCCCCATGATGATTTCTTGGCATTTGCCCAAAAACTGGCCGATGCCAGCCGAGAAATGCTGTTGGTGGCCGCAAATCAATCCTTAAATATCAACGTAAAGGCTGATGCTTCTTTTGTCACGGATACCGACAAGGCGATTGAAAAACGGATGCGGGAAATGATTGTTCATGCATTTCCTGATCATGGCATTATGGGTGAAGAGTTTGAAAATACCGATCTGGATGCCGAATTTGTCTGGGTGCTTGACCCGATTGATGGAACGGCACCATTTATTGCGGGAATTCCGGTTTATGGAACGCTGATTGGCCTGGCATGGAAGGGAAAGCCCTTTGTTGGTGTGATGGACCACCCCGCAACATCTGATCGTTGGACAGGCGTAATCAACAAGTTTGCCAAACGAAATGGCCAACCCGTCAGGGTAAAACCGTGCGCCGCTTTGTCAAAGGCCTTTGTCACCTGTAGCAACCCGGATTTCATGTCCGTATCAGAACTGGCAAGATTTGATAACCTGCGCAAGCAGGTACCCTATGTTCAATATGGCGGCTCCTGTTTTGCCTATGGCATGCTCGCTTCAGGTCGAACCGACATTGCAATTGATTGCGGATATGAGCCTTTTGATGTTTTTGCCAACGCGGCAGTTATTTCAGGCGCGGGGGGCCATATGAGCGATTGGAACGGGCAGGACATTACACTTGACTGGTCAGGGCAGGTCATTGCGGCTGGGGACAAAACCTGCCTGAACGCAGCCCTTGGTGCCCTTACACCAGAGTAAATTTGCCTCAACATACGACAGGTGGGAGAATTAAAATGAAGTCAGAGCTTTTCATAAACGGTGAGTGGGTTGCGGCGCAGTCTGGCGAAATGATTGATGTTATCAACCCGGCAACCGAGGAAATATTCCACCGTGTTGCCTCAGCTGGTGCGGATGACGTTAACGCAGCAGTTCAAGCCGCCAAAAACGCCTTCGATACCGGCCCATGGGCAAATATGAACGGCATGGAAAGAGCGGTAATTTTGCGCAAAATTGCCGCTGAGATTGAAGCGCGAACCGACGAATTGGCCCGGTTGGAAGTGTTGGATAATGGAAAACCATTTCCAGAAGCTCAATGGGATATGGAAGATACAGCGGGATGTTTTAGTTTTTACGCTAACCTGGCTGAAGAATTGCATAATGCGCCAGATGAAGAAATTGCGCTTGGTGATGAACGCTTTAAAACCCATGTGGTCAAAGAACCCGTTGGCGTTGTTGGAGCAATTGTCCCCTGGAACTATCCGTTATTAATGGCGTCATGGAAGGTCGCACCCGCCTTGGCTGCCGGTTGCACAATCGTACTTAAACCATCAGAAGTTACATCACTAACCGCACTGGAGCTGGGCCAGGTCGCCAAAGAATGCGGCCTGCCGGATGGGGTCTTAAATATCGTTACCGGTTATGGAGCATCTGCGGGCCAGCCCTTATCCGAACATCCCGATGTTGATAAAATTGCCTTTACCGGCTCGGTTGCAACTGGGTCTAGAGTTATGCAATCGGCAGCTTCTGATATTAAAAACCTGTCGTTGGAACTGGGTGGAAAATCCCCTTTTGTGATATTTGGTGACAGCGATTTAGATCAGGCAGTTGAATGGATTATGTTTGGGATTTTTTGGAACCAGGGTGAAGTCTGTTCGGCCACATCACGGGTTCTGGTGGAAGAGGTAATCTATGAAAAATTGTTGGCGCGTCTAAAAGAAGAAACCCAAAAAATTACCATCGGGGACGGAATGAATGAGGGCGTTTTGCTTGGTCCCATTGTCAATAAAAAGCAATATGATCAGGTAATGGGATATATTTCAACGGGCATTGACGAGGGTGCACGTTTGATCACGGGTGGTGACAAGCCAGCGCTTAATAAGGGCTATTTTATCAAGCCGACCATATTTGCCGATGTTGATGAGAACAGTACGATCTGGCGGGAAGAAATTTTTGGCCCTGTTGTTTGCATAAAACCATTCAATAAAGAAAGCGAAGCGATCAGGCTTGCCAACGATAGTGAATTTGGATTGGCTGCCGCCGTAATGTCAAAAGATAGCGCGCGCTGCGAGCGCGTCGCCCGTGCATTTCGCGCCGGTATTGTCTGGATTAATTGCTCCCAACCCACATTTGTTGAAGCCCCCTGGGGCGGTTATAAAAAATCCGGTATCGGGCGTGAGCTTGGCAAATGGGGATTGGAAAACTACCTTGAGACCAAACAAATCACTCGTTTTGACGACGACAGCTCTTGGGGTTGGTATTTGAAGTAGTTTCAACCCTGGAAAAGGCAGAATCATTGATCTGATACTTCACCTGACCGCGATGTTTGTCCTTACTGATCCTAAGGTCCTGACCCTAATCTATCACCGTTGATATTCCCAGCTTTAAGCCGAAACTATCAGCGCTTGAGCCTATTCCATCATACTGTCCGGAAATGCTAATCAGCGACCCTTGAGAAGTTGTATAGTCAACGCCTGCCTTGACACTTCCGGTTATCCCCAACATGGCCGCAGATAGTGAGCTTGCGCTATTCGCTGAGGTTGATGCAAAGCTGTAAACTCCGGAAATTTCCGCCCAGGGTATCACCACTGAACCATCGTCCAGCTCGCTGGTATAGGAGACACGCGGTGCAAATCGAATTTCTCCCTGCGC
Organism: Devosiaceae bacterium; assembly: GCA_021648375.1. Taxonomy (GTDB): domain Bacteria; phylum Pseudomonadota; class Alphaproteobacteria; order Rhizobiales; family Devosiaceae; genus DROE01. Next base: position 15,157 of record JAKISW010000017.1, read on the forward strand.
CACGTTCTGGCCGGGAATGAAAACACTCAAACTGTCCGTATAGGCATCCTGATTTTCGTTGATATAAAGTCCGCTTATGGTTGGTCTAATTGTCCAGTTGTCGCTTTTAAATTCGCCAACCAGACTGGCATTGATCATCCAACGCGAAGTTTTAAACTCATCAACATAAGTGCCAAACGGAGAGATAAAGTTATAGGATTGACCCCATGTCGCGCTGACATCAAAATAGAAGTTCTCGTCAAGCCTGATCATGGCATATGGCCCAACCATCCACCCCGTGCCATTTACGTTTCCCATAGTGGTGGCAAAATCCTGGCTCATCCAGTCAACCTGTACGCGCATCCCCACCAGGGCATCCTCATTCAACAGGTAATCAACACCGGTGTGAACAACGCCCATGCTTCCTCTTTGGCCCAAATTGCTATCAAAAAGAGCAATAGTTCCCTCAGACCAGATGTCCCACTTGTTTATATCGGGATAAGAGTCATTTTCTATTCCCATGACAGATTGCGAACTGGCGGCATAGGACATCAGGTTCTGGCTTATTTGCACATCAACAGGAAATGGAAGTTGTGCGGTATAACCAAGGGCCATAACGCTGGCAGTTCCCATTCCATTATTCCTGGGGTTCAAACGGCCAAGGCGACGTGACATATCGGGCTGATTTGCGAGCAACATAATATTTCTTGCACCAAGAAAATCGCCAATCATCTGACTGGTAAGTTCGGCGTTGGCATTGACACCATTGCCCTGAATATCAAAAGTATAGGGGCTATCATTCGGATCGTTACTAAGAATGGTAACGGTCGCCGTACTTGGACCTGTGCCTGTAGGGGTAAATCTGATGCGAAGGGTAGAACTGCCAGACGTGATGGGCGAGGCAGGCTGGCCGATGATGGTAAAATCGCTCGATCCTGAAATGGTGACCAACCCGGTAATATTCAAATCCCCTGAACCATCATTAAGGATCAGGAAGTCTCTGTCCGTATCAGTGCCAATTGCAGATAAGCCAAAGTCCGTCCCGTCATTGACCGCAGGAGTTGTATCTCCGTTGGGGATTAATATGGTGTTTGAACTATCAACAACCCCCATATCCGGCACTGCGGCGGCGGCGGTACCCGATATGGCAAAAGTATAGGTGGCCTCATTGTCGGTGAAATCATTATTGAGAATAGTAACTGTAGCGGTGCTCGTAGTCCCCGCAAGTATCGGATTATACTCTATCACCAGATCGTAGGAGCTGCCCGCAGCAATGTTTATGGGAACACTCGGGATGGAAAAGCTGAAATCGAGTGGCAAGCCTGAAATAGTAATACTGGACAATGCCAAAACATCGCTACCCGTATTGTTGATAGTGAATGTAGCTGGATAACTGCCGCCAACTGTTCGCGAGCCAAAATCCGTCAGGTTACCGGGGGATGTGGACATGGTGCCATCAACTACCGGTTGGCCATTGCCTTCTATATCAATTTCAGGAACAGCAACGGCTGCGCCAGTACCAGATATGGCAAAGTTGTAGGGGTTTTTGTTAACAACCGGGTCATTATTGCCGATGCTAACAAGTGCGGTACGCAGCCCTGTGCCACCGGGGGTGAATTCAACAGTAAAACTTGTACTTCCGTTGGGAGCAACAGGCGAAGCGGGTGCACTGGTGACCACAAATTCACCTGAATTGGTTCCCGTAATATTGACTATTGGATTATCTGGCAAAATCAGGTTGGTAAGACCGTCATTATAGATCGTATAGGTAATACTTGTGGAGCTGCCAACGACCACAGCTGCGCCGAAATATGTTCCATCACTAGCACTGGGAAAAAGGTCCCCGTCAACGATATTTGTGGCGTTACCCTGCACACGCATATCCGAGGCTGCTACGGTTCCTGAAACAGTAAAAGTATAGGGATTTTCATCACTGTCATTGTTGGGAATTGAAATCTGCGCCGTGTGTACTGTTCCTGAGGGACCAGAGTTGGCATTAAATCTGATTTGCAGGGTGTTATTACCTGCCCCAATGGCCGATGTGGTTGGCTGAGACATAACAGCAAATGCACTTGCTCCCGGTCCGCTCACGGTGACTGGCCCGGTTACAAATAAGTCAGCCGATCCGCTATTGGAGAGGAAAAAGTTCCTGTTGAAACCACTCCCAAGTGGTTGTGCTCCAAAATCTGTCCCGTCTGTAGCATTGGGGGTTGTGGCTCCGTCAGCAATCGGAGTGTTATTCAGACCAACAAGTTCTATTTCCGGTGCCGGCGCAGCAACGCTATTGCCTTGAATGATAAATTCATAAGGGTCTTCATTGGGATCATTGTTGACGATGCTAACGGTAGCTGTTTGTACGCCCAGCCTTGTAGAATTAGGTGTAAACCTGATTTGCATAGTGCTTTGACTATTGGCGGCGATAGTACTGCTTGGGATACCACCTTGTACAAGGCCGAAATCAAACGATCCTGTAATAGAGATTTGCCCACGATTTAAGACAGCAGTTCCATTATTGCTGATAATGAAATTGCTATCGACAACATTGCCAACTGTTACCGAGCCATAATCCGTTCCGTTGGTCGGATCAGGCGGGTTGGTTCCGCTGGTAACCGGGTTTCCATTATCCTGCCAGGTAATATCCATTTCCGGTGATGCTGCAACACCTTCACCCGTTATGGCAAAATTATATGGGTTTTCATCCGGGTCATCATTAGCAATTGAGATGGTGGCATTCTTCACACCTGTGGAGGTGGGTGTAAATGTGATATCAAATGTAGTGTTGCTAGCTGTCCCTATTGTGTTGCCCGGTATGCTTGTTACGGAAAATTCACCAGCATCAGCGCCGCCGATAACGACATAGGGAGAGGTGCCCGTCAAATTTAAGGTATCGGTGCCAATATTGCGAATAGTGAATATGTTGGGATTATTGCTGCCCACTGCTACCGAGCCAAAATCCGTGTCATCAGAGAAGTGTGGCGATGCATCGCCGTCACCGATTTCAGCACCGTTGCCCTCAACCCTCATATCCGGCGTTGCAAGTCCCTGCCCTGTAATGAGAAAGGTATAAGGGTCTTCATTGGGATCATTATTGGCGATAGTAACCGTTGCGTTCCTTGTACCTACACCAAGGGGTGAAAACCTGATTTGCATATTCGTCAAACCAGCTGCCGCAATGTTGTTACTGGGAGTAATTGTTACAGTGAAATCGCCCGCATTAGCGCCACTGATAATTGCATATGGGGAGGTCCCCGTAAGATTTAGAACAGCGGATCCATTATTGCGGATAGTGAATATGTTAGCGTTATTGCCACCCACTACTACTGAGCCAAAATCAGTGTCATTTGCCAACGTGGGCGGATTATTTCCACTTTCAATCGGGTCGCCGGTTGTATCAAAAATATCCATCTCCGGTGCCACGACGCCTTCGCCGGTGATGGCAAAAGTGTAAGGATCTTCGCCCCCGGTTGCATCACTATTGGCGATACTGATTGTGGCATTTTTTGTGCCTGGTGATGTGGGTGTAAATCTGATTGTTATGCCTAGCTGATTATTGCCTGCAATGGCCGTATTCGTAGCTGGCGGGGTTATGACACTAAAATCACTCGACCCGGTAATGCTGACAGTTGGATTGCCAGTCAAAAGCAAGTCAGCGGCTCCCAGATTTTCAATATAAAATGCTCTATTAGCATTGACGTTGAGCGCTTGTTGGCCATAGTCCGTATTTTCGGCTACACTCGGGGTCGTGTCACCACTGGCAACGCCAAGTACATTGATTTCCGCGGGCGTAACAATGCCCCTGCCTTGAATGCTAAAAGAATAAGTGCTATTTCCGAAAGCGTCATCACTGACGATGGTAACTGTGGCCGGACCGCGCAACCCGGCAGCACCGGGGACAAATTGGATATCAAGGGCTAAGGTGACCCCGCCGCCCCCGTTAGCGGCAATTACAGAACCGTTCGGAGAACCCAAAACTGTAAAATCACTGGCATTGGTCCCTGTAACGGTGACAGATGTGATATTTAAATTAGTGCCCAAACTGCGATTGATCAGGAAAAAACTTCCCCCCGGAGCATTACTGCCGACAGGCACATCACCAAAATCCGTTCCGTCACCGATACCGCCATCTAATTCCGGGGACGAATCACCGTTTGAAATAGTTATACTGTTTGCGCCCTGAACCTCAATTTGCTGTGCCAAAGCAACACCTGGCAAAAGAATTCCAATGAACAATATCGCCAACATACGGGTTGAAAATTTACCCCATACTGAAAAAATTGAACAGCTGGCGTTTGTTACCTTAGTAAGTATGGCCCCAACAAAATCACGAAAAACTCTAGTCAACTTAAATTTCCCCCAGGAATCACAAGCCCTTACAGGCAAAACCAATGCCCGACACCAACAAATACCCAGTGCAAAACATCAGTTAACAAAACATTTCAGTAAAACTGGAATCTTTAAAGGAAATAGGATAGCCAAATATTGCAAATGAGGAATATTTGAAATTTGAATAACCCTCACCGTCGTTCAACTGAGAGTTTTGTATAAAAATGAACAGCTTACGCAATGTGGATTTGAACTTACTGGTGATATTTGAAGCCATATATTCCAATGGAAATATCTCGCAGGCCGCCAAACAATTGGGCATGAGTCAGCCAACCATTTCCAATTCACTTAGTCGATTGCGTCAAACCCTGGACGATAAATTATTCATTCGCGCAAAACACGGCGTAACACCGACACCCAAAGCAAACCAGCTGATTTTTTCTGTGCGAGAAGCATTGCAGATTATTAAGATCGGCATCGCTGACGGGGTGGAATTTGATCCCGTCCATACAGAACGCAAATTCAAACTCATCATAGCCGAGCCGATGGAACAGGTAATTATGCCGGAGCTTATTAACGGCTTGCCCAAAGGCAGCGGTATAACATTCGACTATTTTTCACCTTTGTATCAAAACATCGAAGAAAGTCTGATTACCGGTGCCAGTGAGCTGGCCATTTTTCTGCTGCCTCCCAAAACGCCGGACCTGCGAACCAGGATTTTATGCCCGTTGAATATCGTTGGGATCGTACGCAGGGACCATCCTCGTCTGGGAAAACTATCCGCAGTTACAAAAGAGCAAATCATCAAAGAAAGCCATGTGGTAATAAACATGGAACCTGGAAAAATCGTCAATTCCAACAAGCTTTCCATGCTTCAAACACCATCCCGCAGTACAGTTTGCCGCGTTTCAAGCGCTGGTGCAATTGCCAGAATTGTCGGATCCACGGATCTTTTTGGAATGGTTCCTGAGCTATTTGCGCAATATGCGGCAAAATCCTACGGTTTGAAAATATTTGATCTGCCAATGGAAATGAATACGCAAAGTATGTTTATGATCTGGCATGTTCGTCATGCTTCAGACAATGGACATATCTGGTTGCGCAATAAAATTCAAACGCTGGTAAAATCGGCTTCAGGCTTTGAGCCTCCAGACTAGGAAAATTTGGGCATGGATCAAACTTTCTTCCCCGCCAGCCAAAAATGAGCTGCCGCCCAAAGGCTGACAATTTGAATTATCGCCAGTGAAATCCTCAAAGAATCAGTGCCGAAGGAAGCTGCCAGATTATCACTCATCAACCCGATCAATACGGGACCAAGTCCAAGGCCAATCAGGTTGACCCAAAACATAAAAACAGCAGTCATCATTGGACGGTCGGCAGGCTTAATGCGCGAATAAACATGGGACAGGGTTGGGCCAACAAAAATTGAACCTGCCGCCGCGGGAATAATAAAAAGGGCCAGGGCCAACATTGTGTCATCATAAAAATAAAACATATATTGGAACGGCTTCACCAACAATATTATTATTGCAACAAATTTTAGAGGCCAGGTTTTATCTTGCGCACCAAGTCTGTCTGCGCTCACCCCGCCAGCCCATGTGCCCAACGCCCCAAAAATTCCAATCACAATTGCCAGATATATTCCGGCTTGAGCAACACTTAAAGAATGGGAGCGAATAAGATATGTGGCGACCCATGCAACTGTACCAAATCCAACAATTGCGGTTAAGGAAGCACCAATAATTGCGTGCTTAATACTGGCGTCGGTAACAAATAATTTAAGTACTGCCCCAAAATTTGCCCGTTGATAATTGGTGCCCTTCATTGAACCAAGAGGCTCTTTAAGTCTTAGCATCCACAACGCCAATAACAGCCCCAAAACCCCGGCAAGTAAAAACGCGAACCGCCAGCCAAATCTTGCAGCTATTATTCCACCAACCAAAAATGCAAGAAATAGACCTATGTTGGCCCCGGCTGAATAAAATGCCAGCGCACCGGCACGTTTTTCTTTCGGATAGGCCTCAGAAATCATTGAATGGGATGGCGGCACACAACCAGCCTCTCCAACACCAACCCCGACACGGGCAATAAATAATGTAAGAAAACTGTTCGCCAGGCCCATCATCGCCGTCATGGCGCTCCAAATAGTTAAGGCGCCAGTTACCATGATTTTTCTGTTTCCCGGCCGCACCAGTTTGGCCACAGGAAACCCCAACACCACATATATAATGGCAAACGCAATGCCCGAAAGCATGCCTAATTGCAAATCGGAAAGTTGAAATTCCATACCGATTTCATTCAGTGTAATCGCTAAAATTTGCCGATCAAGATGCGATAGGGCAAATGCTGCCGTTAGTGAAATCAGCAAAATTCGATTTTGATTTTGATTTTTCTGCACCAACGCGCCCCCCCGGTTGCATCAATTCCTCAAGCTTTGCACTAAAACATTGTTGGATAGCGTTTAACAACCCTGAAACTTTTTTTAAAAAATTCCAGGGTGACAGGTTAAAACCAATAATTCTTGCTGCCTGGAAGCCGGTTTGGTGTTGCTTATCGTTATTTTATCAGAGATGGATTTCGCAACACAGACAAAAACCTAAATCCGCTCTTAAAATCCATTAAATTTAAAAAAGCATTCGGTTTTGGTGATCATGACAAGAAATAAGGTTTTGATGCAGCGCCAAGATACTGATACTAGAACAGTTAAAATAAAAACTTTAGTATTTTTCAGGGCTGCATTATGGGCATAATAATTACCGGTGCTTCGGGTTTTGTTGGTCGCAATATTATTCCTTCACTTATAAATTCAAAAGAAGATTTATTGCTTGTTGGTCGCAACAGGGAAAGGTTGCAAGAGCTATTTCCAAACACACAAATTGCTGATTACGATAATCTTGAAGTTGGCGCCAAAGGTTACGATACCCTGATTCATTTGGCCGTTCGCAATAATGATAAATCGGGTGAAATCAGTGATTTTAGAGACGTAAACGTTAAGCATCTCAAGACCGTTATTAATTCAGCGAAGGCTGCCGGTGTAAAAACAATTATTTATCCGACAAGCTTACACGCCAGTGAAAAAAACAACACCTCCCCATATGCCATAAGCAAACGAGAAGCTGGGGAACTGCTTTCAAAGATTGATGATATCGCAATTGTCAAACTTCGATTACCGATAGTTTATGGGACAACTTATACAGGTAAATTAAAAGCACTTTTACGAATTCCAGCTTTTCTGCGCCCGTTTATTTTCAAATTGCTGGCCTCATTCAAACCGACGGTACATGTGGATCTTGTGGCCAATGCAATCCAAAACAATAAGAACACGCAAAAAACTATTGAGCTAGTGTTAACTGACCGACAGGCAGGAAACTGGATTTATGCCACAGCCAAGCGAGCAATGGATCTAGGGTTTGCTGTTTTTGTAAGCTTTTTTTTAAGTTGGCTTCTGGCAGCTACCTGGGTGGCTATTAAACTGACATCACCTGGGCCGGGAATTTTTACACAGCAACGTGTAGGAAAGGGTGGCAAACTATTCACCTGCTATAAATTTCGGACAATGCACATTGGCACAAAACAAGTTGGTACGCATGAGGTTGCGCCAAACAGCATTACAAAAACTGGCAACTTTCTTAGGAAAACAAAAATTGATGAATTGCCACAAATCTGGAACATTTACAAAAACGAGTTAAGCCTTATTGGCCCCCGTCCCTGTCTACCAGTGCAAAAAGATCTGATTGCAGAAAGAAAAAAACTTGGTATTTTTGACATCAAGGGTGGAATTACTGGATGGGCACAAATTCACGGGGTGGATATGAGCAACCCAAAACGATTATCCAAATGGGATGCTGAATATTATGATCTACGCAGCATTATCCTGGATATAAAAATTCTTGTTGCGACAATGACCGGTCGAGGACAAGGCGACAAAGTACGCAAATAACAGGGGCAATCAAACAAGCTGCGGCCACTGTTGCATTTGAGATTTTTGTTTGGCCTTGTGCCCCCACTTACGCTTTAGAACACAAAGTCCGCTGCATCGATATCTGAAGCTACTCCGATAAGCGTAATGGAGCCATCCGGCGTGGTAAGGACCGCATTACCTGCTACATATGTAACAGTTATATCGCCAAAACTGTTAACCTGACTATTGCCGGAAAAATCAATCACATCCTCAAAGCCGGAACCGGTATCCTGCCAGTCATTAATAACATCGCCACCAAAATCATCATCAAATACAAATGTATCATTGCCAGCACCACCAGTAAGCGTGTCATTGCCAGCACCGCCGGTGAGAACATTATCATTGGCATCACCGGTTAATCTGTCATCAAAAGCTGAGCCGATAAGGTTTTCAATGCTATTCAGATAATTAATTGGCCGCCAGGTTCCAGTGGTAAGATCACCAGCATCTGTGGTCCAGCCATCAATGCCGCCAAAGGCCATATCAACCCAGACCGCTGAGCCAAACTGTGAATAATCGGCTGTATCTGTTCCCCCATCACCATTGAGAGTATCAAGGTCGCCAATATCACTGGTTGCAAGGCGCAATATATCATTGCCATCGCCGCCATTTAATATGTCATTGCCAGCCCCGCCGGTAAGAGTGTTTGCAACCCCGTTGCCAATAATTGTATCATTAAACTGGGTGCCAATCGCATTTTCGATTATCGTGCCAAATGCTATGCCGATATTATTTGTCATGCCATTTGTTGAAGAATATTGGCCCTCTCGCAAATCTATTACTGAGCTGGTGCGGGCCGTTGAAGAATAGGTGTCTATCGTGCCATCTGGATTATAATTAAAAAACATCTGAGTTGCGACATTATCCCCAGACATATCAAGCGTGTCGATGCCACCAGCATCATAGATAGTTAGAGCCGGTGCTGTGTTATTGGTAAAATCATAGACCCCGCTAATTCCAGCAGTGGCATTGTAACCATAAGAAGTATCGGTGGCACGGGTCGTTGTATTCAAAGAATAACCACCGAACTGACCGTTAAATGATCCTTCGGTTAGGGCAAGAATGTCATAGACCATCGCCGTTTGCGGGTATATAAATTGCCCTGCCGCTACATCAAAAAAAATGGACCCGGAGCCGTCTTCTTCAGGTTCAAAATATGACATCACTGAATAACGACGCGTGTCCTGTAATAATTCAGCATCAGCCAGATAGGTAATTGGTCCGCCGCCAGCATTATAATCACCTGGATGTTCCAGTCCAAGTACGTGCCCCAGCTCATGGGCGATGGTCATAACACCATAGGAACCAATGGAAAGATTTGCACTTTGATTACTTGCCCACGATTGATCAAAGAATACATTAACGCTGCTAAAAACACTTCCCGCCCCCCAGGATTGGCTGGCATAGGTGCCATCGCCTGATGAACCATTGAATGTAACGTCTGCTGCCCCTGCGACCAGCACAAAGTCAATATTCAATACTTCCTCTATCACCTCAATTGCGGCGGTGATCCATGCTTCCTGCACCCCGTCTAAACTATTGCCCGCAGTACTGAAATTATCGAAAGAATACGTAACTGTTGCAGTGTTCCAATGCAGACCATCGCGAGTGAGCTGATCAGCTATTTGCTGGTCAGTGAAGGGAGCAGGATGGCCCATTATTAGTCTCCAGTTTAAAAAAACTTACCATTCAAGAATATATAGCTATATGTTAATACTGTCTAGTAAATCGGCAACAAAGCCGCGCTCAGTCTCAATAGTATCTTCGCTACATATAAATTCGAGTGCATCTGCGCTTTGAGATCTGTCGACTCCGCGCATTGGTCGTGAATTACCCCATGTCAGTTGAGCATTTATGGTATCATCACCAATCTGCTCAAACACAGCCTCAATCCAGAAGTAGCCCAGTCTGACCGGCCCCCCGGAAACAGAAAAATCCGGTCTTGCCTCATCATTACGCACAGTAGGGAACCCAAATTTTTTTTCTGTGGCGTTGATAAGGAGGTTACAAATGCGTTCCTTTGTTTCACCGTCAAAAATCTCGCCTTTAAAAACGCACGCTACCTCAACATTTCTGACCCCGATAAGAAGTGGATTTTGCATAGTTTGACCATAAGCAATTGTTGTAAAAAACAGAAAAATTATAGACGCTATGAATTTAAGTGCCGTGGAAACTGGGGGCATTTATCAATCGCTCCTAAACTTTTATCGCACAGGTTACCCTGAATTGTTTATCTTTAAAAGGTGCTGACATTCCGTAGCGTAACTATAGCGTGAGCTACAACTCATCTGTTGGCACACCCCATAAGTTTATGTACTGCTTAGGGGCAGGACCTAAGTTCTGGCAGCTGCTGATTGATAAATTTGAACTTAATAAAGAGGCCAAAAAATGGAAGCCACCGGCGATAAGTCACACGATCACGACCATGATGGTTTTTTAGGTCCAAATACTGAATTGTATTTTGCCATTGGCAGCGGCATATTTTGGGTGACCGGCCTTATCCTGTCGTTTATTTCGGCGGTTCCTGAGCAATTGCCTTTTGTGCTATTTGTCATTGCCTTTTTTCTTGGAGGTTATTTTACCCTTATTGAAGCAGTGGTCAGCACCAGAAAAGGTCAGTTTAAAATTGATTTTTTAATGTTGGTTGCCGCCGCCGGTGCTGCTTCCCTTGGCAAGTGGGAAGAGGGGGCATTGTTATTATTCCTGTTCAGCCTTGGTCATGCGCTGGAAAATTATGCCATGAACAAGGCCAAAAAATCCATTGAGGCCCTGTCTGAGCTAGCCCCTTCAACAGCATTGATAAAGCGTGATGGTCAACAGGTAGAGGTGGACATTGAGGAACTGGTAGTGGGTGATATCATTATCATCAAACCCAATTCAAAAATTGCAGCCGATGGTGTTGTTGTTGCTGGAGACGGTTTTGTCGATCAGGCCCCCATCACTGGAGAAAGCATGCCGGTTGATAAACGTCCGGTTACAAATCCTGATGCTGAATATGATTTAAGCACCCTGCCTGATGAAAACCGGGCCTTTGCCGGCACTATAAACGGCGCCAATGTGCTGGAAATCAAGGTGCTTAAAATTGCCAAGGACAGCACCCTGGCCCGTCTGGTGGAACTGGTTAAAGAAACCGAATCCCAGAAATCCCCTACCCAGCAGCTCACCGATAAGTTCGAAAAGTACTTTGTTCCCTTCGTGCTGGTTCTGGTCATTGTGTTGATGTTTTCCTTTTCTGTTACCAGCGAAACTTTTGCCGAAACCTTTTATCGCTCCATGGTGGTTCTGGTTGCCGCTTCTCCATGTGCTTTGGCAATTTCAACCCCCAGCGCTGTTTTGGCCGGGGTGGCAAGAGGGGCAAAACAAGGGGTGCTGATTAAAGGGGGCCGACCGCTGGAGGATTTGGGTTCCTTAACTGCCGTAGCCTTTGATAAAACCGGAACCCTGACTGAGGGGCGACCAAAACTAACCAATATCATTCCCCACGGCGATGTTTCAAAAGAGCAGCTTATAAAGGTTGCGGTGGCGGTTGAGCAGTTGAGCGATCACCCTTTGGCACGGGCTATCGTTACAGGAGGTCAGGAATTCCTCAAAACCGATTTTGTAAAAGGGGCCAGTGACATTGAGGCATTGATGGCAAGGGGCATCAAGGCTAATTTTGAGGGTAAAACCGTTCACATAGGCAATCGGCGTTTGTTCTTAGAACTTACCGGCCAAGAGGCACCAAATGTTCTAACAGAGCAGATGATCTCCCTTGAAACTCAGGGCCATACGGTGATGATCGTTCATATGGATGGGCAATACCTTGGGCTGATTTCAGTGATGGATGTGGCCCGCAAGGAAGCAGCCAATACGTTGTCGCGGCTAAAGGAAATCGGTATTCGCCGTATGATTATGCTGACCGGGGACAATCAGCGGGTTGCCGATGCCGTCGCCGCAACAATTGGCATAACTGACCCGATGGGAGGCTTGTTGCCCGAAGATAAAGTGACAGCGATTGAAAAGCTGAAAGCTGAAGAGGGCAAAGTGGCCATGGTTGGTGACGGGGTCAATGATGCTCCGGCAATGGCAAAAAGCACCGTGGGAATTGCCATGGGAGCGGCAGGGTCTGACGTGGCGCTGGAAACCGCCGACATTGCCCTGATGGCTGACAAATTAGAAAACCTGCCCTTTGCCATTGGTCTGAGCAGAAAATCCAAAGCGATTATCCAGCAGAATCTTTGGCTGAGCCTTGGCATTGTCGCTATTCTAATTCCATCAGCAATCATTGGCTGGGCAAGCATTGGAATAGCGGTAGTTATTCACGAAGGGTCAACAATATTGGTAGTGGGCAATGCATTGCGGCTTTTGTCGTACAAGTCCAAATGATTTTTGTCCAAATGATTTTGGCAAAGAGGGGTGAGAAAAAATGAACCTTAAAGCCATAGCAATTGTTGCAGTGTTGGTTGCTGGTGGAGTGATAATTTCATTCAATTTGCAACCTTCCCTGTCCCAACCCGGGGACGGTGAACCCATGGTCGCGGTGAACCTGCCACAATTTTCTGTTTTGGAAAAAGCCGGTGAGGAGCTTTATAATGCCAGTTGCGCGGCCTGCCATGGTGTTGATGTAGCAGGCCAAGAAGGGATTGCCCCCTCTTTGATAGATGCAATTTACCAGCCCAAATTTCATGCGGATGGGGCGTTTTATATAGCTGTACAAAACGGGGTGCGCGCCCATCATTATGGCTTTGGTTCCATGCCTGCTATCGAGGGGGTAAAAAGCGAAGATGTGGCAACCATCATCGCCTATATCCGCGCTATCCAGCGCGAAAATGGAATAGAATAGTTTTTGGGGTAGGCCCAAAATATCAGCAATATTACTGGATTAAAAAATGAATAAATCGCTTGTTTTAATATTATCTGGCATAATTTTGGTTGGTGGCGTGGCAGCTTTTTTTATAATGCAGCCCCCAAAATATCAGCCCTCGACCACTGGTTTTCTAAAACCGGGTAATTTGGAGTTGGTTGCCCAGGGAGAGCTGATTTATGAGCAAAGTTGTGCGGCCTGTCACGGGGTCAATCTTGAGGGGCAAGACAATTGGCGCTCCCCGGATGAGGAAGGATTTTTGCCCGCTCCTCCCCATGATGAAAGTGGGCATACCTGGCATCACCGCGATGAATTATTGTTCGACCTGACCAAATTCGGCTCAGCAGCTTTTGCCGGAGAAAATTTTAAATCCCGCATGCCCCAGTTTGAGGGCCTGTTGAGTGACGAGGATATAATTGCCGTTCTTTCCTACATTAAATCCACATGGCCAGAGGAAATTCAAAAGCGCCATGATGAACTTGATGCCCAGCCGCAATAGGCTTTGGACCTATTCGCGAATTACTGTTTCACCCTCCACGGATTCAACCAGAGGACGTTGATCATGATGACGTCCGGCCAACAGATCAGAAAATGATGCTGCGTTTGGGGTCATGAACAACCAGCGCAGCAGTGCTCCGATATCTGTGCCAATTGCCATGAATGCCGGAACCAAAAATAACACCAGTAAAGTGGCCAGCCCCAATCCAAAAATCATCGTGACTGCCATGGGAATGAGAAACTGGGCCTGCAGGCTTTTTTCAAATAATAATGGAATAAGACCGCCAATAGTGGTCAGGGAAGTTAAAAGCACGGCCCGCAAACGATCTTTGGCCGCTCCGTTTGAAGCCAAACGCAGGCTTTCGCCCATTGCCTGACGCTCTTTCAGGCGTGATATGAAAACAATGGAATCATTGACCAGAATTCCAGCCAGCCCCAAAAGTCCCATTAAGGAGATGATCGTTAAATCAAACCCTAAAAAATAGTGTCCCCATATGGCCCCCACAACGCCAAAGGGAATTATCAGCATCACCGCCAATGGCGCAAAATATGATGCAAAAGTCCAGGATATGATTATATACATCACCCCAAGGGCCACCAGTGCCCCCAGCTGCAGATCGCCAAATGCAGCATCGCGTTCCGCTTCGGTCCCCTCAACATTGATTGCCACTGCATATTTGGAGGCAATGGACGCAAAATAGTCAGCCCTCAGGCGATCTATGACTTCTGATCCTGTGATGGTGTCATCTTCCACATCAGCGCGCACTGTGACGGTTGATTTTCCCTCTTCACGAATGATGCGGGAAAATCCTCGCTGTTCGGCAAAGGTCACAATGGAGGATAGCGGTACAAACCCTCCCTCATTCGAGCGCACCCATAAATTGCGCAGCGCTGCTGAACCAACATTGTTGAGGCTTCGTTGCAGGCGCACGGTAATCTCTTCATTCTGGGTGGCAATGGTTGCCACCTCGCGTCCTTCAAACGCGTCTCTGATCTGTGTACCCAGCATTTCAAGGGTGAAGCCAAGGGAAATTCCCCTATCGCTCAATTGCATGGTCAGTTCCGGATCGCCGTAATTCAAACTGTCAGAAATTGCGGTCACGCCGGTAAATCCTGCAAGGATCGATTGCAACTCTTCGGAGGCCTGTTTTAAAGTATTTGTATCAGCTCCTGAAAACTGAACTTCGATGGCCTGCCCTCCCGGCCCGCCGCTGGCCTCACGCACCCCGATATTTTGTACGCCCGCTATCATTGGCAGGCGCTCGCGAACAGCCTGAGTGATCAGGGAAGTGCGAACAGTCCTGGTTTCCGATGAGGTGAGAAAAACATTTATTGTGGCGTTGGAATTACCGGCGTCAAGTTCGGCATAGGTGGTAACCACCAATTGCTCACCATCCGGCGCTAAAGAAATCTCAGCTTCACTAATGGCTTTTTCGATATCTTCAAATATCGCCTGCATCTGCTCTTTTGGGGTTCCGGGATGAAAGGTTGCCGAAACCGTAAACTCTTCTCCCTCAGCAGTCGGAAAAAACTCAAATCCCAGTTTTCCGGAACTGATGAGGGCAAAGCCTAAAATTGTCACCGCCAGCGCGATGGCAACGGTGGCATAGCGCCAGCTATAGGACAGGGCAGAGAATTTGCCGAAAATATTATTTTTAAAATAATCAAACCCCTGATCGAAACCCCTGCGAAAGCCACTTGGGGGTTTTCGTTTTTTCGGCAATGAGTGGGCCAGATGCCCTGGAAGGATTAAAAAACATTCAATGCTGCTGGCTATCAATACTGCAATGACCACCATTGGCAGCGCCGACATTATCTGCCCGATAACACCTCCCACCAGTAATATGGGACCAAAGGCCGCCATGGTGGTCAGGCTGGCCGCAATCACAGGAATTGCCATGCGGCCGGCCCCGGTCACCGCTGCCTGTGCCCGGCTATCGCCCATGGCATATCTGGTTGCTGTGTGTTCGCCAACGACAATGGCATCATCGACAATTATGCCCAAAGTCATCAACAGGGCGAACATGGAAATCATATTTAAGGACTGGCCGCTGAAATACATCAGACCAAGAGTGGCAACAATTGAAACCGGAATGCCAAGGGCTACCCAAAATGCAATGCGCGCCTCAAGAAAAATGAATAAAATGATCAGCACCAGAACAAGTCCGGTTATACCGTTGGTAATTAACAGGGAAAGCCTGTCATCGACTAATTCAGCCGCCGCATCAAACACCTGAACATTTAAGGTTGCAGGTAATGTGGGGCGTAACTCTTCCACATATGCTAAAATCTTGTTGTAGGAAATTACCGTATCAGAAGTTATGGATCGTGCCACATTCAAAACGATTGCCGGTTGACCACGCATGAACCCCAGCGAGATATCATCATTAAATCCCTCATTTATGGTGGCGATATCACCAAAGGTTAAGTCTTCCCCCGTGGGCAGGCTTCTTATTCTGGTTGCCTCGATCTGGGAAACGCTTAAATCGTTGGCCACAGCTCTAATTTGGGCCTGAAAATTGCCGGGAAGTGACCCGGCGGGTCGATCAAAAAAACCGGGTGTTAAAGCTCGGGATAAATCATCAAGGGTTAGATCAAACTGGCGCAGCTTTGCATCATCAACATTGATCTGAATTTCTCTTTCCCGATATCCCTCAAAGCTGACCTTGTCTAATCCCGCATCCAAAAGCCCATCACGAATTTCTCGGGCAAACTCGCGCAATGTCTGTTCGGGAAACGGTCCCGATAGACCAATGCTGGCTACGGGGTCAAAAAACTTTAACTGGGTAATCTCAGGCTCACTAGAGCTTTGGGGCAGGTTGGCAACGGCGTCTACCGCTGCTTTTATGTTATCTTCTGCGGCCTTCATATCGGTGCCTTGACCAAACGAAACCACAACACTGCCAATGCCCTCACGAGCGGTTGAAAACAGGGCGGTTACCCCATCTTCAAAACGCACGGCAGGCTCGATAAGCTGAAGAATGTTTTTTTCAATATCCTGAGCGCTGGCACCGGCCCAAGGCACCATTATTGTTACTTCTCTAATGTCTATGGTTGGCAATAATTGGCGTTGCAGATTGCTTGCACCCCATAGGCCGAACAAAACCAGAAGCAGCATTAACAGGTTTGCCGCATTCCTGTGTTGAACAAAAGAAGCCAGCAATCCCCTGATGCGTTTTTGCGCCCCGTATTTGATTGTTTTATCCTGACTTGTAGCCGCCATTCTTATCGACCACCGGGACGGGCAATTGGCGCTCCGTCACCCTGTTGCTCGATATCCTGCGCGCTATTATTGTTTTCTTGATTGCTGTCCTCTTGACCCTCGATCGTCACCAACACCCCGTCACCGGCCTGAGTGATGCGGGTGGTAATGATTTGCGCACCGGCATCAACATCTGCATCAACTATCAGATTTTCCCCGTTTCGGGCCAATACCTGAGCCTGAACACTTCTCATGCGTCCATCGTCAATCACATAAAACTGGCCGTCGGAATAAAGCGAGGTTTCAGGAATTGATAGAACGTTCTCAAACGACCTGCCGGTGAGATTTACTGAAACAAAAGCGCCGGGCAATATTGATGTTTGCATTTCACTATCGAGCACCGCGAACAATTCAACACCGCCATCCGCCGCGTTTATTTGGGCTCCGATACGAGATATTGTTCCATTTGCAGAAATTATTTCAGGTTTGACATCCCAGATAACTTCTAACTTTCGCCCAATAATCCCTTCAGACAAAAGCTCCCCGTACTGATTTTGAGAGAGCGTAAACCGAACTTCCAATGCATTGGCCTGATATACACTTGCCACCTCTTCCCCTTGCCCAAATGTGGCGCCGGGAACGACATTTGATGAAACAACAACCGCATCAAAGGGGGTAATAATTGTGGTTTCAGCCAGCGCTCTGTCTGCCCTTTCAAGGGAGCGTAAAGCATTGTCAATGGAGCTTTGGCGCCGCAAAACCCCCTGCTTGCGCAATATGGTTTCGCTTTGGGCCTGCCGCAGGGCCTGATCACGTTGAAAGAGCAACAGCTCACGGCTTTCCAATTGTTGACTTGTCACAGAGCCACTTGCAAACAGCGTTTTGGCCCGTTCCAGATCAGCTTCTGCCAAATCCAGAGAATTTTGGGCAAATTCAATATTCAATATCTGTATGCGTAACTGCTCTTCTTCTTCTACCAGCGACGAGCGAGCATCCGCTAAAGCCGTTTGTGCATCCGATCGGGCCAGTTCGTAATCAAAAGGGTCAACTTTTACCAACACCTGCCCGGCCTCCAAAAACCCACCAGGACGCAAGTTTGGAGCAACGAAAATCACTTCACCCGCCGCCGGAGCGCGAATATTTAGATTTAAGGCAGCGACCACTTCCCCAAAGGCTAAAATTTCCTGCCTGAAGGTTTGTGGTTGAGCGGTAATTGTTGCGACAGTAAAACTGCGTTCAAATTCTGTTCTTTTTACCACCTCAGGTCGATTATTTATCATGTCCTGAGCTAAAAAAACTGCCCCGCCAATTATTGCGATCGCCAATAACAACCGGGACAGCACGCTAAAAATTCCAAAAAGCTTTTTTGGTTTTTTCTCTGGGGTTAAATTCTCTGGGGCTAAATTCTTGGGGGCTAAATTCTCAGGGGGGGTTATGGCATCAATGCTGGAATTTTCCCTGTCAGTCATGATCAACAATCCAAATCAAGAACCATTGGCCCTGTCCCTGGTCCCTATCCATTGGCATCAGCTTAGGGTCCGGACCCTAAGGGTCCTGACATATGTACGCACGACCCAAAGAACAAGGCTGCACTGATGGCAAATGTTGCTTGACTCGGTTAGTTTGTTGAAAATGGGCGAAAATGTTTGGATAATTTCAGGCTTTGAGCCTGATAATTTGAGCCAAGATCGGAGCCGTAGAGCAGTTTGGGCCGTTTGGCCATCCGCTCATAAATAAGCCTGCCAATGGTTTGGCCATGATCAAGCATAAAGGGCACTTCATGGCTTCTCACTTCCAAAACAGCTCTTGATCCGGTTCCCCCTGCCGCGTCATGCCCAAATCCGGGATCAAAAAACCCCGCATAATGCACACGAAATTCTCCAACCGTGTGATCAAACGGCATCATTTCAGCGGCAAAATCAGGTGGAACATGCACGCTTTCACGACTGACCAGAATATAAAATTCATCCGGGTCAAGAATAAGTTCATCCCGGCCGCGACTGTATAAAGGTTCCCAGAAATCCAATACATCAAGTGCGTCTTTTTTGTCCACATCAACCACTGCCGTATGATGTTTGGAGCGAAACCCAACCAGGCCATCACGCCCTTGACCCAACAGGTCAATTGATAAGGATACCCCTCTACCCACTTCAACATTGGGGTCAAAAACAAGAGTTTGCTCAGCATGGAGTTTTTTATGCTCTTCGATATTTAGCCTGGTGTCGCCTTTTCTAAAGCGCACTTGGGTCAGCCTTGATCCTGTGCGGGCCAGAATGGGAAAAGTGCGCGGAGAAACTTCCAGATATAAAGGGCCACTATATCCCTTTTCCACCTGATCAAACTGGCGGGCATAATCACAAATCACCCGGGTAAAAATATCCAGTCTTCCGGTGGAGCTTTTGGGATTGGCAGAAGCACTGATATCTGAGGGCAGGTTCATGGATTCCAGCAACGGCACCAGATAAACGCAACCCCGCTCCAGCACCGCGCCCTCTTTAAGGTCGATCTCGTGGAGCATTAATTCTCTAATGCGATCTTTCACCGTGTTGTTTGGACCGGGCAAAAAACTGGAGCGCACCCGAAAAGCCTTTTCCCCAAGGCGCATATCAAGGGAAGCAGGCTGGATTTGATCATCATCTAACGGGCGCTCAATATGGACAGATTTCTCATCCAGCAATTGTTCTATCATTTGCGCTGAGAATATGCCGTTTGGCCATTTAGGCATTTTTTTGCTCTTTCGTTGCTGATGAGTAGTTGCATAGCAATCCAGATCATTGACGCCAAGCGCAAAAAAGTTATAGATCATTTTGATAAGTGGTGATTTGGCCGGTCTGATTGCAGCCACTATAAATAAAATGCTAAAGGACCTTGAGAACCGGCCGTATGGTCGGTTTTTTTGTTTTGGAGTAAAGGCTCATGCCCAACCATAAAAATCCCTTGAGTGAAAATAAAAACCGCTCGGCGCAGACTTGTCTGGTGCATGGGGGTACGCAAAGAAGTCAGTTTGGCGAAACTTCTGAAGCAATATTTATGAATTCAGGCTTTACATATGAAAGTTCCGAGGCCGCTGAAGAAAGATTTAAGGGAAACTCTCCCGGTCACATATATTCGCGATTTACCAATCCCAGCGTTGAGATGTTTCAAGATCGTATGAAATTGCTGGAAGGCGCAGAGGCAGCCCGTGCCACCGCCACCGGCATGGCAGCTGTAACAACGGCGATGATGGCACAGGTAAGAGCTGGTGACCATGTGGTGGCCTCAAGGGCATTATTTGGTGGCTGCCGATTTGTCATCGAGGATTATATGCCGCGCTGGGGAGTAAAAACCACCCTTGTTGACGGACGCGACCCGCAAAACTTTGCCTCCGCAATGCAAAAAAACACCAAAGCTATTTTTATAGAAACCCCGACCAATCCAACTCTGGAGTTGGTGGATATAAAAGCGGTGGCCGAAATTGCCCATGCCAACAATGCCGTTTTGGTGGTGGATAATGTATTTGCCACCCCCATCTGGCAAAAGCCCCTGCAATTGGGCGCTGATCTGGTGGTCTATTCGGCAACCAAGCATATTGATGGACAGGGCCGAGCGTTGGGGGGGATAATTTTAGGTTCCAAAGAGCTGATCGAGGGGGATATTCACACCATTATTCGCCAGACCGGCCCTTCCATTAGCCCGTTTAACGCCTGGGTGATGGTAAAAGGCTTGGAGACACTGGATTTAAGGGTCAGGGAAATGACCCGTTCGGCCGCAAAACTTGCAGCATTCCTTTCCTCCCATGAAAAAGTCGAAAGAGTTTTTTATCCCGGTGATAAAAGCCACCCTCAATATGATTTAGCCCAAAGCCAGATGAGTGGCGGTTCAAACATGGTTGCCATGGAAATCAAGGGCGGCAAAGCGGCCTCCTTTAAGTGTGCCGATGGCTTAAGCATATTTTTGATTTCCAACAATCTGGGAGATGCAAAATCAATTATTTCCCACCCCGCCACCACAACCCATCAGCGCTTGACTGAGGATGTTAGAGATGAGCTTGGCATCAAGGATAATCTGTTGCGCCTGTCGGTTGGGCTTGAAAGTGCAGATGATTTGATAGCCGATCTGGCGTTTGGGCTGGATCAGATATAGAGCGTTTTCAGGATAAGTGTATGCGGTTATCCGGTTCGAAAACGCGACAAAATAAAAGACTTAAAATTAAATGCCTCAGGAACCAGGATTTGGCGGAAAATTCTTTTTGGCCCGCCAAATCCGCATAATTGCCGTATAAAATGTGGCGGTCGCAAAAACATAGGCCAAAAGCGCAAACAGGTTTGGCCAGATGCAAATCACCACAAAAAAAGCAATGGTTTCGGTTCCCTCCAGCAATCCATCGGTAAAATAGAGGTTTTTTTCTCCCCTGGCGCTGGAGGATAATTTGTTACGTTCCGCCAGAATGGAATAGCCAAGAAATGTCGCGCCGTTGAAATAAAACGACAGCAATAATACCGCCCCCGCCAGCCCGTTTCCCGGTTGGTCATAGACAATAAAAGCCAGAACAATGGCCCCGTAAAACAAAAAATCCGACACGATATCAAAAAATCCGCCAAAGTCGGTTTTTTGGGTAGCCCGAGCTACCGCGCCATCAAGACCATCGGCGATGCGGGACAAAAGAAGAAAAAACAAACCAGCCGAGAAATTGCCTATCGCTATAAGTACCGCTGCAATAATTCCCAAAATCAGCCCGGCAGCGGTTACTCCATTGGCACTGGCTCCCATCTGAGCCAGCTTTTTTCCTGCCCCATTGAGCGGGGGATCAATGATTTTTCGCATGAAGCCATCAAGCATGATTTTTAGGCTCTCTTGATATAAGGGGCAGTGACCGTATTAATTTAATAGGTTTTCATTCTAAAATCTTTTACAAAAAAAGTCCCATCAATTTGGCGGCACAATCATTTGATTGCTTGAACAGGCAATATTTTCAAACCTCTTATAGGGTTGCAAGTGCCTTATAGGGTTGCAAGTGCCTTATAGGGTTGAAAGAGCATAGGAAGCTGATACTGAATATACCGGGCATATTTAATCCTTCTATTATCAACATAACGGGCTTTTTGTGGAGCTAAGAACCTTACTGACGATAATCGGGGCGCTGGTCGCCAGTCTTGGCCTTGCCATGCTGCTGCCTGCCTTTGCCGATGCCATTGCCGGCAATGATGATTGGCGGGTGTTTCTTGGTGCTTCCCTTGTCACCACTCTAAGCGGTGGCGGACTTTGGGCCTCAACCTCAGGGCGCATTGAAACCTTAACCATGCGTCAGGCGTTTTTGCTTACGGCGCTGATCTGGATTGTGTTGACGTTTTTCGGGGCGTTGCCATTCTTCTGGTCAGACCTTGGCTTGAGCTTCACCGATTCCGTGTTCGAATCCATGTCTGGAATTACCACAACCGGGGCCACTATCATGGTTGGCCTTGATAATGTGTCAGAGGGAATATTGCTCTGGCGCGGACTGTTACAATGGTTTGGTGGTCTGGGTATTGTCGTGATGGCTATTGCCGTTTTGCCAATGTTGCAGGTTGGTGGCATGCAGATGTTTAAGGCTGAGGCCTTTGAAACTCCCGATAAGATTTTGCCGCGCGCCACTCAGATAGCCGGTGGCATGACGATTATTTATCTGGGTTTGACCATAGCTTGCGCCGCCATATACTGGTTTTTCGGAATGAATTTTTTCGAAGCCATAGTGCATGCCATGACCACGGTGGCCACGGGCGGTTTTTCCACCCGTGATGGATCAATCGAAAGCTTTAATTCCATAGCCATTGATTATACCTCCATTGTGTTCATGATTTTGGGGGCATTGCCGTTTGCCCTATATCTTGGAGCTGTTCAATATGGGCAATGGAAGCGCCTTTTTTCTGACTCTCAGGTGCGCACTTTTCTTTTGTTGCTGGTATCGGTGACCATAATAATCATGATGGTGCAGATAAATATCAATATTTATGAGGGTGAAGAGGCTTTTCGCCATGCCCTGTTTTCTGTCACTTCGGTTATAACCGGCACCGGATATGCAACCGTTGACTATGGAGCATGGGGCCCGCTGGCCACTGCTGTATTTTTTGTTTTGATGTTTGTGGGCGGCTGCACCGGCTCGACATCGTGTGGCATCAAGATATTCAGATTTCAGGTGCTGGCTCGCGATCTTTATCAGCATGTGCGCCAGATTCTTACCCCCTCAAGGGTCTATATCAAACGCTATAATGGCGCCCCGCTGCCTGAAAATGTTTCAACCTCAGTGCAAAGTTTTGTGTTTTTATATATTTCGAGCTTTTTTGTGCTGGCAGTATTATTAAGCGCCACCGGCATGGATAGTGTTAGCGCCCTTAGTGGGGCTGCTACCGCTATTTCCAATGTGGGGCCGGGCCTTGGTGATGTTATTGGGCCAAGCGGCACTTTTGCCCCCTTAAAGGACATTTCTAAATGGCTTTTGATAATTGGCATGCTGGTAGGAAGGTTGGAAATTCTGATTATTTTAGTACTGTTCACCCCGCGCTTCTGGCAGGCGTAAGCAGGGGCCATTGACCCTGATTATGAATTCCAACATGGAGTCATAAATTATTCTTCAATAACAAACTGGTTGGGATTAAAATGATAGGTGGTTGAGCAAAACTCACAGGTGATTTCTATTTCCCCATCCACCGCCATATCTTTTCGCTCTTTGGCTGAAAAATTCGTCTGCAACATGGCCTCTGTTCGCTCGGGGGAGCATGTGCATCGTGCCACCAGCGGTTCAGGGTCAAATATTGTTACCCCCTTTTCATGAAACAGGCGCAGCAGTAATCTTTCGATTGAAATCTGCGGATCAATAAGCTCATCATCGCCAATGGTGGCAAACAAAGCCTGAGCTTCGTTCCAATTATCAGCATCTCCTTCTTCCACTGCATCTTGAGAAATACCATCGCCGGGAAGGTCAATATTTTCTTCTGGGGTTTCGTTTTTATCGATTTTGGCTTTGGGCAAATATTGCACCATCATGCCACCGGCCCGCCAAACAGAACCCGCATCACCTTTGGCTTTATGACTGCCGACGGCCAGGCGCACTTTGGTGGGAATTTGTTCGGACTGGGCAAAATAATGCTCGGCTGCCACTTCAAGGCCAGAGCCGTCAATTTCAACTATTCCCTGATAGCGCTCGGTATGAGCGCCCTGGTCAACAGTCATCGCCAAATGGCCCTTGCCCAACAGAAGGGCAGAGTTTGACCGATCGTTTTTTTCCATTGCCTCCAGGGCATCTTTATCAAAACGAGCATAAGCACGAAGCCCATCGGGCGCATCAAGATCCACCACGATCATGTTTACCGGCCCATCGGTCTGGCTCTGTAAAATAAAGCGCCCGGAAAATTTCATGGAAGACCCCATAAGGGCGGTTAAAACGATTGCCTCCCCAAGTACACGGGCAACCGGGGCCGGATAATCATGGGCGCTTATTATTTTGTGTAACGCATCGGCCAGTCTTATGGATCGTCCACGGCAATTGAGATTCTCAAGGGTAAAAGGCACATAGACATCATCACCGCTTTCAGGACGATCAAGGCCATATTTTTCCATCGGTGCTGGATCATCTGCCTCTGTTTTATTCACGATAGCTCCTCGATACCAAATACATAGGCCAGAATAGCCTTTTGTATGTGTAGCCGGTTTTCCGCCTCGTCAAAAACTACCGATTGCACACCATCCATAACTTCAGCGCTCACCTCGTCACCACGATGGGCGGGAAGGCAATGCATAAACAGGGCATCAGAATTGGCCATATCCATCAGGTCTTTATCCACCCGGTACGGGGACAGGATACGGCGGCGCTCGCTGGCATCTTTGTCGCCCATGGAAACCCAGGTATCAGCGATAATCAAATCAGAATTTTTTGCCGCTTCCTTTGGGTCTTTAATCAGGTTTATTTTATCACCGGCCGCCCCAATATCGGCCAGCATGCCCTGGGAGGGCGCATATTCATCAGGGCAGGCGATATTTAGCCTATTGCCAAAAATTGCTGTTGCATGCACCCATGACGCCAAAACATTATTGGCATCCCCGACCCATGTCACGGTTGCATTTTCAATTGGGCCTCGATGCTCTTCATATGTCTGAATATCGGCCATCACCTGACACGGGTGCGAAAGGTGGGTAAGCCCGTTGATCACCGGAACTGAAGCCGCTCCCGCCAGCTCCAGCAGATCATCATGGGATAGAATACGAATAATTATCGCATCCACATAACGCGATAATACCCGTGCTGTATCGGCGATGGTTTCATCACGGGATAATTGCATTTCGCGCCCGGTCAGCATTAAAGTCTGACCGCCAAGCTGGCGCATGCCAACATCAAAAGATACCCTTGTGCGCGTACTTTCGCGCTCAAATACCATTGCCAGCATCTGATCCTGAAGGATCGGCGGGCGCTCTCCCTCTGCCATTAGTTTTTTAAGCTCTTTTGAAAGCTCTAATATTTTGCGCAATGTTTCTTTAGAAAAATCCTTCAGGTCAAGAAAGTGACGCAATGGTTTGCCGGATTGTTGTGCCGGTACAAAATTTTGTTTGCTCATAAATAAAATCCTTAAAACCTAGGGCCTAACCCTAATGCGTCTTGCTTTGAAAATCATCCAATGCGGCGCTTATCTTTTTAAATGCTTCACCAATATCATCTTCGGTAATTATCAGGGGAGGCAAGAACCTTAAAACATTGTCACCGGCCGCTACACACAGCAATTTGTGGCTACGCAGGCTGTCGACAAAATCGCGAATTGGCGGCTTGATCTTCATTCCGGCCATCAGGCCCTTTCCCCGAACATCAAGAACCAGATCAGGATATTTCTGCATAAGCTGTTGCATATAACGATTTAACACCTGACCCGTTTTTTCCACATGGGCTAAAAACCCGTCCGCCAGAATATGGTCAATCACAGCATTGCCTACCGCACAGGCCAAAGGATTGCCCCCATAGGTCGATCCGTGGGTGCCCGGAACCATCGAAGCGGCCACTTTTTCAGTCGCCAGACAGGCGCCAAGGGGAAATCCGGCCCCAATTCCCTTGGCCACCGCCATAATATCAGGTTCAATCCCTGACCATTCATAGGCAAAAAACTTCCCCGTGCGTCCATATCCGCATTGCACTTCATCAAGGATCAACAGCAGATTATGGCGATCGCACAGCTTGCGTAAACCACTCATAAAGTTTTTGTCCATGGCGTTTAGGCCGCCCTCGCCCTGTACGGGTTCAATTAAAATTGCGCAGGTTGCTTCCCCTATTGCATTTTCCACAGCTTTGAGATCTCCGGGGGCAATATGGGTAAAACCGGGCAGCGTCGGTCCAAAACCCTCCACATAAGCCGGATTGCCCCCCGCAGCGATAGTGCCAAGGGTGCGACCATGAAACGAGCCTGTAAAAGCAATGATTTCAAATTTTTCCGGCTGTTTGAGGTCAAAGAAATAATGCCGAGCGGTCTTAATTGCACATTCAACAGCCTCTGCCCCCGAATTGGTGAAAAACACCGCATCGGCAAAAGTGGCTTTCACCAGTTTTTGCGCCAGTTTTTCAGCTTGGGGGATCGTATAAATATTGGAGACATGCCAAAGCTTTTCGCTTTGCTCCAGCAACGCTTTTTTAATACCCTTATCAGAATGGCCCAAGGCATTGACCCCGATACCTGAATTAAAATCCAGATATTCTTCGCCCTCGCTTGAATAAAGTCGCACCCCTTCACCGCGCTCAAATGTCAGAGGCGTGCGGGCATAGGTGCCAAACATCGCTGACTTTTCAGGTGCGGGGTTTTTGGGGGTCGACATGGGCTTTTTCCTTTTTGTTTTGTTAAAGAACGAGGTTTCTAAATGCTCAGGTAATTTTAAGCCAGACTTATTTTTTACCTTCCGCCTGCCTCAAATGGACCAAAAACTTCCACCAAAAGCAAAAAACGCGCTCCCATGGCAGGGGCACGTCGATTAATTGAATTTAATCCACAGCTATGGATATTGTCAATTGCAACGTCTCCAATTGCACTTAAGTGCTTGGCACGACTCATCATTAATTACGGTTGTATAACTTGCAGAGCTGATAAATTTGGGCGATCAAATATCCAATTGATTTTTTTACGTGGAAATCCAGCAATTTCCCTTGTCACGGATTCATTGAATTGGTTAATATCATCCCGTGGGGCCACGATATATCGTGCATTCGTCCATCAAAACATACGACCTGTAGATAAATTTAGCTGCAATAGTTAATTGGCAGCGCGATAGAGGATTCTGTAAATGGGCTGGACAGACGAACGTGTTAGCGTACTAAAAAAATTATGGATGGAAGGGCTTAGTGCAGCCCAGATTGCTTTGCAGCTTGGCGAAGGGGTGACCCGAAACGCGGTCATTGGCAAAGTGCATCGGCTTAAGCTATCCGGGCGGGCAAAACCTGCCAATTCAACCCAAAGGGCACGCACGGCCAGCCGGGTGAACCGCCATGCCGGAACTCGAGGGGGCAGTGGTGGCTCATCAGGTGGAGGCAAACGGCGTAGCACGGTTTCCATGCCAGTATCAGGTGCCAATGCCTTAAGCCCTGTAATTGCTGAACAGCAAAATCCACGTCTTGCCGCGCGTCTGGCACCGGAATTGTTTATTCCGCCTGCCGAGCGCATCGGGCTTTTGGAATTGAGTGAAAAGAGATGCAAGTGGCCCATTGGTGATCCTTTGCTGGAGGATTTTCACTTTTGCGGTCATGACGCCGATGACAGCGCGCCCTATTGTAAGTTTCATGCCAAGCGCGCCTATCACACCATGGATCGCAAAAAGAAACCAAATTAGGTGCTGACCCTACAGCATGTCTCCCAAAAGTGGGAACCGGTTTTGGGGTAAAAGATATGCGAAAACAAACAAATAAAGCGTCGGTGCGGTTCAGATTAAACGCGACGCGCTTTAGGATTTTGCGCAATTGCAAGTGATCGGATTTTATTATGGGCGTTGAAAGCAAAAAACTTACCGGCGCTATTGATGAGTTTGATCTTGATAATCCTTCTCTTCCTCAAATAATTGAGGAAGAGGCCTTGGCCTCTGGCAATTATCCTTATGATAAAAAGCTCAAAAATTCCAAATATGAGCAAAAGCTGCTTTTGTTGCAGGTCGAGCTGGTAAAACTACAAACCCATTTGCGCGAAAGTGGAGATCGCATAGTTGCGGTTTTTGAAGGGCGCGATGCCGCCGGAAAAGGCGGGGTCGTCAAACGCTATCGGGAAAATCTCAACCCAAGGCATACAAAAGTTGTGGCACTGCCCGCCCCATCTGATCGTGAGCAGGTGCAATGGTATTTTCAGCGCTATACCTGCCATATGCCAGCGGGTGGTGAAACTATGCTGTTTGATCGCTCCTGGTATAATCGTGCTGTAGTCGAGCCTGTTATGGGTTTTTGCACTCCGGAACAAACCGAGCTTTTTTTTGAAGAAGTGCCCTCTTATGAAAAAATGCTGGTGCAGGATGGAATAAAACTGTTCAAATTCTGGCTCAACATTTCTCGCCCTATGCAGATCAAGCGCTTTCACGATCGCCGGCATAGCCCGCTAAAAAACTGGAAATTGTCGCCCGTTGATTTGCGCGCCCTTGGAAAATGGGATGAATATACCAGCGCTCGCAATCAAATGCTTGAGCGCTCCCATACTGATTTTGCTCCGTGGACCATTGTAAGAGCTAATGACAAGCGGCGGGCCAGACTGGGTGCCATTGCTACGATTTTGAACTCAATGGATTATGCAGGCAAAGACAAAAAACTTGTTGGGGATATTGATGAAAATATCATTATGTCTGCCACTGATTTTATGAAACAGGTTTCAGATCAGGAATAAATTATTCAATTTATTAACCCCTGTCGCTGGTTTTCTCTCCGCTCGTTTGTTTGGGTGAAATTCCTAAAAAAAACTTTCATCACGCTCTTCAATATATGCTTTTTCTTCTTTGGTGGAGGTGCGGCCAAGGGCCTCGTTGCGTTTTGGAAAGCGCCCAAAGCGCACAATTACGTCACGGTGGGCGATTTCAAATTCAAGGGATGCCTCAACATCCAGCGAGCCGAACAGTTTAACTGCCACCTCGTGAATTTTCAGGGATTCTGAATGCATGTATGGCATATAGGCAAAAGACCTCTGGTCAGTAGTAAGGGTTTTATCGCCTCCTGTTGCCACAAGCTCCTGGGCCAGCACCAGAGCCATACCATCATAGGCAAAGGCCTGAGCTTTTCCCCGAAAGAACTGTCTCGAAAACTGATCAAGAACAATGATCTCCGCTAATCGTCCTTGCGGATTTTGACGCCAGTGATCGGCCTCACCGGCGCAAACCTGCCCGTGCAGATCAAAAAACTTCTCATGAAGCAGTTTATCAAACTCATCAGTTGAGCCGTACCAGTCTTTTTGATCATGGTCCTCAAACCAGAATTTTATTACTTCATTCAAATTGACCATTACGTAACCTCTTGTAAGTTTTTGTAAGTTTTTTGTATTTACTTGCCCCATACAGCAATATCAGCAATTTCTGAGCATAGTAGATTTTTGTTAGGTTTGTAAAAAACCAAAAAACTTTCCCCAATCAGGCAGCTTTTTTGGTTTTACCCTTGGCGTATTGGCTGCAATATGTTTTTGTGTCTGTTAAGTTTTTAGGCAAATAATCCGGGACTACCGGAAACAGCTGAAAAACTGCAAAAAGCTGCCAATAAAATGCCACGAGGGGAGGGGTTTGATTTGGACATGATGCAACTTGTTATTTCCGGGCTTGCCAATGGCTCGGTTTATGGCCTTATCGCCCTTGGCTTTGTATTGATTTACAAAGCAACGGAAGCGGTAAATTTTGCCCAGGGTGATTTTATGATGCTTGGAGCATTTATCACAATCTGGCTGGCTAATCCGCAGTTTTTAGGCATTGATTTTTGGATCGCAGTGCCTCTGGCAATTTCCATAATGGCAGTTCTTGGCTATTTGCTGGATCTTTTTGTCATCCGCAAAATGTTCGGCCAGCCCCAGATTGCCGTGGTGATACTGACCATTGCCCTTGGGTTTATAATCCGCTTTGTGGTCGGGGCAATTTGGAAGCATGAGCCGCAATTGCTCGAAACCCCTTTTGCTGGACGAGAGCTTAGAATTGGTGAGCTTGTTTTAGGGTTTGAGGAGGTTGCCGTAATAGTTGTGACCTTATTGCTCACCCTGTTTTTGTTTTTGTTTTTCCGCAAGGCCAAGCTGGGCAAGGCCATGCAGGCGGCCTCGCAAAACCAGTTGGCAGCCTATTATGTGGGCATTCCCGTAAAACGCATTCAAAGCCTTGTCTGGGCACTTGCAGGCGCAGTTGCAGCGGTTGCAGGAGTGCTGTTTGCTTCCAAGGGCGCAGTTGATCCCTCCACCGGACTATTGGGGATCAAGGCATTTGCCGCCGCTGTTATTGGTGGATTTGGATCACTGCCGGGTGCACTGATCGGTGGGTTGATAATCGGACTTATTGAACCGTTTGCCGCTTATGCCTTACCTGCCGGATATTCCCAGATCGCGCCCTATGCGGTGATGCTTTTGGTGCTGATATTCAGGCCTGCCGGAATTTTCTCGCAGATGCAAAAGAAAAAAGTTTAAGGGGGCCAAAAATGCGTTTTGTTTTCAAACGGTCCTATAATGACGATATCAAACTGTTCAAGCACCGCACCCAGATGTTCTGGTATCTGGCGCTGCTGATATTTGTTGTGGCCCTTCCATGGCTGATTGATGATTTTTTAATTGGTGAAGCAACCAATGTTTTAATCTGGGCTATTGCCGGAATGGGACTAATGGTTCTTGCCGGTCACACCGGGCAGGCCAGTCTGGGCCACGCAGCTTTCATGGCCATTGGCTGTTATGCCAATGTGATAATGCTCCAGCGCGGGGTGCCGTTTATCATTGCCTTTCCCCTTTCCGGTGTAATTGCCGGAATTGCCGGAACGATCATTGCCTTGCCGGTTTTGCGCTTACATGGCATTTATCTGGCCATTGCCACTTTGGCCATTTCAATTTTGACTGATGATATCATCGTTATCACTGCCCCCTGGACGGGAGGCGTTGGTGGCCTTGCCGCTCCTCCATTTGATATTTTTGGCGTTGATATAAATCGCTATGGCACTCCGATTTTGTTTTATTTTTTAACTCTTGTTGTAACGTTGCTGGTGCTTTGGGCCTATCGAAACATATTGCGCTCTCCCCTTGGCAGGTCGTTTGTTGCGGTGAGGGATTCTGAGATTTCAGCGCAAGCACTGGGGGTTAACATCACCAAAACCAAAGCAATTTCCTTTGGTATATCCTGCGCCATTGTCGGCTTGGCCGGGGCATTGCTGGGCCTGTTCGCCGGTGCATTTAACAATGAAACCTTTAATCTGGTGCTTTCAATTCAATTATTGCTGATGATTGTTATCGGGGGACTTGGTTCAATCCACGGGGCATTCTTTGGGGCGTTGGTCATTGGATTTTTACCCCAGGCCATAGCCATAACCCGCGATGGTATTTCCGAAACCTTCGGCCTTGGAACAATAATTATACCGGGTATCGAAAGTGGCGTTTTCGCGTTGATTCTCATTGGCTTTATTCTGTTTGAACCCAGAGGAATTTATGGGCGCTGGATTAAAATTCGCACCTATTTCGAACTGTTTCCATTCTATCGCAAAGGCATGTTTAAGCGCCAGAAAACCTATCTTAAAACCGAGCGCATGAAATGAGTTTTTTGACCCTTGAAAATGTAACTTTGCGTTTTG
This sequence comes from Devosiaceae bacterium, assembly GCA_021648375.1. Taxonomy (GTDB): domain Bacteria; phylum Pseudomonadota; class Alphaproteobacteria; order Rhizobiales; family Devosiaceae; genus DROE01. The sequence goes on from JAKISW010000017.1 coordinate 46,709, forward strand.
GCGGACTGGTTGCCGTCAACAATGTCTCGTTTCATGTGGGCAAGGGCGAAGTCTTTGCTTTGGTGGGTCCCAATGGGGCCGGAAAGTCCACGCTGTTTAATTTGATTTCACGCTTTTATGACCCGGCAGAAGGGGACATAAGGTTTGAGGATAAATCTATTTTAAAACTACGCCCAGATCAGGTTCCCTCGCTGGGAATTGCCAGAACCTTTCAAAATATTGAGCTGTTTGAGCAATCCACAGTATTGCAAAATCTTCTGGTGGGTCGCCATCGCCATGCAAAAGTTGGCGGATTTGCCCAGACGTTTTTTACTCCGGCGGTGCGCAAAGAAGAAATGGAACATAGGCGAATTGTCGAAGAAATAATTGATTTTCTAGACCTGCAGCCCTATCGCGATAAATATATTGCCGGGCTTCCCTATGGCATTCGCAAGGTGGTAGAAATGGCCCGCGCGCTTGCAACGGAGCCAAAGCTGCTTTTGTTGGATGAGCCGGCTTCCGGCCTCTCGCTTGAAGAAACTCAGGATATGATTTTCTGGATCGAAGACATCAAAAAGCATATGGGCATTACGGTTATCATGGTTGAGCATGATATGAATCTGGTTTCTGCGGTTTCTGACAGGGTTCTGGCGCTGGCAGACGGCAAGGAACTGGCCATTGGCACCCCCAAAGAAGTGCAATCCCACCCCGAAGTTATAAAGGCGTATCTCGGATCATCTGGTCTTGATGATAAAAAGGAGGGCGCAAAAAAATGAGCGTATCTCCGGTTTTACAAGTGGATAATCTGGAAAGCTATTATGGTCCCATCATGGCCATAAGGGGTGCTTCTTTAGAGGTTCGCAAAGGACAGATAGTTACCATTCTTGGGGCAAACGGGGCCGGAAAAACCACATTGTTAAAAACCATATCCGGGGTCATGAGCGCTGCCAGAGGATCCATATTGCTCAATGGTGAAGCCATTCATAATATGGAAGCCGATGAAATTGTACGTAAAAAAATGGTGCACGTTCCCGAGGGGCGCGAAATTTTTCCCCTGCTTTCGGTTTATGAAAATGTATCCATTGGTGCCTATACCCGCTCTGACAGGGCTCAAATAAAAGCCGATCTTGATATGGTTTATTCCTATTTTCCCATTCTTGCCGAGCGCGCAAAACAACCTGCAGGCACTCTTTCTGGCGGGCAGCAGCAAATGCTGGCTATCGGGCGCGGTCTGATGGCAGCACCAAATGTTATGCTTTTGGATGAGCCAAGTCTTGGCCTGTCACCATTGCTGGTTGAAGAAATATTTACGATACTTAAGCGCCTCAATACCGAACAAAACGTAACCATGCTGCTGGTCGAGCAAAATGCCAAAGTGGCCCTTGAGGTTGCTGATTATGGTTATGTGCTCGAACTTGGCGGTATCGTAATGTCCGATGATGCAGATGTGCTTCAAAATTCAAAAGACATTCAATCATTTTATCTTGGCGTTCGTGAGGAAACCGAAAGGGGAACACGGCGCTGGAAACAGAAAAAAACTTGGCGCTGAAAACTTGGCGCTGAAAAACTTGGCAATAGCAATTTTGGAGAAGTTAAAGCAAAATAATGAGTGAAAATCTCACATCAGAAAAACCGGTAAAACTCCCCCCCCAAACCATATTTGAGGGCGTGTCCTATAATGCTGATATGCATACTGGGCCGTTTTATATTGATGGTTGCGACACTCTGCCAAAACTGTTTTCTCAGCGCTGTAGCGAACTTGGCAAGGCCACCTGCCATCGTGAGAAGGTTTTGGGCATCTGGCGTTCTCACTCATGGAATGATTATTACCGCCACGCGCGCAACATAGGGCTTGGTCTGGTTTCCCTTGGCATAGATAGAAAAGATGTGATTTCCATTCTTTCTGAAGACAATAAGGAATGGGCCTATATGGATTTGGGCATCCAATGCATTGGCGCCATAACTTCGGGAATTTATACCACTGATGCGCCCGCGCAACTGGCCTATTTGCTCAATGACAGCAACAGCAAAATTCTGTTTGTTGAAAATGATGAAATGCTCGACAAATATCTGGAAATCAAGGATCAGGTTCCAGCAATTGAAAAAGTTATAATTCTTGAGCGGGCCGGGCTGCATGATTTTGAAGACGAAAAAACCATGTATCTGGACGAACTTTATGATCTTGGGGAAAAGTTTAATCAATCAGAGCCGCAAAGATTTGAAACCGAAATTGCTCTTTCAACTCCAAAAGATATAGGCATGCTCATATATACATCCGGCACCACCGGACAGCCCAAAGGGGCAATGATCTCCCAGGGCAATATTATTTTTACGGTTGGGTCGACCCTGCAGGCTTTGCCAAACCTGCAAAACGATGAGCAATTGTGCTTTCTTCCGCTTTGCCACGTATTTGAGCGCAATTCTTCAATTTTTTCACCCATCGCTTGCAAGGCAATTGTAAATTTTGCTGAAAGCACTGAAACGGTTTTTGACAATCTTCAAGAAGTCTCCCCCCACGTGTTTTCCGCCGTGCCACGGGTGTGGGAAAAAATATACTCAAGGGTCACTATTATGATTCAGGAGGGGACGGGTATTGGAAAATTTGCTTTTTCACAGGCGATGAAAGCCGGGCAGGACCGGGCGCAATATCTTGTTACCAACCGGGAAGTGCCGTTCCTGGTTGCATTACGTTTTTCGATTTGGGATTTTATTGTCCTAAAAAACCTTCGTCGCATGCTGGGTCTGGCCCGCATAAGACAGGCCATATCAGGGGCCGCTCCCATATCGCCTGATCTGTTGGAATGGTTTCAAGCCATCGGGGTGAACTTGCTTGAGGGATACGGGCAGACCGAGGGCAGCGGTGTGACTTCGGTGAACACATTACAGCAAAATAAAACCGGATCGGTCGGCCCCCCGATTAAAGGGGTGACTATCAAAATAGCCAAAAGCGGTGAGGTGCTTTTTGGTGGTGGCAATGTTTTTCCCGGATATTGGAACTCGCCTGAAAAGACCAAAGAAACCATGACCGATGACGGGTTTTTAAGAACCGGGGATATTGGGAAACTTGATGAGGATGGTTTTTTATACATCACCGGCCGCCTCAAAGACATCATTATCACCGCTGGCGGGAAAAACATCACACCGTCTCAGATTGAAAACAAACTTAAGTCCTTTGCCCATATTTCAGACGTTGTGGTTATTGGAGACAAACGCAAATATCTGACCTGTCTGGTTATGATCGACAAAGAAAATGTTGAAAAATATGCTCAGGATCATAAGGTGCCATTCTCTAATTTCGCATCCCTTTGCGCTGCCAAAGAAGTTCAGGAGTTAATCGGCTCAATAATAGAAGAAGCAAACCAGCATTTTGCCAGAGTTGAGCAGGTCAAAAATTTTCGGTTGATCGACATAATTTTAACGGCTGAAGATGATGAACTAACAGCAACCATGAAGTTAAAACGTGGATTTGTAGAAAAACGCTATAATTCACTGATCGAAGAAATGTATAAAAATTAACAGGAGGAAAAATATGAAACGTCTATTAAAACTGGCTTCAGTGCTGACCCTTGGGGCAGCTCTTGCCACCGGCACCAGCTTTGCCCAGACTCAAGGGGTAACCGACACCGAAGTAGTTATTGGTTCAAGCAATGATCTTTCGGGAATTTTTGCAGCTTTTGGTGCCCCTGCAGTGCAGGCAGCCCAGCTGTATTTTGACGAAGTGAACGAAAATGGCGGAGTGCATGGACGCCAGATAAAGTTCATCGTTGAAGATCATGGTTATCAACTTCCAAAGGCAACTTCGGCCATCAACAAGCTGGTCAACCGCGATAAGATTTTCGCCATGTTCCTGCAATTGGGAACGCCAATGAATATTGCCTCATTCCCGCTGCTGCAATCAAAACAAATCGCTAACGTATTCCCGCTCACACTTTCCAGCCAGTTGCTGGAGGAACCCATTGATTATCGCTACGCACCAGGCGCTCCCTATTATGAACAGATGAGTGTGGGAATTTCCTACCTTGCAGAAGAAAAAGGCGCTGAGGAAATCTGCTCTATGTTCATCCCCACCGATTTTGGTACCGAGTTGCAAAGCGCTGCCAAGGATGTGGCCACAGAAATGGGTCTGACCTATGCAGCAGAAACTACCCACAAACCCGATGATGCTGATTTTGTTGGTTCACTGACCCGCCTTAAAGAAGCAGGATGTGATGTGGTTGCTGTGGCACTTGGTGTGCGCCAGATCATCACCGCTTATGTGACCGCTGGTCGCATGGGCTGGACAGACGTCAGCTTTATCACCACAGCTGCCGGTTTTCACTCAGTTATTGCCAAAGTTCCCGGTGGTGTGACCGAAGGTCTTTATGCTGCAGCTCCATGGGCTGATGTTTTGGCCCGCATGGATAATCCAACGGTTGCCGCATGGGTTCAAAAATATCTTGCAGCCTCAGGTGAGCAATTGCCAAGTTCTGGTGCCTTGCTTGGTCGCTCCGGTGCTGAGGTTCTTGTTAGAGCCCTCGAAGCTGCTGGACCTGATCTAACCCCGGCAACCTTTAAGGCCGGAATGGAAAGCCTGGATTATTACGATGAAATACTTGATGGGCAGATGAACTATTCCGCAATAGATCATAGCGGTGCCGATCAGGTGGTTGTCTCGGTCATCGAGGACGGAAACTGGAAAGAAATATTCCGCGAATAGTTTTTTTGAAGCTTCAAAAATAATCAAAGGGCGCTCTTTCAGGGTGCCCTTTTTTCAATCGTAATCCCAAGCCTTACCAGCCCATATTTATGCAACCTGGGCCTCTTTGGTAAATTTATGGGCATGTTCAATAACTTCATCCATCACGAGCCGAACACGCTTTGGTACAAATTTTTTAGATCCAAATACCAGAAAAATGTCAGACGCGTAGACCCTGGCATCGTCAATTCTGATTAATTTGCCGCGCTTTTCATATTCCATGCAAAGGGCGTTAGGCATCCACGCCTCTCCCTGTCCTGCCAATACCAACTGAAGAACCAGTCGCATATCTTTGACTTCAATATTTGCTGGTTCTGGATGTAAAAATTCGTCTGAATAAGATATAAGGCCGGCCTCTTTGCTGTTTTGGATTTCTGGCGTGCAATAGCGAATGAGGTGATGTGTGCACAGTTTACGGGAAATGAGCGAGAGGTCTTTTAGTTTTCCGGCCCTGACGGCAAAGTCTACGCGCTTCGAGCGGATGTCGATCACTTCTTCACTCAGTAGCAATTGAATTTTGATATCGGGCCAGGTCTGGCGTATTTTTGGCAACACAGGCAATATGCTGGTTTCTGCCAAAGTGTATGTTGTAGCGATTTTTACAATACCAGAGGTTGAATCTTGTTGGTGCACGGCCCGCCGGGTTGCTTTATTCAGTTTGGTTAGTGGTTCAGCAATATCATTTAACAGCTGCTCACCAACCTCGGTCAACACCACGCTGCGAGTGGTACGCTGAAGAAGCTGCGTTCCCAGCACCTCCTCCAGATTTGAAATTTTTCGACTAAGAGTTGCCACAGGCATAGCCAGCTCGATTGCAGCTTTACGAAAACTGCGATTGCGGGCAACGGCGGCGAACAGGCTAAGAGCAGACAAGTCAGTTTTTGTTCCATTCATGGAACACTGCTAACCGAAAAACACCTCTTTTCGCAACAATAAACTTACCCTAGTTTCCCCTCGGGACGCATTAGTTTTATTTTTGGAAAAGGTATCAACATGAGTTTAAATTTTTTAAAGACCGCCGTTGCCATTAGCTTTATTGGTGGTTTCCAGGTTTTTGCCACTTCTGGCGCGATTGCACAAAACACTGATTCAGTGCCGTTTGTGGAAGAAAATTGGATGTTTATTGGTGGTGCTGAAGTTGTTGACCTTGATGGGCAGCAGGCTTTGCAGCTTGGTGTTAAGCAGGATGGTGCACCTTTTGGGTTTGGCTCAGCGCAGCTAAAGCGGGCACCGTTCACCAATGGAATTATTGAATATGATATTATGTTCGGGCAAACCCGCACATTTGCCGGCGTAAGTTTTCGCACTCAGGACGCAGGGAATTTCGAAAATTTCTATATGCGTGCACACCAGTCAGGCAACCCGGATGCCAATCAATATATGCCCAACTATAATGGCATTCAAAGCTGGCAGCTTTATTATGGTGAGCAATACACAGCACCAACCAATTATTTATTCGATGAGTGGATGAGTGTTAAACTTGTTATATCCGGCAATTTGGCTGATATTTACATTGGTGATATGAGTGAGCCAGAATTTAGCGTTGAGCTAAAACGCGAAGAACAAACTGGTGGCATTGGTCTGTGGGGTTTTGATATAGGTGGCCCGGTATGGTTTACCAACTTTAAGGTAACACCAATGGATAGCGTTGAAATTGTTGGTACACCGGTAATGGAACAGCCCGCAAGCGAAGGAACTGTTATGACCTGGCAGGTATCAAATACGTTCGACGGGGCTTCTCTTTTGGGGAATGACATGTTGCCAATGGATATGGTTTCAAGCCTTTCTTTTCAGGCTCTTGATGCTGATGTTACTGGAATGACCAATCTCGCAAAATTGCAGGGAGTTGCACCGGGCCAGGACACGGTTTTTGCAAAAGTAATCATTAATTCCCAGTCTGATCAGACAAAACAATTTCAATTCGGCTTTAGCGATGTGGCAAAAGTTTACCTCAATGGCCAGCCTTTGTTTAACGGTGGTGATGGTGAAAGATCACGTGATTACCGTTTCCTTGGAACAGTTGGATATTATGACACGGTATTTCTGCCGTTAAAAAGCGGTGAAAACGAGCTTGTAATTGCAGTTAGTGAAAGCGTAGCGCTTACTAATGGTTGGGCAATTCAAGGGCGTTTCATTGATATGAGCGGCATAGACTTTTAATATAGGGATATTTGCCCACCCACTGACCATCATTTATGAGGTGCCCCCAAAGCACATGGATAATGTGTAGCTTACCGGAACCGGATGATGTCATAGAAAACCCCGAACTGTTAATTGGTTCGGGGTTTTTTGTATTTTGAATTTCGATTGTAAAAATAAACTATTGGCCTCTAAGTCCTAGCTGGTCAGTACAATTCGCATCAGGTCTGCGGTATTGCGAGCGCCAAGCTTTTCCATAACACGGGCTCTGTGAACTTCAATGGTTCGAGGAGATATACCCAGATCGCGTCCTGCCTCCTTGTTGGATTGGCCATTGGTAATCAATTGCAGCACTTGGCGTTCGCGAGGGGTAAGTTGATTAAATCCGCGAATTTCAATTGGCCGGCGGCCACCCTGTACCGCCCCCAGATGCACATCACGTCGTAGCGCATCCCGAACAGCACTTACGAATTTTTCAGTATCTATTGGCTTGGCGATAACATCGGTGGCTCCGTATTTCATTGCCGTAACCGCAGCGATTACATCCCTGTTGTTTGCGAGCATAAACACCGGTGTCCCTATGCAAACTGACTTTATCCTGCCCAGAGCCTCGAGCGTCGATTGTGAATTTATCTCAAGGTTCAAAATCACCACATCGGGAGATCTTTGTTCCATTTTTGCAAAAAATTCATTGCAATCCATAGATGATATGGTTTGAAAACCCTCGAGCCGAAATAATACGCCCAGAGCCTCGCAGGTCCCCTGATCTCCATCAACTATATGCACCAGTCGATCCCGATTTTGATACGAATGGTAAAAAAGTTTTTGTTCCATTTTCATCTGCCCCAATTGTTTGAAATACTGATATTCAAATAAAAATTCTGCAATTTACCCCAAGCAGAATCACTCCCGCAGTTTGAACTAAGTGTTGTGCCGATGTGAGATGGTTACCCCTTAGAATCAAATACCTACACTTAGGATTAAGTTCCTATGACCTCGATGTAAAGGATTTTATTCCTATAGGTATTTGGGCGTATGTATAAAAGTTCAA
>JAKISW010000003.1 GCA_021648375.1 Devosiaceae bacterium
TATTGCTCCCAATTACTTATCGACCCCTGAGGATCAAAAAGTGGCTGCTGATGCCATAAGGGTTACCCGTAAGCTGATGGCACAAAAAGCACTTGTTAAATACAGTCCTGAGGAATTTCTTCCGGGCCTGAATGTTGGGAACAGCGATGATGCTCTGATCAGGGCGGCCGGAGATATCGGCACAACAATATTTCACCCGGTAGGTACTGCAAAAATGGGATTGGCAAGCGATAAAATGGCGGTGGTGGATGAGCGGTTGCGGGTGTTTGGAATTGATAGATTAAGGGTGGTTGATGCTTCAATTATGCCGACAATAACTTCGGGCAATACAAATACGCCAACCATAATGATCGCTCAAAAAGGAGCGAAGATGATATTGCAGGATATGAAATGCCGTTGACATGAAAAGCCGTTAATTTGCAATTTGTCAGGCTTTATTTTTGGAGATGATTTTATTCTGATCTTCCCCAAGGATGGCATCCAGCAGCAATTCACCTTCGATGGTGGCAAGAACAGCCTTTGCCTGCTGTTTTGCTTTTTTATCAGGGGACTTTGATTTGGCGATCGAACGAGCCATGGCCTTTATTATCTTACTATATTTCTTTGAGATTTTTTTATCAAAACCGGGCAATTGCATAAAACTGTCAAACATAAACGCTTTAATGAGAACAATGTTGAGATCAGACAATTCAGAACTATTTGAGTGTTGGTTGATAAAAAAATCGCGCAATGTTGCTCTGGCCTTTTTTGGTGATAATTTGGCCAGTGCCTTCAGGTCTAGTTTTTTAAAAGGATCAAGGAAATAGTTCTGGGTGACTTCTTTATGAACCTGAGCCTTGGATGTAAAATAGTGATAAAACGCTCCCTTGGATACAGAGCTTGCCTCAACGATCTGAACGATACTCGTACCCTCATAACCATAGCGCAAAAAAAGTGACAAAGCCGAATTGGCAATGCGTTGTTTTGGCGTAATAGCATCTTCTTTAGTGGTGTCAGTCATGGGTTTTGACCCTTATTTAAAAGACCTGTAATCGGGGAACAATGCCCCGGGATTTCTTAATAGCGTTTTGATATTAATAGGAGTTGTAAGTTTATCTGCAATTTGAGCAATTGTATGAAACGGTACCGGAAAACTCTGCCATTAAAACCTGTATCAGGATTGAGGTCGTGAAACATATTCCAATATTGAGGCAAGGGAGACGAAGGGAATTTGTAAGTGCTTTGTCAGTCCAATTGCGCAGGTGGAGACTGTCGAAACCCCGATTTTGCAGTTTTCAGGAAGATCATTTGCGCCAAATCTTAAGGCATAGGCGTTTAGTTTGGGATGAAAAATGCCCTTGTCACCAGCATAGCCGCAGCAGGTGACAGAATTGAGCACAGCAATATCTTTTGCGCAAATCTGCGCCAAGGCTTTAGTAAGTGAACTTCCTTTTGTGGTTTTGCTGGCGCAATTGAGATGAACCGCAAGGTTTTTTATGGGCTTTATGCGATTTAAGCGTGGCACCACTTCCTTGAGAAGAAATTCAACGCTGTCTATAGCTTGCAGGTTATTCTGGTTCATATGTTTGGCGCAGGTGGAAGCGTCGGTTATTATTTTGATCTGCCGGTTGTTTTTGACTTTGTTCAAAGCAGCACCAAGTTTTTCTCCCACCTGTCTTGCCTCATGGGGAAAGCCCTTGCTGGCGAAGGGCTGACCGCAGCACAGGCCCTGGATGTTGTTTGAAAGTATTGGATTAAATCCGGCCCGCTTCAGCAATATTGGCATGGCTTTTGTTAGTGGCAACAGGCCCAGAGAAGTTTTTGAGGCTCCAAAAATTCGCGATGGGCAGGCCGGAAAATAAATTACATCCTTGGATTTGTCCTTATGTTTTATTTCTTCTAGTTTTGGCTTTGGAGGAGGAACTGGCATATTTTTGCCCAAATCACCCGGCAGCAGGCTAAGAGACGAAAGGGCGACTTTGCTTATGCTTTCCATCACAGGAGTATTGGTGGCAGCAAGAGCGGCGATTTTTTTGCTTAAGGGAGAGTTTTGCTGACTTCGCTTATTGAGCACCATTGCTCCGGTATCAATACCAATGGGGCAAAGGGTTGCGCATAAAGAGCATCCGGCGCAGGTGTCCATTACAGCGGAAGAAAATCCAATGCTCAGTTCGCTTAAAAGCTGTTTGTTTTCGCCGGAATTTTTTAAGCGCGCCTGTTCCCGGTTTACGGCGATGCGCTGGCGTGGGGTCAGGGTAAAACCGGCAGATGGGCAGATAGGTTCGCAAACTCCACACTCTACACAAAGATCAACCAGATCGTCGCTGGTTACCATATGTTTGGTGTTTTCAATGTGGGCATTTTTATTGTCGTTTAACAAAACGCCGGGATTTAATATGTTTTGCGGATCCAGCAATTGCTTGATCTGCTGCATTATTTCGTAGGCTTTTTTACCCCATTCCGCCTCGACAAACGGTGCAATTGCGCGCCCGGTGCCGTGTTCTGCTTTTAGCGATCCTTTATATTTAATAGAAATCAGATCACAAAGATCAGCACCAAGATCTGCAAAGCGGCGCAATTCACTTTCTTTGGTAAAATCCCCATGCATCTGAAAATGCAGGTTGCCGGACAGGGCATGACCAAAAATCACTCCCTCATGATATTGATGTTTGTCCAGCAGCAGACGAAGATCATCGACCACGTCAGCCAGTCGGTCGATGGGTACGGCCAGATCTTCGGTCAGCATTAAGGAGCCTTTTGGCCTGATGGCACCAACTGAAGCAAACATGCCTTTTCTAATGTCCCAAAGCCCGGCTTGAATATTTGGGTCCTTGGTGAAATCGGGCGTAGAAAGGGTGCCGATTTTTTCCATAGCTTTAATGGCGGCGTTTATTTCCTGATCAAGCTTTTGATCGCTATCCGCCATGATTTCGATGAGTACGGCGGGGGAATTTTTGCTCAATATGTGATTGAAAGCTGCCATTGCAGGCAGGTGTTCAACTTTTTCCAGAGCTTTTCGCTCCATGAACTCCGCCGCTGATACTCCAACTGTATGCAGGGCCTGCACACCCTTGGCGGCGATATGATTGGAGGCGAAGGGAACCAGTGCGGTTGCTTTATGGGGGTGGTCATCAACACTGTTATAGGTGACGCTTGTGACAAAGCCTAAAGTCCCTTCGGAACCCACCAAAAGGTGGGTGAGCATATCTATGGGGTCATTGAAATCAATCAGGGCGTTTAGTGAATATCCAACGGTATTTTTTATTTCATATTTGCGGGTAATCAGGTCGAGCAGTTGCTTGTCGGAGTGGATTTTTGCTGACAGTTCTTTCAATCCATCAATAATATCGGGTCTTTTGTTTTTGAATTCTTTTCTTGAGGAGGTGCTGGAACTATCAAGTTCTGTACCATCGGCCAGAATAAGGCAGATATCACTCATGGTTTGATAGGTGTTCTGGGCAGTTCCGCAACACATGCCCGATGCATTGTTGGCCACAACTCCACCGATTTTACAGGTGGCAATACTGGCCGGATCCGGTCCGATTTTTTTATTATAGGGTTTTAGGCTGGCATTGGCGTTGGCGACGATGGTTCCGGGCCCAAGGGTGATTTTATTGCCGCCATCAAGGATTTCAATATCGTTCCAGCCATCCCCAAGAACTAAAAGCACCCCGTCACCAACCGCCTGTCCTGAAAGGGAGGTTCCGGCAGCCCTGAATGTTATGCCGATATTTTCGCACAGGCAGGCGTTTAACACCAGTTGCACTTCTGAGGGAGAATTGACAATTGCTACCAGTGCCGGAACCAGACGAAAATAGCTTGCGTCACCGGAATAGGCATAGGTGTAAAGCGCATCAGTTTTTAGGCGTTCAGGCGGGATGATGGCTGCCAGACTTTTGGCAATTCTAATGCCTGCGGGTTTTTTATCTTTCATGGCATTTTCTCAAATTGCTTTTGAATTTTTTTTGCATCACTTGTTAGCAATTGTCTAGAGCACAAGATCTATCCTGAATTTCATATTTAAGGTTTTGGAAAGCACTTTAATGGCAAAATGAAAGTAGTGATTTGATTTTGATGCCAGGGAGCTGTCTTAATGGTACATATTCCAGCGTCCGCCGTTTTTGGAGACGTTTCTATAGGCTCATTATTTGGTGCCGGGCAAACCAGGGCGATTACTCCTGAGCAGCAATCGGCGCGGGTGATCATTGATTCACAAAAGCAGGAAATCAATCGCTTGCGTGGTTATAAACCGATATTGAACAATGCGGAAAAAGCCAAGCTTTCGGAAATTCAGGCCCAGGTCGTAGCTATTCAGCAAAAGTCCGCCAATGGTACTGTGCGTCCTGACGAACTTGAAGATCGTACCGAATTGCTGGCTCGGGCTGACGAGATAATTGGCAAGCCTACCTCTGAAGTTGATGGGGAAGATGAAAAGCTGGCCGAATATGCAAGTGTTTTGCAAACCCTTTTAAATCCAAAATTAAATCCAATTGAGCAAAAACGGCTGGACCGACTGGAGCGGGTCAAGGATAATATTGAAGAAAATGTGAGCAGAAATCCGGGCAGTGCAACAATAAGGGCGCAGTTTCAAAGCATTGTTCGCCAGATTGAGCAGGTTAATCCACCGCGTGCCATTTCCGAACTTTCTGTAGCAGAGCGTAAGGCTTATGATGATCTGGCCGACCTGATCAATGAGCGTTCCGGGGCAAAAATTCAGCTTTCCGCTCGTGATACCATGCGGGTTGCAGAGCTGGAAAGTTCAATCCTGTCTTTACAGGGCTCGCTTCCCCCCGATGCCAGTCAGCAGCCAACATCGCAGCAGGTCTCGCGGGCCTATGCAAGGTTGCTATAAGAGCAAATTTTACTTCGTCCAATAAAAAACCCGACGGGAAGCCGCCGGGTTTTTTTAATTTTGATATTGCTGGAGCTTATCATGTTTTGGAGAAATCAAAACAAAAACTCTAAGCCTTAGATTTGTCGCATTTTCGAACCGGATAACCGCGTACACTTATCCTGAAAATGCTCTGAAAAAAGCTATTCGCTTTTATTTTCCTGCTCGACAGCTGCGGCTTTTTCTTCTTCAGCGCGCTGGGCTGCCAGGGCAATTGCTGCCTCTTCGCGTTCTTTTTCTCTTAGGGCGCGTGCTTCAGCTGCCAAGGCGCGCTCACCATCGCGAATGCGCTTGGTGCGGGCGTTGGTGGCTTCAAAAATCCTTGCAGATTTACCACGGCGATCGCGAAGATAATAAAGTTTGGCGCGTCTGACCTTGCCGCGGCGTAAAACTTCAATGCGATCAATATTGGGAGAATAAAGGGGAAATACCCGCTCAACGCCCTCGCCATAGGAAATTTTGCGAACGGTGAAGTTCTGGTTCAGGCCGGATCCGGCGCGGGCAATAACCACACCTTCATAGGCTTGAAGACGCTGTTTTTCACCCTCGCGCACTTTAACCCATACCTTTACGGTATCACCGTGGGAAAAATCGACAATCTCGCGCGTTTTGGCAAGCGCTTCTTTTTGCTCTTTATCGAGCTGTTCAATAACATTCATTTTTTGTTCTTTTCCGTATCTAATCTTTTCTTGAGGAGCGTTTTAAAAACTTTTCCGGAAAAGTTTCCGATTAAGTTTTTCGCCCGGTCTTTGTTGGACGGAAGTGTCGTCGAAGCGCCCTATACATGGGAATATTAAAAGAGTCCAATATAAATCAGTTTTTTAGAAATTTTGCTAACTCAATCTGTTTTCTTTGAAAGCAGATCTGGTCGGATTTTTGCGGTGATAGCTTCGCTTTGAGCTTGACGCCATTGTTTTATTTTTTTGTGATCGCCTGAAGTCAAAACGGGGGGGACTTCCAAACCCTCAAAATTTTGCGGTCTGGTATATTGAGGATACTCCAGAAGACTGTTTTCATGGCTTTCTTCATGGGAGCTGGCGCTGGAACCTAAAACCCCTGGAATTAGCCTGACGATTGCTTCCAGTATGGTCATGGCCGCAACTTCACCACCTGCCAGCACATAATCCCCGACGGAGATTTCCGTTAAATTACGGGCCTCAATAATTCTTTGATCTACCCCTTCAAAACGACCGCAGATTAAAACAAGTCCCGGACCGGATGCCAATTGATGGGCTTTTTTTTGGGTAAATGGTTTGCCGCGCGGGCTCATCAACAGGCGGGGGCGGGGATCGTTTTGAGGCGAGATTGCATCTATGGCACGGCCCAATATATCGGGGCGCAAAACCATCCCCGGACCACCGCCGGAAGGGGTGTCGTCAACATCTTTATGTTTTGAGGTAGCAAAATCGCGCAGACCTGTTGCCGTTAGCGACCATAGACCCTTGTCCAATCCACGCCCGATAATAGAGGCCCCAAGGGGTCCGGGAAACAGGTCGGGGAACAATGTGATAATATCAGCCTTGAAGCCCATTATCGTTTTTCTCCATCTGTTTCCTCAGGTGGGATAATGATCAAAAACCCTTCGCTGATAGAAATATCGGGTACGACAGCGCGGGTAAATGGCAGTAAAACAGTTTTGCCGGAAAGCTGTTTGATTTCAATAAGGTCAGCAGCGCCAAAATTGGGTATGGCGATTACTTCTCCAAGCAAAGTTCCATTCTTTAGACGCGCTTCAAGCCCAATGAGATCGACGTGCAAAAACCCATCGTCATTTTCGTCCCCATCGTTATTTTTGAGTTTTTCACGGGGAATATAAAGTTCTATTCCGTTCAGCTCTTCAGCTTTTTCCCTTGAATTTATACCCTCCAAGGTGGCGATAATTACTGTTTGTTGGGAAGATGTTTTTTTGTTTTTCGCCAGTCGAGTTTTGGAGATAATTAATGTCAGGCCGGGAATGGATGTTAAAAGCTCTCCATATTGGCCAATGGCCAGTGGGTCTTGTGTGTAGGAGTTTATTCGCACCTGCCCTTTTAGGCCATGGGCCGCACCGATGCGGCCCATGAGCACAGATAAATCGTCTGGGCTGGATGGTTGCCCGGACATGCTTATTCTGCCGTAGCTTCTTCTTTGGCGCCATCAGAGGCGGCTTCTTTAGCATCAGCTTCGGCTTGAGATTTTTCTTCAGCGCGCTCAATGGCTTTTTTACCCGGCTTGGCTTTGTTGGGATTGTTGCGCACTTCGCGTTTTAATATGTCGGCGGCATCCAGAAAACGGGCTACCCGATCGGTGGGAATTGCACCAACTGAAAGCCAGTGTTTTGCCCGGTCTGCATCAAGCTTGATGCGCTCATCATTGTCTTTGGGCAACATGGGATTATAAGCGCCAATGCGCTCGATAAAACGGCCATCACGCGGGGCGCGTACATCGGCAATAACAATATGGTAATAGGGACGTTTTTTTGAGCCTGCACGGGCGAGACGAATTTTAATTGACATAGTAGTTTAATTCCTTGGTTTTTTGAAAGTTTGTTTTTTGAAGGGTTTAAGAGTTTAGGTTTTATTTTATATCAGCCTATTTCTTTTTTAGCGGTCCAGACCCAAGCCCGGGCAGGTTGGGAAATTGTGAGCTGCCCAAGTCAGGCAAGCCAGAAGATTTTGCCAGTTTGGAAAAATCGGCGGGAAGTTTTTCGGTAATGCTTTTGGGAGCCTGTTCGGGCATAGAGGCGGGATCAATGCCCAATTCTGCGGCCATTCTTTCAAGCTCTGCCGGGTCCATATTGGAAAGATCGGGCATTCCTGCACCGCCCATTGCTCCCGCCATCCCTCCACCCATCTGGCCACCTGGCATACCGCCACCAAACATCGAGCCCATTGCTGCACCCATGCCGCCGCCTTTGGCCATTTTTTTCATCATCGAGGCCATTTGCCGGTGTTGTTTTATCAATCTGTTGATCTGGGAAACTTCAGTGCCTGATCCGGCAGCGATGCGTTTGCGGCGCGATGCATTTAAAAGCTCTGGGCGCGCGCGTTCCTTTTTGGTCATGGAGGAAATTATTGCGACCTGATGGTCAAAGGTTTTTTCATCAACATTGGCGGAGGAAATAGCCTTTTTCATCTGGCCCATGCCCGGCATCAGGCCCATCAATGCGCCCATGCCGCCCATTTTTTTCATTTGCAGCAATTGTGCGCGCAGATCATTAAGGTCAAAGATGCCCTTTTTGACCTTTTTGGCCATTTTAGCCGCATCGGCCATGGAAACGGTTTCGGCCGCTTTTTCCACCAGAGAAACAATGTCTCCCATGCCAAGAATTCTATCGGCAACCCGCTTGGGATGAAATTCCTCCAGCCCGTCCATTTTTTCGGATGTGCCGATAAGTTTTATCGGCTTGCCGGTGGCAGCGCGCATGGAAAGGGCAGCACCGCCGCGTCCATCACCATCCATACGGGTTAAAACAATGCCGGTAATCGCCACGCGCTCATCAAAAGAGCGGGCCAGGTTCACCGCATCCTGTCCGGTCAGCGCATCAACGACCAGCAAAACTTCATGGGGATTGGTTGCTTCTTTGATCTGAGTGGTTTCAGCCATCAACTCTTCGTCAATATGGGTGCGACCGGCGGTATCGAGAATAAATATATCATAGCCGCCCCGTTTGGCGGTGTCGGCAGCGCGTTTGGCAATTTGCAGCGGTGTCTGATCCGCAACAATCTCCAGCGTATCAACTTCGATTTGCTCACCAAGAATTTTAAGCTGCTCCATGGCAGCGGGGCGTCTTGTATCAAGGGAGGCAAGTAGAATTTTTTTGTTCTCGCGCTTTTTTAAGCGGCGGGCGAGTTTGGCGGTGGTGGTGGTTTTACCAGAACCCTGCAAGCCAACCATCAGGATTGGCACCGGAGGGCTGGCGCGCAAATCAATTGGTACAGCCTCTTCGCCCAGCACCCTCACCAACTCGTCATTGACGATCTTGATGACCTGCTGGCCCGGAGTAATGGAGCGAGTGACTTCTGACCCGGTGGCGCGGGTGCGCACCTGTTCAACAAAAGCGCGCACAACTTCAAGAGAAACATCAGCTTCGATCAGCGCCCGGCGGATCTCACGCAAAGTTGCGTTTACGTCCGCTTCGCTAAGTGCGCCGCGGCCGGTGATATTCTTAAATATTTTGCCCAGACGGTCGCTGAGATTGTCAAACATCTATTTACCTCGCGGGTCGTACCACTCACCCCATGACGCGTGAAACGCTATGGGGTTCGCTGACCCTTACGGCGGGCGGCCAAAAAGTTGGCCGGCTCGCGTTAAAGCTCGCATTATGCAAATTCAGAAGAATTTGCATAACTGCCCTATCTAAACTACCCAGTACATATGGGCATGAAAATCAAAAAACCAAAAATGCACCCGAGGGCGCAACGCGCTGGCGGGTGGGGACCGTGTGTATCAAAGTACACACCAGTGGCTCATATTTTTAACATTCAAGACAGAGTTGAGGGCTTATAGGGGCAACGGAGACAAAGAGTCAACATTGCCAATTCAACAGGCTGGCTTTAGTGGACTTTTCAAACCGGGTTTCTTGACCTAAAGCTACTTCAAAATCGGCATAGAACTAAACAAAAAACTCAGGAATTTGTCAAATGAACAATCCCATATCTCAAATCAAGCTGAACGAACTTGCCAAAGTTGCCATAAAAGTTGGGCTGCGTCTTGAAGAAGGGCAGGATTTGATCATGACTGCTCCCCTGGAGGCCGCGCCGCTGACCCGCTTGATAACTGAACATGCCTATAAGGCCGGGGCGGGTCTGGTTACCACTTTATTCAATGATTCTGAGGCAACTTTAGCCCGGTTTAAATATGGCCATGATTTAAGCTTTGATCGCGCCACCGATTGGCTGTTTAACGGTATTGGCGAAGCATTTGACAATGGAGCAGCACGGCTGGCCATTTCGGCGGAAAACCCCATGTTGTTGGCCAATGAAGATCCTGAAAAAGTTGGCCGTGCCAACAAAGCCATGTCAAAAGCTGCAACCCCGATGCGTAAACGTATAGTGGAGTTTGATATCAATTGGAATATCATCTCGTATCCGGGCGCTGACTGGGCAAAGCTGGTTTTTCCCAACGATAGTGAACATGATGCTATCGCAAAGCTCGCAGAGGCGATTTTTGCCGCTTCAAGAGTTGATCTTGATGATCCGATTGCCGCCTGGGATGAGCATAATAAAAATCTGGCCGAAAAATCCAAATGGTTGAACGGGCAAAATTTTGCAGCACTGCATTTTAGCGGTCCCGGCACTGATCTTAAAGTTGGTCTGGCTGACGATCATGAGTGGGCCGGGGGGGCCTCACGAGCTAAAAATGGTATAGTGTGCAATCCCAATATCCCAACCGAAGAAGTTTTTACAACGCCCCACGCCGCAAAAGTTGAGGGGTTTGTGCGCTCTTCAAAGCCTCTTTCTTATCAGGGAACTCTGATCGATGAAATCGAGGCCAGATTTGAGAATGGCAAAATTGTTGAAGCCCGCGCTACAAAGGGTGAAGAGGTTTTGATCAATATGCTTGATATTGATGAGGGTGCGCGACGACTTGGGGAGGTGGCTCTGGTGCCCCATTCTTCGCCCATTTCCCAATCAGGTACGTTGTTTTATAATACCATGTTCGATGAAAATGCTGCCTGTCATATTGCGCAGGGGCAGTGTTATTCCAAGTGTTTTGTGGATAGCGACAATATATCCGAGGAGCAGGTGAAGGCAAACGGGGGCAATTCCAGCCAGATTCATGTGGATTGGATGATTGGCAATGCTCAAACAGATATTGATGGAATTTCGCAAAGCGGTGAACGGGTGCCGGTTTTTAGAAAAGGTGAATGGGCTTAGGTCCTGAGCCCAGGTTCTGATCATGAGTCCTGATCTTGGTTGCCTGTTTGATATTGTTAAAAGACGCGCTCTGGAATTTTGATAAATTGTGCGCCATATAGGGGCATCTTGAACTTTGTTGGCCCAATTATGTCTGAAAATATCAAATATTTAAAAATGAATGGGTTGGGCAATGATTTTGTCGTGCTTGACGGGCGCGATGATATGCTCAATCCCAGTCGCGATCAGGTGCAATGGATTGCCGACAGGGAACATGGAATCGGATGTGATCAGCTTATTATCATGGATAAAGCCAAATCCGAGCAGAGCGATATTTCCATGCGCATTTTCAATCATGACGGGGGTGAGGTTGAAGCCTGTGGCAATGCCACGCGCTGTGTTGCAGCCCTTTTGGCCTCAGAATTCGGGCGGGAGAGATTTGTAATTGAAACCAATGGAGGGGTTTTGATCGCAAAAGTTAGTGGTGACATCGTAACTGTTGATATGGGCAAGCCAAAATTTGATTGGCAATCAATACCGCTTAGCGAAGAGTTTGGTGATACGCGGGGTATTGAATTGCAAATCGGGCCGATTGATGATCCGGTTTTGCATACGCCAAGTGTGGTGAATGTGGGCAATCCCCATGCCATATTCTGGGTTGAAAACGACCTTGAAACCTATGATCTGGCCCGGTTTGGCCCGATGTTGGAGAATCATCCGATATTTCCCGAGCGTGCCAATATTTCTCTGGCCCGAGTACTTGATGAAGATAATGTCAAAATTATTGTCTGGGAACGCGGGGTTGGTTTGACCAAAGCCTGTGGAACCGCAGCCTGTGCCGTCGCTGCAGCTGGGGCGCGAAAAGAATTGTTCGCACGAAAAGTTAGGGTGCACCTTCCCGGTGGAAAGTTAGACCTTGAGTGGCGAGAAAGCGATGATCATATATTGATGAGTGGTCCGTGGTCTTTGGATGGCGAGGGGGAAATTTCCCTTTTGCAGCTAAGGTCCTGACTGTGATTGGCAATAATTGATGAATAGTTCTCCCAAAACCCTGACTTTTGGCTGTCGATTGAACAGTTTTGAATCTGAGATTATGACGGATCTGGCCAAAAAAGCTGATCTGGGTGATGTGCTGATTGTAAATTCGTGCGCCGTTACAGGAGAAGCTGTGCGTCAGGTGCGTCAGGCCATTCGCAAGGCTCGCCGGGAAGAACCCACTAGAAAAATTATTGTCACAGGATGTGCCGCTCAAACCGAAGGGCGCATGTTTGGGGATATGGAAGAGGTCGATCTGGTCATTGGCAATGATGATAAATTGCGCTCTGATACCTATCAGGCCATGTCATTTGACGGGATACTAAACGACAAGGTGCAGGTCAATGACATAATGAATGTGCGCGAAACTGCTCCTCATATGATTGAGGGGATGGATGGGCGCACACGGGCATTTGTGCAGGTGCAGAACGGATGCGATCACCGGTGCACATTTTGCATTATTCCATTTGGACGGGGCCCTTCGCGATCAGTTCCCATGGGGAAAGTTGTTGAGCAGATAAAAAAACTGGTGAACAATGGTTATCTTGAGGTGGTGCTGACGGGGGTTGATACCACCAGTTACGGGGCTGATTTGCCCGGCAAACAAAGTCTTGGAAAGCTTGTGCAGCAGATTTTGCACCATGTGCCTGATCTTTTAAGGCTCAGAATTTCTTCGATTGATAGTATTGAGGCCGATGAGGCTTTGTTTGAAGCCATGGCTGAAATAAGATTTATGCCCCATTTACATCTTTCTCTGCAATCGGGGGATGATATGATATTGAAGCGCATGAAGCGGCGGCATTTAAGGGACGATAGTTTGGAATTTGTTGAAAAAGCTCGCTCAATTCGCCCGGATATGGTGTTTGGAGCAGATATTATCGCTGGATTTCCAACTGAAACTGAAGAAATGTTCGAAAACTCCCTTTCCATGATTAGCGAGGCCAACCTGATTTACACCCATATTTTTCCCTATTCAAAGCGGGAGGGAACGCCAGCGGCAAAAATTCCCAATCAGGTGGAAAAATCTGTGGCAAAGAGACGTGCAGCGATGTTGCGAGCGGCGGGGGAGCGTCAATTTGCGGCTCACTGCGACACACTGGTGGGCAGTACAGCTCAGGTTTTAATTGAAAAACCGGGCAGGGGTCGAACTGAGCAATTTGTACCTGTAAATATTGAGGGTGCTGTGGCTGGAGAAATTGTCAGCGTGAAAATTTTGCAGACCAGTGATATTGGTCTTGTTGGGGAACTTGTGAGAAATGCCGCATGAGCGATGACGATAGACAGAAAAAAAAGCCCGGCTTTTTCAAGCGGTTATTTGGCGGCCCTGAAAATGAGGCGGTGACGGCAAGCGAAGGTGAAGCTGATGGTGCGGAATCTGACACCGAATCAGTGGCTGATGTAAATGAATCAAGCCTTCAAAGTGAAGAAACCGGGGCAAAGCCTATAGAAGAGTTAGTTGAAACTAAAGAAGCGCTAGGCGCTCCTGAGCCTGAGCCTGAGCCTGAGCCTGAGCCTGAGCCTGAGCCTGAGCCTGAGCCTGAGCCTGAGCCTGAGCCTGAGCCTGAGCCTGAGGTGCCGGCGGGCACCCCGGCTGAGCCTGATAAAGCGGTTGTTGAGGAAGAGAAAAAACCAAAAAACTGGTTTTCGCGCCTTACATCAGGTCTGAAAAAAACCTCAGACCAGCTGGGCGATAATATCGGGGCGGTATTCACCAAAAGAAAGCTCGATGCCCAAACCCTTGAAGAGCTTGAAGATGTTCTTATTCAGGCCGATCTTGGGGTGGATATGGCGCTGACAATAACTGAAGCGTTGGAAAAAGACCGGTTCGAAAAAGAAATTTCAACTGAAGAGGTGAGAAAAATTCTTGCCAGCGAAGTTGAAAAAACCCTTGAACCGGTGGCAATTCCGCTGGTGGTAGATGGATCAGTAAAACCGTTTGTTATTTTGATGGTCGGGGTAAATGGTTCGGGAAAAACTACAACCATTGGCAAGCTTGCAGATAAATTTACCCGTGAGGGCAAAAAGGTTTTATTGGCGGCCGGGGATACTTTTCGAGCTGCTGCCATTGAGCAATTGCAGGTTTGGGGGACAAGAACCAACAGCGAAGTAATTTCACGACCAGCCGGGTCGGACGCATCAGGATTGGCATTTGATGCTTTGAGCAGAGCCAAAGAAGCAGAAGCGGATATTTTAATAATTGATACGGCCGGGCGGCTGCAAAACCGCGATGAATTGATGGCGGAGCTTGAAAAAATCATTCGGGTGATAAAAAAAGTCGATAAAGATGCTCCCCATGCTGTATTGTTGACCCTTGATGCGACGACTGGACAGAACGCCTTGCAGCAGGTGGAAGTTTTTGGCCAGCGGGCCGGAGTTACGGGTCTGGTAATGACCAAGCTTGATGGAACGGCACGCGGTGGTATTCTGGTGGCGATTGCAAAAAAATACGCCCTGCCGGTGCACTATATTGGTGTTGGGGAAAGTGTGGACGATCTGGAGCCGTTTGCTCCCAAGGACTTCGCAAAAGCTATTGCCGGAACAAGTGATTAGATTTTTGAGGCTGTGTTCCTGCCCTAGATAAAACGGACAATAAAAAAAGAATTTTATCCGCTTAAAACCGGTAGCAAGTTGAATAAAAAGGAAAAACCATGAGTGAGAACAGTTCAGATTCCCAGGAAGTTAACTGGGACGAGGTAAAACCCCAGATGATCAAGCTGGGGCTGGAACTTGGTCCGCTGATATTGTTTTTTCTGATTAATGCCAGAGGAAAATCAATTCTTGAGGGGTTTCCTGTTCTGCAAAACTGGTTTCCCGAGCCAATTTTTCTGGCTACCGGGGTTTTTATGGTGGCGATGATAATTTCTTTGACCCTGTCATGGGCGATATTGAAGAAAATTGCCGTAATGCCTTTGGTCACCGGGGTGATCGTGTTGGTGTTTGGTGGCCTGACCATTTATCTGCAGAATGATATTTTTATCAAAATGAAGCCGACAATTGTCAATATATTGTTCGGGGGCATATTGCTGGGCGGATTGTTGTTTGGTCAGTCTTTACTGAAATATGTGTTTGGAGAGGTTTACAAGCTGCAGCCAAAGGGCTGGTGGATTTTAACCCTGCGCTGGGGAGTGTTTTTTCTGATACTGGCGGTATTAAATGAAATTGTCTGGCGAAACTTTACCACCGATCAATGGGTTGCTTTCAAAGTCTGGGGTATTATGCCCATCACCATCGTATTTTCGCTGTTTCAAATGAAGCTATTGAGCGAATATGCGCCCGAAGAAGAGGCGGGAAAACAGCAATAGGTTCAGACTCTCGGTCGCTATTCCAAAACAAAAAATTATTGACCTTTGTTCATGGCTTCTTCGATGGCAGGCAATAGACCGTTATAATAGCTATTGTCGTTGAGAGCGCCGATTTGCTTGTAGGTAATAATGCCCTGGGCATCGATAACAAAAGTTTCGGGAACGCCATAAACCCCCCATTCAATGGAAGCGCGTCCGAACAGGTCTGCGCCGATTTTATCGTATGGATTGCCAAGCTCGGTTAAAAAACTGCGGGCATTTACAGCATCGTCTTTTTGATTGATGCCGTACAAGGCAACAATGTTTCTTGAGGCCAGTTCAACCAGATATTTATGTTCGGCCCGACATGGAACGCACCAGGAAGCAAATACGTTGACGACGCTGACCTGACCGACAAGGTCGGTTTGGTCAAATCCGGGGGTGCCATCTTCAATGCCTTCAATTCCAGGCATGCTAAATTCAGGAACGGGCTTGTTAAGCAATACAGAGGGCAAAACACTGGTATCATTATTTATCTGGGAGGCGAACAATATCATGAGCGCGGTAACGACAATCAGGGGCATGGCCACAAAAAATTTGTTTTTCATTTTGTTTCTTCCGCTATGTCGGGGGTGTTTTTGTCTGAGCGACGATAAATTCCCATGCGTTGTAAATCATCAAGCCGTGCCTGCTGATTTTTTGAGTTCGTCCAGACCCAGGCAATCATTATAGCCGTAACCAGAAATGCGCCGACATAAGAAGAAATTATGAAAATTGCGTGGGGCCCAAGGTCAATCATTTGTTTTCCCCTTTGCCATTATTTGCAGCGGACGCCTGAGCATTTTCAATGACATGCTGGCGCTCTAGAGTGTTGGCCCGGCGGCGAAAAATTTCGGCCCGCATATTGACCAGATGCAGGGTAAAAAACAGCAAAGAAAAAGCCAGGGTCATTATCAATAGTGGTGTGTAAATTTCAGCCGGCATCGATAAGCCTTGCGTGCTGATTATTGAAGGCTGATGCAGGGCATTCCACCATTCCACTGAAAATTTAATAATCGGGATATTGATCGCGCCAACGAGGGTAAACACCGCTATTATGCGCGCCCCTTTTGACTGGTCGGAAAAGGTGTTCCACAGGGCAACCAGGCCAAGATACATCAAAAACAGCACAAGCGTTGAGGTCATGCGCCCATCCCATTCCCAATAGGTGCCCCATGTGGGGCGGCCCCACAAAGCGCCGGTAAATAAGGCGATGGCAGTAAAAGCCGCGCCCAATGGAGCTGCCGCTTTCATGGCCACATCGGCCAGCGGATGACGCCAGACCAAAGAGCCAATGGCTGAAATGGCCATAATCGAATAGACCATTTGTGCAAGCCAGGCATTGGGAACATGAATATACATAATGCGCACGGTTTCACCCATCTGATAATCTGGAGGTGAATTAAAAAAAGCAAACCAGAGACCAATGGCAAATGAAATGAGCGTGAGAAAAATCAGCGGCCTGATAAAATGCCTGCTCCAACCAAGAAATACTCCGGGATGAGCAAGGGCTGAGAACCAGTTTTTGGGTTTGTTGGTGCTGGGCATTTTATTTGCATTCATATTAGTTGGGTCCTGACCCTATTCTTGAAAGTTTCCTATTCTTCTGCTGCCTTAAGAGCAAGAGAAATAGCAAATGGAGCAAAAGCAACTGCTAACAATGAAATTGCCCCAAGGAATAGCATGGCAGAGCTGGAGGTTTGCGCTCCGGCAAAGGAATTGGCGGCCGATACTCCAAAAATCAATATTGGTATGGCCAGGGGCAGAATAAGAATGGGAGCAACCATTCCGCCGCGTTTTAAGGTTACGCTGATGGCGGCACCGATGGCCCCCAAAGCAGCCAGTGCCGGGGTGCCAAGCAACAAAGCTGTGATAGTGGCTAAAAACTGGGGCAATTCCATAAACAGCATTACTGCCAACAAGGGAGTTGCCAAAATCAATGGCAGGGCGGTTATCAGCCAGTGGGAGATGATTTTTGCCGCAGAAATGGATGTTAGTGAAATAGATGCATGATGGAGGGACAAAAGCGTTCCATCTTCATGATCGGCAACAAAAAGCCTGTCCAGACCCAAAAGGGTAGAGAGCAAGGCTGCTATCCAGATTATTGCCGGGGCGAGATCTGCGAGAATTTGTTTGTCCGGTCCGATGGCTATGGGCATGATTACACCGATGGAGATAAAAAATATCAATTGAGTAAGGGTGGCTCCACCGTTTTTTATCGCTAGTTGCAGGTCGCGGCCAATCACAATCAGGAAAGCTCTCATTTGTTTGCTCCCATGGTCAGAGATTTTGTTTTTTTCTGGTCTTTTAATTCAATAGTGCGATGGGTGGCGGCGATAATTATGCCTGCGTTAGCCAGATGAGAAGAAATCAAATCAGATACCCAAGTGTCCCCTTGACTATCAAGAGTAGAGGTTGGCTCATCCAGTAGCCAGAGGGGGCGAGGGCTGAGTAATAATCTGCAAAGGGAAAGGCGATGTTTTTGCCCGGCAGAAAGATGGCCGGCCAGAAAATTATCAAGTCCAAAAAGCCTGGCTTTTTCCAGTATTTGAGAAATTGACGTTTGATCGCCATTATACATTTGTGCCCAGAATTGCAGATTTTGTTTGAGGGTAAGTTCAGGTTTTATGGCGTTTTGGTGTCCGATAAAGTGTATCAACTGGTTAGCCGGGATATCTTGCTGGTTTTCCCCGAAGCGCTTTATCTCAAATTTTCCCGAATAGGGCAAAATCCCTGCCAGCACCAAAAGCAGAGAGGTTTTTCCCGAGCCATTGGCTCCACGCAAAAACAGCGCTTCCCCAGCGCTCAGGGAAAAGGAAATTTCATTAAATATGGGGAACTGATCTCTGAAGCAGCCTAAATTGTTGGCAGAAACTGAAATTTTTTGGGATTTAAGGCAATCTGTCATGGGGTGAATTGATATTGATCGTTAAGCGCACTGGCAACCCTCATTTGTTTGGCCTATAAGGCAAATCAAATCCGGGCGATCTCTTTCAGGCCCCATAAATCAAACAAAACACAGGTGGCAAAAGTGCAAGCGACATCTTTAAACAGCTTTAATTCCCGTCAGACCCTTGATGTAAACGGCAAAGAATATGTCTATTATTCTCTTGTAGAGGCGGAAAAGAACGGTTTAGCGGGAATTTCACGCCTGCCAAAATCGCTAAAAGTTGTTTTGGAAAACCTTTTGAGATTCGAGGATGGCAAAAGCGTAACCCGAGATGATATTTTGGCTTTTGTAGACTGGCTTGATAAAAAAACTTCAAACCAGGAAATTGCCTATCGTCCGGCCCGGGTTCTTATGCAGGATTTTACAGGGGTTCCAGCTGTTGTTGATCTGGCGGCCATGCGCGATGCAGCAGTAGCTCTTGGCGCTGATCCGCAAAAAATTAATCCGCTGGTGCCGGTTGATCTGGTGATTGACCATTCGGTTATGGTGGATAATTTTGGCACTGCTGATGCTTTTGCCAAGAATGTTGAACTGGAATATGAACGTAATGGCGAGCGCTACGAGTTTTTACGCTGGGGACAATCAGCGTTTAATAATTTTTCGGTGGTTCCTCCGGGAACGGGAATTTGCCATCAGGTTAACCTTGAATATCTGGCGCAAACGGTCTGGACTAGGGAAGAAAACGGGCAAACCATTGCTTACCCGGATACGCTGGTTGGCACCGACAGTCATACAACAATGGTCAACGGTTTGGCGGTTTTAGGCTGGGGAGTTGGTGGCATTGAGGCGGAAGCGGCAATGCTTGGTCAACCGGTTACAATGCTTATTCCCGAAGTTATAGGCTTTAAAATTACCGGGGAGATGTCCCAGGGAATTACTGCCACCGATTTGGTGCTGCAAATTGTGGAAATGCTGCGCAAAAGGGGTGTGGTTGGTAAATTTGTCGAATTTTTTGGACCGGGTCTTAATAATCTCACCCTTGAGGATGAAGCAACGATTGCCAATATGGCGCCTGAATATGGGGCGACCTGTGGGTTTTTCCCTGTTGATGAGGATACCTTAGCATATTTGCGTATTACCGGGCGCGAAGAAGAGCGGATTGCACTTGTTGAAGCCTATGCAAAAGCTCAGGGCATGTATCGCAATGATGATGCTCCCGATCCGATTTTTACCGACGTGCTTGAGCTTGACCTTGGCGAAGTCGTACCTTCAATTTCCGGCCCAAAACGTCCCCAGGACAGAATTTCTTTGAACGAAGCAAAAGTTAAATTTGCCAGCTCTTTGGCGGGTGAATTTGGTAAAAGTGATCAGGCAATTGCAAAAGTTGAAGGGCAGGATTATTCGATTGGTCACGGGGATGTGGTAATCGCTGCCATTACCTCATGCACAAACACATCCAATCCGTCAGTACTTGTTGCGGCCGGACTGGTAGCCAGAAAAGCCAGAGAATTGGGTTTGAAAGTAAAACCGTGGGTTAAAACATCGCTGGCTCCAGGATCACAGGTGGTAACCGACTATCTGTCCCGATCCGGGCTGCAGGAAGATCTGGATGCTCTTGGATTTAATCTGGTGGGATATGGCTGCACCACCTGCATTGGTAATTCGGGTCCGTTACCGGTTGAAATTTCCAAAGCAATTGCTGAAAAAGATCTGGTGGCCTGCGCTGTTCTTTCGGGCAACCGCAACTTTGAGGGCAGAATAAGCGCCGATATCAAAGCTAATTATTTGGCCTCGCCACCATTGGTTGTTGCCTATGCCCTGCTTGGTAAAATGAGCGCGGACATTACAACTGAGCCGCTTGGAACTGATAAAGATGGTGAGCCGGTATACCTGAAGGACCTATGGCCCACCAATGCGCAAATATCTGAAATTGTTCGGGAAACGATTACCCCGGAAATGTTCAAATCCAGATATGGAGATGTATTCAAGGGAGATGATAAATGGCAGGGGATCAAGGTCACCGGCGGGCAGACTTATGATTGGAACCCCGGCTCGACTTATGTGCAGCTACCGCCCTATTTTGACGGGTTGCAAATGCAGCCAACTCCGCAAAAAGATGTTAAACAGGCAAGAATTCTTGGCCTGTTTGCAGATAGTATAACTACCGACCATATTTCCCCTGCCGGTGCATTTAAGGTTGATAGTGCGGCCGGAAAATATCTGATTGAAGGGCAGGTGGCACCAAAAGATTTCAATTCCTATGGCGCGCGCCGGGGTAATCATCAGGTGATGATGCGAGGGACTTTTGCCAATATCAGAATTAAAAATCAGATGCTTGACGGGGTTGAGGGTGGTTACAGCTTGGGACCTGACGGGGAACAGATGTCCATGTATGATGCTGCCATGGCCTATCGCGATCAGGGGGTTGAGCTGGTTGTATTTGGTGGCAAGGAATATGGAACCGGATCATCACGGGATTGGGCTGCCAAAGGCACCTTGCTGCTTGGGGTCCGGGCAGTAATCACTCAAAGTTTTGAAAGAATTCACCGATCTAACCTGATTGGAATGGGGGTTTTGCCATTGCAGTTCAAAGAGGGGGAAAGCTGGAAGTCCTTGGGCATGAGTGGTGATGAAATTGTCGATATTGAAAATGTGAATGATATTGAGCCGCAAGGTGAAATTGTTGTGAATATAACATTTGCCGATGGGGAGACAAAGTCTCTCGCAACTACCTGCCGGATTGATACGGAAATCGAAATGGAATATTTCCGTCATGGGGGAATTTTGCAATATGTTTTGCGTAATTTATTCAAATCGTAAACCGCTCACTTAAATTTCACTGCAATTTGAATAGCCAACATTTCTAAAACGTCATACAAAAGGGACATGAAAAATCGTGTGCTCCTTTTGTTGGCGCTGGTTATTGGAGCTTTTTCCAGTAGTGGCGCGACTTTGTCCGAAGAAATAAAAACCAGACCTAAAGCTGTGGTGGAACTTTTTACATCTCAGGGATGCTCTGCATGCCCGCCTGCCGATGCGATATTTTTGGAATTAACGGACCGTAGTGATATTTTAGCCCTGTCCTATCATGTGGATTATTGGGACTATATCGGCTGGGTTGATACTTTTGGAATGCCGGCAAACTCTGATCTTCAACGTTCATATGCCACTACTTTGGGGAATGCTCGCGTTTATACGCCTCAAATGGTGATAAATGGTGCTGTGGACGTGGTCGGTTCGCGCAGGGATGAAGTTGAGAGTGGGATTGGTGCTGGAAATTTGCCGGTATTTGTTGATTTGAGTTATTCAGACGGGTTGCTGGACGTGAAAATTCCGGGAAACTTAAACGGTAACGAATCAGTGGTTTATCTGGTGACTTTTCGCAGCCGTGCAGAAGTGGCAATAATGCGCGGAGAAAATCGGGGAAAATTTATTACCTATGCTCAAATTGTTACCTCTCGCCAGATTATAGGTATGTGGGATCCACAAAAAGGAGCTCAGTTGATTTTGCCAATGGTTGAATTGTTGGGCGGGGACGATGATGGGGTGGTTATTCTTGTTCAACAGCAATCCGATGGAAACCCGGGACCAATTCTGGGTGCTTCATTATTTCAAATGTAAGGGTTTTGCGAAAAGAAAAGTTGCTGTAAAAGGAAGTAACAGTCCGATTGGTTAGAATCGGACTGTTACTTGTCTTTTGTTTGCATGCCCATCAGCACAGTTTTAAATTTGTGCTGAGCAAACGAGTGGTCGGCTCTATCAGGCTTCATGGTTTGGGGGCAATAAATACCCGACGGAGCCGACCTCTGGAGGCAATAGAAATCTTTTACCGAGGTAATCTGGCCCAACGAGGGAAACTTTGTGACGGAAATTGGATGATTTAGGGATTTATGTGCCGCAATTGGCCTCCCAATTGTGGCCGCTCAAAGTTAGAATTATTCCAAGTGTTTTTTAAGGTCACCTAAATACAGCAAGCGCGCCTGTTGTAGGGGCCTGGGGTATAAAACCTGGGCGTATCTAAATGGTTACCTATTCCTTAATATATTTAAGATGGTCGAATTGTCTCGACAGACAAATAGTGATTTTTTCAAAATATTCCGAATCAGTGTTTTGAAGCCGGTTTTTTATTTCCCTCAATCTGGATACCTTAATCTGCTTTGAATAGAGCGGCCAAATGCCATTTATGCAACCTGTCAAATTGGAAATTTTTGAACAATCTTTATTTTGTTGTTTGGTCACCCAGTTAAGCAACAGCAGGAGTTTGATGTGAGCATTATAAATTTCAAAGCAATTTTGGCGGATGAAATTCGGCCGAAATTTTGAATTTATTGCAAGCAATGAGACCAGTTATTTTCTCTGGCGTTATAATTTTTTCTGCATATGGACGATCCCGTGCCAGGTATCAAATTTATAACCCAGCTCCGGGAATTCCCCCAAAATTTCAAATCCGTGTTTTTTGTGCAGTGCAATGGAGTTGGCAGTTCCAAGGGTAATTATTGCCACCATTTGTTTGAACCCAAACTGCTTTGAATTTTCAATTAACTCGCTCAAAAGTCTGCTGCCAAGTCCTTTACCCAAATGGTCGGGAGAAAGATAAATGGCGTTTTCGCAGGTGAAGCGATAGGCGGGCCTTTCCCGATAGTATGAAGCGTAGGCAAAACCGACGATCTCATCGTTTGCCTGTGCAACTATCAGGGGATGGCCTTTTTGCGCAATTGCCAAGAATTTTTTGTCAATCTGACCGCTGTCAGGTGCATCAAGATCAAATGTAACCACAGAGTTTTCGACGTAATGGCTATAGATATCGCTAAGAGCGGGAGCATCTTTGCTGGAATAGGGGCGCAATATTATCGAGGTCATTAGGATTGCCTTATATTAAATAGAGATAAAAAAAACCGCAGTCAGAAGACTGCGGCTTTAATTCGATTGATAGCTGATAAGCGCAAAATTAATTACGATTACCAAACAGGCGAAGCAGCATCAGGAACAGGTTGATGAAATCCAGATAAAGGGTCAGTGCGCCCATTATGGCTTTTTTGCCGGCAATTTCTGAGCCATCAAGTTCCATATACATTTCCTTGATTTTCTGGGTGTCATAGGCGGTTAGCCCGACAAAAATCAAAACCCCAAGAACTGAAATGCCAAAATCCAGCGCTGAAGACTGGAGGAATATGTTGACCACCATGGCGATGATAATGCCTATAAGGCCCATCATCAAAAATGAACCCATGGCCGTTAGATCGCGCTTTGTTGTATAGCCATAAAGGCTCATGGCGCCAAACATTGAGGCGGTAATAAAGAACACTCTGGCGATTGAAGCCCCGGTATAAATAAAGAAAATCGAAGACAGGGAGATGCCCATTACCGTGGCAAAGCCCCAAAATACCATTTGCGCTGTCGCAAAGCTCATTTTGTTAATGCCGAATGACAGGGCCAGAACAAATGCAAACGGGGATAGCATCACTACCCATTTGAGGGGTGAAACATAGACCAGGTTGAAGATGTCCGCACTTGAAGTTGCCCATTGGGCAAAGAAAAAAGCAACTGCGCCGGTAATGGCCAGGCCAATTCCCATATAATTATATACCCGCAGCATGTGCGCGCGCAGTCCCTCGTCGATGATCGCGGCGGAATCGTTACGCGCGTTCAAATTTTGACGATCATAGTCTGCCATTTTTTTGTCCTTCCAAGGGAAATTTAATTTGGTTGTGTGGAAATGATTTTTCGCAAACGTCTTTCAGCTGAGAAACCTTCCCGCATTTTCATGGAATTAATATGGCGATTTGGCTGCAAAAATACAAGGGCGATATTTGGCAGTGGCAGGGAGAATTTTGAAAATCAATATTTTTAGACCAGAATTCGCGTTTTATAAGTCCGCTGGGGATAAATTCTTTGTGATTTTGGGGAGTTTGACAAGAAAATGCCTTGTTTGAGTTCTCTTAACAATGTTTTTACAGATCGGTTAAGACTTCCTTAGCCATGAATTGTCAAAGAGAATACATAGTGATGCTAACCGCCAAATTGCCGCCAAAATTCAGGTTAGTGTCGCCAATTAGTTTAATTGTCCCTATAATCTTTGCAGCTTGGTAACCATGCTCTGGGATAAGGGAAGGTAAAGACCATCTCCGTCATAAGGAATATGTGATGACGTACCAAAAAAAACGCAGAATTATCCTGAAATTGGCAACTGCCGCCTTAAGCGTTATCGGGCTTGGATTTGGGCCGGGACTTGTTAGCGCAAACGCTGCAACGGTTGAAAATCTGGGCACTTTCAGGTTTTGGACAGCCTGGAAGGGAGATGATAATAGCGGAGTAATGTGCTATATATCTTCTCAGCCTCAAGAAACACTGCCGGCTAATGTAAATCGCGATCCAATCCACTTTTTAGTGGTTAATCGCAAGGGTCTTGGTACCCTAAATGAAGTTCAGACGCTTGTTGGCTATCCGCTGGCCTCAGATTCAACCCCTCAGGTAAGCGTTGACGGCCGTGGATTTGATATGGTTGTTGAAGGTTCTGCCGCCTGGCTGGCAAGCGCAAATGATGAAAAACCATTTGTTGATGCCATGAAATCCGGAACCCAAATGATTGTTAAGGGACGCTCGCAGCGGGGAACCAATACTACTGACACCTATTCTTTGCTCGGAGTGACCGCTGCTATGGAAAAAATCGGCCAGGCTTGCAACTGACTTGTATTCGACTTAGGCAAGGGCCCATGCGGCTGATAAAGACGGTTTTAATTGCCTGATGCTATATAATTGAATGCCTAAAAGTCCAGGAGTCTGTTTTGGATATGCGTTTGTTTTTCAAAATGCGCCCGAATTTATCAAATTCCAGGGTTTATCGTACCTGTTGGCGACGAGTTATTTTGAAGCGGGCTATTCCAATGGCGTTTGTTGCATTGTTTGGTGCCAGCGGTGCCAGCGCGCAATCAGTGCAGGTGTTGGGAGAGTTTCGGGATTGGTCGGCCTATACCGCCAATGATGGGGGTGGACCCATATGTTTTACAATGAGCAAGCCTAAAGAAACTGAACCGGAGCCAGAGGGATATGCGGATGCGTTCGTATATCTTACTCACCGGCCTTCTCAAGGTTTGAGCAATGAATTCAATATGATAGCTGGATATGAATTTGCGCCCGACAGTGTGGCAATTGCAAGAGTTGGCTCCAGTGTTTATGAATTGTTTACCAGCGCTGATGCGGCCTGGTTGAGTGACCCGGAGCAGGGTGAAGCGTTTGCCCGTGATTTAAGAGCCGGGGCGAATTTGCTTATTGAGGGCTTAAGTGTTGGGGGAGAGAATATTGTTCAGACATTTTCTCTTTCAGGTGCCACCGCATCTTCACGGGCGATAAATTCCGCTTGCAGATAATTTTTATCCTTTGATCATAAGCTTTGAACTGAATATTTTGAATCTTAAAAAAGCTGTTTGAGCTGTCTTGAAGCTTATGATAGATGAGTTCTTGCTCTGTAGATGAATATATTTTTGTTGGCTTTTCCCAAATTATTTTCAAAACCTATACAGGGAATTTTTTCAAGCATCGACATTTGCTTAAACGGACCTTTTTGACATGGCCAATTTAACTGAAATTAACACAATGCCAAATATATCTGCCACGCAAAAAAAGTGCGATTTAATTGGTATTTCGCGTCAAGAAATTGAGGGCCATTTATCTGATATGGCTCTGACAGAAAAAGAAGCCCGCATGCGTACGAAGCAATTGTGGAACTGGATTTATGTCAACGGCATTACTGATTTTTCTAAAATGAGCAATGTTTCTAAAATTGCTCGGCAATTATTTGAGGAGAATTTTTCTCTTGTGCGCCCGGAAATGGTATCCGAGCAGGTTTCAACCGATGGCACCAGAAAATGGCTGTTCAGGTTTATAGATCCTAAAAATCCCGCGTTGCCAGCAATAGAGGTGGAAACTGTTTATATTCCAGAGCCGGGGCGGGGAACTCTTTGTATTTCATCACAGGTTGGTTGCACGTTAAATTGCAGCTTTTGTCATACCGGTACCCAGCGGCTGGTGCGAAACTTAACCTCCGGGGAAATTGTTTCTCAATTGTTGATGGCTCGTGATTTATTGGGGGATTTTCCCGGTGGAAAACGTCCCACTGACGGTTTGACCCCTTCGGGAGATGTGCGCGCCATTACCAATATTGTAATGATGGGTATGGGGGAGCCACTGTACAATTTTGAAAATGTAAAAAAAGCGCTTCTAATCATGAGTGATGGCGATGGCCTTTCTATTTCCAAGCGCCGCATAACCTTGTCCACTTCCGGGGTGGTTTCTCAGATTGAGCCGACTGGCAGCGAAATAGGTGTGATGCTGGCCATATCATTGCATGCGGTAAGGGATGAATTGCGCGATGAACTGGTGCCGATAAATAAAAAATGGCCGATTGCGCAATTGCTTGAAGCGTGTCGAAATTATCCTGGAGTTTCCAATGCCCGCCGGATTACTTTTGAATATGTAATGCTTAAAGACATCAATGACAGCGATGCTGACGCTCGCGAGTTGGTGCGATTGCTGGCCAATATCCCGTCAAAAATCAATCTCATTCCATTCAATCCATGGCCGGGTTCGCCTTTTGAATGCTCGGATTGGGAGCGGATCGAGCGGTTTAGCGATATTGTCAATCGGGCCGGTTATGCTTCCCCTGTAAGAACCCCAAGGGGTAGAGATATTTTTGCCGCCTGCGGGCAGTTGAAATCGGCAAGCGAAAAACTCTCAAGAAAGCAAGTTGCTGCATTGGGGGTAAAATGAATACTAGGATCAAAACCCTTGGCAGAAAAATAAAGTTTTGGGCTTTGAGCCTGGATCGCGAACTGATAATTTTCAAAAAACGGGTTTTGCTTGCAAATTGTCAATAGCAAGTTTACCCAGCATTTATGACCAACATCAGCAGCCGGGGTAGTGAATTTTATGAGCAAAGATATCAATAAAGTAGTTCTGGCCTATTCAGGCGGGCTTGATACGTCAATTATTCTGAAATGGCTGCAGAATGAATATGATTGTGAAGTTGTAACCTTTACCGCCGATCTGGGGCAGGGAGAAGAGCTGGAGCCGGCGCGGGCCAAAGCCGAAATGATGGGGATTAAGGAAATTCACGTCGAAGATCTGCGCGAGGAATTTGTGCGCGATTTTGTGTTTCCAATGTTTCGCGCTAACGCGCTTTATGAAGGGGTTTACCTGCTTGGTACCTCAATCGCCCGCCCTCTGATTTCCAAGCGTCTGGTTGAGATTGCAAAAGAAACAGGCGCAGATGCGGTGTCCCACGGGGCAACCGGAAAAGGCAATGATCAGGTTAGGTTTGAACTGGCATGTTATGCGCTTGATCCAGGTATAAAAGTAATTGCTCCCTGGCGGGAATGGGATCTACAAAGCAGAACTAAACTCATTGAATATGCTGAGAAAAATCAAATTCCGGTACCAAAAGATAAACATGGGGAAGCCCCTTTTTCGGTGGATGCCAACCTGTTGCACACTTCCTCTGAGGGCAAGGTTTTGGAAGATCCTGGCGTTGCAGCGCCTGAATATGTTTATCAGCGCACGGTTGCGCCAGAAGATGCGCCCGATAAAGCTGAAATTATCACTGTCGGGTTTGAAAAAGGGGATGCGGTTTCAATAGATGGGGAAAAGCTTTCTCCGGCTGGTCTGCTGACAAAATTAAATCTTTTGGGTGGCAGAAACGGTATCGGGCGACTTGATCTGGTGGAAAATCGCTATGTCGGTATGAAATCTAGGGGTGTTTATGAAACCCCCGGTGGAACTATTCTTTTAGTGGCCCATAGGGGCATTGAATCCATTACGCTGGATCGCGGCGCAGCGCATTTAAAAGATGAAATAATGCCGCAATATGCTCAGATGATTTATAATGGTTTTTGGTTTTCTCCAGAGCGCGAAATGCTTCAGGCCCTGATTGATAAGTCTCAAACGCACGTGGCAGGCGAAGTAACCTTAAAACTTTATAAAGGTTCGGTTTCAGTTGTCGCCAGAACCTCACCATTTTCGCTTTATTCTGAAGATCTGGTGACGTTTGAAGAGGGGTCTGGAACCTATGACCACCATGATGCGCAAGGCTTTATTCAGTTAAATGCGCTAAGGCTCAAAACATATGCCGCTCGAAATCTTTT
This sequence comes from Devosiaceae bacterium, assembly GCA_021648375.1. Classification (GTDB taxonomy): domain Bacteria; phylum Pseudomonadota; class Alphaproteobacteria; order Rhizobiales; family Devosiaceae; genus DROE01. The sequence continues at coordinate 28,089 of JAKISW010000003.1, forward strand.
ATCCAAGTAAAACCTGCGAATTATATGGAATTTAAAAATTTCATACTTCGTTAAGCATAGATGTTAAATTTCGTGCAGACAGTTGCATGATTTATACCTGTTAAATTGCCTTCTGATAAAGCTCCTTGCTGAATACTAGGGTTCTTGCTGGATCCTAGCCAGATTCTTGGGAGTTAGGTTTTTGGGCAAAAAAAGCCAAAAATCATTGGAAGTGGTATATGACAAACGCTTGCTGACGGCGGCGGTTTCGTCAATGCACTATGGATTCTCCGTTTGGGATGATAAATTCATTCTGAAATTATTCAATCAGCGCTTTTTGGATATTTATGACCTGATGCCCAACGCGGTTGGTGTTGGCAGTTCTTTATACGAGCTTTGTAAATATACTACGGCTTCAGGTCTTAGAGCCGGCTGGTCGGTTGACCGGCTTCATGACAGCCTTAAACAACGGTTGCTTGATCAAAAACAATCTGACAAACCCAGCAAAATTGAACAAAAAATTGGCGACAAAACCATAAGAACCTCAATTGCGCGCCACGGAGAAATCGGCTGGATCGTATCCCACGAAGATATTAGCGAAGATGTGGAGATACGTAGAAAAAGCCAGGAAAATCAAAAGCGCCTGTTAGCTCAGAGCGAGTGGTTTGATCGTGCAATCAATTCCATGTCTCAGGGGCTTTGCGTATTTGATGGTGATCGACGTCTGATCATCTGCAATCGCACTTATGCTGATGTTTATGGTTTGCCCAAAGAGCTAACCCGTCCCGGGACAGAGTTTAATGATATAATGCGCCACAGGATTGAAAGCGGGCGCATTCCGGAAGGCGAGACCGCCCAATCTCATATGGCTAATCGTATGTCGCTGGTGAATTCCCAAAATGTCGAGCAGAAATTTACCGAGGTTGAAAACGGCCGTTCAATTTATGTGGTGAAGAACCCACTTCCGGGCGGTGGTTGGATCGGGGTAATTCAAGATGTGAGTGAAGAGAGGAAAAACGAGGAACTTATTGAGCAGCGAAACGAAGAATTAAAGCTGCAAAATCTGAGGTTTGGCGCTGCGGTACAGCATATGGCTCAAGGATTGGTGATGTTTGATGCCGAACATCGCCTGGTGATCTGTAATGATAAATGGCAGCAATTGTACGGCCTTCCAAACAGTTTATGTAAGCCTGGCACTTCGTTTGAGGATATTATGGCCCACTGCCTAAGTGTGGGTATGATTGTTGAAGCTGATGATGACCGCTTGCTGGAAAGTTTTGATGAGGTGGTCAACGATCTGGGCAGTGAAAACAAAATTTTTGAACTGTCTGACGGCCGTTTTATCTCTGTTTCCCATAAGTCTATTGATGATGGGGGATTTGTATCTACTCATGAGGATATAACCGATCGTCGTCGAAGCGAAGAGCGCATAAAATATATGGCGCGACACGATGCTCTTACTCAATTGCCCAACAGAACTTATTTCAATGAAGAAATGAAAAAAGCTGAATCCAGAATCAGGAGGGGCGAAAAAATGGCGCTTTTGTGCCTCGATCTGGATAATTTCAAGGAAATTAATGACACATATGGCCATGGAATTGGCGATGAGGTGCTGCGAAGGGTTTCGGCCCGTCTAAAGCAAGGTAAGCGTCAGCATGAAATTGTTGCGCGTATGGGAGGGGATGAATTTATGTATATGGCCCTGCCGATAGATGACAAAGAATGTGCCACGAATATTGCGAAAAGAATATTGGAAAAACTTTCCAAACCACTGATGGTTGAAGGATATGAAATAGCTGCTGGTACGAGTATCGGGATTGCTATTGCGCCCGACGATGGCAAAGATGGAGCCACGTTGATGAAGCATGCGGATATGGCTCTTTACAGGGCAAAAAAGCAGGGCCGGTATGGGTATCAGTTTTTTACCAAAAGCATGGATATGGCCGTTCATCAACGCAAAGAGTTAGAAGTTGATCTGAGCGTAGCGTTGAGCCATGGGCAATTTGTCAATGCCTACCAACCGGTGTTGGAACTGGAAAGCAACCGGGTCAGTTGTTGTGTAACTCAGTTGCGTTGGGAGCACCCTCGAGCGGGGATAAAAATGCCGGAAGAATTTACTTCGGTCGCCAGGGAAATGGGAATCCTAAATAAGATTGATATTCGGGCCATGCGGATAGCGTGTTCAGCCACTAAAAACTGGCCAAAAGGAATAAAACTTTGTGTAAATATATCTGCAGGCCAACTTGTTTCACGTAAGGTTGATAAGCGAATTTATGATTTGTTAAAAGCGACCGGAACCAGTCATGACAGGGTTGAATTGACAATAAATGATGGGGTTTTGAAAAAAAACGCCAAAGAAAAACTTAAAATCCTGAAAAAATTGCGCGCCATGGGATTGCGTATTGCCATGGCCATATCCGGAGGCGGAAACTCCGCCCTTGGAACCCTTGGGTCGTTCCCATTTGACAAATTGATAATCAGCGCTGATCTGATTGCAAAAATTGATATTTCTCGGGAAAAACGGGAAATCGTTAAAGCAATAATCTCATTGGGGTCAAATCTTGGCATGACCACAGCCGCCGCCGGGGTAGATAGTGAAGCACAACTGGACATATTAAGAGAATTTGGATGTGACGAAGTGCAGGGGTATTTATTTAGTCCGCCTCTGCCCGAACAATCGATTGATGAACTATTGCAAACAATTGAAACTCGGGCTGCCAGTGAAGCTGGAATAGTCAATTTAAATGCCAAAAATATGCAGGCGTAGCCAATTTATTTTGTGTTATGGCCCAGGTCTTGCAAAAATTCTGACTTTTTCTGAACTGTTATAACATGGCTTGAAATAACCTTGTTTGATAATTAGCTTGTGCTTTGTTCAGACCTCGGCTATTGCCAGCCAACATTCCCCCCAACCAAACGGCTTTAAATTATGTCCCTGCGCAACATTGCGATAATTGCTCACGTCGATCATGGAAAAACCACTCTGATTGACGTTCTGCTGAAACAGTCGGGGCTTTTTCGGGAAAACCAACGCACAACAGAGCGTATGATGGACAGCAATGATCTGGAGCGCGAGCGCGGGATCACCATTTTGGCCAAGGTTACCTCTTTGGTGTGGAAAGATGCGCGAATAAACATTGTGGATACACCGGGTCATGCGGATTTTGGTGGTGAGGTTGAGCGTATTCTTTCGATGGTGGACGGGGTAGTGCTGTTGGTGGATGCAGCCGAAGGGCCAATGCCACAAACCAAATTTGTATTGGGTAAGGCTTTAGCATTGGGTCTCAAGCCAATTGTTGCGATAAACAAGATAGACAAGCCCGATGAGCGTCACGATGAGGTGCTTAATGAGGTGTTTGATCTGTTTGTGGCGCTCGATGCTTCCGAAGAGCAGCTTGATTTTCCGGTACTTTATGGTTCGGCAAAAAATGAGTGGATGGCAGCGGAGCCGGAAGGGCCCAAAGACAGTGTCGGGCCATTGCTTGATCAGGTGCTTGAGCATGTCAAGGAACCCGAAGTTGAGGAAGGCCCGTTTCGCATGCTGGTAACGACAATTCAGCGTGATGCATTTTTGGGACGAATTCTAACCGGGCGGGTATATTCTGGTACTATTCAGGCAACAGATGCGGTGCATGCTTTAGATCGGGACGGTAATCAGCTGGAAAAAGCAAGGGTTTCCAAGGTTTTGGCTTTTCGTGGCCTTGAGCGTCAGCCGGTTGAACAGGGTCGGGCCGGGGATATTATTTCAATTTCAGGCCTGGAAATTGCGACTGTTGCCGATACTATTTGTGTGCCAAGCATAACTGAAGCATTAAAGGCCCAACCTATTGATCCGCCAACACTTTCTATGACTTTTCGGATCAATGATGGTCCTTTGGCGGGTAAAGAAGGTGACAAGGTGCAAAGTCGGGTCATTGGCGATCGCCTGACTCGTGAAGCTGAAGGCAATGTGGCCATTGAAATGAAACGGGGCGCAGACGGAGACAGTTTTGAAGTTGCCGGGCGCGGCGAGCTGCAAATGGCGGTGCTGATTGAAACCATGCGCCGTGAGGGATTTGAATTAACCGTGGGGCGGCCAAGGGTGTTGTTCCGGGAAGAGGATGGTAAAAAGCTTGAGCCGGTAGAAGAAGTCATTATTGATGTGGATGACGAGCATTCAGGTGCGGTTGTGCAAAAGCTTACCGAACGTAAAGGGGAGCTGATGGATATGCGGCCCTCCGGCATTGGGCGGACAAGGCTGACTTTGCATGTTCCCACCAGAGCCTTGATCGGGTATCAGCCTGAATTAATGAGCGATACACGCGGCACGGCAATTTTTAACCGGGTGTTTCATGAATTTGTGCCCTTTAAGGGATCGTTGCCGGGTCGGCGTACCGGGGTGTTGATTTCCAATGCTACCGGAACAGCTGTGCCATATGCCCTGTTTAATCTGGAAGACCGCGGGGCGATGCTGATTGATGCGGGTGTGCCCGTTTATGAGGGCATGATTATTGGTGAGCATACGAGGGGCAATGATCTGGAGGTCAACCCGCTTAAGGGTAAGCAGTTGACTAACATCCGTACCCAGTCCAAGGATGAAGCGGTGCGTTTGACCACCCCTAAAAGACTTACGCTGGAGCAGTCTTTGGGCTATATTTCCGATGATGAATATGTGGAAATAACGCCAAAATCCATTCGTCTGCGCAAAATCCATCTGGACCCCCATGAGCGCAAAAGAGCAATGAGAGCGGCGCAAAAACTGGATGCTCAGAGCCAGGCTAATTAACTCAATTTCGGGATTTTATCCAGTTTAGCATTAATTGCCCGACAATTGGATCAAGGGGTTTTTTGAGCAGTTTTTTGTAGTTGCTTAATCGTGCTTTTTCCGGCTCGAGCCTGAGAATGTGGTTCAAATCGTCGATGATGTGAACTTGCGCCTTATCTCCAATAATTTTAGCAATTTCCACAGCATCAGCCGGATCGCATTGCAGGTCTTTTTCGCCACCGATTATCAATGTTTGCACATCGATTTTTTCCATGATCTCACGGGGTTTAAGGGAAAACATTTCCTGAAACCAACGGGCGTTGATTTTTTGGAAGTCAATACGCACAACTTCAGTTTTGGCGTTTTTAAGCTTGGCGATGGCTTTTGCTTGCTTTTTTTTCACGCCCCCTATCAAGGAAACGATGATGCGGGTAAGAAATCCGCCAATTCCGGGCATTGTGGCGATGTCGTCTTTTAGATTTTTAGCCTGTTGCAGGAGCACGGCTTCGAGTTCCTGAATTATAGGGGCGAGCAAAATAATTCCGGCAACATCGTTGCGAAGATTTGCTACTTGCGGTGCAATGAGTGCGCCTTCGCTGTGCCCGGCTATGTATATAGGCCCTAGTTTTGCGAAGGATTGAGATTTTATGAATTCGAACGCCGCCCCGGCATCTTCAACAAGCTCGAAGTGGCCCGTATTGAGGTATACGCCTTTGCTGTCACCAATGCCGCGCTTATCGTATCTAAACGAGGCAATTCCATTTTTTGCCAGGGTGTCAGCCAGTACGTTAAAAATGTTTAATGCCATGGTTTTGGCGTTTTCGTTGCGATCCAGAGGGCCGGAACCGTGGATAAATAATACTGCTGGGGGATGTTCAACATTATTTGGCAGGGTGAGCGTTCCTGCCAGAGCAATCTTGTCACTTTGAAAACTGACTTTATTTTCGATCATTTCAGGCCCTCTCCAAAAGGCCAAGTTTGTTCAATGGCGGCCCTAATAATTGAAATGGTCGTTAATCAGGTATGTTTCAAGCTGGTCAATAGTTGAGGCCAGTTTTTCATCAATGGTATGAAGGTATTGGGTCCAGCTGTGATGTCCGGATAATTCTTCATCTCCGTCTGAAATCCCCCTAAGGGCAATCAGGGGCAGGTTAAATGCCTGGCAGACCCGTTTTAGCGCAAAACTTTCCATATCTACCATTTGGGCATCTATTAAATCATAATCCGACCCTGAAATTACTTTGGCCCCAGTTGAAAGGCTTGCTTTTTTCAGGCCCGGTATCAGTGGAGAAAGTTCAAGTTTTGCAGGTTGATCCAGATAGGGAGTTTCCCCTTTTTCAAAGCCTAAAAGCGAGGCGTCCATATCTCGATAAGAAACGCTGGTGGCCTGATAAATCTCTGTTTGAATAAGGGAGCGCGAACCGGCAGAACCAAGGGATATAATCAGATTGGGTAATTGGTTGTTTGCTTTTAGATCAGAGATGGCACGGGTTAATGACATCGCTGCCTCAACCGGTCCAACACCAGTGAAAAGGGGGACAATGCGCTGTTTGAGGTGCGGGCCATATTCCGCCTGCACCGCCATCACATAAAGTATGCTTGTGAAATGGGTTTGTTTGAGTTCAAAATTCACTTTTTTAACCCGGCAATAAAATAATTTGATCGCTTTGGCAGTTAAAATCATCGACCCTTGTATCGGCTATTTCGCGGGCAACCTGATTGGCATCAGCAACTTTTTGGCGTCAATTCGCGCGACCTGACAGACGCTTCCCGGCTCCAGTTTTGTGACGATAAGTGTGGAGCCGTCAGGCTGGGACCCATCGCCGATTTCAGTAGTCCAACGCAGAATTGTAGCAAAGGGAACCCATGAACCATTTATGTTTTTAACCCGCCACTCTAAGGTTTCACCCAAATAGTTGAAGGGGGCAAGGGTTTGACTGGCGGCGGGTTCGCGCATAGCGTTTTGTCCAAATGAGACGACAAACCTTAAGTCTCCCTCGCTGACATAAACAATGGAATTATCATAACCCACGCATAACCAACTGCCACCATCTACGCCCATTTCTTCTTCTTCGAGTGCAGGTAATCCCAATTCTTCTCTTGTCAGTAGTTTGCAATTATCCAGATCAAGTTGAGTATAGACAGAACTGATTTCTTGAGCCTGCGCTGGAGTAATTATTGTTATGGAAGCGGCAATTGAGCCAAATATGAAAGCGGTTAAAACTCGCGTTGTTTTTTTAGAAAAAATCATAAGTAATTCAACTCCTGTCGGGTTTTAATTTTAATTGCACTTGCAATGGCGTGGCTTCATGGTTCAAAAGCTTGAAGCATAAATTAGATCAGGCAAATACCCTTCTGATTTGAACTTTAATTTAATTGTATGGGGCTGAACAGCAAATGAATATCTCCAAAATTCCAATCGGCAAAAATCCACCCGATGATATCAATGTGATTATAGAAGTTCCAATTGGTGGTGAGCCGATTAAATATGAACTGGATAAGGATAGCGAGACGCTTTTTGTTGATCGTTTTCTTTATACCCCCATGCGCTATCCGGGAAATTATGGCTTTGTACCCCACACTCTTTGCGGCGATGGAGATCCGCTTGATGTAATGGTGATGAATTCACGGCCAATTATTCCTGGCGGAGTTATCAGATGCCGCCCCATTGGGGTTTTGCTTATGGAAGATGATGGGGGAATGGACGAAAAACTGATTGCCCTGCCGGTTTCAAAAATAACTCCTGCCTATGACAATATTTCTGATATTTCAGACATGCCGGAAATTGAAGCCCAAAAGATTGTGCACTTTTTTACCCATTACAAAGACCTGGAGCCGGGGAAGTGGGCAAAAATTGATAAGATCGATGGAGTTGAAGCCGCTCGCAAAGTGATTTTAGATTCAATTGCCCTTGCGCAAAAATAATTTGTTATCGTTTAGTGGTGACTCTAGATTTTTGCATCGGTATTTAATGGATCATAAAAAAGGCGCGGGATATTCTTCCTGCGCCTGTCTTTTAGATTGATTTTTTGAAATATATCCCGGTCTTAAAATACGTTGGGATAAATATATAAAATTATCACGCGGCGGGCGAAATAAAGGCCAACGAATAATATAATCGGTGAGAGGTCCATTCCGCCAACGGCTGGCACAACCCGCCTTATGGGTTTTAGCAAAGGCTCGGTGAGGGCGGTAACAACGCGATGAACAGTGGCGACAAACTGGTTGGCGGTATTGATTACTTTAAAGCTGATCAGCCAGCTCAAAACAATCATTGCCAGCAAAACCCACCAATAAAGGTCTAATAGCAAGATAACTACTTCTAATATTGCGCGCATATTAATTTCCTGAGTTGTTTAATTTTTGGCAAATCGACGGCCGGGCCATTTTTGCAATTATCTCTATCTATCCATTGTTGCTTTGGGGAGCAAGGGCGGCCATTGAAACGATTTTTTAGAAGCTTTGCAATTGCATGAATGCCGTTGATATTATTCTAAAGCCTTTTTTGCAAAACGGCCCCGCAATATGGTTCGATCACGACTGGAAACGCCGATGAGCTCAGCTACCCTCCAGATCATATTGTCTTCAAGTTCATGATTTTTTTTGTCGGCAAACACAACTTGCCACATCATGGAGATAATTTTTACCCTTTGCTCCATTTCAAGGCGGGTGATAATTGAAGTGAATTGATAAAAATCCACGGCCTCCTGATCTTTGCTATGGGCCGATTTGATCAGTTCATTTACTTGCGCCAAGTTCAGATCAAAATGCTCTTTGAGTATTTTGGCGACGAGCTTTTGTTCTTCATCAGTTGTTTCCCCGTCGATATCACTTAAGTGCACCAGTAAAACCGCAACCGCCAATTTGGTATCAATGGGCTGGTTTGGGGATTTCTTTGAATTGTTGAGCAGATCTGAGATTGCTTTGAACATGGGGATTTCCAGGATTTTAGTGCAGGTGTCTAGCATTGCCAGCTAACTGTTAAGAGTTTGTTTAGCATAGGGCTTAACTGTTGGGAACAAAAGACAAATTTTTTAACCAATGTCAGTGCAAAAGATACCAGATATTAAAAAAACCCTTGTCTTATAAAGACTTGCGCCATTCAAGCCCGTGAAAGAAAATATGCTTCAATCTGCCCGCTCAAAAATGCCAGCTTTGGATTATGTGTCGGTAATTTCTTCTCTTTACCGTGATCGATTAGCTTTGTCCTTGGGTACTGTTGCTTCGGCGGCGGCGGCGATTTTTGCCGGATTGAGTTCAGGTGCTGTGATACATTTTGTTTTTGCCGGATTGTTTGTAGGTTTGGCTATCTGGAGATACCAGCAGGCGAATGCCTTCAATGAGGAGGGATTGCGGGCCGAGGATTGCCAAAGAGCGGAGTTTTGGGAATTACAGGCAACTTTGTCAGGATCAGCTGCCGCCATATTATTTGGTGCATGGAGTTTTGTAAGTCTGATTTTTGTTGGCGATGATTTTTCGGCGCTGGCAAGTATTAGCGTTTCCATTGCCGCCATGGTTGGAATTGTAGCGCGGAATTATGGCCTTGATCGCCTTGTAACTTTGCAATGTATTTTGCTTGGTGTGCCGCTTTGTCTGGGGCTGATAATTGATGGCAACATATATCATATGTTGTTGGCGGCCTTGTTTGCTCCGATGTTGATAAGCTTTCGTTCTCTGGCAAGGGATATTCGTAAAGTGTTATTGTCGGCCGTTCGGGACCGGGTGGAAGTGTCGCGTCTGGCCCAGGAGCTGGATACAGCACTTTCAACAATGTCCCATGGTCTTTGCATGCTGGACAAAAATCTTCGAGTTGCAGTTGCTAATGAAAAAATGCAGGAAATGCTGTGCGAGGAAATTGACTATAAATGCGTTGGTAAAGATTTTGCTGAATTAATTGAGATGGCAAAATCCAGAGGTACTCTTACCGAGCTATCGGGGCAGCGTTTAATAACCGCCGTAGCAAATGAAGGGCAGAGCAAGCTTGTTTTGCAATTGTTGGACGGGCGCCAGTGTGAAGTTTCAATCAATCGCGGTAATGAGCAAACTGTTCTGGTCCTTGAGGATATTACCGAGAGAATGCAGGCCGAGAGTAGAATAAGTTTTATGGCCAGATTTGATCCGGCGACCAATCTGCCTAATCGCTCATATTTTTCTGAGCAGGTATCATCAAAAATTCGGGACCGGCAGGGAAGTGGAGACGAAGCGAAAGAGGTGGGGCTGGTTAGTCTTGATCTGGATGATTTTAAAAATATTAACGATAGTTTTGGACATCCAACCGGGGACCGGGTGCTGGCGCTGGTTTCAAGACGTTTGAGGCAGGCTCTTGATTCTAATGTGATGATTTCTCGGTTTGGTGGTGATGAATTTGCGATATTCTTTGAACATAATGTAACCCTTGAAAGTTTGGAGCAAATCACGGCCGGCCTGTTGCAGGTTCTGGCGAATTCGTTCGTGCTTGATGATCATTTGTTCAAAATCAAAGCCAGTGCCGGAATTGTTGTAAGCCCTTGTAACCAGTGCGATCTGGAAGAGTTACTTAAAAGGGCTGATTTGGCGCTTTATGCGGCAAAAGAGGACGGCAAAGGCACCTATTCAGTGTTTAATAACAGTATGGGAATCGCCTATCGGAACAAACAACATATGAAGGGGGCCCTCAGGGAAGCCCTGGAAAATGATGATCTGATGCTGGCGTTTCAACCTGTTGTTGATTTGAATACAAACAAGGTCGTTGGTTGTGAAGCATTGGCGCGCTGGCATCATCCGGAATACGGAATTATTCCTCCATATGTTTTTATACCACTGGCTGAAGAAATGGGAATTATTTCTGAAATTACCGAATGGGCATTACATACCGCAACTCGTGAATGTGCAAGCTGGCCTAATAATATTGGTGTGGCGGTCAATGTATCTGCGCGGGATTTCAAGGGACAAAAATTACAAAATATGGTCAAATCTGCTTTAAGAAAATCGGGGTTGAGCGCCGAGCGTCTGGAAATTGAAGTTACAGAAACAGTACTGGTTGAAGAACTTGAAGTGGCTTCAAAAGTCTTGAACGAAATAGCGGACTTAGGTGTTGGAATTGCTTTGGATGACTTTGGAACGGGCTATTCTTCGCTGGGATATTTGCACAATCTGCCGTTTTCCAAACTTAAAATTGACCGTACCTTTACCCAGAATGTAAATACTGACCCTGCCGCTAAAAAACTTATGCGCAACATTGCTGTTCTTGGCAAAGATTTGAATATGGTAGTAACGGTGGAGGGCGTGGAAACTCAGGAACAGCTGGATGTGGTGGCTGGAATTGGCCTAATTGACAGCGTTCAGGGTTATTTGTTTGGCGCGCCGGTTTCCCATGGTGAAATTGGAAAACTTATTTCAACTCTGCTGGGTGGCAGAACAAATTATTCGACTGGTGAGACGGATCAGTTTAACGAGCTGAAGCAAGGGCTGCGGATAAACTAAGACCTGTTCAAGCCTGTGATCCCAATCCCTGACTTTGCTATAAAACATGTCTTGGTGCCAAAATTTTGCATCAATGGTTGAATTGTCCGTTTAGGGGTTTATTAACTATAGGTTCAAACGGGAAAAAATCTGTGATTGATAGCGGTCACAGACCTGGCCAGATTACTTTAACAAGATAAAATCGTTGTTTTTGTCTGGATTTGATTTGAAACAAATCGCGGGATTTTATTTTGAGCAACTTTAGTGAAAAACGCACACGTTTTGCCTCATCTCTTTTGGATATACTGGAGAGTGTAACTTATCGACGTGTAGCTTTTAAAGACCAGTTCGACCCGGTTTATCGTTTGCGTTATGAAGCCTATCGGCGCGAAGATTTTATAGGGGTGAATTCCAACAAAATAGTATTTGACGAGCATGATGAAGCGCCAAATGTTTATTGTTACGGGGTTTATATTGAAGAACGATTGATCAGCTCCATCAGGTTTCATCATGTAACGCCTGAGCAAAGAACTTCGCCAAGTGCGCTGGTGTTTCCTGATACTTTAAAGGATATGCTCGATCAGGGAATTAGCTATGTAGATCCATCACGATTTACCGCTGATTATGAAGCAAGTCTGGCTTATCCGGCTCTGCCGTTTTTAACCTTGCGGATTGTTGCCATGGCTTCGGAATATTTTGATGTAAAATATTGCATTTCATCGGTCAGGGTTGAGCATGCGGCCTTTTACAGAAGGGTCTTTGGCTCAAAAAGGCTGCCCGGAACGGGGTACTATCCCGGTCTTTCGTTTCCCATGCATCTATATGCGGCGGAAGTGGAAAAAATCGGGGGGCAGGTCGCAAAAAGATTTCCGTTTATGATGTCGACAAAAAAAGAACGCGAAAACCTGTTTGGCAAGGGCGGAGATAAGGGAAGCCCGATGGTTATTCCTACCGCTCGTCAGGCCCATGAAGAAAATGATGAATGGGAAAAAAACCAGTAGAATTTTAGCACATTGATATTTTACGACTGCAGCCCGTCAGGATTTTTAAAGTCTGGCGGGCTTTGCTTGAAAAAGCATGAACTAATCTCACCTGATATACGCTGCTTTTATTTCATTCGCAATACGTTGATTTTTTATCATCGTAGTGTTAGCGTTTTGATGGGAGGTTTTTTTTGCTGCTGTTTTGTGGCAATTTTAATTTCCCTTGGTTTTGACTTTTGTGACTTTAGGAGTGATTTTGTGGTTGGCAGGCAACTGGCGTGCTGATTGAACAAAAAAAAGGTTTAGGCCTTTAAGCAAACAGGGAGAGATTAATATGAGAATTTTTACCAGGAGCGCCTTTATAGCTGCGGCTGTTTTTGCGCCAACGCTGGCTTTGGCGCAGAATTGGGATATGCCAACGCCATATTCGGACAAGGTATTTCATACAATAAATATCATGGAATTTGCTGATGAAATAAACAGCGCAACGGATGGGGCAATGACAATTACTGTGCATTCCGCCGGTTCATTGTTCAAACATGCGGACATTAAAAATGCAGTTCGCAGTCAACAGGTTCCTATCGGGGAGTTCTTTTTGTCGCGCCTTTCCAATGAAGATGCGGCATATGGCATAGATTCTCAGCCGTTTGTCGCCACTTCTTATGAAGATGCTGAAGCGCTTTGGGCAGCTCAGCGGCCGGTAGTAACTGAATTGCTGGCCAAACAGGGATTGATGCCTTTGTTTGCTGTGCCATGGCCTCCGCAGGGTCTTTATACGGAAGGTGAAGTGAATTCAGTTGAAGATCTGGGAGGTCTGAAATTTCGGGCCTATAATGCGGCTCTGGAGCAATTTGCAACTCTTGCCGGAGCCTCTCCAACCCAGGTTGAAAGCCCGGATATTCCCCAGGCTTTTGCAACAGGTCAGGTTGAGGCAATGATTACCTCTCCCTCTACCGGTGTAAGTTCGCAGGCCTGGGATTTTGTGTCCACATATACTCCCATTAATGCCTGGGTTCCTAAAAATATAATTGTCGTAAACAAGGATGCCTTTGATGCCCTTGATGCTTCAGTTCAAGAGGCTGTTTTGACAGCGGCGGCAAATGCCGAAGCTCGCGGATGGGCAATGAGCCGAGCCGAAACTGAAGAAAAAACTGCAATTATGGCCGAAAAAGGCATGAATGTTGTTGAGCCAAGCGCCGAGTTGATGGAAGGCCTGCGTGCAATTGGTGCTCAGATGCAAGAACAATGGAATGCTTCAGCAAGTGAAGAAGCAAAATCCATAATAGAAAAATTCAACATGTAAAAGGTTGCCAATGTTGAATTAAGGGCAGGCGGAATTTCTTTTTCGCCTGCCCACTTATTGCTCTCTAGAGCATTTGTGAATTTTGATTAATTGGTTTTTAAACCGGGGGGAGAAACACCATGATCAGAAAATTTCTTGATCGCCTTTATCTGGTCAGCGGCGCGGTTTCCGCCGGGTTTTTGGTGTTGATTTGTGCTGTTGTGACCGTGCAGGTGTTTTTAAATCTGACCACTAAATTATTTGGCGTAAAAGTTGCGATGACTATCCCATCCTATGCGGAATTTGCCGGGTTCTTTCTGGCTGCCGCCTCGTTTCTTGCATTGGCCTATACATTAACAAGGGGCGGGCATATCCGGGTTACCTTGATGGTGCAGTTTTTGCCAAAAAAAGCTCAACTTATCACTGAAATATTTGCCTTGGGTCTGTGCACAATTGTTGCTGCCTATACCACCTGGTACATGGCGCGGCTGACTATGGAATCCATAAAATTTGGCGATCTGTCTCCGGGAATTATTGCGGTGCCATTGTGGATCCCCCAGGTTAGTTTGACCGTTGGTCTGGCGATATTTGCCATAGCGCTTTGTGACCTTACCGTTCGCACCATCATTGGCCAAAAAATTGTACTTCAGCCACAGGATTGGGCCGAGTAGCCGCTATGGCGGATGCAGTGTTCCGACCCAAAATTAAAAAAATAAAAGGTTAGAAATGCCCGAAATTGTAATCATAGCATTGTTGCTGATCGGCTTGCTGGCCTTGCTTGCCAGCGGGGTTTGGGTGGCGTTTTCGCTGATAATTGTTGGTATTGCCGGCATGGCGATATTTTCTTCAGCTCCAATTGGTCAGGTTCTGGCCACTACTCTTTGGGGGGCTTCTCATTCATGGGCGCTGGCGGCATTGCCGATGTTTATCTGGATGGGAGAGATATTGCTAAGATCGCGCATGTCCCAGGACATGTTTTCAGGGCTTGCGCCATGGCTGGTGAAACTGCCGGGCAGGCTTTTACATGTTAATGTGCTTGGGTGTGCGATTTTTGCTGCGGTTTCAGGTTCATCGGCTGCAACGGCTGCAACGATTGGCAAAATGTCGATCCCAGAACTGACAAAAAGAGGTTATCCGGAAAAATTAATTCTTGGCACTCTGGCGGGTTCGGCAACCCTTGGTCTTTTGATACCACCCTCGATAATCCTGATAGTTTACGGGGTTGCAACCGAGCAGTCCATTGCCCGCTTGTTTATAGCGGGGGTAATTCCCGGCTTGATGCTGGTGGCTATGTTTGGGGGATATGTAATCATCAGGGCGTTGATGCTTGGGGACAAAATTCCAAAGGAGCCAGTGGAATATACCTTTATGGAAAAGGTAAAATCTTCACGGCGACTGATACCGGTGATTTTGCTGATAATTGGAGTAATCGGGTCGATTTATGCGGGCATTGCCTCTCCCACCGATGCAGCGGCGATGGGGGTTACCCTGTCGTTGCTGCTGGCGTGGTTTAATGGGGGGTTGAGCTGGAAGATGTTTCGCGAAAGCCTGATGGGGGCAACGGTTACTTCGTGTATGATCGCGCTGATTTTGGTGGCGGCGGCATTTTTAACTACTTCAATGGGATTTACCGGAATTCCACGCAATCTGGCGACCTGGATTGGTAGCTTTAATCTTTCCCCTTATGCTTTGCTGTTTGCGCTGACCATTTTCTTCATAATACTGGGCTGTTTTCTTGATGGTATTTCGGTGGTCGTGCTGACGACTTCCATAATATTGCCGATGGTGGAAGCTGCAGGAATCGACCCAATATGGTTTGGTATTTATCTGGTTATTGTTGTAGAAATGAGCCAGATTACTCCCCCTGTCGGCTTTAACCTGTTTGTAATTCAGGGGTTGACGGGTAAAAATATTTTAACAATTGCTGCGGCGGCATTTCCGTTCTTTTTGCTGCTTTTGGCGGCGGTTGGGATAATTATAGCTGTTCCTGAAATTGTTACCTATTTGCCGGATTTGAGAAACCGATAATGGATGCTGAAATACAAACGGCATGAATAAATCAAAGTACAATTTTGAGATTGAATATTATGTCAGAGGAAAATCAGATGGATAAAATCATGAAAGATGAAAATGCAGATAAAAAAAACACTGCGCCAAAGCCCATCGTTTCTTCGGCCCATTTAGCCTCGGAGGAGGGGTGGCAATTAAGCGAACTGGAATATGCGATGACCATGACTTATAATGCATTTTCGCGCTGGATGGTGCACTGCATGGCATCAATCGGATATAAGGATCTCAACCCCCTCGATATTTTAATCCTGCACAATGTAAACCATCGCACCAGGGAAAAGCGCCTCGCGGATATCGGGTTTATGCTCAACATAGATGATATTCATACCGTAAATTATGCGGTGAAAAAGCTGATGAAAATTGATCTGGTGGTGGGTAAAAAAGTGGGGAAAGAAATGTTTTATAAGACCACCGATCTGGGCCAAAACGTATGTCAGCAATATAAGGAAGTGCGCAAATCCTGCCTGATTGATGCGGCAGTTGCCACCGATAGAAATTTTGAAGAAATTTCCCATACCGCGCTGGTTTTGCGCACCATGTCAGGCCTTTATGATCAGGCATCCCGGGCGGCCTCGTCCCTTTAGATGTGTCCTGAGCAATTGACTTTTTAATCGTTTATAAGCAAAAGCTAATTTAAGGGCGATATTAAAACTTCTGCCCGATTGGTGAATTGTAATTAAACGAGGAAGATTTATGCGGCTCAGGGTAATTGATTTTGGGGAAGTTTCGGCGCTGCGGTCACAGGCGGTGTTTCATGGAATTGCAAAGACTATAGATGCAAATTCTGACCCGGTTCTGGTAATGAGTTCTCCGTCTGAGCCTTATGTTTGTGTGGGCATGCATCAGCAGATTGATCGTGAGGTTGATGAGGAATATTGCCGACAAAACAATCTGCCCATATATCGACGCCATGTGGGCGGGGGTGCGGTTTATCTGGATAAAAACCAGTATTTTACCCAGTTTATTTATCCTCAAGGCAAAGCGCCCAAGCTTGCAGGTCAATTATACCCCCTGTTTATTGAGCCTGTGGTGCGCACCTATAAAGAGCTGGGTATTGAGGCACAGTTTCGCCCGGCCAATGATATTCACGTCAATGGTCGCAAGATTGGTGGAACCGGAGCGGCAAGCATTGATGATGCCACCGTCATGGCGGGAAGCTTCATGTTTGATTTTGACACCGAGATCATGGCCAAATGCTTAAAAGTGCCAAGCGAAAAATTCCGTGATAAGCTTAAAACTACTTTGGATGATTATATGACTACCATGGTCAAAGAGCTTGAAACCGTGCCGAGCAAAGAAGATTTGCGAGAAAAGTTTTTGGCCCATTGTGCCAATGTTCTAAAAGTCACTCCGGAATTATCGAAAGCCAGTGAAGAAGAATTAGCGGCCATTGAAATGGCAGAAAAAGAATTGCAGGACCCGGATTGGACCTATGTACAGGGTCGAAAATTCGTTGAGTTGGGGGTCAAGATTTCAGCTGATACCCATTTGACAGAAAGCGCTCATAAGGCACCGGGCGGGCTAATAAGAATACATCTGCTCAATCGGGATACTAAAATCGATGATTTGATGATTGCCGGTGATTTCACCTGTTTGCCTCCTGAGGGTGTTGACCAGCTAGCTGGTAGATTAAAAGGCGAAAATCTACAGGCCGGAGAGTTGGCCACAGCAATTGACAAAGCGATGAATGAGCTGGCTGTAGAAATGGTCGGGGTCAGCGCCGTTGATATTGAAACGGCAATTTTAGGTGCCGTGCAACCACAGGAATAAGTTGAAACCCTGAAAATGAGTAATCCAGCTGCTGAATTTAAAATCAAAAATGTCTGCGTGCTTCAGCATACGGAAGCTGAGTTTTTGGGCCTGATCGAAGATCATTTTGAGGGACGAAATATCCGGTTTGACTATAGGCGTCCATTTACGGTTGGTGGCACGGTTCCAGATTCCACTGACGGTTATGACGGGCTGATAATTTTGCCCGGCGGACCCTATGGGGTGGTCAGCGGACATTTGCTGCCGAGTTTTTCTGCTGAGCTTCGTTTAAGCAAAATGTTTATTGAGGCAGGATTGCCAATTATTGGCTTCGGACTGGGGGCGACCATATTATCGATTGCTGCCGGAGGCGGGGCCGATGAGGCAGATCTTGATTTCAGGATCGAAAAAGCAAACCGGGTAAAAGAAAGTGCATTGGATGGGAAAATGCCACAAAGTTTTCCTCTTGCATTTTATGGACGGGATCAAACGGTTTTACCAAAATCTGCAACAGTTCTGGCTGCTGGGGAAAACGAGCAGCCTTTAGTGTTTTCCATCAATAATAACTGCATTGGATTTGCCGGCCATCCGGGGATGAAATCGGGCATGGCTGAAGACCTGATTATGGAATTCGCCCAGACTCCGCCTGACACGGCAAGCACCCTTGGAGAGCTAAGGGACGCTCAATTTGAGATCGCAACTTCATTGAGTGCAATGATGAAGGGAATGGTGGAAGAGACAGGATTAATGTAGGATTTGCATATTCCGTTTTTTTCATATATCATTATCGGCATATGAAGATGGTGCGATAAAAGAACCTAAATTAAAGAGTTCTCGCGTCTGAAATTTTAGGGAGGGTTTTGATGGCCGACAAGCTGATCATCATAATGGTCAATACGGATCCACGTAATGGCGAAGAATTGGGTGCGCCGTTTTTTCAGGCAACCGTTGCAGCTGCCATGGATTATGAGGTTGAGGTCGTTTGCACCGCAACTGCCGGTATCCTGATGAAAAAGGGATTTGCCGAGGGGCTGGTAGTCAAGGAAGGCTCGCCAAAAACTGTCTATGATTTTATCAAAGACGCCCATGAAGCGGGGGCGAAATTTTATTGCTGCTCACCCAATCTGGCGCTCTTTGACATGAGTGAAGATGACCTCATTCCTGAATGCGAAGGCATTGTGGGGGGGGCGAAAGTAATTGAGGACGTGATGGAAGATGATTCCGTCAGAGTCCTAACCTACTAGATTACCATGAATCAGCACCTGTTCACTGATGATCCGCTGGCAGAACCACCGGCGGTGCCGCGTGAAAAAATGCAAGAAGTTCTTGATGATATCAAAGGGCATATGCTGTTTGATCATGAGCTTCACGGGTGTCTAAATTGCGGTATTTGCACTGCCACCTGCCCTTCTGCCAGCTATTATGATTATTCGCCACGCGAGATTGTTCAGCTTTTATGGACAGAAAATCTTGAAGGTATTTATGATGCCATGCAGGAAAAAATCTGGGCCTGTGCTCAATGTTATACCTGTGCGGCGCGCTGCCCGTTTGAGAATTCTCCCGGTGGTCTGGTGATGATCATGCGCGAAGTCGCAATCAAGCATGAAATGGAATCGGTAAAAGAAGTGCTGCGCCCCTTTTCAAGGGTTTTGCTCAAGGTGATTTCCACCGGCAATCAGCTGGCTCCGAACATGATCACTAAAGAGGCGTTCCCGGATTGGGGCCCCGATGTATCCAAGGTTGATGCGCCGCTGGATATCTTACGTAAGGCAATTCCGTTGCCAACTTTGCACACATTAGACACAGCATGGGTTGTGAACCTTAAAACCTCGGTGGAACTGTTCACCATCTGGGAGGCCACGGGGGTTTTGGATCAGCTGGAAAGTGTTGATGAAAATCTTTTCGATGTGGTGATCGATGTCATGGATGAAAAACGCGAAGATCTGGAAGACTGGCTCGACGAACAAGAGGATGAGGATGATGAGTAACGATAAAAACGGTAGCTTTGAGGGCTTTGGGGCCGAATGGAAGGTTACTCAGCTTAATGAGGATGAAAAACGGCGAGCAACTGATTGGGTGGAGGCTAAAATTGATCGTCGCTCATTACTCACGGGCAAGCGCAAAGAAGACATTCGCGATGTTATGTGGCAACTGGAAAAAGAGGGTGAAATTGTTGTTCACCGGGTTGGTGATCATCACAAGCCAATTATGGCAAAAACCCTTTATGGATGGGATAAAAAAATACCCACCGATAATTTCTGGCATCATAAATCCTGCGGTCAGTGCGGAAACATTCCCGGTTACCCCACATCTGTAATGTGGCTCATGAACAAATTGGGCAATAATTATCTGGATGAAACCGATCAGACTTCGTGCACGGCGTGGAATTATCACGGGTCGGGAATTGGCAACGTGGTTTCGCTGGCGGCGGTGTTTTTGCGCAATTATCATCAGGCCTATGTTTCTGCCAAGGCAGAAGGTTTGCCTGAAGGGACCTATTATCCGCTGGTTCATTGCGGCACATCGTTTGGCAATTATAAGGAAATGCGCATATTTTTGATGCACTCGGCAGAATTGCGGGCGCAGGTGAAAGAAATTTTGGGCAAGCTTGGGCGCCTGGTGGATGGCAAATTGCTGATCCCGGAAGAAATCGTGCATTATTCAGAATGGCTGCATGTGGTTCGCGATAAACTGGCGGCTCATCAAACCATTGATGTGAGCAAGGTGCGCGCCACCATTCATCCGGCCTGTCATGTTTATAAAATGGTGCCCGAAGATGTGATTTATGACAATGACGTATTGGATGGCAACCGGGTTGCGGTTTCAACCGGCCTGATGGAAACTTTTGGTGCCCAGGTTATTGATTATTCCACCTGGTATGATTGTTGCGGTTTTGGCTTTCGTCACATTATCGGGGAGCGTGAATTTACCCGCTCATTTGCAATTGATCGCAAAATCAAGGTGGCGGTTGAAGAAGCGCGGGCCGATGTGATGATTGGTCATGATACGGGCTGCATAACCACTTTGGATAAAAATCAATGGATCGGCAAGGCGGTGGGCAAAGTCTATGCGCTGCCGATTATGGCTGATTGTCAGTTTGCGGCCATCGCCATGGGTGCCCACCCTTATAAGCTTGCACAATTGCACTGGCATGCCAGCCCGTTTGAAACTCTGCTGGAAAAAATCGGCATCGATTGGGAAAAGGCCAAAAGCGAATTTGAGAGCTATCTGGGGGAAGTGGCCAAGGGAAAAATCGAAACCCTTTACGATCCCCAGCGGGCTATAACTTCGGGACCCGGTTATAAAAAACCAGCGCAATTAGCAGGAGCAACTTCGAAATGAGCAAGCCGGTATTAGTTGTTGGAAGCGGCCCGGCCGGATTATCTGCGGCGCAATCTTTGGCCAGCGCCGGACAAAAAGTTGTGCTGGTAGAAAAAGAGAAAAGCCTTGGTGGCGCGCCAATTCTTTCAGGTTATGCCAAGCTGGTTCCTTCTGGAGAGTGGGCCAAGGATGCCATTGGAGGCATGGTCAAAAGGGTTGAAGAAAACCCGCTGATTAGTGTGCGACTGAACAATGTCGTGCAAAATTTTGATGGCAAGCCCGGTGCATTTGTCGCCAAGCTTAAAGATGGTTCAGAAATTGAAACCGGGGCGACGATACTTGCCACCGGATTTACTCATTTTGACAGTGTGAACAAGCCTGAATGGGGGTTTGGCACCTATGAAGATGTGGTGACAACTACTCAGGTTGAGCAGATGATTTCGTCTGGTAAAGGCGTTAGATGTCCATCTGATGGCCGCGAGCCGGAACGGGTGGCGATATTGTTATGCGTTGGCTCTCGTGATCGTCAGATCGGGCGCGAATGGTGTTCAAAAATCTGTTGCACGGTTTCAGCAAATATAGCCATGGAAATTCGTGAGGAACTGCCCAATTGCCATGTTTATATTTATTATATGGATATACGCACTTATGGACTTTATGAGGGCAAATATTATTGGGAATCTCAGGAAAAACATAAGGTCAGATACATCAAGGCGCGCATTGCCGAGGTGACTTCGGACGGGAAACGTTTGATTGTCAAAGGCGAAGATACTTTGGTCAAACGGCCAATAATGATCCCTTTTGATATGGTGGTGCATGCAATTGGCATGGACCCGAACGTGGACAATATGACCCTGTCGGCGGTGTTTGGCGTTGATCTTGAAAAATACGGGTTCATTGATAAAGCATCAAGTTATTTAAACATGTCCCAAACTTCGCGGGATGGTGTTTTTGTTGCCGGAGCTGCAACCGGGCCGGAAACCATTGATGATTCAATCGCTCAGGGACAGTCTGCGGCTATGGCGGCCTTATCATTGTTAACCGGGTTTGGTGGAAGGAAAGCGGAATAGTGCTTGGATTTTTACAGCAAAAAGAAAAGCCTGTTGCTGCCTCCGGATTGGTTTTGGACTTGTCTGGTCCCGTATTAAGACGTGCGTTTGAGCATCTGGCCGGTGCAGCGGAAGCTACCGGCGGGGTGGAGAAATATGTGGGGGCAATAGCTCTTAAATCATCCCTGTTTGAGGAAATCCTGGCCAAGGGAAAAGTTAGTGAAATAGACTGCGAAGATTTTTTGGATCTTGTGGCCTTTATGGCTCCGGTGCGGCGGCGCATGGGAGAAAACCTGAATGATGACAATATTAGAAAAATAATATTGGCCATTCATGAACTTATGACTGGTTGGGGCGATGTTTCAACTACCGATAGCCGGATGGCAGCTTTTGTCACCAAATTCCCTGTCGATAAATCTCATCGCTGGGTGCGCGACCTTGGGGCAGAGATTTTGCACTATTCTGCGCCCCAATTTTATCCGCTGATGAGCCGCTGGATGTGGGATCAAAAAGTTGGCACCGGGGTATTGCGTGAAATCTGGTTTGGTGAGCTAGGGGCTGAACTACAAGAAATTTCAGCCATGGATGATTTTGCCACCTTTGATCTGATGCGAAATGAACTAATCGGATTTTTGCGCGACAATGGTGTTTTCAAAAACCTGGAATTTTATTGCGACCTTTTGTGCGCCCATATTTATGCGGGATATATCAATGATATGGGCGGGCAATATCTGAAATCTGATTTTATCGACAGTCCTGACCCGATGTTGCACACCAGACGGATGCTGGGGCTTGATGCGATCAACACTGAAAACGGGCGTACGCGCCTTAAACTGATTGATGGCAAGGCCCACGAATTGGGCGGTGATGCCCTGATGTTGAATTAAGCGAGGGTGTGAGGGAATAGTATGCCAATTCATGAAAAATCGCTCATTCGGCCTGAAAATATTATTGAGCATGAAGAGCTGATCATAGACGGGGTTGATGTTTCGGGGCACTGGAGCACGTTTATCAATTCGCGCGCCATTACCGACTATAATGAAGAAATGCAGGATGAAATTGCAGGTCTTGCCGGGGGAGAGTTTATTCATCGTTGCTGGCAGTGCGGATCGTGCACCAATGCCTGCACCATAAATGCGCTGAATAATGATTTTAATCCACGTTATTGGATATATCTGATCCGCATGGGCATGGAAGATGAATTGCTGATTAACAAGGATATCATCTGGCAATGCGTATCGTGTAACAAATGCACCTATGCCTGTCCGCGCGATGTCAACCCGGAAGGGGTGATGAAAGCCACTTCCCATTGGCTGGAACTTAAGGGCCATACGCCCAAATCCCCTTCAATGATATTTGATGAGGGTTTTTCCGAGCAGGTGTTCAAAACCGGCAAGATTGAAGATGGTTTGGTTTTGCGACAGTTCTTTGCAGCCACGGGGCAAAAACTTACCCAGACCTGGCTGGTTTCCATGCTGATCGGACTTATGCGCAAACTTCCGCTGACCATGTTGACCCGTTTGGGTCTGGCAACATTGTTTCGACCCCGCACAAAAAACTGGGGTGCGGCGAGCGAGGCAATCAATGAATATGTGAATGAAAAAAACGAAGAAAATCAGCGACTTCTTGGGCTGGACAATCTGGAGGACAGGCAATGAGTAAAAAATATGAAAAGGTTGCCTACTATCCGGGCTGTGCGCTTGAAGGAACGGCACAGTCCTATGACCGCTCAACCAAAGCAATTGGCAAAGAGCTTGGCCTTGAAACAGTTGAATTAGATAACTGGAATTGCTGCGGGGCAATGGAGGTCAAAAATATTGACCCTAAATTGCAGACTTATCTTTCGGCGCGTAATTTATCCATCGCCGAAGATATGGGTTTTGATACGGTTATGGCGCCATGCAACGGGTGTTATCACAATCTTAAAAAAGCTGAATATGACCTGAAAAATGATGATGCCTCCAGGGAAGTCAATGAGCGTCTTTCCAGCAAAGCGGGCCATAAAACCTATGAAGCAGGCAAGGTTGAAACCATTCATGCGTTGGACTGGATAAAAAATTCGGTAGGTGAAGAAGGTATAAAAGATAAAATCAAGGGCGGTCTCAAGGGGCTGAAAATCGCCAATTATTATGGCTGCATGTATACACGACCACGACATATCTTCCCGGAAAAAGATCAGGGACCGGGATCAGAATCAACCCACAAGCCCCATTTTATGGATGATTTGCTTGCAGCTGCAGGGGCTGAGAATGTGGAATATCCCCTAAAAACCGCGTGTTGCGGCGGCGCGCATACCCTTAGTGACAGTGATACTTCCACCAAATTGGTGCTAAACCTATTGCAGGCAGCCGAGGCTTGCGGGGCAGATGTAATAGCTACCGAATGCCCGACTTGTCACACTGGACTGGAAATGCATCAGATCAGGGCGGCAAAGGCATTTGGAAAAGAAACGAAAGTAAAAATTCTTTATTTTACCCAGCTTTTGGGGCTGGCGATGGGGGTTTCCCCTCGCAAACTTGGTCTGCAGGAGAATTTTTCTGATGCCATGCCAATGTTAAAAGAAAAGGGCTTGATATAGTGATCTCATCCCCACAGAATTTTGACGATTTGCTGGCCCGGCTGGAAGAAATCGAAGGCTTTAGTGATGTCGATCTGCTTTCTCAGGCAAAAGAGTTGGCGCAGGAGATATTGGGCCTTGGGGAGGCCACATTGCATTTTTGGATAATTGCTAGAGACGGAACTCCAACTAATGCGAAAAAAGAGGGCTTTTCCATTCTGGCCCTGCACCGACAGGGAGCAAAAGGGGAGCCGAGCTTTAATGCTTGCCGGGAGAGTTGCCGCGAGGCGGTTTATCAATACAATGTGATTTTGCAAAGCGGGGATGATGAGCAAACTTTAAGAGCGCTTAAGTTGCAAATTATGGTGGTGCGACATTTGGCTTTGTTTATATCGGGAAAGCTTGAAGTTGCGGGCCTTGGTGATTTTTGCTGTGCCTCGAAACCTATAAGGCAAAAAGATATGAACTTGCCTGAGATGGTTCAAGGCACATAAAGGAGAAATTGAATGACTGTTATACGTGGATGTGAAATGCCAGATGAGTTGCTTTATGATGTGGATAATAACATCTGGTATCAGGAAAATGATGATGGCACCGTAACCCTTGGCATGACCATGGTTGCAGCCGCTATGGCCGGGCCCATGGTGGCGTTTACGCCCAAGCGGGTTGGACGCACAGTGAAGGCGGGGAAATCCTGCGCTACCATTGAGTCGGGTAAATGGGTTGGGCCAGCAAAAATTGCTTTTGAGGGGGAAGTGGTTGATGCCAATTCTGAATTAAACGCAGATCCGAAACTGGCCAATGGCGACCCATATGGGCTGGGATGGATGGTGAGAGTAAAACCTGTGGATTGGGCCGCTGCCAGAGCTGATTTACTTCCAGGGACTGAAATTGCAGCCCCTTATGAAGCGAAAATGGCGGCAGAAGATTTTGCCGGTTGCGAGGCTTAGGGTTTTGCATTGGAACGCTTAAGTAGTTGGGACACTTGAGCAATTGGGACTGAAATTAAAATTTTAAGGAGGGTAATATGACTAGCGAACAAAATGCAAAATCCATGTCTATCATTGTAACCAAGGGGGCGCTGGATCAGGCTTATCCGCCGTTTATTCTGGCGACAACCGCTGCTGCGATGGGGCTGGATGTAACCATGTTTTTTACATTCTATGGGCTGGGTCTGCTTAAAAAAAATATGAACCTAAAAGTGACAACGCTTGGCAATGCTGCCATGGAAATGCCAATGATGGGCGGCCATATGGCGATGCCCAATGTGCTGGCTGCGCTTCCGGGTGCCGGAGCTTTAACCACTTCAATGATGAAAAACCTCATCAAGAAAAACGGGGTGGCTTCGATTGAAGAATTGCGCGATCTGGCTGTTGAAGCGGAGGTGAAAATTATTGCCTGTCAAATGACATTGGACCTTTTTGATTATAAACCTTCGGATCTGATTGATGGGCCGGTACTTGGGGGAGCTGCAACCTATATTGAGGTTGCCACTAAGTCGGATATTAATTTATTTATTTAGGGTCGAAATTTTGCAAGAAACAAAATTTTGCAAGAAATATGCGTATAGAATTAACTGGAGAAATAAATATGGTCGACGAAGTTTTGGATGCAAAGGGTTTGAACTGCCCGCTGCCAATCCTTAAAGCAAAGAAAAAACTCAATGCAATGGAGCAGAATGAAACTCTTGAGGTGCTGTCAACGGACCCGGGTGCAGTGGCAGATTTTGAAGCGTTTTGTCGCACTACCGGAAATACATTATTGGAATCGCGCAAGGATGGCGATGTCTATGCGTTTGTAATTCAGCGTACCTGATAGACGTGCCGCCACTCCGGTCTTAATCTGAGTTCTATTCAGATTGCGGATCACAAAACATATCATAAAGCGTGCCAACAATCTGGCGCGCTTTATCGTTTGAAAGCGAATAGAATATGGAGCGACCATCGCGTTTGGAATCGACCATATTGTCATCGCGAAGACGGGCCAGTTGTTTTGAAACCGAGGACTGGTTCATCCCCAACATTTCTTCCAGTTCAGAAACGGTGGCGGGGCCTTCTGCCAGACGGCAAAGAATCATCAAGCGGCCGGTGTGAGCGAGAGATTTCAAAAAATCAGTAGTTTTTTGCGCGTTCTCAAGCATTTGTGCCGATCTGTTTGGTTGATTTTGATCGGACATTTGCTCACCGGGTGATTTTGTCGCGGGTAATTCAGATTGATTTTGAACTTGATCCATAAAAATACTCGCTAACAGGCTGAACGAAACAGCTTCATATATCATTATAGGACAAAAATGCTATTAATGGCAATTTGCTTTGCTTCTATGGGTGAAATTTTGTGTGAGGTGAAGTCATAAGGATGAGACGGTCCTACCGGGGCCTGATATGCTAGCTATCCGCATTGGTTTTCTCAGGCAATTTTTCCTGTTCCAGCAGAGGCTTTTCATCGCTATCTGAAGCGGCATTTTTGCTCAAGTCAATTTCGTTCTGGTCGGCTTCCAGAGTTTGCAATTGCTCAAACTCTGGTTCATCACTGTTAAGAGCGCTGGTGGGAACTTTAAATTCAAACCTGTCCAGTTTGCCGGTAACCGGAGAAACCGGCGCCCATTCCAACGCTGTTATCCCATCGGCTACCCAGACCGGATCGGGCGCGGCAGAAACAGCTCTTGCCAGCCATTGACGAGCCCGGCCTTGATCGGCGTTTTGGCCCTCCTCGATTTTTGCCATGGCAACGCAGACAGCCCGGGTCGGGTTGTCATTTATATATTTTGAAAGCGCGTCTCTTGCTGTAGCCCAGCTTTTTGCCTCTATGGCAATTTGGGCGACAATAATGGCTGAGCTTTGCTCAGCCGGGGGCAATGAGATCAGATCAGTAATGCGTTTTAGTCTTTCGGTGGGGGAAATTCCAGGCTGGGCATTGGCAAACAGCAGGGCAATGTGGGGATGCTTAGTGGCGCGCCATACCCGGCGCAGCAGGGAAGTTGCTTTGCGCAATTCACCCTTGTTGGAATAAATCCGGGCGGCAATAAGGGCGGCTGGAACAAAATCAGGCAGTAATTTCAAAGCAATTCGGGCATTATCAAGTGCGTCGGTTGGGTTGCTTGCTTCGGCGTCTTTGGCAATTGCGGTGTGTAAGACGGCTAATCTTCTTTTTTTGTTTTGTTTTTCTTCTTTGGTACGGCCGGGTTCCTCATTGACGATTTTCAACGAAGCTAACCAATCCGCCTGATTGTTATGTTGTTCAAATATTGCATTAGATGCCCAGTCCAGACCAGGTGATATTGAATAGGCTTTCTGGGCAAAGGTAAGGGCGGCATCATCGCGTTTTTGTGCTTTTGCCTGTTCATAAAGTCCTGAAAGGGCGGCCAGAGTGGTTTTTGGGTTGTCAATGAGTGCTCGATATTGTTCGCGGGCCTGCCCCCATTGGCCAAGGGCCAGTTCAGCCCGGGCTTCTAACAATTGGGCAGCGGCATTTTGTGGCAATTTAATTCGAGCCTCACGGGCAAGCTGTCTGGCTTTTTGCGCATCCCCGGCCTGTAGGGCAATCACAGAATTTGACAGGGCTTCAACCCCGTGATCTTTGCGACGGCGAGCGGCAATTTTTTGTAAGGATTTTGGGGCGGCAATAAGTCTGCGAATGAGTGACCAGATAAATATGCAAAGAAAAATTACGGCCAGCAATATAAGAGCGCTAACGCCAATGGGCGGTTGCATCCGATAGCCCGCCAGATCAATCTGCAAAGTTCCCGGAACCGCCAATAGCCAGGTTATGCCAAGCGTGATGGCAAGGGAGAGCAATATGTAGGTTATAAGGCGCGTCATTGGGCATTTAGCTCTGGTTCAGATATATTTATATCTTGACCAGTAGCCAATTGGGAAAGGGTTAAGGAACGGGCCTGATCCAATAAATTATTTGCGCTGCCCAGGGCTGTAATTTGCGAATTCAGTTCTCCAAGGGCCAAAATCATTGGCGGGGGAAGCTGGGTTATGAGACCTGCCGCCGCAGAAAAGTCGGAGCGATTGATAGCTGCCTCTATTTGAGAAACCAGATTTTCTGTCTGATCGCCCTCAGTTTGCCCGACTGGGCGTAGTGCCAGAAGCGATCTCATATTATCCCACAATTGCTGTGACCAGCCAGCATCAGGGTTTTTGGGTTTTGCTGCGAGCATTGCGGGAATGGCCCGGTTGAAATTCTCTATAATGAGGGAAGGCAAAGGCCGGTTGTTTGAGGCCATTTCATTCACTAAATCGGGAATTTGGAGGGAGGGCAAATATAGGGCAATGCTTTGCAGCTCAGTGTCAAATTCTTTACCGCTTGCAAGGGCGGTCTCCATCCCCATTAGAGCCAGAGGCAGATATAAAGAGGCCTGCAAAGTTTGATTCTGGCCGCTTTGTGTCTCAGCAGATGGAATTTTATCCAAATTCACCTGATCCAGATCCGAAATGTTTTTTTCGTTTATCTCTATTGTGGCAATTGCTTGCGCCAATCGTTCGTCAAGAATTGTGGTTGTTGAGGCAATTTGTGCAATTTGGGCCTTTATGTCTGAGATTTGCAGGTCCAGATTATTCTGAATTTGTGACTGAATTTTTTCAGGAAAATTTAGAAAATCCGCTTGAATTTGTGCAATATCAGCCCCGATCTTTGCCGCATCTTCAGAAGTGCTGCCAGCTGCAACAGCGTTCAGGCGGGTGTTTAAATCTGATATGGATTTTTCAATCGCTGCCAGTTCTGCTCCATTGTCAGGACTGGCAGGAAGGTCATTTAACCGTTGGCTGATGCTATCTATATTTTGCAATAATAGCGCCTGTTGTTGTTCGAAGTTTTTTTGCTGGTCGGCTAATAATTTCGTTTGGGTAGAAAACCCGTCAATTTGAGAACCTAACCGTTCGCGCAATCCATTCACCTGCTCATCCATGACGCTAAAGCCCACCAGATTTTGGGTAATCTGCTCTTCGGTAATTCTAACTCGTTGATCAAGCGAGGCGATCTGAGGTGTGATTTCAGACTGGCCGAGAGGTTTCAGGATTCCGGATAATATCAACGGAACCATAATAATTATTGCCAGCAAAGCACCGCCAATTGCCCCGATCGCCACGGGAATAATCGCAAACCCGGATGGTTTTACAATCGATGGCTTAGGGGTAAAGCTTTGGTTTTCTGCTGCGCTTTCTTTGTTTGCTCCGGTGTTTTTATTGGTATTTTGAGGGGGAATTTCTCTTTTTGTAGCGGAGCTGGCTTTGGCCGTTTTGGCAGCGGATTTTGCGCCCGGGACGGGGTTAGGTTTTTTGGTGGTGGATTTGGTCGGCTTAAGGTCCAGTATCGGGGGTTTTACCGGCCCGCCCTTTGGTTCAACCATTATTTTGTTTCCTCTGATACTTTGTCAACATAAGCATTTTATCAGGCAACTCAACAGGGGTGCGGGAGTGCTAGGGTCAAAATTTTTGGTACGAAAAACGAGGTCTTAAGCTTTAGAATTGAAAAACCTCAAATCCTAAGCTTTGCAAGTGGGCCGGTTGCGGTTACACCATTTTTTATGAAAAACTCGAGAAATACATATATTCTTGGCATTGAGAGCAGTTGTGATGATACGGGTGCTGCCGTAATTATGCGCGATGGCAAAGGTAGAGGTAAAATTCTATCCAATGTGGTGCGCTCACAAATTGAAGAGCATTTGGAATTTGGTGGAGTGGTGCCTGAATTGGCGGCCCGTGCCCATGTTATATATATTGATCAGGTGATTGAGCGGGCAATTAAAGAAAGTGGCCTGGAACTTGAACAGATAGACGCAATTGCTGCAACTGCCGGTCCCGGACTTATCGGCGGGGTGCTCGTGGGATTAACCACGGCCAAGGCCATGTGTGCGGCGCTGGATACTCCCCTTATCGGAATAAATCATCTGGAGGCCCATGCGCTTAGTGCTCGCCTTAGTGATGATGTGGAATTTCCCTATCTGTTATTGCTGGTTTCGGGGGGGCATACTCAGTTTTTATTGGTTCGTGGAGTTGGGGATTATCAGCTTTGGGGCACAAGTATTGATGATGCTTTGGGGGAGGCGTTTGATAAGGTGGCGAAGATGCTTGGTCTTGGATATCCGGGTGGACCGGCGGTTGAACGCCTGGCAGCCTTTGGCAATGCAAAAAGGTTTAATTTTCCCCGACCATTATTAAAACGAAAAACCCTGGATTTTTCTTTTTCCGGTTTAAAAACCGCGGTCAGACTGGCAGCGGAAAAAATAGCACCGTTGAGCGAAGATGACGTGGCGGATATTTGCGCCGGGTTTCAGGCCTCGGTTTGTGATATTATCAAGGTGAAAACCGAGGCTGCGCTTGATCGCTATCAGCAGGAAATTGGTGCCGGGGAAATCAAGATGGTGGTTGCCGGGGGTGTGGCGGCAAACAAGGCGATTTCACAATCGTTAAGCGAAGTAATCAGTGATTTTAATGGACGGTTGATTGTCCCGCCAATGGAGCTTTGCACCGATAATGGGGCCATGGTGGCCTGGGCCGGGGCGGAGCGATATGCACTTGGTTGCTTTGATAGTTTTGATCTGGCGGCGCGGGCTCGCTGGCCCCTTGATGAGCCTTCCATGAAAGTAATAAATAAATGAGCAAGGTCGGGATAATTGGTGCTGGGGCATGGGGAACGGCGCTGGCCCAGGCGGCTGCCAGCGCTGGCAATCAGGTCATGATTATTGGACGCGATGAGAAAATTGTGAGCCAAATCAATGATTTTCACTGCAATAAAAAATATCTTGGCGAACAGCAATTAATTTCTGCCATTACCGCTAGCGCGGGTTTTTCATCCCTTAAATCTTGCGAACTGATAATATTGGCGGTTCCGGCCCAAAAAACGAGAACATTGCTAAAGGCATTACCTCAGAATATTAAATGCAAAATGCCGGTGGTGCTGACGGCGAAGGGTTTTGAAAAGGAAACACTGGCCCTGCAAAGTCAGATTCTTGAAGACGAATGGCCAAAAGCAATCGCTATGATGTTGTCAGGTCCCAGTTTTGCCGTTGATGTGGCGGCACAAAAACCAACCGCAATTACACTGGCTTCGATTGATGCAAGGGCGTTGAACCATGTGGGAAAAATTCTAGCCAGTGCATCCTTTAGGCCCTATTTCAGCACCGACCCTAAAGGCGTTGAGCTTTGTGGGGGCTTAAAAAATATTTACGCTCTGGCCTGTGGAGCTATTGAGGGGGCGGGGCTTGGCCTGTCGGCCCGCTCGGCTTTTATTTCGCGGGCAACGATTGAGATGGGGCGGATCGTTGAAGGGTTCGGGGGCGAAAGGGCAACGATAAGCGCTCTGGCCGGGATTGGTGATTTGGTGCTTAGTTGTACTTCTGAGCAATCCCGAAATTACAGGTATGGAATTGAGCTGGGCAAGGGTAAATTTTTGGCTGAAATTTTGGACCAGAGTATTGGCTTGGTTGAAGGGGTTGCCAGCACGGCTGTGGCCCATAAAATGGTTTGTGAAGCAAAAATTGATGCGCCTCTTGTCAAAGCGGTAAATCATTTGTTGAACGGCGATGTTGATATTTCAACAATAGTTGAGCAATTGATGACCAGACCACTTAAATCTGAAGGATAGATTATGCAGTTTGTAATTATTGGCAATGACAAAAAGGGTGCTTTGGAAATTCGCAAAAACGCCAGAGCTGATCATCTGGCCTATTGGGGCGAACAGGGAGATAAATTTTTGGCTGCCGGCCCGTTTCTGGATGCAAATGAAAACCCTTGTGGTTCGATGATGATTGTTGAGGCCGCTGACATTGATGAAGCTAAAAGCATGGCGGCATCTGATCCTTATGTTACAGGTGGCGTATTTGAAAATTACGAAGTGCGGCGCTGGAACTGGCTGCTTGGCAAGCCACAATTGACATAAGTGCCATAATGGCAACCAACTAGCTGCAATTTAACAAAGGGGTCTGAAATGTTGAGTTTTGATGTGAATTGGCTTGGAATTATTCTGGCGGTAGTTGCCAGCATGGCGCTGGGAATGATCTGGTATATGGGGCTGGCAAAATACTGGATTAGTGCAACCGGAAAAACCGAAGATCAATTAATGGGAAAGGGCAGCAACGCAACGCCATTTATTTATGCAGCTGTCTGTCAATTGGTTATAGCTTTTTTTATTGCCAATTTAACACCGGCGCTGATGGACGGGGTGCTGAACGCCTATAACGGGGCATTGGTTGGCGCGCAGATGTGGCTTGGATTTATTTTAACCGCAATGATTATCAATCACCGTTATCAGAATATAAGCTGGAGACTTACAATAATTGATGGCGGATATCTGTTGGGAGTGGTGCTTGTGCAGGGAATGGTTATTGGTCTGCTAGGCTGATTTTATAAATATTTCCGATCAAAAATCTGACGCGATGCCTTTGACTTCCCAATCTCCAAATCGGGCCGGATCCAGTCCGGTGCGACCATCACGTTCGGATTTTGAGCGAATATTGGCCTGATCTATTTTTTCTCTACGGGCTGCGGCTTCTTTCAGGGCATTTTTTGCATTTGTTGAGAGCTTTGGTTTTTTGTTTTTTGGGGGCTGCAAAGGAAAACTCCTGCTTTAATTTTTGCAAATATATAATGATTTTTAAAAAATAACCAGAATTGAAAAATCGGCGATGAAGCTGTGACAATGAACCAACGTAAAGTTAAAAAAAGTGAACTCCAGTAAAAAACGTCACAAACCCGGCTCTAAAGATATCGCAGGTTTAGCGGTTCGGAAAAAAGCCGCGCTGTCCTTGGACAAAGTTCTAAGGGGGGAAGTTTTTGAGCCTTTTGGCAGCGCTGAAATTGCAGACAGTCGGGATCGGGCATTGGCAAATCGTCTGGTTACCATGTCCTTGAGGCGCCATGGGCACTTAAACCAAATCATAAAGTCTTTGCTTGATCGCGGTATGCCAAAACGTAGTGGGTTATTTGAGGCAGCTCTTAGAATCGGCTTGACCCAATTGCTTTTTTTACCTGATATTGGTGAGCATTCTGCCATTCATCTGGCAGTTGAATCCATTCGCTCGGACCGCCGCGCATCAAGATTTGACAAGCTGCTCAATGGGATTTTGAGGCAGGCACAACGGGAGGGTCAGCAATGGCGCTCTTTAGAAAAACGAATGCTTTTTCCATCATGGATTGCTCAATCATGGGCAAAAAATTATGGCGATGAGGCACTGGAAAAACTTGGTGAATCACTGCTGCAGGGCGCACCACTTGACCTGACATTGAAAGAAAACAGCTCGGACATGATCGAGCAATTGGGCGCAACGGCAACGATGTTTGACAGTGTCAGGGTTTTTTCAAGGGAAAAACCTGTTCATAAACTTCCCCTTTATGAGGAAGGTAAATGGTGGGTGCAGGATGTGGCGGCGACAATTGCGGCCCGTTTGTTCACGCTTAATAGTGATAAAAAAAGCAGGGTATTGGATTTGTGTGCAGCGCCAGGGGGCAAAACAGCACAATTGGTAAAAGCCGGCTATGAGGTGAGCGCGCTGGACAATTCACCAAAGCGTTTGCAACGCCTTAAGGATAATTTTAAGCGTCTGAAATACCCGATTAAAATTATTGAAGCTGACGCAAATGATTTTTCCACCGATCAGAAATTTGATGGAATTTTAATTGATGCTCCCTGCACTGCATCAGGGGTATTTCGGCGTCACCCGGAAGTTTTGTGGCAAAGGGGAAAAGAAGAAATTGCAGACCGAGCTATTTTACAGCAAAAGCTGATAAGTAGTGCCGTTAAATCTTTGGTTGATGGAGGTCAGTTGATTTATTGTGTGTGCTCCCTGCATGAAGAGGAGGGGGAGGGCCAGGTAAACTGGGTATCAAAAAATTTTCCACAGCTACAATTGTTACCAATTTCAAATCAAGAACTCGATGGGTTGGAGGGGGCAATAAATCATCAGGGATGTGTTCGAACCCATGCGGGTCTTAGCTTTAGCAATCAAACTGAGGGGGGCATGGATGGGTTTTTTATCGCTCGCTGGCGTCTTGATTAATAATAACAGGGTTTTGTATGGTTATTAATGTGTTTTTGATGCTAACTTTGCACGCTTGTGGGCAATGTAATGGAAAAGCTAATGTTTCTTTGCTGAAATAGAAGCACATAATTTTTTTGAAACTTTTGCATGAAATTTTTATAATGAACTGGTTTGGCAGCTGGCGCGCCGGCAACTCAATTTTTGATAGTGTTTTGACGTCCAGATGGGTTCGCTGGACGTGGAGTGGCTTGTCCGATACGGAGTATTCAGCCGGATTGCGTGAATATCGACCCTGCGATACGGAAAGTGCCCGCGAGATGCTTGACGGACGCTATCTGCTGGCTTCCAAACTGGTTGATACACACGGAGTTTCTCCGTTTTCCGCAAAAATTGATCATCTGCCATGGCATGAGGAATTAAACGGATTTTCCTGGTTGCGCCATTTTGAAGAAGTCAGGAGTTCGCAGAAAAGAGAATTTGCTCGGACATTGGTTTTGGACTGGATTGGGCGCAACGGCGATTATAATAAAGACACGTGGGGGTTATCGCTAAGTTCAAGGCGCGTGATGAACTGGTTGCGCCATTTTTCGTTGCTTAGTAAAGGGGCAAGCCAGGCCCAGATAAACACCATTTCCCAATCTATTTCCCTGCAGGTTCAAGCAGCAAGGTTAAGAGCCCCCTATGCCATCGTGTGCCTTGAGGAGCTGATGGCTACAATGCTTTTGGTCGCGGTGGCCCTGTGCGATGGCAGTGACAATGCAAAAATTGAAAATCAGGTGTCCATCCTGTGCCAAAAACTAACGTCGCAATTGCACGAAAGTGGATTTTATAAATCGCGCAACAGTGCCGATCAGCTGGCGCTGCTCGAAGAGCTGGTTTCTTTGCGCCTTACTCTTTCGCAAAAATCTGCGAAATTAATTTTAGAATTAGGGCCGATATTGGACAAAATGCATCTGGCGCTGGATGCAATGATTTTAGGTACTGGAGAGCCTGCCTATTTTAACGGATGTGGGCAGCTACCGACAGAAATGATTTTTTCCATTCAAAGTCAGGGCAAACAAAGACTGAACTCAAATGCAAATATTGCAGGATATGGAATTATTTCGCAGGGGTCTGGTAAAGTTATATTGGATAATGGACTGGTGCCCGATGCTCCCTATGCAGCAAAAGCCCATGCCAGCGCTTTGGCTATTGAGTTTTCCCATGGCAATGATTTAATTGTTAGCTCTTGCGGACCCGCGCCTGAGGAGCTTAGGCAGTCAAAGGATTTATTTCGTCAAAACAAAGCTCATTCGGGACCAGGAATTGATGATTATTCTTCTGCACGGATTAACAGTGAGGGAAAATTGCTTGCTTATGGCTCTCCCCCTTTAATGGAGGTAGGTGAATCTGAGGCGGAGGTTTTAGCGCGCACAAATGCATATCGGTCGCGCTTCGGAGTGGAAATTGAGCGTCGGGTTACGCTTTTGGGAGACGGGGAAACCCTTGTCGGGCAGGACAGGCTGATTGGTTCAGGGGGTACTAAAAAAAATGCTGATGCTTTGATTCAGCGCTTTCATTTGGCTCCCGGCGCTATTGCTGAGCGATCAGATATGGAAGAATTGGTTTTGTTGCGCTTAAAATCCGGCCCTGTCTGGACGTTTTTGTGGGAGGGAGCACAGTTAAGGATTGAAGAAAGTGTGCGCCAGTCTGCACATATCGGTTATCATAAAACTCAGCAGATTGTATTAGAGGCAGAATTTGGCCCGGATGTTGAGGTTTCCTGGATATTTACCCGGCAATAGAGTGAGATGGCCGCAATTTGCATTTAAAAGATCTGTGCAGCGACAATTTAGGCAGTGGTTTTGCAAAATATATCAGGGTAATTGTGGTTCAATCACTGGCTTGGGTTGCGAGTTAAGGCTCGTTTAATCAGATCACAAAATAACAACAGGATAGCAAAATGGTGCGTTCCGCAGAAAAATCCAAAATCTGCCGGGCTCTTATTTCCGTTTGGGACAAACGCGGAATTGAGAATTTTTCAAAAAAACTACATGATCTGGGCATTGAACTGGTTTCCACCGGGGGTACTTCAAAATTGCTTGCCTCCAAGGCAATACCAGTAATTGATGTTGCAGAACTTACAGGCTTTCCTGAAATGATGGATGGGCGGGTCAAAACCCTGCATCCAAAAATTCATGGGGGAATATTAGCGGTCCGCGATAATGACGCTCATAAAAGCTCCATGCGTATCCACAGGATTCCGGCAATTGATCTGGTTGTGGTCAATTTATATCCGTTCGAAGAAACGGTTGCCGGGGGCGCTGATTACGATGAAATAGTTGAAAATATTGATATTGGCGGTCCGGCGATGATCCGTTCCGCAGCAAAAAATCATAGGGATGTAGCGGTAATTGTTGACCCGGATGATTATGAGCAAATTAGTGAATTGTTGCAAAGCGAGGGTGAAATTCCTTTTGCCACACGCCAAAAGCTGGCGGCCAAGGCATTTGCCCGTACTGCGGCTTATGATCGAGCTATTTCAAACTGGTTCAGCGAAACCCTGGATTATCGGGATTTACCATGGAGATCCCACGGGGGAGAATTGCGCGAAGTAATGCGATATGGGGAAAACCCCCATCAATGGGCCGCATTTTATCGGGATTTCAAACCGGAAATCGGAGTTGCCAGTGCTGAGCAGGTGCAGGGAAAAACCCTTTCATACAATAATATTTGCGATACGGATGCCGCCTTTTCACTGGTTTCAGAGTTTGACCCTAAAGAAGGTGCAGCCGTTGCAATAATCAAACACGCCAATCCTTGCGGAGTAGGATTGGGGGACAATCTGCTTGAGGCCTATGAAAAAGCACTAAAATGCGACCCGGTCAGTGCTTTTGGCGGTGTGGTGGCGCTGAATGGGGAAATTTCCAAATCTGTGGCTGAAAAAATCATCGAAATATTTACAGAAGTTATAATTGCCCCGTCTGTCAGCCCGCAGGCATTGGCGGTTTTTGAGAAGAAAAAGAATTTACGCCTGCTGATCACGGGTGGGCTTAGTGATGTTAAAAGCGATGTTTTGCAGGTGAAATCCGTTGCAGGGGGCATGCTTGTGCAATCGCGAGACAATAAAAATGTCGAGAATAGTGACTTAAAAATTGTCAGCAAACGTGCGCCTAGCGATGCTGAGATGGTGGATATGAAATTGGCGGCAAAGATTGCAAAACACGTAAAATCCAACGCTATTGTATTCGTCAAAGATGGGGCCAGTGTTGGAATTGGAGCCGGACAGATGAGCCGTGTGGATTCAACGCAGGTTGCATTGCGCAAATCCAAGGATGCTGCAAAGGCTGCGGGAGAAAAGGGGGCGTTATGTGTTGGGGCTGTTATGGCCTCTGATGCGTTTTTTCCGTTTGCTGATGGATTGGTTGCCGGAATTAAGGCCGGGGCAACAGCTGTTATTCAGCCGGGTGGTTCAATCCGTGACGATGAGGTTATTGCTGCGGCCGACAAGGCAGGAATTGCGATGGTTTTTACCGGCATACGACATTTTCGGCATTAACTAAATTGCGCAGAAGAAAACACCTGTCAAACAGATGGGGGATCACCCTTCTTTGGTTTTAACCCACATCAGGCCAATGGCACCAAGGGCCAAAAGAACTATCACCGGAGTGATGCCAATGCGCTGGCTTTGGCTGGCGGCAGTAACAAAGGCGATTGCCAGTGGCCCGATAAAAGCTGTTGCCCGTCCGGTCAGTGCATAAAGACCAAAAGCCTGGGTGGTATCTTTTTTGTCCACCTGATCAACCAGCAGGGTTCTTGATGCCGCCTGCAATGCGCCGCCTGCTGCGCCAATAAGTGCTCCGGCCCCATAAAATACATAAACAGGAATTGCTTCCGAGGAGATGGGAAGCACAAACAATGTCACCTCTTGAGTGGTCGATACGATGATTGTGCAGGCCAACACCAATAACCAGCACGAAATAAACACTACCGGTCGTGGACCAAATTTTGCGTCCAATCGGCCCCCAAAAAATGCACCGATTGCGCCGGTAAAGGCCGCAAGAATTCCAAATACCCCAACCTGAATAATCGAAAGACCCAAAACCGTGGCAGCATAAATGCCGCCAAACGCATAAAGGGCATTTAACCCGTCGCGATAAAGCATCGAAGAAATCAGAAAAGAGGATAAAGAGGGGCGTTTTGGCAGGGATTTTAGTGTTGCCAAAAGATTGGACAGACCCTTGCTCAGTTTTGATCCTGTTTCGGCAATTCTTCCTTTATCGGGAGTGAAAAGAAACATTGGAATTACAAAAATTAAGTACCAGATCGCAGAAAATGGCCCTGATGCCCTGTCGCCTTCATTACTGGCGGCGTCTAGTCCAAAAATCGGATCAAGTCCCAAAAGGGTTTTTCCGCTTGTCGGGTCAGCTGACATGAAGCCCAAAATTATAATCAGTGCAACAACGCCCCCCACATAGCCCAAGGCCCAACCGCTGCCCGAAAGCTTGCCAAGTTCAGAGCGGGGGACCAGATCAGGCATCATGGCGTTGATGAATACGGCTGAAAATTCAATGCCGATCAGGGCAATGATAAAAGCTATCAGAGTAATCGTTATGGTTGAGGTAGAAGCCATGGACGAGGGCAGGGCAAAATATAACATGGCGGCGCCAATAATTGCGATCAGGGAAAAACCCGCAATCCATGGTTTTCGAGGTCCGGAAACATCGGCA
This sequence comes from Devosiaceae bacterium, assembly GCA_021648375.1. Lineage (GTDB taxonomy): Bacteria > Pseudomonadota > Alphaproteobacteria > Rhizobiales > Devosiaceae > DROE01. The sequence goes on from JAKISW010000003.1 coordinate 66,955, forward strand.
ATCGAGCCAAGCACAGGGGCTAAAAGAGCGATACAAATACCGGCGATGGCGGAGGCATATCCCCACATTTCCTGCCCCTGCAATGGTGTCGGGGCAACAAAGGCGGCAAAATAGGGGGCGAAAATAAAGGTTATAATTACTGTATGATAGGGCTGGGCGGCCCAATCAAAGAACATCCACGAAATTACTCCGCGCTTTGACGAATAAGAAGTTTCATCCGTTATATTTGCCATTATAAATTGTCCCCTACCAATTATCTCTGCTCAATAATTTTAAGGCGATTAAGACCTAAACTAGAAGATTTGTCGAGCATTTACAGCGCAACGAAATAATCAAGGCTCAGCCAATCAAGCCTTGATATTGGTGTTTTGATATTAGTCTTATGGCACTAGTGCCTTGCCAAATCTGTTAGCAGTCCGGCGGCGACGGAAATTCGCGAAACTGAAAGTTCCCCTTCGGTCAGTTCACCCACCATGGCTTCTATGCGCCCAATCTCACCTGTTAAAGCATTATCCCATGCCTGCATACGCTGTTCTATCGTGCCATTTCCCGCTGCCAGAACGTCTTCACTCAAATCACGCTGAGCGCGCATTACATTGGCCAACGCCCTATCGAGAGCCATGCGATCATAATGGTCACTGGTTTTGACGCTGCGGCTTTGTTCGGTAATGCGCCCAAGACGGAAACGTTCAAGTACCGCAAAGTACCCTTGAGCGGCCAAAGGAACTGGAGCCTTTACATGTTCAGAAAGTAAAACAATGTCGGTGGCAAGGGTTAAGGCGCTCAATTCCGCTATCTGGCGAGCCAGTTTTTTTGGGGCGCCATCGCGCTCAAACCCTGCTGCCTGATCTGCCACGCTTTTTTCTATGAACGAGGGCAAAAGATCTGACAGGGAACTTCTGATTTGATTTATGCCTTTGGAATAGAGTTGAACCATATCAGAAAGTCCGGTTTCAAACGATACATTGCGTAAGAACCACAAGGTTTGATTGACCAGCAGGTTTTGAATTTCCGCATACAAGGTCAGTTGGGTCTCTCCGGACATCTTATTATCCAGCTCGTCGATGGCGAGGTTTATTTCGGTTAATCCAAAACTGTCTCTGGCGGCAGAATAGGCAAATGCCACCTGAGCCGCATCGGCAGAAGTGGCCGAGGTCATTTTGTGAATGAAGGAAGGCCCGCCCCGATTGATCATCGCGTTAGCTAAAACTGTTGCAATGACTTCTCGGCGCAGCCGGTGATTTTCAATGGTCTGGGGCTGCTGACCGGTTAAACGTGAGGGGAAATACCGGTAAAGCTCTTTGGCCAGATATGGATCATCAGGTACGTTGGAATTTAGCAATTGCTCGGTCAGGGTATTTTTTGCATAAGCCAAAAGGATAGAAATCTCGGGCCTGGTCATAGGGGTTGATGATTTCAGTCTTTCTGCGACCAAAGCATCATCGGGCAAAAATTCCACCTCCCGATCAAGCTCCCCCTGATTTTCAAGGGATTGCATAAGGGCAAAAAGATCAGCCGTCCCATCCATGCCGGCGTGTTGGGCAAGGGAAATGGTCAAGGTCTGCAGGTAGTTATTGCGCAGGCACAAGTCAGCAACCTCATCGGTCATTTCAGCTAAAAACTCATTGCGCTGCTCAAGATCCATCAAACCATCGCGCACCAGGGTACCAAGGGCAATCTTGATATTGACTTCAAGATCGGAAGAGTTCACTCCGGCAGAATTGTGAATGGCGTCGGTATCAATAAGACCACCATTAAGAGCAAATTCAATGCGGGCCAACTGGGTTATGCCAAGATTGGCCCCTTCACCGATGGCTTTGGCTCCGACTTCTTTGGCATTAACGCGAATTGCATCATTGGCCTTGTCGTCGGCGTCGGTGTTACTTTCGGTGCTGGCGCGAACATAGGTTCCAATCCCGCCAAACCATAACAGGTCTACTTTAGCCTTCAGGATGGCGTTCATTACCTGATTTGGGGTGTGCTTCTCCCCCTCAAGGCCTATTGCATTTTGGGCTTCTATTGACAGGGAAATGGATTTTGAGGAGCGCGGGAAAATCCCACCACCCCTGGAGAGCAATTCCTTATTGTAATCCTGCCAGCTTGAGCGACCAAGCTCAAAGACCCTTTTACGCTCCGTATAGGTTTTTTCAATATCGGGGTCAGGGTCGATAAAAATGTCACGATGGTCAAAGGCGGCGATCAGGCGGGTCTGTTTGGAAAGCAACATGCCATTGCCAAAAACATCTCCGGACATATCGCCAATTCCAACCACGCTAAAGGGCGATGTTTGAATATCTCGATCCAATTCCCTGAAATGACGTTTTACAGCTTCCCAGGCTCCACGTGCGGTGATGCCCATTTTTTTATGGTCATAGCCGACTGAACCGCCAGAGGCAAAAGCATCCCCGAGCCAAAAATCACGTTCCTCAGATATGGCATTTGCCGTGTCAGAAAAGGTTGCAGTGCCCTTATCGGCGGCCACCACCAGATAGGGATCATCCCCATCGCGTCGAAGCAGCATTTTTGGGGGCAATATTTCATCGCCGTTCAGATTATCGGTAACATCAAGCAAGGCACCGATGAATATTTTATAACACTCGGTCCCCTCTTTTATAAAAGTCTCCCGATCAGGATTTAGGGGCATTTGTTTGGGTACAAAACCGCCCTTGGAGCCAACCGGAACGATCACGGCGTTTTTGGTCATTTGAGCTTTTACCAGACCAAGCACTTCGGTGCGAAAATCCTCCGGTCGGTCAGACCAGCGCAAACCGCCACGGGCAATCGCTCCGCCACGCAGATGTATCCCCTCAAGTCGAGGGGAATAGACGGAAATTTCGCGATAGGGTCGGGGGGCAGGCATGCCATCAATATTCTGGCTGTCGAATTTAATTGCCAGAGCCGGGCGACGCTCGCCATCATCTGTACGCTGAAAAAAATTGGTGCGCAGAGAATACTGCACCAGATTTAGAATATTGCGAATGATGCGATCTTCATCCAGGGAGCTTATTTCTTCCAAAGCCTGAAGAATTGTTGCGGTTAATCGCTTGGCTTTTTCGTCGCGGCTTTTAATAGGTTCAGGGTCATGCAGAATATAAAACAGCTCGATCAGTTTGGAGCTTAAGGGACCCTGAATGCTTAAAGCTGCCCATATGTAGCGCTGGGAATATGGTGTTCCAATCTGGCGTAAATAACGAACCAGAGCGCGCATAATGGCAATATCGTGCCATTCAAGGGACGCACTGATGGCTAAAGCATTCAAACCATCGCTTTCAGCCTCATTTATCCATATGGATTTGATCGCTCTCTCAAGGCGTGGGTTGAGATCGGCAATATTGATGCTTTGCAGGTCTTTGAGCTGCACATTCATTTCGTGGAGATAGAATTTGGAGCCGCCTTGAGGACAAATCTGAAAACTATCCTCGTCAATGACGTTAAAACCGAAATATTCGAGCATCGGCACCCGGTTAGAAAGAGGAATAGGTGTCAGGGGGTGAAATACTTTCAGGCGTAATTTTTGAGAATCATTGGGGTCTACTTCAAGACGTACGGCGATATCTTCGTCTCTGGAAATAGTTTTGAGAACTTCGATATCTTTTAAGGCATCCGTGGGTGAATTGTTTGATTGGTATCCGGGCGGAAATGCGTTTGAATAGTCAATTATTTCTGTCGGGTCCGAGGCGATGGATAGAATTTGATCGCCGAATGAACGTATGATTTCGGTTACATCAGCTTCCATTAACGTGCGCAGGGGGCGGGGAGTTTTGCCGCCATTGCGCCCAATAATATATTGGATGCGCACCATACCACCCTCTGGGAAATGGGGGTAATAGGCCGAAACCCGTCCGTCATATTTGTCTGCCAGGTAATTGGCAATATTTTCACGCAGGGTTGAATCATAACGGTCCCGCGGGACAAAAACCAAAACCGAGACAAAATTATCAAACTGGTCAACACGGGGCAGAACCCGGACCTGAGGCCTGTCGGGCAGGGCGGCAATTACCGTTGCAAATTCAAACAGCAGATTTTCTGAAATCTGAAAAAGTTCTTCACGGGGGTAATTTTCAAGGGCTGCCATCAGTGCCTTACCCGCATGGCTGTTTGGTTCGAGTTTGGAGCGGCGCATGGTTTCAGAAATTTTGCGCCTGATCAGGGGAACTTCAGTATGGGGGGTGGCCAAAGACATGGAGGTGAACAGGCCGATCATGCGTAATTCGCCTGACAGTTTGCCTGTTTCGTCGTAAAGTTTTACCCCGATGTAATCCATATGAGCGCGGCGATGAACCCGGGCCTGAATGTTAGCCTTGGTGACCATGATCGGGGCGGCTTTTTTCAGGAACACCAAATGCTGCTCGGTCATTTCCACATAGTCGGCACCATCACGCAGGAAGAAAAATTGCGGATCTTCTAAAATGCCCAACCCGCCATCTGATACTGGCTCCAGATGGGCACTGGAATTTTTGTCTGTGAGCCGGTATTCGCGCATTCCCAAAAAGGTAAAATTATGATCGGCCAGCCAGGCAAGAAAATGCAGGGTTTCAGCCATTACAGGAGGAGGGATGTCGGGTGGGTTTTGCCGATAGGACTGAACCAGAGCGCGCAATCTTTCCAGCATTGGTCGCCAGCCACGCACTGCCCGGCGAACCTCAAGCAGAACCTGATCTATTTCAGCATATAGTTCTGCCAGTTTGACCTCATCGCCAATCGGGTCCAGATGAACCTGCAAAAAACTTTCGGAAACGACACCTTTGCTCTGGGAGTTCAGAATTTTCCAGGGGCGTTCAGTTTTATCGACAGGAATTACCGGGTGAATGAACATGCGAATCGAGCCGCCCTTGGCTCGAATTGCTCCAAGGACCGAATCCACAACAAAGGGAATGTCGGCCAGGAAAATATCAACAATCTGAACCCCGCGCGGGTCTTTTTCGTCAGGTTTCCAGATGTGGATCAGATGATCAGTACCGCTTCTTTTGGAAAAACGCCCATAGGAATGGGAGAGAATTTCCTCATATTGTTCTGGAGAATATGCAGACAGGTCTTCATCATCGATGGCTGAAATCACATGGGAATAAAAGTCAGCCAGCCCCGGATCGGATTTGCGCAGCATTTCAGCACGCTTTTGGGCTTCACCCTTAAGCATTTTGGTGTTTTCCTGTGTTGACATTTTGGCCCCTCACACAATTTCGAATCACCTCGATTGAGCAAGACTGGCTCCATGATGACAAAATGTCCATTGGTCAGTTTCCTTAATGGGTGCGAGAGCGGTTGCTTTTTTGGTTGGTTTCAAGCTGTGGGCAGGTTTGCCCATATAAAATTGTTGCTCTGTTGGTTGAATTTTTTTGTCTCCGACACTAAAACCCCAACAAGCTATAAACTTGCAAGTCATGAATAACATGACAATTTGCCAATAGATGAAAGCCAATCCGATATGAGCGCCACAACCCTTTATGATAAAATCTGGAATGATCATCTCGTTGGAGAAAACGATGATGGAACCTCCCTGTTATATATTGACCGGCATCTGGTGCATGAGGTTACATCTCCCCAGGCATTTGAAGGGCTAAGGATGGCTAAGCGTAAAGTGCGAAGCCCGGAGCGCACACTGGCGGTTGTCGACCATAACGTTCCAACAACCGATCGCTCCAAGGGGATCGAAGATCCGCAAAGCGCGCTTCAGGTTGAAACAATGGCCAAAAACGCAGCTGAATTTAAGGTGGAATATTTTGATGAAATGGACCCTCGTCAGGGGGTTGTACATATTGTTGGGCCGGAACAGGGGTTTACTCTTCCCGGTATGACCATTGTTTGCGGGGACAGTCATACCTCGACCCATGGGGCCTTTGGCGCTTTGGCCCACGGCATTGGCACATCCGAGGTGGAGCATGTGCTGGCCACGCAGACGCTAATTCAGTCTAAAGCAAAAAACATGCGGGTGATGGTCAATGGTAAGCTTCCCCATGGAGTGAGCGCCAAGGACATTATTTTGGCTATTATCGGAGAAATAGGTACGGCCGGGGGCACCGGTCATGTGATTGAGTTCGCAGGCGAAGCGATTGAGGCATTGTCCATGGAAGGGCGAATGACTGTTTGCAACATGACCATTGAGGGCGGAGCGCGGGCCGGTCTTATTGCTCCGGATGAAAAAACCTTTGCTTATGTAATGGGGCGCCCACGTGCTCCAAAAGGGAAAGATTTTGATCTGGCCAAGGCCTACTGGCAAACACTTGTCAGTGATGATGATGCCCATTTTGATGCACAAATTTCTCTTGATGCTGCCAATTTACCTCCCATCGTTACCTGGGGATCGTCGCCAGAAGATGTGGTTTCAATTTCCGGCGTGGTGCCTGATCCCGAGCAGATTGAGGATTTAAGTCGCAGAGAATCCAAGCAACGGGCGTTGGAATATATGGGCCTTAAGGCCGGAACGAAGATCTCTGACATTGAAATTGATCGGGTTTTTCTTGGTTCGTGCACCAATGGGCGCATTGAGGATTTGCGGGCGGCGGCACAGATTATTGGCGATAATAAAGTCAAGGATAGTGTCAGCGCCATGGTTGTTCCCGGTTCTGGCCTTGTTAAACGTCAGGCCGAGGAAGAGGGGCTGGACAAGATTTTTCTTGCGGCAGGATTTGAATGGCGCGAGCCTGGATGCTCCATGTGTCTGGCCATGAATGCCGATAAACTTGAGCCTTATGAGCGTTGTGCATCGACATCAAACCGCAATTTTGAAGGGCGACAGGGCTTTAAGGGGCGCACGCATCTGGTTTCGCCACAAATGGCGGCAGCTGCTGCTATTGCTGGCCATTTTGTGGACATTAGAGACTGGAAACAGGGAGCCTAAGCACGATATTTTAGGGCTGATTAATTTTATATGGGCGAAAAACAAACCAACAAAATTTGATCATGAGTGAATAAAAATTCCTTCATGATCATATAATTGTCTAAAACTGCTTTTATGGGATGGCGGACACTAAAAAGTCCGGCGGCGGCAGTTGGTTGGGGAAACATCCTACCCGGAGAATAATGTATTAAAATCCTGGCTTTTTGCCAGCTTTTAACTCTGGGAGCAGTTAAATTATGAAACACACACTTATATTGGTTGGAGCAGACAAGGGCGGCGTTGGCAAAACTACAACTTCGCGGGCATTACTGGATTTTCTGGCCAGAAAAAATATAGTCGCGCGGGCTTTTGATACCGAAAACCCAAGGGGAACTCTAAATCGGTTTTATCCGCAAACCACTCAGATAATCGATTTGAGCAATGTGGCAGATCAGATGCAATTGCTGGACAGTATCGAAACGGCGCCTGTCAAGGTGACGATCGTTGACCTGAAGGCAGGAAACCTTTCCAACGCCTTGCAGATATTTGATCATATCGGGGTTCTTGATGCGGCCGCAGCCGGGGATTTCAACCTTGGTCTTGTGCATGTGGTTGGCCCCTCAATTGCATCCTTGGATGAGATGAATGAGGTCACCAGTTATACCAAAAATATGAGCTATGTGGTGGCAAAAAATTTCATTAATGAAACCAACTTCTTTGAATGGGACGATAATACCTATCAGAGATATTTTGCGACACTTCAGGATGCAAAAGAAATCGAAATTCCAAAGCTTAACGAGATGGCCTATGAGCAGGTTGATCTGGCCGGAGTTACATTTTCCAATTTTACCGCTAATCGGGATGCGGCAGGCAATGCAAGTGATTTTTCCTTTGTGCTTCGTGGGTATGTGCGCAAATGGCAAAGGGATCTGGATGTCGAATTTGAAAACCTGCAATTGATCCAAAATCTGTTGCACGGAACATCAGCGGAACAGGCAGGTGGGCAACAGAGGTCTGCTGCTAATAGAGTACAAACAAGCGCAGCGGCCTCTGGCAACGCACCGGTTACGGCGGCGGTCAGGGCTAATGTTGCCAAAGCCACCAACGGTAAAGTTCCCACAGGTACTGCGCCAAAGGTACCCGCTTCGGTGAAAGCTGCTCCAGCTGCTGCGGCGGCGCATAAATAGCTTTAGTTTTGCGTTAAAGGATCCCGGGAAATTATGGGTCAGCCCATAATCCCCCGGGGCCTGTTTTTCATTTTTTTGATAATCATCCTTGTGGGGGGATATGGCTTCTGTTGTCCATATATTTTGCTCTGATACTGCGCGTACGGGAAAAACCCTGTTGGCGCGGGTATTTGCAGATTTGAGCTCGTTGCGCCGTGAAGGCAATCCGATAATTTTTGATACGGATATTTCCGGAAACGGAATTATAAATTATTTTCCGGAAAAAACCTCTTTAATTGATCTTTCCATGGTTGCTGACCAGGTGAGGATGTTTGACACTATTATGCAACTTCACGATCCCAATGGCCCAAGTGTAAATAAGGGCCCGGGTGCTGGCAAAAAAAACAACCAGAGTGGAGTAATAAACTCTGCCGCCGGGTCCGACTTTGTTGTTGACGTGGCGGCCAGCGATCTGGGACGGTTTTTTGAGATGTTTAATGATATTGGATTTGAGCGCGGCGCGGCGGAAGCCCGATTGGATGTTCGGATTTACTATCTGGTCAACTGGTCGTTGAAATCGTTGCAAAGAACCGAACAAATTCGCTCTTTTCTGAAAAGCAGCGATTTTTTTGCGGTGCGCAATATGGGTATTCAGGCATTTTCGTTTACGCCAGCTCCCCATGAGGCTGATCTTGTACCGGAAATTGATATTTCTTTATTCTTAAAGGCTCTTTCACCCAGTGTTTTTGGTTTGGTCAATGAAAAGGAATTTTCTTTTGCCCGATTTGCTTCCGGGGAATATACGGAAATTAAAACCAGAGCCAATCGGGAAATCTGGAATTTTCTTGAGGGGATTTATAATCAGACCAGCCTGCCTGCCCGCGGCTCTGTAACCAGCTAGGGCAGTTGATACGTATCTGTCTGGCTTGGGTTTATTCAGGTCGCTTTTCAATCTGATAGGCGGAACCGGCATCATCAATGGCATCGGGAATTCGCAGGCCCAGTTTTTGGCTTTCAAATTCCTTGAACCATTCTACCCATGGTACCATTTCTATGCCGCCGATCTGGTCATTTCCAGACCCCTGCTCCTGCAGATGGCGCTGGCCGAATGTCAGGCGCAGGCGGGCCTGAAAGCCACCATGACCGTTGGGGATGGAGATGATGGCGGGGTTTCCGGCATGGGCCGCTACCCAGTCGCGAATTTCTTGATGATCGGTGAGAATTTTTGACATTATGCACACCTGTTTTTAACTCAATACGAGTTATATATGGGATTGCGTAATGCTTAGATCAAGCGTGGCAGTATTAAATTTTGTCAGATTTCAAAACTGGTTGCCGGTATCAAGGGCCAGTTCTACCATTTCACTCAAGGATGACTGGCGCTGGCCTGAATCAATTTCTTCACCCGTGACCAGACAGTCAGTCATGGTGCAGATGGTTAGGGCTTTGGCATTAAATCTTGCCGCAAGCGTATAAAGGGCTGCCGCTTCCATTTCTACCGCCACCACATTGTGCTCGGGCAATAGACCATAGGATTTCACCCCATCCGGCACATAAAATATATCCGAAGAAACCACGGAGGCCACATGGCTGGTAAATCCGCGGGTTTTTGCCATCTCCACAGCAGTGCTAAGCAATTCATAATCAGCAAAAGGGGCATATGTAAAAGGGGCAAACCTGTTATTCATGGTGCTATCGGTGGCGGCTGAAATGGCAATGACCAGATCGCGAACCTTCACCTTTTTGTTCAACCCGCCGCAGGTGCCCACACGAATTAGGTTTTTTACCTTATAGGTATCCAGCAGTTCATGGATATAAATTGCCGCCGAGGGCTGGCCCATCCCAGTAGCCTGAACCGAGACTTTTTTACCCTTCCATGTGCCGGTAAAACCAAGGCAGTTTCTAACACTATTGACCAGTTTGACGTCTTTTAAAAACGTTTCAGCAATCCATTTGGCCCGCAACGGATCTCCGGGCAATAAAACGGTGTCAGCATAATCGTCGGGCTTGGCTTCGTTATGGGGGGTCAATTGGCGCTCCTGAATTTTTTGGATAATTAGGGTCCTGACCCTAATGTTTAAACTTGGCACTATCTGTCATTTGGGGCAAGCTGCTTGACCTAATGGCGTCAGAGGTTCAAACAGCAACAATAATATTGAATTTAGGGTAAGTTAGGTGAAGACAAAAATATTTATCGACGGAGAGGCAGGAACTACCGGATTGCAAATCCGTGAGCGTCTGGCTGATCGCTCCGATTTGGAATTGTTCAAAATTCCGGATGAAAAAAGAAAAGATATTGGCGCGCGTACTGAATTGTTGAACGAGGCTGATATTGCCATTCTTTGCCTGCCCGACGAGGCGGCAAGACAATCCGTTTCTTTGATTAAAAATTCCAATACAAGAGTAATTGATGCATCTTCGGCCTTTCGCGTTCACGGGGATTGGTCTTATGGCTTTCCCGAAATGCATAAGGATCAGAGTAGAAAAATTGCCCAATCAAAACGGGTCAGCAATCCGGGCTGTTACCCGCAGGGACCGATTATATTTTTGGCTCCCTTGATCCGGGCCGGGTTAATTCCTGCTGATATGCCCATTAGTGTAAACGCGATTTCCGGCTATTCGGGTGGTGGGCGCCAAATGATAGAAAAATATGAGGCCATGGGTGATACGGCCCCTGTTTATTCGCCCTATGGTCTGGATTTTAATCATAAGCATCTGCCGGAAATGACGCTTTATTGCGGATTGAACGTAGAGCCGGTGTTTCAGCCGGCGGTGGGAAATTATGCCCAGGGCATGATGAGCGTGATCCCGCTTAATCTGGGTCAATTGGCAAATGTTCCAAAAGGCAAAGATATTCATCAGGCAATTGGTGAGCATTTGGCCCAGATTGCAGGTGGATATGTGGAGTTGATGGAATTTGAGGCCGGGCAGAAACTGGGTGATCTCAATCCAGAGGCGTTGAACAACACTAATCGCATGCAGCTTTATGTTTTTGCCAATGATGATCGTGCCCAGGCGTTGCTGGTGGCGGTTTATGATAATCTTGGCAAAGGTGCATCGGGAGCTGCGGTGCAAAATCTGGATTTAATGATAGGGCTGTAATAGGTCTTGATCTTGACCTTAACCATGCAATCGTTCACTTAGGGGTTGAATTTATCAGGAGGAAATTGGCATGGAAAAATTTAAAAGTCTGACAGGTGTTGGCGCGCCATTGCCAATAATCAATATCGACACCGATATGATTATTCCAAAGCAATATCTTAAAACCATTAAGCGCACCGGGCTGGGAACAGCGCTGTTTTCTGAAATGCGCTATAATGAAGATGGCAGTGAAAACCCTGACTTTGTCTTGAACAAACCCGCTTATCGCAATGCTTCAATAATCGTTGCCGGAGATAATTTTGGCTGTGGCTCATCTCGTGAGCATGCGCCTTGGGCGTTAAAGGATTTTGGTATCCGGTGTATTATTTCCACCAGTTTTGCTGATATTTTTTATAATAACTGTTTTAAGAATTCCATTTTGCCGATTGTTGTTACTTCTGAACAGCTTGAGGCATTGATGGATGATGCCCAGCGTGGTTCCAACGCGACGCTTAGTATCGACCTTGAAGCCCAAACCATAAAAGGGCCGGATGGCGGGGTAATTGAATTTGATATTGATCCGGCACGAAAAAATGCTCTGCTGGAAGGGTTGGACGATATCGGGCTGACCCTTGGAAAAGTAGCGCAAATTGACAGGTTTGAACGTCAGACCAACTCGGTCCGGCCTTGGATTTAGTTAGACGATGGTGAAGCATATTTCTTCAGGTTCGCCGTTTGAGGCAAAAGTCAGCTATTCCCGGGCGGTGATCGATAAGGATATGGTCTATGTGTCTGGTTCGACCGGCTATGACTATGAAACCATGATTTTACCTGAGGATGTGGCCGCTCAAACGCGCAATACGCTGGCAACAATTTCCAAAGCGCTGGCACAGGCCAATTGTACTCTTAATGATGTGGTGCGGGTCAGGTATTATTTGAAAGATATTTCAGATATCGATGCAGTGATACCCTTGTTGGGGGAGGCTTTTGCCAGGTCCAGACCAGCGGCAACTTTAATTGTTGCTGATTTGATTGAAGCTGAAATGAAAATTGAAATCGAAGTGACAGCCCGTGTTGGGGCTTATATTTCTTAGGGTCTAAACCCAAAATACAGGAACTTATATCCAATGACTAAAAAACTTTTACTGCTGCCCGGTGATGGCATTGGTGTTGAAATCATGACTGAGGTTGAAAAACTGATCAGCCAGCTAAATAAAAGCGGCAAAACCGATTTTTCAATTGAAACCGGTTTGGTTGGCGGAGCGGCCTACGACGCTTATGGGGAGGCAATTTCTGATGCTGATATGGAAAAGGCCCTTAATGCTGACGCGGTGATTTTTGGTGCCGTCGGTGGCGAAAAATGGAATGATGTTCCCTATGAAAAACGCCCTGAGGCCGGATTGTTGCGCCTAAGGAAAGATTTGCAGTTGTTTGCTAATCTTAGGCCCGCCATTTGTTACCCGGCTTTGGCTGATGCGTCGGCTCTGAAAAAGCATCTGGTTGAGGGACTGGATATTCTGATTGTGCGCGAACTAACCGGTGGAGTTTATTTCGGTGAGCCCAAGGAAATTACAGACCTTGGAAACGGGCAAAAACGTGCTGTTGATACTCAAGTTTATGAAAGTTATGAGATAGATCGCATTTGTCGGGTGGCTTTTGATCTGGCTCGCACCCGTTCAAATCTGGTACATTCGGCTGACAAAAAAAATGTCATGAAATCGGGAGTTCTGTGGGATGAAATTGCCCATCAGGTCGCGGCGGATTTTAAAGACGTGAAATTTGAGCATATTCTGGCTGATAATTGCGCTATGCAGTTGGTGCGCGCCCCCAAACAGTTTGATGTGATTGTTACCGATAATCTATTTGGTGATATTTTATCTGATGCGGCGGCCATGTTGACCGGATCGCTGGGCATGTTGCCCTCCGCGTCTCTTGGTGCACCCGATCCGGCAACAGGCAAGCGCAAAGCCCTTTATGAACCGGTTCATGGTTCGGCCCCCGATATTGCCGGTAAGGGCATGGCAAATCCAATTGCTATGATTGCCAGTTTTGCCATGGCGTTGCGATATTCGTTTGAGATGGTTGATCTGGCCGACGAAGTTGAAGCAGCGATTGCCCATGTGCTGGATGAAGGTCTTAGAACAGCTGATATTATGCAGGATGGATGCAGCAAAGTAAGTACTTCTGAAATGGGTGCTGCAATTTTTGCGCGTTTGTAAAAAATCGTAAATCAGCGATCATAAGCAAAGGTTTTACATTGCTTGTTGCTTTGTATCGTTGACTTGCGAGAAGCATTGTGATGGTTTCGCACTTTAGGGACCGAAAAGGGATAGTTTTGACAAAATTGCGCAAAATTTGTGGGTATTTAGCGGTATTTGCATTTCTGTTGATGAATGCTGCTTTTAGCAATGTTGCGCAGGCGCAAAATTTTGGGGTTTCAGAAATTCGGGCTGGAATTTTAGCCCATAAAGTCACCTATGGATTTTTTCCCTTTAATCCAGATCGCTGGATTGGACTTGAACAGGTTGAAGACATCAATGTGGAAATATTGTTTTTTTCTCCCGACATCGAGTTTTTTCGCTGGATGGGATCACCGCGACCAAGGTTGGGCGCGTCGTTTAACATCAAAGGCGTCGAAAGCATGGTCAATCTTGGTTTGACCTGGCAGGCACCGATTTTTGATACACCATTGTTTGTTGAAGGAACATTTGGTGCAGCTCTGACCAATGGCGCTTTAAGCGGAGTTTCAGCCCCATTGAGTAATTTTGGTTGCCCGGTCGGTTTTTATACTGCGGCCAGCGTCGGAGTGAATGTGGACGAAAATATTTCCGTTATGATTACCTATGAACACATGTCAAACCTTAGCCTTTGTTCACAGAATGATGGTTTAAGCAATCTGGGTGTAAGGTTTGGTTATAAATTCTAAAATCTTCTATATTGACTTGCACTTAAATCATCGGCAATTAGGACCACATGACCCGTTGGAACAAAAAATTTGTTTCTGATTTAGATGTTGCTGCATCTCGCGAAGGCGGATTGCGGGCGTGTAATTCCTTTTGGTCTGTTGCCATAAAAACCACCACCAAAAAAACTATCACCAAAACCGTTTAGCCGTTTCCCTGATGCCACTCTCGGTCGGGGAAGTGGCCGAACAGGATTGGCCGTGAGAAAATTCTCACGCGGGAGAACCGGAATAAAAAAATGAAATATCGTGTTGCAGTTGTTGGCGCTACCGGAAATGTAGGCCGTGAGATATTAAACGTACTGGCGGAAAGAGATTTTCCGGTCAGCGAAGTCATTCCCTTGGCCTCTTCAAGATCGGTCGGCAAGGAGGTTTCTTTTGGCAACAAGATCCTAAAAACTAAAAATCTTGAAAATTTTGATTTTTCAGATGTGGATATTTGCCTGATGTCGGCAGGGTCGGCGGTTTCCAAAGCCATGGCGCAAAAAATTGGCGCGCAAAATTGCATGGTGATCGATAATTCCAGTTTTTGGCGCTATCATTCAGACGTGCCGTTGGTTGTTCCTGAAGTAAACGGCGATGTGCTGGCAGATTATCTGGCCAGAAATGACCGGACTAATATTATTGCCAACCCAAATTGCTCAACCGCTCAACTGGTTGTTGCTCTAAAGCCGCTGCATGATGCGGCGACCATTAAGCGGGTGGTGGTTTCCACCTATCAATCTGTTTCCGGGGCAGGAAAAGCGGGAGGGGATGAATTATGGCATCAGACTCGCGGGATTATTGTCTCTGATTCACCGGAAACGAGCGTATTTACCAAGCAGATTGCTTTTAACGTTATTCCCCACATCGATACTTTTATGGAAGATGGATACACCAGGGAAGAATGGAAAGTTCTTGCGGAAACAAAAAAAATTCTGGATCCAAAAATCAAAGTGACCTGCACGGCTGTCAGGGTTCCGGTGTTTGTTGGCCATTCAGAAGCGGTTAATATTGAATTTGAAGAAGAAATAAGCGCAGATGAGGCCCGTGATATATTGCGAGAGGCTCCCGGAATAATGGTGGTGGATAAGCGTGAGGATGGGGGCTATGTCACCCCGATTGAAGCAGTCGGAGAGTATGCAACCTATGTGTCCCGGATAAGGGAGGACGCAACGGTTGAAAATGGTCTCAACATTTGGGTTGTTTCTGACAATTTGCTAAAAGGGGCTGCCCTAAATTCGGTGCAGATTGCAGAAAGTCTGATCGAGCATGGGTTAAAGCCAGCCGGGGACAGCTAGAAAAAAGTGTATTCTTGTATGAAGGAAATCATATCCGGTTAGCGGATTTGCCTTTTAAATCAAAAATTTACAAATCCAAGGTATTTTCATCCGTCGGTAATTTCAGGGTGAGAATTTTGTATCCACTGGGCTTTTTTTCTAAAATATTTCAAATTGAAAAAGATAATCATTTGCTGTGTGTTGCACAGTATAATTCAATTTCCCTGCTGGCTCCTCTGTTTTTCCTTATTGTCAGTTCTTCACTGGCGGCAATAGCATTTATCAGCATGGGTTATGCCCCCGTATTTTTAACGATTGTCATTCCACTGGTGCTACTGGTTGGTGACTTGATAATTTTCAATGGATTTCTTATCCCGCGCTCGGATAGCTCGGTTGCATACCCGCAATTGATTGTGAGCAGATTGCACATGACCGTTTGGGGAGTGGCAGGGCTGGGAATGGCGCGAATTTTTTGGGCTACCAGTCTTTTTGCTTATGCTGACAGAGAAACTCAAGAGCTGATTGTGGCCTTATTGGCAACGTCAACACTTGGGGCATCCCTGTGTCTTATTCATTTACGTGTGGCGGCTTTGGCTTTCGTTGCAATTGTGATGGTGCCTATGATTGCGTTCTTATGGCTGAGTGATATTGCTGTTTTGGTAATATTGGCCATTGTGCTGGCTTTAGTTACTGCAGTCGTAATTTATGTGGCCAATCGTTATGGCCTTGATTTTGCGCGAATGACGATGCAGCGCCAGGAAATGGAAATTAAAAGGGCTGAAGCTGAACACTTAAGCAAATTAAATATGAGCATCGCTAATCAGGATAGTTTGACCGGACTGGCCAATCGCCGTGCATTTATGGCTCATTTGCAGGATTTGGTTAAGAACGGAAGCGCTTCGTGGGAGGAAGGACTGGCGGTTGGTATTCTTGATCTGGACGGATTTAAGCAGATCAATGACGTATATGGCCATATGGCTGGTGACCGATTGTTGCAGGAGGTGAGCAAACGGCTGACCTCAATTCTTTTTGGCAAGGTTTTTGTTGCGCGCATGGGGGGAGATGAATTTGGCATAATTGTTAATGATGCCCGTTGCGAAAAACAGCTTGTAATTCTTGGAGAGCGGATCTGTCGGGCTATGCAAGTTCCCTATAAAGTTGGTGGATTTAGCGCAAATCTTGGCGGGTCATTGGGATTTGCCCGTTGGGATAGTAATAATGATAATGCGGAAGAGTTGTTTGAAAAGGCAGATTATGCGCTGTATCATGCCAAGGGCAACTCGCGCGGTGGTGTGATGATTTTTAATGAGAAGCATGCACACGCCATTAAACAAAATTCCAGTATTGACCGCCGACTGCAAAATGCCGATCTGGAAGATGAGATGTCTTTGGTATTTCAGCCAATCGTTGCCTCTGAAAATGCCAATACAATAGGTTTTGAAGCACTTGCGCGTTGGCGCAGCCCCATTCTTGGCTCGATTCCACCTGACATATTTATTGGAGCGGCTGAAAGATTGGGTATAATTAATCGCTTGACCAGCGTATTGCTGAAGAAAGCGCTGATTGAAGCAAAAAAATGGCCAGAAAGTTTCTATCTTTCGTTTAATCTTTCCATGCAGGATATTTCCTCACATGAGGTGATGCTTAAACTTGTGTCCATTATTAAAGCTTCAGGGTTTGACCCCAAGAGAATTACCTTTGAAGTGACGGAAACTTCGATCATGAGCGATTGTGACCGAGCCATGGAATCCTTGAATTTCCTTAAAAGCCTTGGCGCAAAAATTGCCCTGGATGATTTTGGAACCGGGTATTCCTCCCTGGCCTATATTCGGGATATGCCTCTGGACAAGTTGAAGCTGGATCGGGCGTTTATTAGCGGGATTGATACTGATGAAAATTCAGCTGCGATTGTTCAGGCGATGATAAATATGTGCTGGAACCTTAAAATTGATTGTATTGTTGAAGGGGTTGAGACCCGATCGCAGTTCAAAGCACTTGGGGCGATGGGGTGCAATATATTTCAGGGGTATTATTTTTCCAGGCCACTCGAGAGTGATGATGCCTTAGCGTTCGCGTTGACACAAAGGGCGATTGAAGAAGTCAGTGGCGAAAAATTTTACGTTATGTAGTCAGGGTGGACCTGCCTGTAATTACCTTCGGATGTTGCACTTGTTCGTTGATTGCGTTAGCACCGAAAAAATGCTTGCTTTGCGCTTCGATTAAGCCGGGCAAAAACGGGGGCATGATGCATGCGCTGGATAGCAATATTTACCAATAAGCCAGATACTGAAAAATTGTATAAAGAGCATTTTCAGGCTCATCTGGATTATTTTGCAAATTGCCCTGAAATAAGCCTGGCCGGAGCAATTACTCCAAAAGGGGCAGAGCACAGCACTGGTGGTGTGTGGGTTATCAAAGGGTTAAGTTATGACAGTGCGATGGCTCTGATAAAAAAAGATCCGTTTTTCAAGGCGGGAATGCGTGAAAAGATTGATCTTTATTCCTATCGGGTAGCCCCGCAATTTGAAAATCTGGTTTAAGGCATATGCCGATCAGGCACATTCTTCTTGCCCTTTTGGTGGTTGCGATCTGGGGCTTTAACTTTGTTATAATCAAATTATCAATTGATGAGTTTTCGCCTTTCCTGGCAGCGGCTTTAAGGTTTTTGCTGGCAGTGGTTCCGGTGGTATTTTTTATACGTCCGCCTAAGGTTTCGTGGGTTTTAGTGGCAGCATTTGGTTTGGCGTTTGCGTTTGCACTTTATGGATTTCTTAATTTGGCGCTGGAATTTGGCATGCCTGCCGGTCTGGCTTCTGTGGTTTTGCAGTTCCAGGTGTTTTTTACTTTTTTGCTTGCCTATTTCTTTCTTGGTGAAAGGCCGCGCAGGGCGCAGATAATAGGAGCTGCCATTGCATTTGACGGGATTGCATTTATTGCGCTGGAGCGTTTTGAGGGCATATCCCTGTGGCCGTTTGCCCTGACATTGCTGGCGGCTCTTTCGTGGGGGTTGGCCAATATATTGACCAAGGTGGCGGGTAAGGTTGACCCGGTTGCCTTTATTGTCTGGGGTTCTTTATGGTCGGTTCCTCCCCTGTTCGCCCTGTCGTATTTTGTGGAAGGGCCAGAAGTTTTAATGGCGTTTATATTGGCGCCCAGCTTTTATCAAATGGGGCTTTTGATTTTCCTGTCCTATGTGGCGACATTGTTTGGCATGGCCGCGTGGACATGGTTGCTGACAAAGCACCCGGCCTCGGTTGTGGCGCCGTTTACTCTGTTGGTGCCGATTACCGGCCTGGCTTCCGGCTGGCTGGTGCTAGGGGAGCGGATTTCTTATCTTGAGATTTTTGGGGGAGCTTTGGTGGTATTTGGACTTTGGGTGAGCGTTTATCGGCGCAAACCACAGCAGGGTCGATAATCCCAAAATAATAAAAGAGCGATGATAAAGGATCCATAGCAAAAGGATGGATTGCTCCAATAGCAAACTGATCTGAAAGTGGTGTTTTTGCAGTCAGGGCATTTATTCAGGGCGGCTGAATTCCCCGGTTTTGTGATCCATGATCCACAATTCCCCGGTCTTGATGTCAAACCATGCCCCGTGAAGAGCAATTTTTTTGTTCTGCTCAAGTTCGGCAATATATGGAAAGCTTCTAAGGTTTTTTATGGAATTGCCAACTGATATGCGCTCAAAGGCTGTTTGCCGTTCGCTGGCGCTCATTGAGCCATCATCCACAAATTGCTCGGCAACGGGTTTGATCAGGTCTAACCACTTGCCAATGAAATCACCGGGGGCCAGGGGTTCTTCCAGGGGGTTGAGAGTGGCATTGATGCCGCCACAGCGCCCATGGCCCATAACCACGATATTTTGTACTTTTAATGCCTGCACACCAAATTCAATGGCAGCTGATGTTCCGTGCTGGCCTGCATCCGGTTCAAACGGGGGCACAAGATTGGCAACATTGCGAAGCACAAACAATTCGCCCGGACCGCAGGAAAATATGGTTTCAGGGGCAGCGCGGCTATCGCAACAGGCGATGATCATCGTGGCGGGCTTTTGACCCTTTTCCGCCAGTTCCAGATAGCGCAAACGCTCTTCTTCGTGACGATGTTCAATAAAGCTTTTATAGCCGTTCAATAGATGTTCTGGAAAAGTTTTCATGATGATGCTTCCTAAAGATAAGTTGGGATAACTTCAATATGAAGTTGCTATGTCCACAGAAAATGAATCTGATAAATATTGCAGCTGATGGTTTGAGCAGTAAAAATTATACTGAAATTACGGCCCCGTACAAATTTTTAAAAAATCATTTGCTGTCGAAACAAATTAAGTTAACTTGATTTATGTTAATTGTTCGATATTTTAATGCGTTTTGTGGATGTAAAACTTAAAATTGCCACGGATTGATGCGTTAATCCCACTAATGCAAATTCAGTCCCTTAAAATATTTGTTGCCGTTGCGCAGTGCGGCAATTTTGCTGAAGTTGCCCGTTTGTATAATAAAGATGCCTCAAGCATATCGCGGGCCATTGGCTCTCTTGAGAGCCAGCTGAACACAAAACTTTTTTCAAGAACCACGCGCAAGGTTGAATTAACTGCAGCCGGTGAGATGTTTTTTGATCGGGTGGAGCCGTTATTGCTGGGATTTGACGAGGCGGCAAATCTAGTCAACAGCGGTAAATCCATGGAGGAAGACCGCTCTGCACCCAAAGGGCATATACGTTTGTTCACGTCAGCGGCGATGGGGCAAAAAATTATTGTGCCCTTGTTGGCCAAGTTTAAAAAATCATTTCCCTCGCTTTCAATCGAGCTGGTGTTGGGTGAGGGCAATGTTGATTTTATGGAAGAGAAATTTGATCTGGCAATCAGTTCAAACCAAAACTCTGCCTCCGAATTTATCTCGCAAAAGCTGGCGGTTTCTAACTCAATTATTTGCGCCAGCCCTAACTATCTTAAAGATTGTCCACCTTTGCGATCTCCGCAAAATCTCGACCAGCATAAATGCCTGCAACAACCCTCTACATGGCTTCAGACAGAATGGAAGTTTTTCAGCAGACTTGGTGATGCATCCGAACAGGCCCAACAATTAGTTGCACCAACTGGAGAGGTTTTTATTGCAAATGATCTGGCGCGGCTAGAAGCCTGTGCCGCCGGGTTGGGACCTGCTTTGTTTGAGGACTGGTTGGTAAAAGAGCAAATTGAAAGCGGTGAACTGGTCAATGTCTTTCCATTTCATCGGGTTACTTCCGGGGAGGTTGAAGGTGATATCTGGCTGATATTTTCCCGCAAAAAATTTCTACCGGAAAAAACCCGACTTGCCATAGAGTTTTTTAAGCACCACCTAGAAGATGAAAAAAAATAATTGCCATTACGAGGAAAAGCAAATGATCATTTACAGGTTTTTAACAGGCGATGATAATGCCAAATTTTGTCACAAGGTGACACAAGCCTTGAGTGAAGGTTGGGAGCTGCAAGGGGGCCCCCAATACACAGGAAGCCCGACAACAGGTCTTCGATGCGGACAGGCGGTAATTAAAAAAGTTGAAGATCAGCCCTATGACAAAAACAAAAAACTAACCGACTATTAGGGGCTGAACCTAAACCGTGTTGACAGGCACAATTTCATTTTGCATTTTTGAGTATGGTAACAAAATTCAACATCGCTGAACGGCTGGCTTTACGCCTTAAAGAAGCTCGCAAAAGCAAGGGACTAAATCTTGAGGCGTTGAGCAATCTGTCGGGGGTTTCGCGCTCTATGCTGTCACAAATTGAGCGGGGCGAAAGCAGTCCGACAGTTGCAACATTGTGGAATTTAACGCGGGCATTGCAGGTTGATTTTGCCGGATTGCTGGACGAGGGCGATACGGAGGGCACCATAAAAGAGATTATGCGGGCCAGCCGCACGCCTTCAATTGATAGCCAGGGTGAGGGATGTCAAATTCATATTCTTAGCCCGCCCGATCAGGCAGGAATGCTTGAAGTATATGAAATTACATTTTCTGCCAACGGAAAGCTGATCAGCGAACCACACAGGCAGGGCTGTGTTGAACATATGAGCGTGCTTGAGGGAACATTAAAAGTTATTGCAGGTGATGAGGAGGCTGAACTGTTTATGGGTGATACCATTAGATATGCCGCCGATTGCCCCCATTCAATTCATGCAAATGCAAGCCCGGCCAAAGCTCTGCTGCTTGTTTACAATTCTTAAGTATTCCATTATATTGGATTAATATCCAGTATATTGAAGATGTTCGCTGGTGAAATCGCGAGTATGAAAGCTAGGAATTTTTATGACAAAATCATTTCTTGATCACATCAGTGATAATTTGCATGAAATCGAAACCGCAGGCCTATATAAGCGCGAGCGCGAGATTATTTCTCCCCAGGCCGGACGCATTGATGTGCGGGTCGACGGCAAGGTCCATGAGCGGGTGGTTAATCTTTGTGCCAATAATTATCTTGGGCTTGCTGATAACCCCCGCTTGATTAAAGCTGCAAAAACTGCCCTTGAGACAAAAGGTTTGGGGCTGGCATCTGTGCGCTTTATTTGCGGCACGCAAGAAGAACATAAACAGCTTGAGCAAAAGCTGGCCAGGTTTTTGGGCAAAGACGATGCTATATTGTTTGCCGCCTGTTTTGATGCCAATGGAGGATTGTTTGAGCCGCTCCTGACGAGCGAAGACGCTATTATTTCGGACGCGCTCAACCATGCCTCGATTATTGATGGGATTAGATTGTGTAAGGCCAAGCGTTTTCGTTATGCAAATTCCGACATGGCGGATCTCGAAGCTCGCTTGATAGAGGCCAAAGAAGCCGGGGCGCGATATATTATGATTGCCACCGACGGGGTATTCTCCATGGATGGGCATCTGGCAAAGCTGCCTCAGATCGCGGAATTGGCGAAAAAATTCGGTGCAATTGTAATGGTGGATGATTGCCATGCCACGGGCTTTATGGGGCCGCAGGGAAGGGGAACGCCAGCCCATTTTAATGTTGTTAACGAGATTGATATTGTTACCGGCACGCTTGGCAAGGCGTTGGGCGGATCAATGGGGGGGTATATTGCAGGCTCCCAGCCGGTAATTGATCTTTTGCGGCAGCGGGCGCGGCCTTATCTGTTTTCAAATTCACTTCCGCCGATGATTGTGGCGGCCGGGCTGGAAGCCCTTGATATAGTTGAAGAAAGTGATGATCTGCGGGCGCGACTGTTTGAAAACACGGTTTTTTGGCGGTTTGGGCTTGAAAAACTGGGCTTTGAAACTGTGCCAGGCGAGCATCCAATTGTGCCGGTTATGCTGGGCGAGGCTAAGCTGGCTCAGGAAATGGCGAAGCTTCTATTTGATGAAGGGGTGTTTGTTGCCGGGTTTTTCTTCCCCGTAGTGCCCAAAGGAGCTGCCCGCATCCGCACCCAAATGAGTGCTGTTTTGAGCCGGGAAGATCTGGAATTTGCGCTGGCGGCATTTGAAAAATGCGGCAGGTTATTGGAGGTGATCTGATGGGACGCTCCAATGGCATGAAGGCTTTGGTCAAGGCCCAACCGACAACAGGGCTTTGGATGCAGCACGAGCCAGTGCCGGAAATTGGTAATGATGACGTGTTGATTAAGATCAACAAAACCGGCATCTGCGGCACCGATATTCATATCTGGAACTGGGATGAATGGTCGCAGAAAACCGTTCCCGTACCGCTGATTACCGGCCATGAATTCGCTGGTGAAATTGTTGCAATGGGCAGCAATGTTACAGACTTGAGCATTGGTCAGCGGGTAACAGGAGAGGGGCATCTCATCGGCAACAAGAGCCGGGCCAGTCGTTCCGGAAAATTTCATCTGGATCCGCAAACCCGTGGTATCGGGGTAAATGAAAATGGAGCCTTTGCGCAATATCTGCGCCTGCCGGCCTTTAATGTGGTGCCATTACCTGACAATATCAGTGATGAAATTGGTGCAATTTTAGACCCGCTGGGAAATGCTGTTCACACGGCATTATCGTTTGATCTGGTGGGTGAGGATGTTTTGATAACCGGTGCCGGACCGATTGGAATAATGGCGGCTGCGGTGGCCAAGCATATCGGGGCGCGCCATGTGGTAATCACCGATATCAATCAGGACAGACTGGATCTGGCGGGAAAAGTTGCCAATGTCACTGCCGTCAATGTCACGACATCCGATCTGAACGAGGTTTGCACCGAGTTGGGGATTGTTGAAGGGTTTGATGTGGGGCTGGAGATGAGCGGTTCGCAAATCGCGCTGGATCAGATGATTGAGCAGATGATTATCGGGGGGCGAATTGCCATGCTTGGAATTCCGCCGGGAAAATCGGGTGTTGACTGGTCAAAGATTGTTCTAAAGTCGATTACCATCAAAGGGGTATATGGGCGCGAAATATTTGAGACCTGGTATAAAATGCTGGCCATGTTGCAAAACGGTCTGGATGTCAGCGCTGTCATTACCCACCGTTTCAAAGCGGATGAATTTGAGCAGGGATTTGCCGCCATGAAATCCGGTTCCAGCGGCAAAGTGGTGTTGGACTGGACAGAGTAATTCGCACTACAAAATAAAATTACACGTTAGCCTGATTGTTGAAATTTTTAAGGGCTGACTTTCCATCTTCCCCAAAATACAAACAGGGATAATGCCAACAGAATTAAATTTATTTGTATGGTCGAGGAAGTTTCCCCAAGATTGGCGTGAACAATAATCGCCAGAATTTGAATTGTAGCAAAGCCAATTGCAGCCAGGGGAGTCAGCCAGGGTAAAATCCTGGTTGCTGTCGGCAGTATAACGGCCAGTGCGCCAGCAATTTCAATAGCGCCGATTAGTCTTGGTAACCAGGCAGGAGAAGCGGCGACAAACTTCATTGTTTCTGTAAGGTCTTCAATCGGCATGGTTAGTTTTACGGCGCCAAACATACCAAACAACAATGCCAGAAGAATTTGAGCGCACCAGATTACGATTGATTTGCCGTTTGATTTTGGTTTGTCTGCAATTTGGTTGCTGTTTGTCATGTGGCCCAATTCCATAATTTTCTTGAATTTTTCTGGCCATGTATATGTTTGAAACATCATGATGCACAAGAAGATTTGTCGTGGTTTTGTAAAATAACGGACAAGTGATGCCAGTTCGGCATTGCGAAGGGCAATACGCGGGTTTGGATCATTCAACGCAAACCTTTGACGAATCTTTTGAAGCCGGTTAATAAGATTGGAGTGTTCAATTTCTCCGTTCAAAAATTTGTAATTTCTTTGGATTTTTCTTAGGGTTGCATTTAGTTTTTGGGAAATTAAGGCAATAGCTTCTTCTAGCGAGGATTTGGCATGAGCCAACCAGAACGAACCCAATCGAGCAGATCTAAATCGGAGCGATCTAAATCGGAGCGCCCATTATCTCCACATTTGGAGATTTATCGGTTTTCTCTAACCATGGCCCTTTCGATTCTTCATCGGATAACCGGGGTGGGGCTTTATCTGGGCACCGCGCTTTTGGCCTTTTGGCTGATTGGGGCAGCTATGGGACCAACTCAGCTTGATCTGGTTTATCTGATTATGGGTAATTGGTTTGGGCAATTGATTATGCTTGGTTTTACCTGGGCATTGTTTCAGCACATGCTTGGCGGTATCAAACATTTTATCTGGGATGTGGGTGCCGGGCTGGAACCAGATCAGCGCAAGGTTCTTTCGTGGTTTACAATTATTGGGGGGGTGATTTTAACCGCTCTCACGTGGACCTTTTTTGTATGGATTTAGGAATTTAGATCATGGGTATGCGTACTCCATTTGCAATCATTTCGGGCAAGGGCTCCATAAAAGGGGGCACTACGCATTTTTGGCATCAGCGACTTAGCGCGCTGGCCAATATTCCCCTTACCCTGTTTCTGGTCTGGCTGGTGGCCAGGCTGGCAGGTGCGAATAGGTCTGAAATGATTGAAGTAATTTCAAACCCGCTTATTGCCGGGGTGATTGTTTTGGCAATAATCGGGATATTCTGGCACATGGCGCTTGGCATGCAGGTGGTTATTGAAGATTATGTGCATTCAGAAGGCATGAAAATATTCCTTATCATTTTCAATAATTTTTTTGCGTTTGCAATTGGCGCCTTGAGCATAGTTGCTGTGTTAATGTTGGGTTTTGGGGGCTGATCAAATGGCAATGAAAGATGGATATGAAATCATTGACCATGAATTTGATGTGGTTGTCGTCGGGGCCGGTGGTGCGGGGCTTCGTGCTACCCTTGGCATGGCTGAGCAGGGGTTAAAAACCGCCTGCGTGACAAAAGTATTTCCTACGCGCTCGCACACAGTGGCGGCGCAGGGGGGGATTGCAGCCTCCTTATCGAACATGGGTGAAGATAGCTGGCAGTGGCATATGTATGACACGGTCAAGGGTTCTGATTGGCTGGGTGATAATGATGCCATGGAATATCTGGCGCGTGAGGCACCAAAAGCGGTCTATGAATTAGAGCATTATGGAGTGCCGTTTTCGCGCACTGAAGAGGGTAAAATTTATCAGCGTCCATTTGGCGGGCATATGCAAAATTATGGTGATGGACCGCCGGTGCAACGTACTTGTGCAGCGGCCGATCGCACCGGCCATGCCATTTTGCATACGCTTTATGGGCAATCCTTAAGACACAATGCGCAGTTTTTTATTGAATATTTCGCCCTTGATCTATTGATGGGCGAGGACGGCACCTGTCAGGGTATTGTCGCCTGGAAGCTGGACGATGGCACTATTCATCGTTTTCGCGCCAAAATGGTGGTGTTGGCCACCGGGGGATATGGACGCACATATTTTTCAGCCACTTCTGCTCATACCTGCACCGGGGATGGCAATGGTATGGTGGCACGGGCCGGTCTGCCTTTGCAGGATATGGAATTTGTGCAGTTTCATCCCACCGGAGTATATGGGGCCGGTGTTTTGATCACCGAGGGTGCTCGTGGCGAAGGGGGCTATCTGACCAATTCTGAAGGTGAGCGCTTTATGGAGCGCTATGCGCCTAATGCCAAAGATCTGGCCTCTCGCGATGTGGTAAGCCGTTGCATGACGCTGGAAATTCGCGAAGGGCGCGGGGTTGGTCCCAAAAAGGATCATATTCATTTGCACCTTGATCATCTTGATCCAAAGGTTTTGGCGGAGAGATTACCCGGAATTTCCGAGAGTGCAAAAATCTTTGCCGGGGTGGATCTTACTCGTGAGCCAATTCCGGTTATTCCAACGGCCCATTATAATATGGGTGGCATCCCCACCAATTATCACGGGGAAGCATTAAACCCGACGCCACAAAATCCTGACGCAACCGTTGATGGTCTGATGGCGGTTGGTGAAGCGGGCTGCGCTTCGGTGCACGGGGCTAATCGCTTGGGTTCAAATTCGCTTATTGATCTGGTGGTTTTTGGGCGAGCGGCAGCTATCCAAGCTGGAAAAACTATCGACAGAAATGCGGCAATTCCAGAAGTTAATGAAAAATCATTTGACAAAATCCTTGGGCATTTTGATGGCATGCGCAACGCTGACGGGAAATTCTCAACTGCGCAATTGCGTGATAGAATGCAGATCACCATGCAGGAAGATGCGGCGGTGTTCAGGACTGATGAAACCTTGAAACAAGGGGTTTCGCGCATGCAGGATGTCCAGCGGGATATGAGTGAAATTAAAGTTTCTGACCGTTCAATGATCTGGAATTCAGATCTGGTGGAGGCGCTTGAGCTGGAAAATCTGATGGCTAATGCCTTAACCACCGTGGTTAGTGCGGAGGCGCGCCATGAAAGCCGGGGCGCTCATGCCAGGGAAGATTATTCCGAGCGGGACGATAAAAACTGGCGTAAACACACGTTGGCGCGCATGGATGAAAAGGGAAATGTTGCTCTGGACTACCGTCCGGTGCATGTTGAACTCTTAAGCGATGGCATAGATATTGCAAAAATTGCTCCAAAGAAGCGGGTATATTGAATACTGCGTGTTCAGGAATTAAAAATTTAAGCCTTGTTTTTGGGCTTTGTTTGACTTTTGAGGGGATTTGCGGCGAGTTCTATAA
Source organism: Devosiaceae bacterium (assembly GCA_021648375.1). Lineage (GTDB taxonomy): Bacteria > Pseudomonadota > Alphaproteobacteria > Rhizobiales > Devosiaceae > DROE01. The sequence continues at coordinate 94,266 of JAKISW010000003.1, forward strand.
AGGAGAAAACTCCTAAAGGGACTAAAATGAAGGAGAGAAGGTAAATGAAGAAAATTATTGTAGCGGGATTTGTAGCAACGGGCATGCTGCTTTCTGTAACGTCAATTGCATCTGCCCATACATTGCGTGAGTGCATGGTTGACAAGGCCGCGGCCGAGTTGACCGATGGGCAGCTGGCTCTGTTCAAGGCCCATGGGGATGGAGAAATCAACATCCTTTCCACGGCCATAGATAATAATATGAACCCGTTGGACAGTGCCAGAGTGCATGCGATGCTTTGGGCGACCGGCGCATCCTGCTCTTTAGGTGGGTAAGCACTAGTGCTAAATCAAAAAAAGCGGCTGGCGTTATACGGCAGCCGCAACCGGTTTAATCAAAAACAGAATTGATCTCATGGTCGAACTAAAACTTCCAACAAAATCGCGGCCGACCGAAGGCAAAACCTGGCCAAAACCTGATGGAAGCAATATTCAGGAATATCGGGTCTACCGATATAATCCGGATGAAAACCAAAATCCGCGCATTGATACTTTTTATGTTGATGTGGATGAATGCGGCCCCATGGTGCTGGACGGTTTATTGTGGATTAAAAATAATGTTGATCCAAAACTGGCCCTCAGGCGTTCGTGCCGAGAAGGGGTTTGTGGTTCGTGTGCCATGAATGTGGATGGATTAAACACCCTTGCCTGCACTAAAAGCGCGGATGAGATTTCGGGGGTCGTTAAAATATTTCCATTGCCCCATTTGCAGGTAATCAAGGATCTGGTGCCTGATCTGGATAATTTTTTTGCTCAGCATCGCTCCATTGAGCCGTGGCTAAAAACCACAACGCCGGCTCCGGGAGACGAATGGAGGCAATCAGAAGCTGCCAGGATGAAACTTGATGGGCTTTATGAATGCATTCTTTGTGCATGCTGTTCAACTTCTTGTCCCAGTTATTGGTGGAACGGGGATCGTTATCTTGGTCCGGCAATATTATTGCAGGCCTATCGCTGGCTGATTGACAGCAGAGATGAGGCAACCGGAGAACGGCTGGATAATCTTGAAGACCCTTTTCGGCTTTACCGCTGTCATACCATCATGAATTGCTCCAACACCTGTCCCAAAGGCTTAAATCCAGCCAAGGCAATTGTTGAGATTAAAAAAATGATGGTTGAAAGACGGATTTAAAAAAGATGGCAAACGATAGTTTTGAAACCATTTTAACCCATCATGATCCTGATATTTTGCGGGTGATTGTTGTTGCGTTGAAAGCTCACGGGTTTCATCCCCATGAGGGAGGTTCGAGCGGATTGCCGGGGCTGACAACGCCAAACGGGGCCGGAATAATGGTGCCCAAAGATGAGGCTGGCGATGCCAAGCTGCTGGCCGGGGCGTTATTGGAAGAAATGAGCAATCAATAGATTTTATATATTTCCCTAAAGGTGCCACATTAAGGGCCTTTAAGGATGGGCGGCGTATTGAGCTTGAATGCTTAAAAGGCAATTTGACCGGTTTGGAACGCAATTAAAAACGGGCTGGTGAAAACCAAATAATTGAGCTAATAGGCCGTGCGGTGGGCAAAACATTTTGGGGCGTCAAATTGATGCAAATTTTTCCTGATACTCTACGGGGTGTCAGATATCCCCGAATTCATGGGCAGATGAAATGAATATTAGTCAACAATCTTTTTTGAAATTAGTCGCTGCGATTGGGCTTACCGGAGTGATTTCGGCTTGTGCCAGTTCGTCTCCTTTTTCGGACTCCAGGCGGTTTTCCAGTCCGCCTCCGCCATTGCCCCCGGTTGCGGGATCAAACGTGCAAAACTCTGAATTGCCTCCATTGGACGGTGAACTAACTGCTGATCCCCTACTGGCACAGCAAAATGGCTCTCAAACTCTTGGTTTTCCCGTTGATGGGTTGGTGTCCAGAGACCCGCTTTTGGCTTCAAATCAGGTGGGCGATGATATTAACGGGGGTGAAGGATCGTTTGTTGCAATTGATCCAAGCGGGATCCCGACAAATGTGCAGGCGCGTGATATTGGTGGCAGCTTAACAGTTCAGAGCATGCTTGGAGTATGGACGGCGCTCTCTGGCGCAAATACATGCCGTGTCAATCTCACGCAGACTTCGAAGCAGGGAACGGATCGCAACCGGGCATCAGCGCCTAATTGCCCGATAAGCGTTCTGGCATCTTTGGCATCCTGGAAACTCGTTGGTTCGCAAGTGCAGTTTTTTAACGATAACGGACAGATTATTGGAACGTTATTACGCAGCGGAAACCGCTTTCTTGGAACTCTGGCCGGGGGTCAGGGCATCTCAATGGCGGGCTAGAATTTGAGCGGGTATCGGATTTGAAAGCAAGTTTGCCTGCAAGCTCAAAAGGGCTGCTGTTTGATTTTGATCAATTGGTTGAAAGTGGTGTTTTAACTATCGACCCGGCCCAGCGCGAGGCTGCGGTTTTGCTTGAAAAGCTCTCAGATGATTTGGAGCAAAATCAGCGACACAAAAGAAGTTTCTCAAAATTCTTAGGCCAAAAAACACCTCATAAAAAGGGGCTTTATATCTGGGGTGATGTTGGTCGTGGTAAAACCCTGCTGATGGATATGTTTTATGAGCGGGTGGAAATTACCGCAAAAAGGCGGGTTCATTTTCATGAGTTCATGGATGAATTACACCAGAATATTGCAATAATTCGGCAAAGTTACAGTAAAAATTACAGCAAAAATTACAGTAAAAATGATACTAAAAACCACTCAAATTCAGATCCAATTTCAGAAGTGGTAAAACCGATAATCAAATCCACTTCTCTTTTGTGTTTTGATGAATTTCACGTCTCAGATATCACCAATGCAATGCTTTTGGGGCGGCTGTTTGAAAAACTGTTTGATGGCGGAGTGGTGATGGTAGCCACATCAAATATAGAGCCGGAGAGGCTTTATCATAATGGATTAAATCGCCAGTTGTTTTTGCCTTTTATCGAACTTTTGAAAAACAATTGTGAGGTCCTGCATCTAAAAGCTGAAAAAGACTATCGCCTAGACAAATTGAGCAGCCAGCCGGTTTTTCACTTTGGTGTCGGAGAAGATATCAGAAATCAAATTGAGCAACATTGGCAAATGTTAACTGGTCACCAAATATCTAAGCCAGGAACAGTTAGTGTTTTGGGGCGTGAAATTATTGTGCCGGCCATTGCTATGGGATGTGCAAGGTTTAAGTTTGAAGATCTTTGTGAGCAACCTCTTGGAGCCCGTGATTATCTGGCCATCTCTCATGCATTTCATACGTTGGTGATTGAGGGTATTCCACAATTTGACAGAGATAATTCCAGCGCTGCAAAACGTTTTATTATTCTAATTGATACTCTTTATGACCGGGGGGTAAAGCTGGTGGCCAGTTTTGACGTTGAGTTTGAAAGCCTGTCAGGGGACAAGAATACGGCGTTTGAATTTAAGCGCTGTGTTTCGCGATTAAATGAGATGGCTTCAATTGAATATCTGGCCAAAGGAAAAAATCCAGATTGAACTGGAGAAGCTCAATTGGCATTGGCAGCGCGCTGGCGATAAATTTGTGTGCAGCGATGCTATATAAGTGAAATTGCGGATCAAAGCAAAAATTTGCCACTTAAGTGGCCCCAAAATGGTGTAAGTGGCCCCAAAATGGTGCTGATATCCGGTTTTTGTTGCACCAAAGGGGGCAGGGGTTTAATGATTCGTATTAGAAATTCAAACAGACAAATATAGGAAATATGTCCAATGACGCGTAAAAAAATAGCTCTGATCGGTGCGGGTCAAATTGGTGGCACGCTTGCTCATCTGGCAGCCCTTAAAGATCTTGGTGATATCGTGTTGTTCGATATTGCTGATGGGGTGCCCCAGGGCAAGGCGCTTGATCTTAGCCAGTCCGCACCGGAAAGCGGATATGATGCCGCTCTTAGCGGAACGTCGGAATATAAGGGCATTGCCGGGGCGGATGTTATTATCGTTACCGCCGGGGTGCCGCGCAAGCCGGGAATGAGCCGGGATGATTTGCTGGAAATCAATCTTAAGGTCATGGAGCAGGTGGGAGCGGGAATTTCTAAATATGCCCCTGATGCCTTTGTAATCTGCATAACCAATCCGCTAGATGCCATGGTTTGGGCCTTACAAAGATTTTCAGGCCTGCCAACCGGAAAAGTCGTGGGAATGGCCGGGGTTTTAGACAGTTCCAGATTTTGTCATTTTATCGCTGACGAGCTTGATGTTTCGATAAATGACGTCAATGCCTTTGTTATGGGAGGGCATGGAGACACCATGGTGCCATTGCCCAGATATTCAACGGTTGGAGGCATTCCTCTGACTGATCTGGTAAAAATGGGCTGGCTGAAAAAATCCCGCCTTGATGAAATCGTACAGCGCACCCGGGACGGGGGGGCGGAAATTGTTGGCCTGCTTAAAACCGGGTCGGCGTTTTATGCGCCAGCTACTGCTGGAATTGCCATGGCGGAAAGCTATCTAAAAGACAAAAAACGGGTTTTGCCCTGTGCGGCATTTCTTAAGGGTGAATTTGGTGTCAAGGGCATGTATGTGGGCGTGCCATGCGTAATCGGGGCCAACGGGGTTGAGCGTATTATCGAAGTTTCACTTAATCGCACTGAACAGGGTCAATTCAATAAATCCGTCGGCGCTGTAAATGGGCTGATCGATGTGTGCAAAAAAATCGCTCCAAAACTGGCTTAGGCGATTTTTATACTTGGTATTTTTATAAAGGTCTGTCCTTTAATAAGGGCCGGCAATTTAATAAAGGGCTGACAGGCAAATGAATATTCACGAACATCAGGCAAAAGCCTTGCTGAAAGAATTTGGCGCACCGGTGGCAAAGGGAGTGGCGGTTTTTGCCCCCGAGGCTGCCCTTAAGGCGGCCAATTCTCTGCCCGGACCCGTATATGTGGTTAAAAGCCAGATTCATGCGGGCGGCAGAGGCAAGGGCCGGTTTAAGGAGTTGGGCGCGGATGCAGAAGGGGGTGTTCGTTTGGCCCGTTCGGTGGATGAGGTCGTCTCTCATGCCAATGATATGCTGGGCAATATTCTTGTTACCAAACAGACCGGGCCAGCGGGCAAGCAGGTTAATCGCATATATATTGAAGATGGGGCGGATATCGCAAAAGAGCTTTATCTTTCTATTCTGGTCAACCGGGAAAGTGGAAAGGTAAGCTTTGTTGCCTCCACCGAAGGGGGGATGGATATTGAGGGGGTTGCCGAAGAAACTCCGGAAAAAATTCACACGTTGGATATAGAGCCTGAAGATGGAGTTACCAAGGAGAAAGCCACGGCAATATGTGATGCCCTACAGCTTGAAGGGGTGGGACGAAGTGATGGCATGGAATTGTTTGTGCAGCTTTATGACGCCTTTGTCGCCAAGGATATGAGCCTGCTGGAAATTAATCCGCTGGTGGTTTTAGGGGACGGGCATCTGGTGGTTTTGGATGCAAAAGTATCATTTGATAATAATGCTCTGTTTAAGCATCCTGATATCCAGAGTTTGCGCGATCTAAGCGAAGAAGATGAAAAAGAAATCGAAGCGGGCAAATATGATCTGGCCTATATCGCCCTTGAAGGCTCGATCGGGTGCATGGTCAATGGGGCCGGTCTGGCCATGGCGACCATGGATATTATTAAATTATATGGAGAGCAACCTGCCAACTTTTTGGATGTGGGTGGTGGAGCCACGGCTGAAAAAGTCACGGCTGCCTTTAAAATCATTACCTCAGATCCCAGCGTAAAGGGAATTCTGGTAAACATATTTGGCGGCATCATGCGCTGTGATATTATTGCTGAGGGGGTTTTGCAGGCGGTCAAGGAAATGGGCCTGAATGTGCCTTTGGTTGTTCGCCTTGAAGGGACCAAAGTCGCCGAGGGTAAAAAACTGATTGATGAAAGTGATCTGGATGTAATTTCGGCCAATGATCTGGATGATGCAGCGCAAAAAATCGTAGCGGCCGTTAAAGGGGAATAGAAATGGCATGTGAAGCAACAGCAATAGTTAAAACAGCCATAGTTTCTTTGGGGGTGATTGGAGTTCTTGGGCAGCCGGTTTTGGCAAAACATGCAAAAACAGCAGAGCCAGTCACAACTCAAAGCGCGCCTTTGGCAACTGATCTGGCAGCCGACGATCCGGCCACGGCAGTGGAGCCTACGACGACGTCTGATCCGGGTGTCCTTGTGTTAAATGACGCCATTAAACTGTGCCAACTGGTGGTGGATAACCGGCAGGCAATCATTGGGGCGCTGGATGATGGCGGCTGGAACAGTGACATTGATTATGATGTTGGCAATGCTCCCTTTTATAAAGAAATTTCAGCTGATCGGGAATATGAGGGAGCTGGCAAAGCCGAAATCTGGGGCTTTTTAGAGGATTATCCTGGATATGAAATGGGTTATTGTTCATTTGAAATACTTTCCCCGCAGGTAAAAATAGATCTTTCAATGATTGATGTGCTGCCCGACATGGTGGGTGAATTGATTGTCGGTGATGAAAAAACCAATGGAGCATGGCGCAATGATGCAGGCGATGTTGGAGAAGCCAACATTTTTATCCATGCATTTGAGAGCGCAGATACCTTTTTTTACCAGATTAGTATGATCAAGAATCTGAACAAATAACATTCAGCTTTTTTAAAAATAAAGCGGCAAATATTTGCCACCAACGGAGCTTTTTAACCCATGTCAATTCTTGTCAATAAAGACACCAAAATACTGGTACAGGGCCTGACCGGAAAAACCGGAACATTCCACACTGAACAGGCACTGGCCTATTTTGGCACTAAAATGGTTGGTGGAACCCACCCGAAAAAAGGTGGTCAGAAATGGGTTAGCACCGAGGGGGTGGAACTGCCGATTTTTACCACTGTGGCAGAAGGTAAAGAGGTCACCGGGGCTAATGCCAGTGTTATATATGTGCCCCCGGCCGGAGCCGCGGCGGCGATAATTGAAGCGATTGATGCTGAAATACCCTTGATTGTGGCGATTACCGAAGGGGTTCCGGTTTTGGATATGGTGAAAGTTAAAGCAAGGCTCGCCAAATCCAGTTCGCGGCTGATAGGGCCAAACTGCCCCGGGATCATGACCCCTGATGAGTGCAAAATCGGCATTATGCCGGGCAATATTTTCAAAAAAGGCTCGGTAGGGATTGTATCGCGCTCCGGCACTTTGACCTATGAGGCGGTTTTTCAAACCACTAATGAAGGTCTGGGCCAAACCACAGCTATTGGCATTGGGGGTGATCCGGTAAAGGGTACAGAATTTATTGACGTATTGGAATTATTCCTTGCCGACGAGGAAACCAAATCCATGGTGATGATCGGGGAAATTGGTGGCTCGGCAGAAGAAGAAGCAGCGCAGTTTTTGATCGATGAGGCCAAGCGGGGGCGCTCCAAGCCAGTAGCCGGCTTTATTGCCGGTCTTACCGCGCCACCGGGGCGCACAATGGGCCATGCCGGGGCGGTAATATCAGGTGGCAAAGGTGGCGCAGAAGACAAAATTGAGGCCATGGAAGCGGCAGGAATTGCAGTTTCGCGCTCTCCGGCAAAAATTGGCGAGGCATTAGTGGCATTGTTAAAGGGCTAAGGGGCTTTTTGAAGGGTTCTTCTAATAAAGATTTTTGATGAATATCAGTGCATATTATCGTCTTGTTTCCAGTGTTAACAAAATACTAACGGATGCCTGAAAAAAGAGAAGCATTAGAAATTTTCTAACCGGCAATTTTTGGCCTGAACAGGGAAGAGGCGGGGTGGCCTGCCTGCGCAAACAACATGAAACGACAAGAAGAGAACTCAGCGTTCTTAGCTACTTCTTTCCTCTATGGGGGCAATGCAACCTATGTGGAAGAACTTTATTCCCGATTCAAAGAAGACCCCAATTCAGTCGATGAAACATGGGCGGGGTTTTTCAATTCCTTAGGGGATGCGCCGGGTGAGGCGATAGCTGCGGCAAATGGTGCCAGTTGGAAGCGGGGCGATTGGCCACAAGCTGCCAGTGGTGAAATGGTTGCCGCTTTCGATGGGGACTGGGGAAATCTTGCTGAGAAATCAGGTGCCAAGGCAATTAAAAAAGCCAAAACAGATGACAAAAAAATAGATGTGGAACAGGTGGCTCAGGCCAGCCGTGATTCCATTAGAGCGTCGATGATGATCCGCGCCTATCGGATGCGCGGACATTTGCATGCGGATCTGGATCCGCTGAAATTGCAGGAAAAGGCCGCCGCACCGGAGCTGGACCCGCGCTCATACGGATTTGTTGAGGCGGATTTTTCACGACCGATATTTATCGACAATATGCTGGGGCTTGAATATGCAAGCATTTCCCAAATGGTGGAAATATTACAGCGCACCTACTGCTCGACTTTGGGTGTGGAGTTTATGCATATTTCAGACCCGGTATCCAAGGGCTGGATACAGGAGCGGATTGAGGGACCTGACAAGGAAATATCGTTTACTACCGAGGGCAAAAAAGCCATTTTAAACAAGCTGATTGAGGCGGAGGGGTTTGAGAAATTCCTCGACGTTAAATATACCGGCACCAAGCGATTTGGTCTGGATGGCTCTGAGAGCCTCATCCCAGCAATGGAGCAGATAATCAAGCGCGGCGGAGCGCTGGGGGTTAAGGACATTGTGCTTGGCATGCCCCATCGCGGGCGCTTAAATGTGCTGACCCAGGTTATGGGCAAGCCCCACAGGGCTTTGTTTCACGAATTCAAGGGTGGTGCTTATTATCCGGATGATGTGGAGGGTTCCGGTGATGTGAAATATCATTTAGGGGCCTCATCCGACAGGGTGTTTGATGACAATGTCGTGCATCTTTCACTGACGGCAAATCCATCGCATCTGGAAATAGTCAACCCTGTTGTGCTTGGTAAAGCGCGGGCAAAACAGGATCAGCATTCTGAAGTTGATGATCGTTTTGTTGCCGATACCACCCAGACCAACAGACAGGTGGTTTTGCCCCTGTTGCTGCATGGGGATGCGGCCTTTGCCGGACAGGGCGTGGTGGCGGAATGTTTTGGCCTTTCGGGTCTTAAGGGGCACAGAACCGGCGGATCAATTCATTTTGTGGTCAATAACCAGATCGGTTTTACAACTTCTCCCATTTATTCGCGTTCCTCACCTTATCCAACTGACGTGGCAAAGATGATCGAAGCGCCAGTATTTCACGTTAACGGGGATGATCCTGAAGCTGTGGTGTTTGCTGCAAAAGTGGCAACCGAATATCGCCAGAAATTTGGTAAACCGGTTGTTGTTGACATGTTCTGCTATCGTCGATTTGGGCATAATGAGGGGGATGAACCCTCTTTCACACAGCCATTGATGTATCAGCAGATCAGGGGCCATAAATCCACTCTTGAGCTTTATTCGGCAAAACTCATTAAAGAAGGTGTGGTTAGCGCTGCCGAAGTTGAAACCATGAAGCTTGACTGGCGTGCCAAGCTGGAAGTGGAATTTGCCGGGGGTGAAAATTATCGTCCCAATAAGGCGGATTGGCTGGATGGAGCTTGGAAAAAACTCAAAGCTGCCGAACTTGAAGGGGCAAGGCGGGGCGATACCGGAGTTGAAATCAAAGATCTTAAGGCAATCGGGCAATCCATAACCACAATCCCCCACGAATTTAGTGCCCATAGGACAATTTTGAGATTTTTGAAAAATCGCAAAAATGCAATCGACAAGGGCGAAGGTATTGACTGGGCAACCGGCGAGGCCTTGGCGTTTGGCAGTATGGTGGCGGAGGGGCATCCGGTGCGTCTTAGCGGTCAGGATTGCGAACGGGGTACGTTTTCTCAACGTCATACTGTTTTGTCGGATCAAAAAACAGGTGAAACTTTTACACCATTAAATCACATTTCGCCCGATCAGGGTCGCTATGAGGTTATTAATTCCATGCTTTCTGAAGAGGCGGTGTTGGGATTTGAATATGGATATTCGCTGGCCGAACCCAATGCGCTAACGCTTTGGGAAGGGCAATTTGGCGATTTTGTCAACGGCGCTCAGGTGGTGATTGATCAGTTTATTTCTTCTGGGGAGCAAAAATGGTTCCGCATGAGTGGTTTGGTTTTATTGCTGCCTCATGGTTACGAGGGGCAGGGACCTGAGCATTCTTCAGCAAGGCTTGAAAGATTTTTGCAGCTTTGTGCCGAAGATAATATGCAGGTGGCCAATTGCACAACACCGGCCAACTATTTTCATATTCTGCGCCGTCAATTGTTGCGCGAATTTAGAAAGCCGTTGATTTTGATGACGCCGAAATCGCTTTTGCGGCATAAAAAAGCCGTTTCCACACTGGCGGAATTAGGCCCTGATTCTTGTTTTCATCGCCTGTTGTGGGATGATGCGCAGGCTCCAGGACCACAAAAAACCTCCATCAAACTGGTTGATGATGATAAAATCCGTCGGGTGATATTGTGCAGCGGAAAAGTCTATTTTGATCTGCTGGAAGATAGAGAAAAACGCGGTGTCAATGATGTGTATCTGATGCGCCTGGAGCAACTATATCCGTTTCCTGCCAAGGCCTTGCATTCAGAATTGTCCAGATTTGAAAATGCGCAAATCGTTTGGTGTCAGGAAGAACCTAAAAATATGGGCGCATGGGCATTTATTCAGCCCTATGTGGAGTGGGTTCTGGGACAATTGGGACGGACTGGCGAGCGGCCAATCTATGTGGGTCGGGCTTCGGCGGCTTCCCCTGCTACCGGCATGATGAGCAAACATCTTTATGAACTGAAAGCCTTTCTTGATGAAGCTTTTGCGGAATGAGGCTTTTGCAGAATAAAACATTCATAGAATGAAACAACTTTAATAATTGCAGCAAACTTTAAGGACCAAACCTTATGTCCACAGAAATCAAAGTACCAACCCTTGGTGAAAGCGTCGTTGAGGCAACCATTGGCCAATGGTATAAAAAAGTAGGCGACGCCGTTAGTGTTGATGAAGCGCTGGTGGAGCTGGAAACAGATAAGGTGGCGGTTGAAGTGCCTTCACCCGTTGCCGGTGTGCTGGAAAAAATTGTGACCCCGGAGGGTGAAAATGTTGAGGTAGGCGCATTAATAGCAATTGTTAAAGAGGGGGCAGTTGCTGCTGCCGGTGCTACTCCTGCTGCTACGTCTGTAGAAGAGAAAAAACCAGCTGTTGCCAAGGCTGCTGCTGCGCCTGCCGCATCATCAGGTATTCCTGCCTCCCCTTCGGCGCAAAAAATGATGAAAGAAAAAATGATTACGCCGGAACAGGTTTCAGGATCTGGCAAGCGTGGTCAGGTATTAAAAGAAGATGTAATTGCAGCTGCAGCCAATCCCGCTCCTGTGGCAGCGGCAAAAGCTGCTGTTCCAGCTGCTTCAAGAACACCAGGGGCAGCCGGCGATGAGGGCCGCGAGGAGCGGGTTCGCATGACCCGTTTGCGTCAAACCATTGCCCGGCGCTTAAAAGATGCGCAAAATTCTGCCGCCATGCTGACCACCTTCAACGAAGTTGACATGGGTCCGGTTATGGACTTGCGCAAACAATATAAAGAGTTGTTTGAGAAAAAACACGGGGTTAAACTTGGCTTTATGGGCTTTTTCTGCAAGGCGGTAACTCATGCCCTTAAAGAAATTCCAAGCGTGAACGCCGAGATTGATGGCACCGATATTGTCTATAAAAATTATGCTCATATCGGGGTAGCGGTTGGCACTGACAGGGGATTGGTGGTGCCGGTGGTGCGCGATGCCGATCAGATGTCAATTGCAGAAATCGAAACGGATATTGGTCGTTTGGGCCGGGCAGCCAGAGATGGCAAATTGACAATGGCCGACATGCAGGGGGGCAGTTTTACCCTTTCAAACGGCGGGGTCTATGGCTCACTGATGTCAACGCCGATACTCAACGCGCCGCAAAGCGGCATTTTAGGTATGCACAAAATTCAACAGCGCCCGGTGGCAATTGACGGAGAAGTGGTAATCCGGCCGATGATGTATCTGGCACTTTCCTACGATCACCGGATTGTTGATGGTAAAGAGGCTGTGACATTTCTTGTGCGGGTAAAAGAAAGCCTTGAAGACCCGCAACGTCTGGTATTGGATCTATAGAATAGTGACCTAGACCTTGGCGTTTCCTTTAGTTGAATTTTTGACAATTCTTGGTGCTTTTGGCATCGGGGCCATTTCTCCGGGGCCGGATTTTGCCATGGTTTTGCGTCAGTCGATTGCCCATGGACGCAGTACTGCCATTGTGACCAGCGCCGGGATTGCCAGTGCAATTTTAGTGCATGGAACCTATACAATTTTGGGGCTTGGGCTGATTGTGGCCCAATCTTTGATAATGTTCACAATACTAAAATTTGCCGGGGCTGCCTATTTGATATGGCTTGGTATCGCCGCATTAAGGGCGCCGGCACCTAAAGAGGCCACAAATTTTAACGAAGCAAATGGGGCGGGGCAAACTTGGCTTAAAGCCTTTTCAATCGGGTTTTTGACCAATTTGCTAAATCCCAAGGCCGTGTTGTTTTTTGTTGCCTTGTTTTCAGTTCTGGTCAGTGCTGACACTGCAATAATCTGGCAGGGGGTCTATATAATTTCCATGGCGCTGATGTTGTTGATATGGTTTGTTCTGGTATCATTGTTTTTTACAGAACCCAGGATCAGAGCCGGGTTTTATCGTATGGGCAAATGGTTTAACCGGGTAACCGGGGTAGCGCTGATTTTACTGGCGCTCAGGCTTTTGGTGGCGCAAAAGGAATAATAGATTATTTAACTTATCCACGGAGTGCATTATGGCGGAACAGTTTGACGTAACAATTATCGGCACCGGTCCGGGGGGCTATGTTTGTGCCATTCGGGCTGCGCAATTGGGCATGAAAGTTGCGGTGGTGGAAAAATGGGCTAATCACGGGGGAACCTGTTTGAATGTGGGGTGCATACCATCAAAGGCTTTGTTGCATGCCAGCGAAATGTTTGCCGAAGCGGGGCATAATTTTGATGAACTTGGCATTGATATTGATGGGCCACGCTTAAACCTTCCCCAAATGCTGGCCCATAAAGACAAGGTGGTCGAAGGCAATGTGACCGGGATCACCTATCTGTTTAAAAAGAACAAGATTACCGTCTTTAAGGGCATCGGCTCGATTGCCGGAGCTGGAGAGGTGATTGTCACCCCTGAAAAAGGGGCAGCAAAGACTATTTCCAGTAAGAACATTATCATCGCCACCGGCTCCGTTAGTGCCAATCTCAGGGGCATTGAAATTGATGAAAAACAGATAGTTTCTTCTACCGGAGCGCTCGAACTTTCAAAAGTTCCAGAGCATCTTTTAGTGGTTGGTGCCGGAGTGATCGGGCTGGAGCTTGGTTCGGTCTGGGCACGCCTTGGCTCAAAAGTTACGGTTGTGGAATATCTGGATCATATTCTTCCCGGTATTGATGGGGAGGTAGCTAAACAATTCAAGCGCATGCTATCCAAGCAGGGTTTTACCTTTAAACTGGGAAGCAAGGTCACGGGAATTGAAAAAAATGCCAAGGGTCTGAAAGTATCCGTGGAGCCGGCAGCAGGAGGCGAAAGCCAAATGGTGGAATGCGATATTGCACTGGTTGCCATTGGGCGGGTTCCCTTTACGCAAGGTCTGGGCCTTGAAATTGTCGGGGTGGAAACCGATGAGCGCGGCCGGGTTAAAACGGATGATAATTATCAGAGTAATGTGCCTGGCATTTATGCAATTGGTGATGTGATAAAGGGGCCGATGCTGGCCCATAAGGCCGAGGACGAAGGCATTGCCTTAGCTGAAATTCTGGCCGGGCAGGCAGGGCATGTAAATTATGATGTTATTCCTGGTGTGGTTTATACCAGTCCGGAAATTGCCTCTGTCGGAAAAACCGAAGAAGAGCTTAAAGAAGCCGGGATTGAATATAAGGTTGGCAAATTTCCCTTCTCTGCAAACGGGCGGGCAAAAGCCATGCTGGCCCCTCAGGGTTTTGTGAAAATTTTGGCGGATGTTAAAACCGATCGGGTGCTTGGCGGGCACATTGTTGGCAAAGGGGCCGGTGAAATGATCCACGAAATTGCCGTTCTAATGGAATTTTCCGGTGCAGCGGAGGATCTGGTGCGCACCTGTCACGCCCATCCCAACATGTCAGAGGCCGTGCGTGAGGCTGCAATGGCCTGTGGCGATGGTGCTATTCATATGTAAAGAAGATATGCTTTCAAAGGTATTTGATTAGAAAAAGCCGGAACCTTGTTAAAAGGTTCCGGCTTTTTTGTGATTGTATAATTGATGCTAAATCAGAGCTATATCACCGTTTTCAAACAGGGTTTGACAATCTGTAGCATCCTTTAAGAGATTTAACGGAGACAGGGGAGAAGCGGCTGATCCGGGTCCTGCAAAACGGGGATCATCGCATTCCCCGTCATTGGCCCAGATGCTTGAATCATCGCCAAACTGCACTTCTCCACCGGTTGCGTTTGCGGCAGGGGGGGGTGTTTCCGCAGCGGGCTGATCAGTTGCAATTTGTTCATCACCCTGCATCAGTTGGATTTGACCCTGCTGGAAAAGCGTTGAACAATCGGTAGCGTCGCGGCCCATATCTTCATCAAGCAAAACTCCGGCACTACCAGGTCCGCTAAAGCGCGGATCGTCGCACTCGCCATCATTGGCCCAACTAGAACTATCATCACCCCAGTCAATTCCCGAAGAACTATTGCTCCCATTGCCCTGGTCAGGAGTGGTTTCATATTGCAGGGAAGCCGGATCAATTACACCCAGCACCCCGCCAACAAAATCAACCTGTCCTGATTGTAATAGTGTCTGACAATCAGTGGCGTCGCGTCCCAAATTTCTAGGGTCAAGTTTGGCGGCAGCACCGGGACCTGTGAAACGTGGATCGTCACATTCCCCATCATTGGCCCACTCAGAGCTGTCATCACCAAAATCCACATTGGCGGAGGTTATAAATTCAACCTCTCCTTCATCAACCAGATTTTTACAATCCGTGGCATCGCGGCCCATGTCTGCTGCATCCAGTTGAGTTGCCATGCCATTACCAATAAAGCGCGGATCGTCACACTCTCCATCGTTGGCCCAGCGGCTGGTATTGTTGCCAAAATAGATTTCCTGATTGGTTTGCTGCGGGACTGGTGCTGAATCGTTGCCAGCGCTTAGATAAATCTCACCGCTTTCAAATAATTGACGACAATCTGTGGCATCGCGGCCCAGATCTTCGTCAAGCAGCAGAGAAGCGGAACCTTCGCCGGCAAAGCGCGGATCGTCACACTCTCCATCGTTGGCCCACTCGGAGCTGTCATTGCCAAAATCAACGGCGGTAGTGGCGGTGGCGGTGGGCGCGCTATCCTGTGCAAGGGAAATGGAGCCGGCCTGATAAAGGGTCAGACAATCTGTAGCGTCGTGTTCCAGATCATCATCAACAAGCTCAGCAGCCATGCCATTGCCGGCAAAGCGCGGATCGTCACATTCTTCATCATTGGCCCAACGGCTGGTATTGTCTCCAAATAATATACCATCAAAATTTATGATCTCCATATTTGGATCATCGCCCAGATAGTTAACCTGACCAGCCAGAAACAGGGATTTGCAATCATTGGCATCGCGGCCAATATCTTCGTCCAGTAACATCTCATCGGTGCCGGGTCCGCCAAAGCGCGGATCGTCACAAATATCATTGTCCGCCCAGTCGCTGGTATTGGAGCCAAAATTAATGTCGCCCACTATATCAGCCGGATTTGGTTTTAAGCTGATGTCCCCGGCCAGAAAAAGTGTTGAGCAATCCTTGGAATCGCGACCCATATCTATTTCATTCATATCGACGGCAGAGCCAATTCCGATAAAGCGTGGATCATCACATTCGCCATCATTGGCCCATTGGGAGGTATTGGTGCCAAAATCAATGCCTTCGATTATCAGGCTTTGTGTATTCGACAATTCACTCTGCTGCTGGTCTTTCGTCCCGTCGTTTTGAGCCGTAGCCGGGCCGATAAAAAATGCAAGCGAGGCAATCAGGCCAGCAATTACAGGGGTGATAATTCGAGCGGGTAACGAAGATTTCAGGTGTCTAATTATATTGAACAAGCTCACAGACATTTCCTCCGGGTTGACTTTAACTTTTAAGTAGTTTGGCCAATTGTCACTGGTTTTTGTCAAATTGTTGTCGTGTATAAAATTGTTGAAATTATACTGTCAAAAATATTTACAGATGACAATGGCAACTCTGCTCTCAGAGCTATACAATGGGGCAATATCAATGGCTTTTGATGCAGATGAATAATAAATTATTAACGCCGTATTGCTGGTGATTTGTTTAATTCGGTTGCGGCGGCCTCTATACGGGTAAAGGCAAAAATTCCAATCAGGACCATGGCAGCGCCCATTGCGTGCCAGATGCTGAAGACCTCTCCAAGAACACTCACCGCCAGGGCAATGGTGACAAGGGGAGAAATATTGCCGATTACCGCCGTTGCCTGCGCCCCGATCATGCCAATGGAAGTGGCAATCAGATAGGCGGGTAAAACTGTTGAAACCGTGCCCATGGCCAGCATCAGCCACATGGCGTATTGAGTGACGACCAAATCACTGATTGGGTTGGTAAAAGCAAATTGGATCATCACAATCACTCCAGCAGAGCTCATGGCAATTGAGGTGAATAATCTTGCGCCCATCTCATCAATCAGCGGCTTGGCAAGGATTTGATAGATCGCATAGGCAATGGCAGCGCCAAGCACCAGTAATGATCCGATAATAACCCCGGTGCCATCAATGCCCAGATCGCGCCAAAAGATCAGAGCAAGGCCAAAATAGCTAAGCAACAGCGACGCGATGAGTTTTGCGCTTAAAGGACGCCGGTAAATGGCGGCACTTATCAATACAACAAAAATTGGAGACGTCATCAAAATCAGCCGGTCAAGCTGGGCGGTTATATATTCCAGACCGGCGAAATCGAGATAGGAGGCCAGATAATAGCCAATTGTTCCCACCCCTATGGTTTTAAGAATTGAATTTTTTGGCACATGGAAATCTGGGTTTTTAAGCTTTCTGCTGCGATAGCCCAGCCAGCCAATCAGTGCAAAAATCGGAACAGCAATAATCATGCGCCAGGTAAGGGTGGTTAAAGCACCAACCCCCTCCATAAGGGCGAGTTTAATCACTATGCCTTTGGTGGCAAAAAAAGAAGCACCAAGAGCGCCAATAAAATATCCCGCAAGGGGGTTAAGTCTGGCTGATTTAACCAGGGATGCAAACATTTTTTTAGCAATTCATTTTACTGAAGAAAATTCAGGTACACGGGTTTGCTTTTCAAAAAGCTTGCCGGCAGGGGCTGTTGTATCAGGACGAATGAACTATTCGCATGATTACAAAGCCCAAGCCACTCCAATATCCAAAGCTGTTTTCCTAAAATATAAGCCAGGACAAACCAAAAATCATTTCTGTTTATCAGCTCTGAGCCCTATCGAAGATATATGTCGCCCGACTGATAAAGTGAGCGACAGTCAGAAGCGTCACGATGTCTGTCCTCGGCCAGCAGCACATCAGCCATTCCTCTTCCAGCAAAGCGCGGATCGTCACATTCTCCATCATAGGACCATTGTGATGAGTTGTTGCCAAAATCTATTCCGCTTTTGGAATTACCACCCAATAGATAAATCTGCCCTTTGTTGAGAAGGGTGCGGCAATCTTTGGCATCGCGAGCAATATCTTCATCCAGTAATACCGATGCCATACCTGATCCGCCAAAGCGTGGATCGTCACATTCCCCATCATAGGCCCATTCTGAAGAATTGTTGCCAAAATCTATACCAGAGGCAAAAGAAGGGGGGGTAGCAAAGGCTATAAGAGCCAAAACCAACAAAACGGCACGCGACGGATTTTTCCAAAAATACATAATATGATTGTCTCCCAAACTGTTTTGCCCCACGCATTCCTTTTAAAAGGTAACATACTCGTGTTGAGCCGGTCCAGTTTTATAAAATCCTGACAATTGCAGGACTTAATGACTATGCTCTTGATGCTCAGGCTCTTGGGTGGGCTTTTTGAAACTCTTTCAACAAGTGCTCTGTGTCAACCTGAGTATAAATCTGGGTGCTGGAGAGGGAGCTGTGGCCCAACAGTTCCTGAATAGTGCGCAAGTCTCCCCCACTGCCCAAAAGGTGGGTGGCAAAAGAATGACGCAAAGCATGGGGGGATGCCGAGGGGGGCAGGCCAAGGGCCGAGCGCAATTGCACCATGCGCTGTTGCACAAGCCTTGGGGAAAGAGGCCCACCACGCACCCCACGAAATATGGGCTCGGATGGTTTCAAAACAAACGGGCAGGCTTTGAGATATTCTTCAATTGCGTTTTGAACCGAGATGATAAGGGGCACCATACGGATTTTTCCTCCCTTGCCGCTAACCCTGATTGAGGTGCTATCGAGGTCATTTGCTGAAATTACAAGCGCCTCGGCAATGCGCAGACCTGCTCCATAACATAAGGAAAGAACAGCCATATCTCGGGCGGCAACCCAGGGGCGATGCTCCAGATTTTTGGTCATAGCGATTGTATCAAGCGCCTCATTGGCGGTTAGGGGCTTGGGTAGAGAGCGGGGAATTTTGGGCGAATTTATCAGGTGCAACACCTGATTTGACAACAATCCAAGCCGCTCCAGATGGGAGAAGAAATTTTTAAGGGCCGAGAGCTGGCGTGCAAGAGAGCGGGTGCCCACACCATTATTGCGGCGCATGGCCATAAATGCACGAACATCAGAGGTTTGGAGGTCTTCTAGCGCGTTTACGCTTATCGCTTCTCCTAGATGATTGGCTAAAAATGAAGTGAATTGGGCCAGATCGCGATGATAGGCAACAAGGGTTTTGGGCGATAAGCGCCGTTGGCTGCCAAGTATTTCAAGCCAGTCAATTATCTGGTTTTTGCAGTTTTCATCGCAGGAAAAATTAAAATCGGCCATAGCAAACCTATAGAGCAAAAGTTTTAAGGAAGTTTTTTGATTAAAGTTGATCAGGGTTTGTGCAGAAGAGAGGCAGGTTGGCATTATCCCACTTGCCAGAATCGCCCTAACGCCTAAGTTTAAAAACATGAACGACAAGTCAATAAAATTTGCACCCGGCGCCATAGTAAGCGTGATGGTGGCCGTGGCGGTTGATCGGGCCTATTCCTACAAGGTGCCAATGGGCATGGAGGTGCAGCGCGGCTCAATTGTTATGGTTGCTTTGGGACCAAGGCCGACCCTTGGGGTGGTTTGGGGAGTGCCTAAAGACCAACAGGCCCATAATCGCCTCAAAGACATTGAGCATTGTTTTGAAGTTAATCCCTTAAGCGAAGAACTGATGAAACTGGTTGACTGGGTGGCGCGCTATACTCTGGCCAAGCCGGGCATGGTGCTGCGGGGGGTTTTGCGCTCAAAAGAGGCGCTTGATCCGCCCAAGCCGATTATTGGCTATACCTATAGCGGCATTACCCCTGAGCGAATGAGCAATGCCCGTTCGCGGGTGTTAGAGATTTTTACTCGCGATGAGGGCGCAGCTGGTATCGCATGGCCAAAATCTGCATTGATCGGGGAAAGCTCGGTTTCAGCCTCGGTCGTTGAGGGACTGGTTAAAGTTGGATCTTTGAGCAAAGTCGAATTGCCGCCGTCAAGAGCATATGAGGCTCCTGATGTTGATTTTTCCAGCTCAGACCTTAATCCCCATCAAAAAAAGGCGCTTGAAGAAATCAGGGCGGCCAATATTGAGGGAAAAAATACTGTTTTGTTGGACGGGGTAACAGGTTCCGGCAAAACCCGGATATTTTTCGAAGCGGTTGCTGATGTTTTGCGGCAAAACAAACAAATATTGATCCTGTTGCCCGAAATTGCCTTAACCCAGTCATTTGTGGACAGGTTTGCTGAGCGCTTTGGCACCAAACCGGCACAATGGCATTCCGACGTTACTCCGGCCCAGCGGGCAAAGGTGTGGCGCGGGGTGCTGAACGGTGATGTAAGGGCGGTGCTTGGGGCGCGCTCAGCGCTGTTTTTGCCCTTTAGTGAACTTGGCATGATAGTTCTGGATGAGGAGCATGACGGGGCCTTCAAGCAATCAGACGGGGTGAATTATCACGCCAGAGACATGGCTGTGGTTCGGGCATCTTTGGCCGGTGCCAATGTTATTCTTTCTTCAGCCACCCCATCGGTGGAAAGCCGTAACAATGCCAATGAGGGGCGCTATGGCCATGTGCTGATAAAACAGCGCCATATGGATGCCAAGCTTCCCGATATCAAAACCATCGATATGCGTAGTGAGGGACCGGAAAAAGGCTCATGGATTGCCCCGGAGCTGGCGCGGGAGATTTTTACCACCATCGACAAGGGCGAGCAGGTTTTGCTGTTTCTCAACCGGCGCGGCTATGCACCGCTGACTGTTTGCCGCTCGTGTGGGCATCAATATCAATGCGCTGACTGCTCGGCATGGCTGGTGGAGCACAGGTTTTTGGGCAAACTGGCCTGCCATTATTGCGGACAGGAGATTGATACACCTACCGCGTGCACCAATTGTCATGTTGAAGGATCCTTGACGGCGGTTGGACCCGGCATTGAAAGGGTTGCAGAAGAGGCAGCCTCCAGATTTCCTGAAGCGAGGCAGGTGATACTTTCTTCGGATATGGGCAGCAGTGCTCAGATCAGGCAGCGGTTCGCAGAAATTTCCAACGGGGATTATGATCTGATCATTGGCACGCAATTGGTGGCCAAGGGCCATCATTTTGAAAAGCTCACTCTGGTCGGGGTGCTGGATGCTGACCTTGGTCTGGCCCATGGAGACCCGCGAGCAGCGGAAAAAACCTTTCAGCTTTTAACTCAGGTAACCGGGCGGGCTGGAAGAGCAGCAAAATCGGGCCGGGCATATTTACAGACCTATAATCCCGAACATGCGGTGATAAAAACCATGATTAGTGGTGACCGTGAAGGGTTTTATGCGCATGAACTGGAGGTGCGAAAGAGTAGCGCCTTGCCTCCCTTTGGGCGGTTGGCGGCGCTGATTATATCGGCCAGCGAACACAGCGAGGCAAAGGCTTATGCAAGGCATCTGCTAAGCAAAGCACCACAGGGCGACGGGGTGCGGCTTTTTGGACCGGCTGATGCGCCAATATTGCTGGTGCGCGGGCGCTATAGAGTTAGAATTTTAGCCCAGAGCGCAAAGCAATTTGATCTTTCGGGATATGTAAGGTTTTGGCTTGAAGGAGCCAATAAGGTTAAAGGCAACCTTAGAGTACAGGTGGATATTGATCCGGTAAGTTTTTATTAGAGCGTTGCCAAGAAAAGTGCGTAGCAGTTTTCTGCTTCGGCAACGCGACCACTAAAAAGCTGGCGAAGCCAGAGCGTTGCCAAGAAAAGTGCGTAGCAGTTTTCTGCTTCGGCAACGCGACCACTAAAAAGCTGGCGAAGCCAGAGCGTTGCCAAGAAAACACCCATAGGGTGAAGTGCCAAGCGGTTTTCCAGCCCGCCGGCGCGAGGCGAAAAAAGCCCGCCGGCGTGAGGCAAAAGCCTCTGCGAGTTGCGTTATAAGTAGTTCTGAATTTTCAATTGAGCGCCCAGCGAGCGAAGAGCGAGCCGCGGCCTATGCCGCGCGCCGTCGCAGGCTCAGCTTTGCCAGTAGCTTCTTAAGCGTCACTGGTGAAGCGATGCGAGCCGCGAGACAGATAAAATTGGAGTAGCCAGAGCGTTGCCAGGAAAGTGGCTCGGCTTGTCCTGAAAGCGCTCTAAAAACATGGTTAACGGATATTAACAAAGTGTTTATTAATTTATGTTAATTTTTGTCTGATGTCAGACGAAGGATTTCAGATGTGCTTGCTTCAAAGTCACTTGCTCCTAACGAGGATACCTGCCCGATAAATGAAACTGAACTGATTAGTCTTAGTTCAGAAGCGCCAAGCCATGCGGTGGCTGTGGTTTCCGGGTTGCCCGAAATGCAAAAAGCCAGAATTTGTAAGTTTTGCTATGGCAAGACCCATTTGCATGAACTGGCTTTGCATATCGCCTCGACCTGCGACCAAAAAACGCTGGTAACAGTGTTTGGGGAAGCAGGGAGGGTGATTTATAAACAGTCACGCGATACAAAATCCACCCTGAAAAGTCTCAACGCCTCTGAAAATTCCATGGGCCCAAAGCCGGTATTGCTGGCCGGCGGTCTGAAAAAATCACAATAACGGCAGTAAAACTTTTTATTTTCAATGATTTAGGCAAAGAAAACATCTGCCGGTTGTGATTTGCTGACCGAGCAACAGGTGAAAAATGCCCATAAGTATTTTTTAGGCCATGTGGCCTCTTTCCCACCTATATTGAGCTGAAATGTTCCGCAAAATTTATACTGGCGCTCACCTATTGGCTTTCTTATAATAAAAACCTTCGCCTTGTGCTTGCGTGTGCTTGGAAAGCCGTGTTAGAGGGAGCGCGGATTTTATAGCAAGGCGTTGGCGATCAACCCTTGCAGATTGCCGGAAGTCCCCAACTTGCTGAGTTTTTTGGGTTGTGCTCAAGAAGCCGGTTTTTATTGGGGTTAACAGGTTTGAAGGGTTTTTCAGATTGAGCGCATCAAGTTCGGTTTTTGCTAATATTGCCAGACCCTATGCATCGGCATTATTTGATTTGGCGAGTGAGACAAAATCGGTTGCAGAGGTTGAGAAAAACCTGTCTGAAATGGGAGCTCTTATAAGCTCCAATGAGGACTTTTCTCAATTGTTGGCCAGTCCGGTTATATCGGCTGAAGCCAAAACAATTGCTATCGAGAAAATTCTGGCCAAAGCAAAACTTCATAAAATCGTTGCAAATTTTATTCGTGCTGTAGCGCGCAACGATCGTTTGTTCGTATTACCCACTATGATTGATGCTTTTGGGGAACTTTGCGCCAAGGCGCGAGGTGAAATTTCCGCTGAAGTTACATCGGCCGTTCCCTTGAGCAAAAAACAACTTGGTGATCTGGCGAAGACTCTAAAAACCAAAACCGGCAAAACGGTTACGCTTGATACAAGCGTTGACCCCTCCTTAATCGGGGGGCTGGTGGTAAGAGTTGGTTCGCAGATGATCGATTCTTCTTTAAAAACAAAATTGAATGCAATGAAAATTGCCATGAAAGAGGTTAGATAATGGATATTAAAGCAGCGGAAATTTCCGCCATCCTCAAAGATCAGATTAAGGATTTCGGCAAAGAGGCTCAGGTCTCTGAAGTTGGGCAGGTATTGTCGGTGGGTGATGGTATCGCACGTATCTATGGTCTTGATAATGTGCAGGCGGGTGAACTTGTGGAGTTTTCCGGTGGCATTAAGGGCATGGCGCTAAACCTTGAAACCGATAATGTCGGGGTGGTGATTTTTGGTTCTGACAGGGAAATTTCAGAAGGGGACATAGTAAAGCGTACCGGGGACATTGTTGATACTCCCATCGGGCCTGAACTTTTGGGCCGGGTTGTTGATGCGCTTGGCAATCCCATTGATGGCAAGGGACCGATCAAAACTAAAAACCGGGCGCGGGTTGACGTTAAGGCTCCGGGCATTCTACCCCGTAAATCTGTGCATGAGCCAATGTCGACAGGCCTAAAGGCCATTGATGCGCTTATTCCGATTGGGCGTGGCCAGCGCGAACTGATTATTGGTGATCGCCAGACCGGAAAAACCGCAATTATTCTTGATACCTTTCTCAACCAGAAGGCGGCTCATGCGGCCGGTGCTGATGAAAGTGAAAAACTTTACTGTGTCTATGTGGCGGTTGGTCAAAAACGCTCCACAGTTGCCCAGTTTGTTAAAGTGCTCGAAGATGCCGGCGCCATGGAATATTCCATCGTTGTGGCGGCGACCGCCTCTGATGCGGCTCCCATGCAGTTTCTTGCTCCCTTTACCGGTTGCGCCATCGCTGAATATTTCCGCGACAATGGCCAGCATGCTGTGATTGCCTATGACGATCTGACCAAACAGGCTGTTGCCTACCGTCAGATGTCATTATTGCTGCGTCGTCCTCCCGGACGTGAAGCCTTTCCCGGTGATGTGTTTTATTTGCACTCCCGCCTTCTTGAGCGCGCTGCGAAGCTGAACGAAAATCATGGTTCTGGTTCTTTAACCGCTTTGCCGGTTATTGAAACTCAGGCCAACGATCTTTCGGCCTATATTCCCACCAACGTGATTTCCATCACCGATGGGCAGATTTTCCTTGAAACCGATCTGTTTTTTCAGGGCGTGCGCCCGGCGGTGAATGCGGGTCTTTCAGTTTCTCGGGTTGGCTCGGCCGCTCAGGTCAAGGCCATGAAACAGGTTGCCGGTTCGATTAAGGGTGAATTGGCCCAGTATCGTGAAATGGCGGCCTTTGCCCAGTTTGGTTCCGATCTTGATGCTTCGACGCAGGCTTTGCTAAATCGCGGTGCGCGATTGGTTGAATTGCTCAAGCAGAAGCAGTTTTCTCCTCTAAAAACCGAAGAGCAGGTTGTGGTTATTTTTGCCGGGGTTAAGGGATATCTCGACAAGATCAAAGTTAATCAGGTAGCAGCTTTTGAAGAGGGCCTTTTGGGCCTGCTCCATTCCAAACATGGCGAAATTTTAAGCTCCATCGAAAAAGACAAAGTCATCAGCGATGAAGTTGAAGAAAAGCTTAAGGGTGTTCTGGATGGATTTGTCAAAACTTTTGCCGGCTAGATAATTAGGAATGCAATTTAGATTGGTGCAATCCAAAATAGTGCAGTCCAAAAACGTATAAAAAGGAACAGAGGACCAAAATGCCCTCGTTGAAAGACCTTAGAACCAGGATCGATTCCGTTAAATCGACCCAAAAAATTACTCGGGCCATGCAGATGGTGGCGGCGGCAAAATTGCGCAAAGCTCAGGAACGGGCCGAAGCGGCGCGCCCCTATGCCGAGCGCATGGAAAATGTGCTGGCGTCGATGGGTGTTAGCTATGCTGCACGCGAGGACGCTCCGGCACTGCTAAAGGGCACTGGCAAAAGTGATGTTCATCTGTTGCTGGTGGCAACGGCTGATCGTGGACTTTGTGGTGGTTTTAATTCTTCCATAGCACGCAGGGCGCGCGCTCATGCCAACGAACTGATCTCCACGGGTAAAACCGTAAAGCTGATGTTCCTCGGCAAAAAGGGCTATGATGCACTCAAGCGTTTATTTGCCGATCAGATTGTTGAAATGATCAGCTTTCGTGAAGTCAAGCAGATCGGTTATTCCAACGCTACTGAAGTTGGTGAAAAACTGCTGAATATGTTTGAGGCTGGCGAATTTGATGTGGCGACTTTGTTCTATTCCAAGTTTGAATCGGTGATCAGCCAGGTTCCAACCACTCATCAGCTTATTCCCGCAAAATTTGAAGCCCCTGAAGAGGGTGCGGATGAGCGCTCCTATGATTATGAGCCGGACGAGGGGGCGATTCTGGATGATTTGCTTCCCCGTAATATCAGCGTGCAGATTTATCGGGCACTGCTGGAAAACGGTGCCGGAGAAATGGGCGCTAAAATGAGTGCAATGGATAATGCAACCCGCAATGCGGGAGAAATGATTGATGGGTTGACGCAGACATTTAACCGCCAGCGCCAGGCCCAGATTACCAAAGAATTGATTGAAATTATTTCAGGCGCCGAAGCGCTTTAATAAACACTTAAGTGAGGTATATAAAATGGCCGCCAAAACCACGCCAGCCAAGACAGCTACTGCCAAGACTGCAGCAACCAAGAAAAAAGCAAGCGCAAAAACCGCTAACGGAAAAATCGTTCAGATTATTGGTGCGGTTGTTGATATTCAGTTCGAGGGCAAGCTGCCGGCAATTCTAAACGCGCTGGAAACCGATAATAATGGTAACCGTCTGGTGCTGGAAGTTGCTCAGCATCTGGGTGAAAACACGGTTCGCGCAATTGCCATGGATACGACAGAGGGGCTGGTTCGCGGGCACGCTGTTACTGATCTTGGGGAGCCAATTCAGGTGCCGGTTGGTGCTGAAACTCTTGGGCGGATCATGAATGTTATCGGTGAACCAATTGATGAGGCCGGACCGGTAAAGACAAAAATAAAGCGTGGTATTCATGCTGAAGCTCCCACATTTGTTGAGCAGAACCCGGAATCAGAAATTCTGGTAACCGGCATCAAGGTGGTTGATCTTTTGGCGCCTTATGCAAGGGGCGGAAAAATTGGCCTGTTTGGTGGTGCCGGTGTGGGCAAGACTGTGCTTATTCAGGAACTTATCAATAATGTTGCCAACTCCCATGGTGGTTACTCGGTATTTGCCGGGGTTGGTGAGCGTACCCGTGAGGGCAATGATCTTTATTACGAAATGATCGAAAGTGGCGTGAACAAGGATCCCAAGGCCAATAATGGTTCTGCTGAAGGGTCGAAATGCGCTCTGGTTTTTGGGCAGATGAACGAGCCTCCGGGAGCGCGCGCAAGGGTTGCTCTTACCGGTTTGACTGTTGCGGAGGAATTCCGCGATCAGGGCCAGGATGTGTTGTTCTTTATCGATAATATTTTCCGCTTTACCCAGGCCGGTTCTGAAATGAGTGCGCTTCTTGGACGTATTCCTTCTGCGGTGGGTTATCAGCCTACTCTGGCTACCGACATGGGGCAGATGCAGGAGCGAATTACAACGACAAATAAAGGTTCGATTACCTCGGTGCAGGCAATTTATGTTCCCGCCGATGATCTTACTGATCCGGCGCCAGCGACTTCGTTTGCTCACCTTGATGCCACAACCGTTCTTAACCGGGCAATTTCTGAAAAAGGAATTTATCCGGCGGTGGATCCGCTTGATTCAACCTCGCGTATGCTTGATCCAACCATTGTTGGTGATGAGCATTATCAGGTTGCTCGTGAAGTGCAGGAAATTTTGCAGCGCTATAAAAGTTTGCAGGATATTATTGCTATTCTTGGTATGGATGAGCTTTCGGAAGAAGATAAGCTGGTTGTTGCCCGGGCCCGTAAAATTGAGCGCTTTATGAGCCAGCCGTTCTTTGTTGCTGAAATCTTTACTGGAACTCCGGGTGTATTTGTGGCTCTTGAAGATACAATTCGTGCGTTTGCAGGATTGATCAAAGGTGAATATGATCATCTGCCAGAAGCTGCATTTTATATGGTTGGTACCATTGATGATGCGGTTGCCAAGGCCCAAAAACTGGCGGCGCAAGCAGCTTAGGTTGAAAGCTGACTGTTCTGTTGAAATTAAGGAGCCTGTCAATTGGCCCAGGATGAAAAACAAGAGATAAAAATAGAAATTGTCTCACCGGAAAATCTGGTATTTTCTGAAGCTGTATCTTCGGTAACGGTTCCGGGGCAAGAGGGATATTTTACCGTCATGGGTGAACATGCTCCCTTGATGACTACCCTAAAACCCGGATTTATCAGTGTTGAAATCTCAGGGGAAACCCAGACATTTTATGTGCAGGGCGGTTTTGCCGATATTTCTCCTGACGGGGTGACAATTTTGGCTGAAGAAGCAAAGGGAAGTGCTGATTTTGCGGTTTCAGAAGTGGAAGCAGCAATTGTTGAGGCTCAGGCGGTTTTGGATAATGCTGAAGATTTAGCTGAAAAAAATCACGCACAAAATACTCTGGACGGCTGGAAAAACCTGTTGCTGGAAGCGGCACAGCTCGGCAGTTCCGGCTCTCACTAAATTCGTTGAATTAGTTGCATAATATTTGGGCCGGCCTGTTAGCTGGCCCTTATTATTATGGATCTGTAGAGATTTCACCCAGCCTGATTTTTTGCGGAATATTGGCAAACCATTCGGCAAGCTGCACATAAATTTCGCGTTTGAACGGGATTACTAACCCGGGAAGATTTTCCAGTTCTTCCCAGCGCCATTCATAAAATTCAGGTTTATGGGCCCCGCCATCGGGCGTAAGAATATTGATTTCTGTGTCCTCACCGGTAAACAGCATGGCAAACCACATTTGTCGTTGCCCGGCAAATTTTCCCTTCATCAGTTTTTTGGCGATTTGGGGCGGGAAGTCATAGGTCAGCCAGCTTTCGGCCTCCGTTATTAATTGGACGGAAACAACTGAAGTTTCTTCTC
Organism: Devosiaceae bacterium; assembly: GCA_021648375.1. Lineage (GTDB taxonomy): Bacteria > Pseudomonadota > Alphaproteobacteria > Rhizobiales > Devosiaceae > DROE01. The sequence goes on from JAKISW010000003.1 coordinate 122,244, forward strand.
GTAATTCGCGAATAGCGGCATTTAGAGGATCTTCATTGCGATCGATTCCGCCCTGGGGCATCTGCCAGGGGAATTGTTGTTTTTGCCCGGCCAATTCGGATGCGGGCAAATCATTTCGACGTCCAACAAACACTTTTCCTTCCCGGTTAAAAAGAGCGATTCCGGCACATGGACGATAGGGTTTGTATTGAAACTGGTTTGAATCCGTCATTAATTTATTACATTCATCAGCGCGCTGACCGGAACCAGTTCGATTGTTTGGTCGTCCAACTGGGCAGTCCAGGAAACAATAGTGTTTATGGAAACGGGTAGAGCTGAAATAATACCGATTGCCTGTCCGTCCCGGCGGGCGGTTTCAACCAGAGTTTGCAATTGGGCAAGGATGGCGGCGCGGGATGGATTTTGATCCAGCAGAAGAGAGGCGCGGGCAAAGGGAACCTGATTTGCCGTGGCAAGTTGCCTTGAAAGTGAGCGGTTGGAGCTGCCATCATCAAGATAGGCGATACCTCTTGTTCCCAATTCTTCCATGAATGGTGCCATATCGTTGGCTGAAGAGGTAAAGCGTGCGCCAAGATTGTTGACCATTCCCATATAGCCTCCAGTTCGTGCCATCAGCCAGAAAAGACGCTCCAGATTTACTCTAGCTGTAAATCCGGTCAGCAATGTATGGGGTCCCGGATCAGAATTGGGATAATCAAAAGGCTCCATGGGAATTTCAAGTAAATATTCATGACCACCGGAACGGGCAGCAGCGGCGGTGCGCTCAAGTGATCTGCCATAGGGGGCAAATGCAAGCGTGATATTGTCCGGCAGGGATGAAATAGCCTCCATGGTGGCTCCCTCGTTAATTCCCATGCCGGTAACAACGATTGCCACCAGGGACTTACCAGAGGCGGATTGGGGGCTTATTGAGGGGCGAGAATAGGAATTAAAAGGGGTTAAACCATTGGGACCAATGCGCGGGATTGGCCCGTTTTCGGTTTCTTCTATGAGTTCAGAAAGATTGCCAAATTCATCGCGCTCATTGGCGTTCATTTCTGGCGATAGATCGGCATTTTCAACAATTATGATTTGAGGAGTTTGTGGTTCGTTGGAAATTATAATGGATGAATCTGGCTCTTGTGAAGAAATTTGAACCGGAATGGAAATTTCTTGAGCAACGGAGTTGGAATTTATGGTGCTGCTGATGGGGACTTCAATCGTTGGTTGACCGCCGGTTGGGTCCTCAACAATTAGAATACGAGCAAAAAAACCAACGATAATAAGCCCGGAAAGCCCAAATAATATTCGCCCCAAGGGCAATTTCCGGGCGCCATAGGTAAGACGCATGCTGAATTTGGGACGCTTTTTTTTCCCTAAAGGTGAACTAAGATCGTCGGCCATTTAATTTTACCTCAAACGAATCACCCTTTAATACATCAGCCTTTTAGCATAAGTCTAACCATTGGGGTCGGGGGGAAAGGCCTCGTTGCTTTCATTGCCAAGAATAAGATCAATTGCATAATTGAGCTGGGTATCAAGAGAGCGGTCTCTGGGAACAAAAACAGATGATCCGGTGGTTGCCTCATCGTCACTGCCCCCGCCGATCTGACCATCAAGGGCAGCTTCGCCCACTATTTCATCCCGGCCTCCAAATTCCAACGGTACATCTTGAAAAATTTCAATGTCCGGTTGAATTCCTACGGCCTGAATGGAACGGTTTGAGGGGGTGTAATAACGCGAAGTAGTCAAACGCATAGCCCCGTTGGCACCAAGCGAAATTATCAGCTGCACAGAACCTTTGCCAAAAGATCGCGTTCCAACAATGGTGGCGCGGCCCTGATCCTGCAATGCACCGGCAACAATTTCTGACGCAGATGCTGAGCCTCCATTAATAAGAACAATCAATGGAATATCAGATATCAGCTTGTCCAGGTCGTCTGGGCGGGCATCATAGCGGGCGCTTTCAAGCTCGGTGCGACCACGGGTAAGCAAAATGGAGCCACGGGACAAAAATGCGTCAACAATCTGTACAGCCTGATCAACCAGACCACCCGGATTGTTGCGCAAATCCAAAATCAGGCCCAACGGCATCTCACCTTCACGCTCTTCAATAATTCCGTTTATTGCGTCTTGAATGCCGGGGAATGCCTGTCCGCTAAAACCATCAAGGCGCATAATACCTACGTCTTTTTCAACCAGCCAGCGCACAGCGCGAAGGGGAATTCGATCCCGGTTTAAGGTCACATCAAATGGCTTGGCCACCCCGCGCCTGACGATAGTAACGGTGATCGGTTCGCCAACGGTGCCGCGCATCTGAGAAATAGTTGCGTCCATTCCCTGACCCAAAATTGCCTTGCCATCCAGTTTTATGATGAAATCATCAGCCAGAAGCCCGGCCCGTTCTGCCGGAGTATCAGGAATCGGAGCGATGACTTTTACCACCCCTTCCTGCATGGTCAATTCAATGCCAAGACCACCAAATTCACCGGTGGTATCTTGCATTACTGCATCGCGAATTTGTGGAGTAAGATAGCCGGAATGGGGATCAAGGGATGAAAGCATTCCATCAATTGCTGCCTGAATAAGTTCTTTTTCATCCGGAACATCAACATATTCTTCGCGAATTCTATCAAAAACTTCACCAAAAAGTCTGAGATAGGAATATACTTCATCCGGACTGCGGGCTACGGATTCTTCAAGTGTTTCAGAGCTATCGCTCTGGGCAAAAGCGCCAACGGGAGCAAGCGTAAACATCAGAGCGCCAAGGAAAACCAAAGGAATTCGGCGAGCCGAAGAGATGAGTTTTGCTTGAGAAAATCTGGCAAGAACGTTTTTGCTCAAATTGAATTTTTCAATAATTGAAATATACATGAGAGGTCTATTCACTCTGGGGTTGGGCTTGCGCTTGAGCCGGGTTTTGCACTGATTGCCGATCCCACCAGGGGGCCGGATCCAATGCCTGATCCTGTTTTCTAAATTCAATATAAAGGGTTGGGCGCGAGACACCAGCACTTGTTGTTATGGTTTGACCAATTGTTCGTGATCCCATGGTGCCAACCGGTTCACCTAATAGTATAAACTGGCCAAGATCCACGTCGATTTTATCCAGACCTGCCAAAAGAATGGTGTGCTCGTTTCCCGGATTTATAATGATGATCTGGCCATAGTTTAAATAGGGGCCCTTATACATTACCCAACCGTCAGCAGGGGAAACAACGCGAGCATCGGCTCTGGTTAGAATGGAGGTGCCTTGCGCAACGCCGCCAAACCCGTCATTTGCTCCAAATTCCATAACCACAACTCCGGCAGCGGGTGCAGATAAATAACCTTTGGCTGAAGCAAAGGGAAAGGCGGGGCTTACCCGATCCGTATTTGCCAGCGCTGCAACAACCACATCAGCATCAAGGGCGGGAATATTTTGATTTCCTTGCAGGTTCTCGGCTTCCTGAGCTGCATCAGCAGCTTCAGAAATTGATGCAATTCTTTGCTTTAAGGTATCAACCAATTCACCCAAAGACGTTGCCTCTGATGCCAGCTGCTCTGCCAGTGCTTCTTCTGTGGCCAGATCTGCCCCCACTCGGACCACGCCGAGTTTTCTGGCTTCAATAAGGGTTGCGATGCGCAGCTGTTCTTCCAGAAGGGAAGAATATCTGGCGGAAAGCTGTTGCTTTTCTTCCAGTACCCGGTTTTTTGTAGCATCAAGCTGGTTCAAATCAGAGACAATAATCTCAGCCCGCTGGCGCAATTCCGGCAAAATAGAGGTAAGCAGGGATGCCGAGCGGGCAGAATTTAAGGCATCGGAGGGGTCGATAATCAAGGCAGGGGGCGGGTTTTTTGAAATACGTTGCAGGGCGGCAAGCAGGCTTGAAATTTCGTTGTCTGAGTTTTCAAGCCGTGTGACAATCCGGCTTTCGCTTTCTAAAAGAATGCCTAAGCGTTTTTCGATGTCATCAACCTCAATTTCGGTAAGCTTTACCCGCTGAGCGGCGGCGATAAGGGCGGCGCTCTGACGATTGCGATCGCCTTCCAGTTCTTCCATTTCAGCGCGCAATTGCGCTCGGCGTTCCTCAGAAACGGTGATGGCGTTTTGTATTTCCTCCAATTGGGTCGAGGCTTCAAGGGAAATCTGCTCAGGAGAATTCTGGGCCACGGCTTTGAAAGAAAAGGCCATGCTTATTGTCAAACCAGCAATCATAATAAAAAAAGCCAGCCAAAAAGCCGGTCGAATTTGATTGTTCTGGAAATGAAAAACCGTCATTTTTAAAAATCGTTATTTTTACTGATCATAGAATGCAGATAAGAGTAATTGGCACTTTGAACTAAGAGGGCAATATGGTCGGATTTAGGGTCCTGATCTTAGGGCCGGTAAATATTTTTGGCGATACCTCTTAAGTACGGTGATATGGATGCCCACTAAGGATAGTGGTGGCACGATAAAGCTGTTCGCATAAAAGTGCACGAACAATCTGATGGGGCCAGGTCAGGGGAGAAAAGCTGAGGGTGGATTTGGAGCGCTGGCGAATTTGTTTATCCAGACCATCAGGTCCCCCGATAATAAATACCAGACATTTGGTGCCCTGATCGATGTTGCTGGCAATTGAAAAAGCAAATTTTTTACTTGTCTGATAGGTTCCATTTTCATCAAGGGCAATAAGATGAGCATCACCGGGAATAGCGGAAAGGATTTTTTTGGCTTCTTCGAGCTTGCGGGTAGTGCTGGATCTGGCACTGGATTCAGCTATCTCGATAATTTCAAAATCTTTGATGCCAAGAGATCGGCCAAGAGGTTTGGCGCGTTTTAAATAGCGATCAACAAGTTCGCGCTCCGGGCCATCTTTCATTTTTCCCAGCGCAATTATGACAACACGCATCAAGGGAGCTATTCCGCCTGCTCGCCGGCCAGATCGCCCTGCCACATTTTTTCAAGATTATAGAATTCGCGCACTTCAGGGCGAAAAATGTGAATAATCACATCGCCGGCGTCCACCAATACCCAATCGCAATTGGGCAGGCCTTCGATGCGGGGGCTTTTAAAACCTGCCTCTTTTAATGCCTTGGAAAGCTGGCTGGCGAGTGCGCCCACATGGCGCTGGGAGCGGCCAGAGGTGATGACCATATGATCGGACATGGGGGATTTGCCAAACATATCAATGGAAATGATGTCTTCGGCCTTGGCATCATCAAGGCAATCAATAACAATATTGATCATTTGGGATGATTTTTTTTTGGCTTTGGAGCCGGATTTATCTTTTGGGGCAGCTTCTGTCATTTAGATTTTTTTACAGTCGATCAATTGAAGGGTTCATAACTATATGCGCTCAACTGGCGTTGCAGGCAAGGGGGCATTTTGACGGATTTTGCTCGATGACATTTCGCTCGTCAATCCGCTTAGATATACCCATGCCGGCGGCTTGCAAAGGGGAAGGGTTTTTGCAGATGTTTGTGAAAGCCGATATTTTTTCAGGTATGTGGCGGCAGGTGAGGACAAAGCCTTAAATCCGTCTCCCGGGCGATTGTAAATCACCAGTGGAAGAAGGTGTGCAATTTCGCGCCAGCGCTCCCATTTATGAAAACCGGCAAAACTGTCAGCGCCCATAATCCAGACAAAGTTTCTGTCTGATAATGTGTTTTTCAAAAATTTCAGTGTATCAAAAGTATAGGTAAATCCGCGTGCGGCCTCAAAGCCGGTTGCGCTGACCCTTGGATGGGTAATCAATGTTGTTGCCGCTTGCACTCTGTTGGTCAGAGGCGCCAATTCCCCATGATCCTTTAGCGGATTTCCCGGCGTAACCAGCCACCATATCGCATCCAGATCAAGGCGTTTTAAAACCTGCCGCGATACCAGTTGATGGCCGGGATGGGGTGGGTTGAAACTGCCGCCAAACAGGCCAATTGTCATCCCCCTCACAGAAGAGGGCAGCTTGGTTATATCTTTTGAAATCATCAGGGGCGACATTGCCCATTTCCCAGCACCTGATATTTGAAACTGGTCAATTGCTCAACGCCAACCGGTCCGCGAGCATGCATTTTGCCAGTGGAAATGCCGATTTCCGCCCCCATGCCAAATTCGCCGCCATCGGCAAACTGGGTTGAAGCATTGTGCAGCAAAATGGCGCTATCAACCTTTGCAAAAAACTCATTTCTAGAGCCATCATCCCTGGTGATTATAGCTTCGGTATGACCCGATGAATAGGTGGAGATATGTTCAATCGCTTCATTCATATCATCAACCAGCGCTACGGAAATGTCCGGTGCCAGGTATTCGGTGCTCCAATCGTCCTTTGTTGCAGCGATTGCACTGGGAAAGGCTTTAACCACCGCTGCATCCCCATGAATTGTGCACCCGGCTTTGCTTAAGGTTTCAAGAATTGGCACAAGGTGAGTATTGGCGACATTTTTATGGACGAGCAGAGTTTCGGCAGCTCCGCAAACTCCTGTGCGGCGCATTTTTGAATTGAGCACAATTTCGCATGCCATATTTAGATCGGCACTTTCATCAACAAATATGTGGCAGATGCCTTCAAGGTGGGCAAAAACCGGTACGCGGGCTTCGCTTTGCACCCGACCGACAAGTCCCTTGCCACCACGGGGAACGATGACATCAATGGTCCCGCCCAATCCCTTTAACATCTCACCAACCGCTGCCCGATCAGTTGTTGGAACAATTTGAATAGTATCAGAAGAAAGCCCTGAGCTTTTTAATTCGGTGACACAGCAGGCGTGCAGGGCGCGGTCGGAATTAAAGCTACCAGTTCC
>JAKISW010000018.1 GCA_021648375.1 Devosiaceae bacterium
CACTTCTTCCCCCAGATGCATGGGGGGGTAAAGTGACCTCAGGCTCATAAATTCCTTCCCCATCTATGGGATTAGAAAACAATGGCAAAGGCGCTTCCCCCTGGATGGCTTTGATTTGCCACAAGGCATCGCGGCGCCCAAGTTGAATGGAGGTGAAAGCATCTGCTTCTGCTAACCGTTCCATAACTTTGGGAGAAATTCCAGCCCGCCGCCACAGGCTTTCCGGATCGGGTAACCATTGCCCCTTGCTGCCACCAGCCAGATTGCATCCTCCTGGCGAAACCCTTTGATTTGGCGCAGGCCCAATCTTAGGGCTAAGGCGCCATCGGGGTGAATTTTAAGCCTGCTACGCTTCCCATCCATGTTGTGACGATTTGGCATTTGATGTCGTTAATCTTAGCTAATACGGCCAAATTATAACAAGTTACTTCAATATGGTACGCTAAAGTTTGCTTGAATAATGGGGACAGTTGCTTGGACATACTATTCTTCATGGTAGATAATTTAGGCCTAATCGGGCAGCGTACGTTAGAGCACGTATCGATTGTCGGGGTAGCCGTTGGTATTGCAATTCTAACCGGTGTACCAATCGGTATTGCCATTACACAGAGCAAGCGCGCAGCGGATATTGTTCTGGGAATTGCTTCTGTCATTGTGACCATTCCATCGGTGGCTTTGTTTGGACTGATGATCCCTATATTGTCCACAATCGGGCAGGGCGTGGGTTATTTACCTGCCGTTATTGCCGTATTGTTGTACTCACAGCTCCCAATTATTAGAAATACCTATGTGGCAATTACTAATGTCGACCCTGCGATGCGCGAGGCAGCAAAGGGACTGGGTATGACTACGATGCAACGGCTGATGTGGGTCGAAATTCCGTTGGCGGTGCCGGTGGTCATGGTTGGCGTACGTGTGGCCGTGGTGATGAACATCGGAATAACGGCCATCGCCGCCTATATCGGCGCCGGCGGTTTGGGGACGTTCATATCACGCGGCATTTCTCAAACTGATCCGCGCCAACTCATCACCGGGGCTATTGCTGTCAGCGTCCTCGCGATTGTGTCGGATTATTTCCTTTTGTTTGTTCAGAAAAAGCTCACACCACCGCAATCGACCGTAATTGATTGAAAAAACTGATGGCTGACGCCAAAGGGGAGAGAAATATATGATCCGTATGGAAAACCTGACGAAGATATTTGATACCCCCGATGGTGACATCACAGCGGTAAACCATGTCAACATGGAGGTACCAGCCGGTGAAATTTGTATTCTTCTGGGTCCGTCAGGCTGCGGTAAGACAACAACTCTGAAAATGATCAACGGCCTCATACCAAAGTCCTCAGGAAAAATTTTCATCGATGGCAAAGATACCGACACGGTCGATCCGGTAGAGTTACGTCGAAATATAGGTTACGTCATTCAACAAATCGGCCTGTTTCCCAACATGACCATTGAGGACAATATTTGTGTGGTACCAGACCTTTTGGGGTGGGAGAAGGCAAAATCGCGAAAGCGCGCCGCTGAACTGCTTGAATTGGTAAATCTGGTGCCATCGGCGTTTCTTAAACGCTATCCCAAAGAGCTTTCGGGCGGTCAGCAACAAAGAGTCGGGGTCATTCGTGCATTGGCTGCTGATCCGCCAGTTTTGCTTATGGATGAACCGTTTGGCGCAATTGACCCGATCAACCGCGCCGTCATTCAGGATGAGTTCCTCAAGATGCAAAAAGAAATCAAAAAAACCATCATGTTCGTCAGTCACGACATTGATGAGGCCATCAAAATGGCTGACAAGATAGCCATATTCAAAGACGGGGTCCTGGAACAGTATTCGGCTCCAGATGATCTGTTGGCCAGCCCCGCTAACGATTTCATCGCCAGTTTCTTAGGACAGGACCGCACCCTGAAACGCCTCAGTCTACTTTGCGTTGATGATGTGAAGTTTGGTGAGGAGTACAAGGTACACGGAGAGGCTGACCTGGCGAATGCCATTGCTCAGATGAAAGAGCTGGGGCATCAAAACATTGTGGTGACGGGTCTACGGGGTCGGGCACGTGCCTTTTTGCACCTGAACGATATCATGGGAAAAAAGGGCGTAATTGAAGAATATCGTCAGGCGTTGCCCGCAGTGGCAAACGTCAAGGAAGATCTCAAAACTGCAGTTTCGACCATGTTTCGCCACGATGTATCGTGGTTGGCATGTGTTGATGATGATGGTTTTTATAAAGGTTATATTACTCAAAAAGCGATTTCGCGCGCTTTAAGCGCGATCTATCGCGACGAAACTCTGAATACCAAACGATAGGGCGGGATGGGATGAGAGCGACAACTTCAATTTTTTTGGTGTTTGCGGCAGGCGTTGCATTTTCGCTCCTTCTGCTCAACAATGACGGCCTGTTGATCCAGATTTGGGTCAATTTTGCCGATGATGTTGACTTTTTAATCCGCCAGCACATCTACCTGGTGGTTCTGTCGGGCGGTTTGGCAATTCTGATTGCGGTACCCATGGGGGTATGGCTTAGCCGTCCCTATATGCGCAAATTTGCTGAAGGGGCAATGCAGGGGCTCAATGTGGGCACTACTGTGCCAACCCTGGCAGTGCTGGCCCTGTCGATGAGCTTTCTGGGTATTGGCGTATTGCCGGCCATTTTCGCCCTTTGGATCGCCACACTATTGCCCATTGTGCGCAATACATATGTGGGTATTCGCGAGGTGCCCGATTTTCTTATCGAAGCGGCGACTGGCATGGGCATGACCCGGACACAAATTCTGTTCCGGATAGAATTACCAAATGCGCTCTATGTCATTTTTGCAGGAATACGAACCGCCCTGGCGATCAATGTGGGCACAGTGCCGCTCGCGTTTCTGATCGGGGCGGGCGGCCTGGGTGAACTCATATTTACCGGGATCGCTCTCGACAATATTGAAATGATGCTGGCCGGTGCGATTCCGGTGGCATTACTTGCCATGCTGGTAGACTTCATTTTTCTGCAAATCCAGACATGGTCCATATCAAGGGGCGTTAACCCCTTACGTTAGACGAAATAAAGCAATCATGCAAAACTAAACGGGAGTACTAAAATGAAATTATTAACAAAAAGCCTTTTAGCAATTGGCTTCAGTCTTGCCGCGTTTGGGTCTATGGCCCAGGAAATCGTGGTCGGGGGCAAAAACTTTACCGAGCAGCTTCTGCTTGCAGAAATGACCAGCGTTCTATTGGACGAAAACGGTATTGCCACTTCAAAACTTGATGGAATGGGCTCCGCGATTTTGCGTCAGGCCCAGGAAAATGGTCAAGTTGACGTTTACTGGGAATATACCGGCACGTCTTTGATCACCTATAACAAAGTCGAAGAGCAGATGAATGCTCAGGACACCTATGACACTGTAAAACGGCTGGATGCCGAAAAAGGCATTGTCTGGCTCGATGCATCTATGGCCAATAACACCTATGCTCTTGCGGTGCGCGGTTCGGGTGCAAGCGAGTTGACCACCCTTTCCGATCTGGCAGCCGCCTATCAATCTGGCGAAGCACTTAAGCTTGGTGTGAATGCGGAGTTCCCCCAACGTGCAGATGGGCTGATCGGCTTGAAGGAAGCCTATGAGTTCGACGTGTCACGGGCCAATCTAGCACCGATGGATGGTGGTCTTGTCTATCAGGCGTTAAGGGATTCTCAGGTGGACGTTGGACTGGTATTTGCCACTGATGGGCGCATCAAGGCCTTTGATTTTAAAGTTCTTGAAGACGATAAGGGATTTTTCCCCGATTATGCTCTTGTCCCGACAATTCGTCAGGAAGTGCTGGATGCAAACCCAAATATCGGCGACTTGTTGAACTCCTTATCGGCTACACTTTCCGATGCGATCATGCAGGACCTGAATTCACGGGTTGACGTGGACAAGCAGACGATCGAGCAAGTTGCAAGAGACTTTCTGGAATCCCAGGACTTGATATAATCAAGGCTTGATTTAAAGTTGACTGACATGTGATATGAATGCCTCCGGGACGAAAATTCCGGGGGCATTTTTTTGCCTTGGAGCATTTTTGGTTTTGACTAATCAATACCGGATTCTAAGTCTTTATTTTGTCACGCTTCCGAACCGGATAACCGGGTCCACTTACCTAGGAGAGAGAGCGGAATGCAAAAGTTAGTCCTTCGCGTGGCGTGCGCTCAATTGGTTCACCCTGAAAAATCCGCTCTTAAGGCTATCGGCCATCACACAATCAACCCCCACCTGGAAATGATTGCGCGCGCGCGCAAAGAAAACGCAGATATTCTGCTCTTTCCTGAACTATCATTAACCGGATATTTGTTTGTCGCCAGGCATCAGGATATGGCGCTTTTGCCGGATGCCGAACAACTGCTTTCGCTCGCCCCCGAACAAATGTGCCGCACCGGAAATATCCAGCAACAATCCATCTCGATCATCAGGGGCGGCAAAGGGGCAATAGCGCTCGGCCCAACGCACCAGAACGCGCAAAAAACTCATATCTGCAAGCGGGTCTGCCAGATCGCTGATAAGATCGGGATACATGGCCCGCGCATCAGCAAAACTCATGCCCAGACTTAGGCCAACTTTTTCAGCCTCAATATTAAGACAATAAATACGCTGGGCATTTTTGTGGAAATGCGTGAGGATAAACGGCCCCTTAACCGGCCTTAGCCTTTGGGCGCGCTCGCTGGCCAGTTTGGGAAACCAGATTGATATGATGCGTTGTGTCATTCCAGTTGACAATCCACTTGCCTGTTGTTCCTGATTTGTTCTTAATACAATGCCAATCAAAAAGAGTCGAATCGGAAACGGATGAATCATACATGGGAGCACAATGCCAGCGGGTTTCAGCAGCGTTTGAACCCATACCCTGAGGCAAAAGAAACAATCCGGTGGTTTGTCCCGCTTCGGCAGCAAGTTGCAAACGACGCCCTTCGGTCAGGCCAATGTCAGTTGAAATCTGGGCAATAACCAGCGGCACGGATTTGGAGCGCAAAGCCTCTTCAGCAATCCACAGCACATCCATATGGGTTTTACCATAGGCAAACATTAGCCGCGCCGGATCGCAAAATTGTATCAATCCGCCCGGATGCAGGCGTTCATTTTGCCTTTGCTCCCCAATCCAAAGAACCGGGCCTTTGCTCATGCCAATCAAACAAGCGGCAAAGCTAACAGCTCCAGGCCCCAAAGCTTCATGGGAACGCGAAACGCACAAAGGAAAAATATCAGAAAACTCCTGCACCACTGGATAGCCGCCTCCTCTCTTTGGATCGAAATTTGGAACGAAAAGAGAACAGATTATTGAACCCTATTGTAAAAAGCAAGTCGCTTTTATTTGCAGTGGGAAGAAGAAAACAAAAAACCTGTATATTCGTTCTTCATTGGCCAGAGGTGGCAATTTGTGCCAAAAAGATCATGCTTGCACTTAAAACAATAGGATCGCCACCAACGGCTATCTGCAACTGCTCTAGCATCGAGCAATGGCTGTTTATGGCAATAATTGGCTGGATATTCGATCCACGGTGGTTACATAGTGGTTACACGAGAACCAAGACAAAAGGTCATCCTGAAAGAACAACCTGTTTTATCTTTATATTTCAATGATTTATTTGGTTGCGGGGGTAGGATTTGAACCTACGACCTTCAGGTTATGAGTCGAATGGTCGATAGTTCAATGTATATGGACCTGATGGATAGCACTCATTTGAACCAGGTTACAAAAAGCCACCCTCACCTGCCGAAACGTATCGATTTCGGGCCAGAATGATGGATTCATATGCATACTTTTTTATTCTTCATTGTAAGGATTTTGTAAGGGTGTACCAACAAGTGATTGATATCACTGAATACTCCCTCCAATCGAGCATCGGGGCGATCGCAAAAATTTTCGGGGCAAAGATTTTTGATCTCTCGTTGTTTGTTTTATCGTTCAATGGAGGAATTCGCTTGTTGGTTGCGCCTGAAATGGTTCTTTAGGACTTGTCATTATTGGATTTATCGCTTTTGTCCATATCATCCATATTCATGGGTCCCATGGTCATGGGGCCGCCGCTCATTTCCATCTCCATATTCATCACTCCATCGGCATTTGTATGGGTAATCATGAACAGGCGCTGGGCAACCAGAATTACAATAAATCCAACCAGCGAAACGATTAAAACCAGCGGATCGCTTTGAAATTTCATTATTATGAATGCACCAAGAATAACCACATCCAAAACAATAGCTATCAGGGGAATAACTGGATTGGATTTGGTTTCCTTGAGCAAAAACCTAAAAAGTCCCCAGTGAATTGCAATATCCATAATCAGATAAAAAATCGCTCCAATCGAGGCGATGCGGGTCAGGTCAAACAATATGGTCAAAACAATTGCCAGCGTCACCGTAATTGCCAGAGCCGGATTGCTGATACCCGTAAACAATCTTGGCAATTGCTTCATGCTGGAGAGCATGCCCAGCATTCTGGAGGCTGAAAATACGCTGGCGATCAATCCTGAAACCGTAGCAACAATAGCCAAAAGCACCGTTAAAATCAGGCCCATATCGCCAAATACCGGGCGAGCCGCCGCCGCAAGGGCGTAGTTTTTAGCCGCAATAATTTGATCAACGCTAAGCGAAGCAGAAACCGACAGGGCAAGAAGAACATAAATCAAAGTGCATATTATAATGGAATAAATTATCGAACGACCAAGATTGCGGTGGGGATCAATTATGTCATCACCCTGATTGGTGATGGTGGTAAAACCCTTGAAGGCAAGAATTGAAAGGGCAAGGGCGGCAATAAAATTAAAAACACCTCCACTTGCACCAGCACTGACAGTCGTTGAATTTCCCCAACTTGTAATATCTGGAAATCCCGCAAACCAAAGCCCGGCCAGCGCCAATATGGCAATGCCGACAATTTTTATCACCGCAGTAATATTGGCGGTTTTTTCAATAACCCGATTGCCGGAGATATTGATGATATAGGCCACACCAATCAGCAATACCGCCAATATTGGCACCAAAAATTGAGTGTTTTCTATTTCAAACAGGCGCAGCGTATATGAGCCGAATGTGCGCGCCACCAGGCTTTGGGCAATAACCATCGATACATACATGAGCAACGCAAATGTTCCCGCCATGGTGCCCGGGCCATAGGCCTTACGCATAAACATGGCGACACCACCGGCGGAGGGATATGCATTGGAAAATTTAACATAAGAATAGGCGCTGAATGCAACAACGACGGCCCCGGCGAGAAATGCCAGAGGAAATACCTCTCCGACCAATTCGGCAATCTGTCCCATCAAGACAAAAATGCCAGCGCCAATCATAACCCCGGTGCCCAAAGAAACCGATCCGATCAGTGAAAGTTTTTTGTCTTTTCCCTGTTGCAAAATATTTCCTTTGAAAGGTATGACATCATACCTGCTTTAAAAGTTATTTGGCGGTTATGCCGGTATAGATCCTGATCCCATAAGCAATGAATTGACCATAAGTGTCAACGAATTCACTCTGCTTCCAAGCAAACCTTGCTCACTGGTGCTGGATTATGTCTATTAATCTAGCTATGCTTACGACAATACTGCTTTATTCAAAGGGTATGATATGTGCCTGTCTCAAACCGTTAGTTTTGCTGCTGGTGGCCTGTTATTGGTCGGTGGCGTCTATGCATGTAACAAGGCCTGGATCACCAACAAAAAATATCTGCCGGTGGCTCTAATGCCAATATTTGCCGGGTTGCAGCAGCTGACCGAGGGCTTTGTCTGGTCGGGAATGAATTCAGGTGACCCGGCGTTGGTTATTATAAGTGCTCTGAGCTTTATATTCTTCACCTGGTTTATGTGGCCGTTCTGGATACCCTTGGCCGTATATGTTCTTGAGCCAAAAGAGAGCAAAAGAAAACATCTGTTTTTGGCTTTTGCTCTGATCGGTTTGACTTTCGGGCTGATATTATATGTGCCGCACCTGCTTAACCCGGAATGGATAAGCGTTACCATAAACCGCAACTCATTGGCCTATGAAGGTACGATGTTGCTGGATTTCATGATGCCGCGTCTGGCCACAAATATATTATACCTTTCGCTGATCATCCTGCCGCCGCTGTTGTCGCGCTATTTGCATATTCGCTATTTCGGCCTGTCACTGATCGCAGTGGTGATTGTTGATAATTTTTTTCTCAGCTACGCTTATATCTCGTTTTTCTGCCTGCTGGCAGGGCTGGCAACTTTTCACCTGATTTACATAATCTCACGCAACAAATGTAAACGGGAATGTCCGACGCTTTTTGTTTAGCGCGCTGCATATTAACAAAAAAAGCCCGATCAAAAAGACCGGGCGATTTTAAATTTAGCAATGTTTAAAACTCGTTTTTAAGCCGGGCTTGATTCATAGCCGCCTTCTTTAATGGCGCCAATAAGTGCAGCTTCATCAAGACTGGATGTTATGCTGACGGTGCGATTTTCAAGATCCACATCAACTTTTGCATCAGCATCAACAGCAGCAACTGCTTTTTCGACACTGGCCTTGCAATGGCCACAGCTCATTTCAGGAATACTGAGTTTAGTCATAGGAAATCTCCACATTTTTTAAGTTAAATTACCAACTATCCAAACCTTACAAGCCTATGGCACTGGAAGGTCAAGAAAAATTTATATAAATTAAAATAAAACTTGTGCTTGACCTTCCCCTAACTGGAAGCTTTAATCAGGCAATTCAATTAAACGTCCGTTTGGCGAATCTCTAGAAAAAAAATCAGTAAGGTTTAGATAAATGAGCTCTCAAAATACCACTTCGTTTCAAATTGAAGGTATGACTTGTGCCTCGTGTGTTGGCAGGGTTGAAAAAGCTCTGGCAAATGCACCGGGGGTAACAAGCGCTTCTGTCAATCTTGCGACCGAAAGTGCGCAGGTTAGCTTTGATGATAGCACCGATGCACCAACTTTAAGCAAAGTGCTCACAGAAGCGGGCTATCCTGCTATCAGCAATGAAATAACCTTGGAAATTGAAGGCATGACCTGCGCCTCCTGTGTTGGACGGGTTGAAAAAGCTCTGGCCAGCGCGCCGGGCGTTGCAAGTGCTTCGGTTAATCTTGCTACCGAGAGTGCCACGGTCAACTATTTCACTGGTGCAGTTTCGGCCAGTGATCTGGCAGCCATAATTACCAAGGCCGGATATAGTGCCAAGGTCAAGGGCGATGCCGGTGATTCCAGTGAGGAACGCTCCGAACGAAAAGCCGCAGAGGCGCGCCATATTGGCATGCTAACGCTGGTTGCTGCACTTTTAACCCTGCCGGTATTCATTCTTGAGATGGGAAGTTTCCTCTCCGATACAATCGCCTTGCTAAAAGCCACTTATGTGGGCGAGCAAAATGATCGCTATATTCAGTTTGCCCTGACCACGATTGTGCTTTTTGGACCCGGTTTGCGTTTTTACACCAAGGGTTTTCCGGCTCTGTTCAAGGGCGCTCCAGATATGAATTCGCTGGTGGCACTTGGCACATCGGCGGCGTGGATTTATTCGGTTATCGTGACCTTTGTACCCTCTATACTGCCCGAATCCGCTCAGCATATCTATTTTGAAGCGGCGGCAGTTATTGTCACCCTGATCCTTTTGGGACGTTTTTTGGAAGTTCGCGCTAAGGGACGCACCGGTGAAGCCATTCGTAAACTGGTTGGCCTACAGGCAAAAACCGCCCGCGTTGAGCGAAACGGAGAAATTGTTGAACTGGAAATCGAAGAAATAATAGTCGGTGATATTATCAATGTGCGCCCCGGTGAAAAAATTGCCGTAGATGGTGAAGTGACCAGCGGCTCATCCTATGTGGATGAAAGCATGATCACCGGTGAGCCGGTTCCGGTGGAAAAAACTGATGGTGAAACCGTTGTCGGTGGCACCGTGAACGGCACCGGAGCATTAAAATTCAAAGCCACCAAAGTTGGCTCTGACACCATGCTGGCCCAGATCATCAAGATGGTTGAGCAGGCTCAGGGAGCCAAACTGCCAATTCAGGCGCTGGTGGACAAAATCACCGGGGTATTTGTGCCAATCGTTATGGTATTTGCAGCCTTGACCGTTGTGGTCTGGCTGATTTTTGGCCCTGATCCCGCGCTGACTTTTGCCCTTGTGGCCGGTGTTTCCGTGTTGATTATTGCGTGCCCGTGCGCAATGGGGCTGGCGACGCCAACCTCTATCATGGTGGGCACCGGCCGCGCCGCTGAAATGGGTGTTCTGTTTCGCAAGGGTGACGCGCTGCAAGGATTGCAGGAAGCAACCATTGTGGCGTTGGATAAAACCGGCACATTAACTCAAGGCCGTCCTGAACTGACTGATCTGAGCGTTTCTGAAGGCTTTGACGAAGATGAAGTTCTGGCCCTTGTGGCAGCGGTTGAAACCACATCCGAGCATCCAATTGCCGAGGCAATCGTGCGCGCAGCTGAGGCCAAGAATATGAAGCTGGCTGAGATTGAGGATTTTGAATCAATCACCGGTTTTGGTGTCAGCGCAACGGTCAACGGCAAAAAGCTGTTTATCGGTGCGGATCGTTTAATGGTGCGTGAGGGAATTGAACTTGGCGCACTGGCTGATGCCGGTACTGCCCTTGGTAAAAAAGGAAAATCTCCCCTTTATGCTGCAATTGATGGCAAGGCAGCTGCGGTTATCGCTGTTGCTGATCCGATTAAAGAAAGCACACCAGAGGCAATTGCCGCCCTGCACAAGCTGGGCCTGAAAGTTGCGATGATCACCGGTGATAACCAAGGCACTGCTGAAGTTATCGCAGCGGAACTTGGCATTGATCATGTGGTGGCTGAAGTATTGCCCGAGGGCAAAGTGGACGCTCTACACAAGCTGCGCGAAGGTGGAGCTAGTCTGGCCTTTGTGGGTGATGGCATCAATGATGCACCGGCCCTGGCCGAGGCTGATGTGGGTATTGCCATTGGCACCGGCACCGATGTGGCCATTGAATCGGCGGATGTTGTTTTGATGTCGGGTGACCTTAAAGGGGTGGTAAACGCCTTTGACGTCAGCCAGCGCACCATGAACAACATTAAACAAAACCTGTTTTGGGCCTTTGCTTATAACACGGTGCTTATTCCGGTAGCTGCGGGCGTTCTTTATCCGTTTTGGGGCATAACCCTGTCTCCAATGCTGGCAGCGGCCGCAATGGGTCTGTCAAGCGTGTTCGTTCTGACCAACGCCTTGCGCCTGCGCTGGGTCAAGCCGGTTATGGTTGAAAAATCACCGGTTAAACACTTGCAATCTCCAGAGCTCAAAATGGCTCCGGCTGAATAAAACCAACATTAATTCCCCCGGAGTTTTTACTTCGGGGGATTTTTAAAACAAAAGGGGTTTCCATGAATATTGGTGATGTTTCCACCCGTTCGGGCCTGCCGGCAAAAACCATTCGCTATTATGAAGATATAGGTCTGGTCAAACCCTTGCGTGGCGAAAATGGCTATAGGACTTTTCGCGAGCAGGAATTGCACAAACTGGCATTTTTGGGCCGCGCCAGAGCATTGGGTTTTACCATCGAGGATTGTCGCGCACTTATAGCGCTTTATGATGATGACGAGCGATCAAGTGCCGATGTGAAAAGAATAGCCAAAGAACATCTGGTGCAAATAAATGCCAAAATCGAGGGCTTGAAATCCATGTCCAACACTTTGAGCCACCTGATTGAAGAATGCTCGGGGGACAATCGCCCGGACTGCCCGATTCTGGAAGATCTGGGTGGAGCGCAGACTGACGGTTAGATTGATTCAGCTTTCAGACGTCATTGCGAGGAACTGTTTTGTGACGAAGCAATGACGAGACGTTATATATTGCGCCTGTGGTGTCACCCCGGCGCAGGCCGGGGTCGATCCAGGGCCTTATCTGCGCCTCTGGATCACCGCATTAACCACCTGCTCTTCCCCGGATTTAATCCGGGGTCTGTTCTCAATCTCCACCAGATCCCGGCGCAAGGCCGGGAAGGCGCATTTTGTTGCCGTTTGTCATTCTGGATATATCTTCTTCATACTCAGGTATCACGCCTCGTCATACTCGAGCCACCTCGCCATACTCGGGACAGCCCATCGGCGCGAGATAAAAAGTGCCCGAGTATCCATCTACGACAAAATTCTGGCGCGTGATAATATTCTTCATACGTTGAAGTTTTTAACCCGGAAGACTTCGTGTTGCTGGATTATCGGGTCAAGCCCGATAATGACGGGGTGACTTACGGCAACAGTTACCGAACTATTCAAAGCACACCCTCCTCCGATAAGTCAGCCTCGTTTGGTCAGCCCTCTACCGCCCAATCTGCATAAAATTGCAGGCACTCAGCATTAGCCAGAGCGGTGGTGTTTTTCACCTTGCGGCCATGGATAATATCACGCACTGCAATTTCTGAAATCTTGCCGGAACGGGTGCGCGGAATATCAGGCACCGCCGCAATAATTGCCGGAACATGGCGCGGGGTGGCACCAAGGCGAATTTTTTTGCGAATAGTTTTTTGCAGCTCATCGCTCAATTTTTCGCCATCAACAAGCCGGATAAACAGCACAATGCGTTGATCGCCCTCAAAATCCTGCCCCACCGCGACCGCCTCTTGCACCTGCTCAATAGCTTCGACCTGACGATAGATTTCCGCGGTGCCGATGCGTACCCCGCCGGGATTAAGCACAGTGTCGGAGCGGCCATGGATAATAAATCCACCCTCAGGAAGTTCTTCCAGAAAATCCCCCTGACACCAGACCCCCTCAATCTGAGAAAAATAGGACTTATGATAGCGGGTGCCGTCCGGGTCCTGCCAAAAACCCAAAGGCATGGAGGGGAAAGCTGTGCGACAGACCAGCTCCCCCGCTTTTCCCTTTATGGGTTTGGCATTATCGTCCAGCGCCACAATATCAAGGCCAAGCATTGCCCCTTGAATCTGACCTCTACGCACCGGAAGCGTTGGCACTCCGCCAACAAAACAGGCGCAAATATCGGTGCCACCTGAAATCGAGGCCAGATGCAGATCAGATTTGAAATCCTCATAAACATAATCAAAACTGGGAGCCAAAAGGGGAGAACCGGTGGAAAGAATACTCTTGAGGCTTTTTAAATCATGGGAGGTTTTTGGCTTCACGCCAAACTTGTTTAAAGCATCGATATATTTGGCTGAAGTGCCAAAAACAGATATTTGTTCTTCATCAATCAGGTCAATCAGGCGCTCTGGCTTGGGATAAAACGGATTGCCGTCATAGGTCAGCAAAGTGGTGCCAAGAGCCAGCGATGAAATCTGCCAGTTCCACATCATCCAACCGCAGGTAGAGAAATAAAACAGGCGGTCATTGGCCCCGATGTCGCAATGGAGGGCATGTTCCTTTAGATGTTGCAGCAACAGGCCCCCGGCCCGGTGAATGATACATTTTGGCTTTCCGGTAGTGCCGGAAGAAAACAGGATTACCAGTGGCTGATCAAATGAAGCTAAATTATAATCAATCTCCTCAGCATCATCGTTTTTCCCCACATGAGGCGCCAGCCATTGTTTTGAACCAAAAGCGGGTTTTGCATATTTTTGCGTTTCAAAAACCTCGCCAAGAATAACAATTTGCTCAACCGATTTGGTTTTTGCCACCGCATTAATGGTTTCGGTGATGTCAATATTCTTGTCCCCATAGCGATAATCTGGAACAGCCACCAGCAATTTCGGGGCGACTTGATTGAGACGATCGGAAGCCCCCGCCGGGCCAAAATCCGGAGAGCAGGAGGCCCAGATTGCGCCTATAGCAGCTGAGGCCAGATAAAATTCAATGGCTTCAATATCGTTGGTGACAATTCCCGCTATGCGATCGCCCGGACCAATTTTGGCAGCACGCAGGGCTTTTGTGATGCGCAAGACGTTTGTTTTAAGTTCCAACCGGCTAATTTGACGCCGTGTGCCATCGTCTCTTGTGGCGATTATGGCGATTTTGTCGCTGGGATCGCGCAACAGGTTTTGGGTATAATTCAATCTGGCATCGGGGAAAAATTTGGCATTTTTGATGTGATCTTCCCCAACAAAAGCCCTCTCCCCCTTTTCGCCAATTATATCCATCTCATCCCAAAGAGATGAGAAGAATTGCTCCGGTTGCTCTATCGACCAGCGATGCAGACCCGCATAATCATCCGGCTTACACCCATGCAAATGGCTGGTGTTTTTGCTGAGTTTAAACAGAGCAGAGGCGGATTTTCTTTGCTCTGATGGGGTCCAGAGCACATCATTTTCAGGAGTGTTTTTGATCATTGGGACAGTCTGAATTAATGGAAGAGAAAAATCTAGGGCCTAGACCCATAGGGTCAGGACTAAACAACTAGTGCTTTTGACGATAGAGATTTTGTAAAATCTCCACCTCTTCTTTAGAGCCGAGAATTACCGGCACTCGTTGGTGCAGGGAGGAAGGTAAAAACCCTGAAATTTCCTGCTTGCCCATAATGGCTTTTCCGCCGGCATTCTCAACCAGCATGGCCATGGGCAGTGCCTCATAAAGAAATCGCAGCTTGCCGGTTTCGCTTCCCGGTTTTTTTAAGGCCGGATAAATAAATACCCCGCCGCGCACAAAAAGCTTGTGCACATCTGCAATCATCGCCCCGGACCAGCGCATGTTGAAATCCTTGCCACGCGGGCCGGGCTTACCACTCTGACAATCATTGATATAGGTTGTTGTCGAAGCATCCCAAAACCGAGCATAGGCCATATTGATGGAATATTCGCTGGCGGTTTTTGGAATTGTCAGCTGATCCTGAACAAGGAAAAATTGCTTATCAACCTCACTGAAAGCAAACATCGCCACCGATTTGCCTATGGTCAAAATCAAAAGAGTTGCCGGTCCATAATATATATATCCGGCAGCAATCTGGTTTTTACTGGCAGCAAAAACATCATTTTGATCAGGATAATCTCCGTTAATCACCCCTAATTGTAAAACCGAAAATATGGTTCCAATAGCGCTGTTGGTTTCGATATTTGAGGAGCCATCCAGAGGATCAAAACAGATCGCATAATTTTTCTCGTCGTCACTTGAAATTTCACCGCCCGGATTTATCAGCAACTCAGGCACTTCTTCAGAAACCAGAGCAATTGCAGATGGGCATTTTTTCAAATGCTCAAGCACAATATCATTGGAAATAATATCCAGATCTTTTTGCTCTTCACCCTGCACATTAACAATGCCAGCCGCGCCGGATTTTCCATCCAGCGCTGCACTTTTGGCCACATGGGCAATTTCAATACCAGCCTCAGCCATGGCCAAAACAATCTGGCTTAAAGCAGAGGAGGCATTCTGATTTTTCAACCAGAATGCCAGATCAGTATTTTGATCGTTTTTTGAAGAAATACTCAATCCATTCAGGCCGCTTTGGAGCGGAAAATCCCAGCCGCATAGCGATCGGCCATCTGGGACAGGCTCAAGGGTTTGATCTTGTCGGCCATTCCAGCGCAACCAAACAATTCATTGCGCTTGGCGCAAAGCTCAACAACGCGCTTGCGCCCTGGTTTAATAATGGCGCGCAAGTCAAACGAAGAACGGTTATTAAGCAAAAATTCACGCATGGAGCCGCTTAGAGCCATACGGATATCTGTGTCGATATTGATTTTTCTAACACCGCATTTAATGCCGCGTTCAACCTCTTCCAGCGGCACACCAAATGTTTGAGGGATATCGCCGCCATGCTGATTGATCAGGTCCTGCAAATATTGCGGAACTGTTGAAGCCCCGTGCATAACAAGGTGGGTATGGGGAAGTTTTTCGTGAATTTGCTCGATGACATTCATGGCCAAAATATCGCCGTTTGGACGTTTGGAGAATTTATAGGCACCATGGGAAGTGCCACAGGCAACAGCCAAGGCATCAACGCCGGTTGCGGCGACAAAATCGCAGGCTTCATCCGGATCGGTCAGCAATTGATTGCGTGCCAGCATGCCTTCAAAACCATGCCCGTCTTCTTTTTCTCCCATACCGGTTTCAAGGGAGCCAAGCACACCAAGTTCACCCTCAACGGAAATTCCGCGGGTATGGGCAACCTCAACAACCGATGAGGTTTCGGCCACGTTATAATCATATTCAGAAGGAGTTTTTGCATCAGCTTCCAACGAGCCATCCATCATCACTGAGGTAAAGCCCATATCCATGGCCGACATGCAGGTATCAAGCTCGTTCCCATGGTCAAGATGCATGCAGACCGGCAGGTGGGGGTAGGTTTCTGCCGCCGCCATAAACATATGTTGCAGGAATTTATCACCCATATAATTGCGCGCCGTGCGAGAGGCCTGAAGCAAAACCGGGGAGTTGGTTTTGTCGGCAGCTTCCATAACCGCCTGCATGGTTTCCAGATTGGTAATGTTGAAAGCGGGCATGCCATAGCCGTTTTGGGAAGCATGATCCAAAA
Source organism: Devosiaceae bacterium (assembly GCA_021648375.1). Classification (GTDB taxonomy): domain Bacteria; phylum Pseudomonadota; class Alphaproteobacteria; order Rhizobiales; family Devosiaceae; genus DROE01. The sequence continues at coordinate 16,369 of JAKISW010000018.1, forward strand.
GTTGGCGAAGGGTGATCAAAGCCATATTTTTCTCCTAAAAATTCTGTTTTATTCGCCCGCTGATATGCAGGCAATTTGTAATTAGCTAATATTTTGAACGGTTTAACCCAAATCTGCAGCCCGAAGTTTCTTATAATTATCTTCAAATAATTTGAGCAGTTTGCCTGCCTGATCCGAATATGCATCGCTATTCTGCCAGGTCTGTTGCGGGTTAAGCAATTTATCTTCAATGCCCTCAATGGCTAGAGGAACTTTTAAGCCAAACACCTTGTCGGTTCTATATTGAACATCATCCAGATCACCGTTCAGGGCGGCTTCAAGCATTTTTCTGGTATCTTTTAAGGCCATGCGTTTGCCTTCCCCATAGGCTCCACCGGTCCAGCCGGTATTGAGCAGCCAGCAGGTTGCCCCGGTTTCGCCAAGGCGCTTTTGTAGCAACTGACCATAGACAGAAGGGTTTCTGGCCATAAACGGCGCACCAAAACAGGCAGAGAACGTGGCCTGAGGTTCGGTTACACCGCGTTCGGTTCCGGCTAGTTTAGCTGTATATCCGGACAAAAAGTAATAGATTGCCTGCTCGGGGGTCAGCCGGGCAATCGGGGGCAATACGCCAAAGGCATCGGCGGTCAGCAAAACCAGATTTTTTGGAACCGAAGCCATGCCGCTTTCAACGCGGTTGGGAATTGCCGACAGGGGATAAGCTATTCTGGTATTTTCAGTAACGCTGGCATCGGCAAAATCCAGCTCGCCGGTTTTAGGATCAAGGGTCACATTTTCAAGAACTGTACCAGCCTGCAAGGTAGTGGCAAAAATTTCAGGCTCACCCTCTTCAGTAAGATTGATGGCCTTAGCGTAACATCCGCCCTCAAGATTAAACACACCATCCTTTGTCCAGCCATGTTCATCATCACCAACCAAAGCGCGCACGGGGGAAGTTGAAAGGGTGGTTTTTCCGGTTCCAGACAGGCCAAAAAACAGGGTGGTATCATCATTTTGGCCCACATTTGCCGAGCAATGCATGGGAAAAATATCGGCATCAGGAGCATGATAGTTAAACAGAGAGAATACGGATTTTTTAATCTCACCCGCATAGGCGGTGCCACATATCAGAACAATATTGCGCGTGAAATCCAACGCAATACAAGTGCTGGTTTTAGTGCCGTGACGGGCCGGATCGGCCTGAAAATCAGGCATATGTACAATTGTTACATTGGCATCAAAACTACTTAGCTCTTTTTCGCTGGGTCGCAACAAAAGGTGACGGATAAACAAGGCATGCCATGAGCTTTCACTAAATACTTCAACATTATAGCGGTGGTTTTTGTCCGCTCCAGCAAATAATTGTTGTTGAAAAACAGTGCGCCCAATAGCGTGCTCAAGCATATCATCAAGCAACAGATCAAATGTTTTTGACGTCATGGAGTTGGTATTATCCCACCAAACGCTATCGGTGGTTTTTTGATCCAGAACGATATATTTGTCCCCCGCCGAACGACCGGTGAACTTACCGGTTGAGGCAACAAGAGCACCATGCTTGGTTTCTATAACCTCGCCACGGCGCAGGGCATGACCAACAAGAGACTGAGTAACATCATTGAGATGCACAAGCCTGGCGTTGCGATATATCTGATTGCTCACGTCGCCATTATTAAACTTATAGGTATTGTAAGAATCGGAAGAATTGTCGTTACCCACGGTAACACCTTCTGAAACATCTACGGACTGGGTGGTTTGAGAAATACTCGCATTACTCTGAGAAACACTCATTTTCTTATCGCCTGTTAAAAAAATCTGATGCCTGAAAAATTGTTTGACGGAGGCAAAATATAAGAATTCCACGCGGAAATTCATTCTTTGCATACGCATGCAATAGAGGTTTTTGCATGCGCATGCAATAGTAAATTTATGATCGCCAGACTTTTTTTCCATCAATAGTAAATATGGAATTATCCGGCAATCTGGCTGACCCGCGCAATATCAATTCCCCCCTCACCTCACGGCGCATGGCCCGACGGCCCGGATGGGCAATTTGCTGATCAATGATCTTTATGGCCTCTTCTGCCAAAGAAGCGGCAGGTTGTGAATAGGTGGTTAGATCATAGGCTGAGTGGGAGGCTTCCGGAACATCATCAACGCCGACGATGGAAATATCCTGAGGAACTTTCAAGCCAAATTCGCGCCTCACCACATCCAAAGCGGCAAAAGCCATATAGTCAGAAGCGCAAAATATGGCATCGACGGGTTTTTTGGAATTCAAAATCTGGCGGGTGGCGGCCGCGGCACCTTCAAAGGAATAATCACCAAATGCAATTTGCACTTGAGGAAAACCCAATGATTTAAGATGAGAAGCAAAAGCATGCTGGCGAATTTGACTGGTGTTAGAATCTTTTGTTCCACCGATAAAGGCAAAATTCTTATGGCCGCCAGCAATTAAAAACTGGGCGATCTGCTCGGCGGCTTTCTGATTCTCTCCCCGCACTGTGGAGATGCCTGAAATTTTGCTTTCCCGGTTGATCTGCACAATGGGAATGCCGTTTTTTTGACACTGGTCAGTCAGTTCAATGGAGGCAGTAGTTGCGGTGAGTATTAAGGCATCAACCTGATAGCTTAAAACCCGCTCAAGTTCCGGATCGGCAGTGCCATCGATCTTGGTTGTGAACAACAGGATATGACGCCCGGTATCACGTAGACGCTCCGACAGCTCTTTGACCACCTGAGCATAAAACGGATTTTCGAGATTGGAAATGGCAAGGGCGACAATGTTGGAGCGGCTGGTGGCTAAAGACCTGGCCATCAGATTGGTCTGGTAGCCGATTTTTTGGGCGGCTTTCAGAATTTTCTCTCTGGTGGCTTTGGCCACACTTGCGCCAGGGGTGAAAGCGCGAGAAACCGCCGACTGGGAAACCCCGGCCAGCTTGGCAACATCAGTTTCTGTAGGCGCACGACGCGCACGTATTTTTTTTTGCACTTTTTTCTGCACTTCACTTCCGCACTTTTTTGCTAACATGATAATTCAGAAGCAATGATTTTGCACGGCAAAGGAGCCAATATGTTGTGGAGCAATAGCTGTAACACTAACCATGATTTTAATGCTGTGGTTTTAATGTAATTTCGCTGTAAATTCGCTGTAATTTTATTGCGGTTCTATTGTGGACGCACGTCGGAATAATTTTTTGTATAGGGTTTGCCAAAAAATGTCACCCAAAGATAATTGAGGGTATAAGTTCCGGCAGTTTTAAATACCCCTTCCCCCTCAAGCCGACGGCCAGAAGTATACATGGGCAATTTGAAGGTCCACTTCACCGGACCAACTTTGTGCAGACGCATGGCCACATCGGTGTCTTCTCCGTAAAAGGCAATTGAGCGATCAAAACCGCCTACCTTATTCCAGGCGCTGCGCTTGAGCACAAAATTGCCCCCCTGAATCATCGATCCAATACGAAAAACAAATCGGTTTAAAAGATAAAGAACATAGGCAAAATAATAAAACCCACGTACCAAAACACGATTATACCAGACCAAATCGTGATAGACATATGGGCCACTTAGAGCCACCAGATCGGGGCGCTTTTCAAAACTGGTCAGAACTGTGGTGATCCACCCTTCAGGCAGTTGCGTATCGGCATCTATGTTGGCCACAAGTTCAGACGTTGATGCTTCAAACCCGGCATGGCGGGCGTGAACCAGGCCTTTTTTGCTTTCAAACACCACTTTAACTCCAGTAAAACTGCTGGCAATTTCAGCGGTTTTGTCGGTTGATGCATTGTTGACAACGATGATCTCAACATCAGCGCCAGAGCGCTCAACTTCCCTGATTACCGACTTTAGACAGTCGCCAATCAGCAATTCTTCATTGTAGGCGGGAATAACGAATGCCAAATCCATACATGTTCTCCAAATTCACCGAACCTGATTTGTTTATTGCTTTAGCCCTTAGAAAACAAGCAAGCGAATTATGGCAATTATTACGGCGGTACGAATAAGCCATGTGAACATGTTAAGATTTATCATCTTTAGCACCTTGATGCCAAGCCAGGCACCGGCCAAAATTATCGGTATTGCATATAGATTAAGGGTCAATGTTTCAGGTGTTATCAGGCCTAAACTAACTGAAAAAGGCAGTTTCATGATGTTCATCACCAGAAAAAACCATGATCTGGTGCCGACAAACTTCTCTTTGCTCAAGCCCATTTGCAAAAGAAAAATCCCAAAAACCGGGCCAGCGGCATTGGCAACCATGGAGGCGGCACCGGCAAAAACTCCAACAATTGAAGTTACCAGCCAGCCACCAAATTGATGTTTCCCGCCATATTCAATAGCCAGATTTATCAATAGCATAACCAGAATTATCGCCCCGATCAGCTTTTGAAAAAACTCAGGCGGGGCAAGATCAACAATGAAAAAACCAACAACAACCCCGATGATTGTAGCCGGAAACAGTTTGATCAGAATGGCCCATTGGCAATCCCGGCGATAATAAATCACCGCCACAATATCGGCGACGATCAGCATGGGCAATAAAATACCAGGAGAAGCCTTGCCAGGAAAAGCCAGCGCGGCCAGCAACACAGCCAATATACCAACCCCGCCAACCGAGGTTTTGGTAAAACCGATTAATGCTGCCGCACTTAGAAAATAGAATAGCTGCAAACTGCTCAGATCAAAAATCATGGAGAAGAATATTGCTCAACCAATGATTTTGCGGCGTCATAAAGTAATTGCCCATCCGGAGTTTCTTCAATCCATTTATCAATCGTTGGCTGGGCTGCCTGTTTCCAGCGCGCCGTTTCCGCCTCATCCAGAGTAATGATGGAATTGCCCAGCTTTTGCGCTACTTCAAGGCCGATAAAATCGCCCGCATCCATGGCAGCACCAAATTGGGCTGCAACATCAGCACCGGAATTTTCGTCAATTATCTGGCGCAAATCAGCCGGCAAAGCATTATAGCTGTCCTTATTCATCACCAGGGCAAATGTCTGGGTATAAAGGCCATTGGCACCGCTAAAGCCGGTATGATTGCTCACCAGCTCACTAATGGCAAAAGCTGTTGTCACCTCCCAGGGGATGGTAGTGCCTGAAATCACGCCGGTGCTCAAAGCTTCCGGCACCGATGGCAGGGGCATGCCAATCGGCTCGGCCCCAAGGTCGGCAAGCATCTGGTTGATAATTCTGGAGCCGCCGCGAATTTTACGCCCCGCCAAATCTTCAAGCGAGGTAAGCGGTTCGCGCACATGAAACAGGCCGGGACCATGGGTATGGGCAGCAATCAGTTGCACGGATTCAAATTCATCCATGGCATATTTTTGAATATATTCCTGAAAGGCGCGGGAAGTGTTTTCGCCATTAGTGACCATGAACGGGGTTTCAAATACTTCGGACTTGGGAAAACGTCCCGGCGTATATCCCAGCACTGTCCAGATAATATCGGCTACCCCTTCGCGGGCCTGATCAAACAATTGCGGGGGCGCTCCACCCAATTGCATGGAGGGGTAGATTTCAATTTTTATCCGCCCATCCGAAGCTTCTTCAATTCGCTTTACCCAGGGGGCAATGGCCTTGGCGGGAATTGTAGATGTGGAGGGTAAAAAATGGTGCAGGCGCAAGATAAACTGCGGGGCTTGTTGAGCCATTGCAGGCGTAAATAAAGCCAGACCAAAAAAAGCCAGCCAAAGAGAAAACGTACCAAAAAATCTGAAAATCATTTTCAAGGCAATGTTCCTTTAATAAAAAAATCAATTCCCGATAACCTGATTCGCTTTTATACAGGTCAGCTAAATACGCGGACAAGAAACAGGCTAATCACGGGAAAGGCAAGCAGCAATGCAATTCTGAAAACATCAGAAACAACAAAGGGCAGCACTCCATAATAGGTCTTTGAGAGCTTGGTATTAGGCGACATCTTATTGATAACAAACAGGTTTAAGCCCACCGGTGGTGTTATCAGCCCAACTTCTACTACTACCAAAACCAACACTCCAAACCAGAGGGCAAATTCAGCCGGGGACAGACCAAAATCCAGCTGGGTGACGATTGGATAAAAGATGGGAATAGTCAAAAGGATCATCGATAAAGAATCCATCAAAGTGCCCAAAACCAGATAGAGCAAAAGAATAACAATCAGCACCAGCCATGGAGAAAACCCCTGTTCGCTGATAAATTGGGCCATGGCCTGAGGAGCGCCTGAAAGGGCAAGAAATCCATTCAAAACGGCTGCGCCAAAAATAATCAGAAAAATCATTGCCGTCGCTGAGGCAGTTTCAAGGAACGCATTACTAAGGGCAGAAAAATTCAATTTGCCGGAAAACACCGCGATCAATCCGGTTCCCAACGCGCCAATCGCCGCCCCCTCTGTGGGGGTGAATATACCCGAATATATGCCCCCGATAACAAGGGAAAAAATCAGTAATACCGGCCAGATGTCAAGCAAAGCCCTGAAGCGAACAATATAGGGCTCTCTTGGTGCGCTGCCGGCGCTTTTCGGGTTGAAATGCACATAAATTCTGATCACAAGCATATATCCCAACGCTGCAATAATACCGGGAATAATTGCCGCCACAAAGAGTTTTGCCACATTAACCTGGGCAAGAATGGCAAATATCACCAGAATAACCGATGGGGGAATTAATATGCCAAGGGTGCCACCAGCAGCCAGCGCTCCTGTGGCCAATGCATCAGAATATCCATAGCGTTTCAGCTCAGGCAATGCCACTTTTCCCATGGTGGCAGCGGTGGCAAGAGATGACCCGCATACGGCGCCAAACCCGGCACAGGCACCAATTGCTGCCATGGCCACCCCGCCCGGCTTATGGCCAAGCCATGTCTGGGCGGCCTTAAACAAAGATGCCGACATGCCCCCGATGGTTGCCAGATTGCCCATCAGCAAAAACAGCGGAATAATGGAAAGGGAATAGGCGGAAAATGTTGAAAATGTCAGGTCCTTCATTTGCGAAAAAATCGGGGTGAAGGAACCACGAATTAAAAAATTGCCAAAAAACCCGACCATAAACATGGCCAACGCAATGGGAATGCGAATAAAAATCAGCAATATCAAAATGGGGAATGATAAAAACCCGATGGTCAGCGCACTCAATTGCCCGGCCCTAAATTTGTTGATGAGCCACTTTCAGAGTCGATATCATTGGTATCTGCACTGATAAAAATAAGGGTCAAACTGTTGAACGAAGCCCAAAACCCAACAATTATCCAGATGGAAAGACCAAAAAGTGCCGAACCATAAGACCACCAGATGGGATAGCGAAGCAAAAAGCTGGTTTCACCAAATTCAATTTTGTCAAACATGCCAAGCCCAAGCTGACGCGCCATCAGCAAGGCCAGAATTGCAAGCAATAAATCACCGGCAAAATCGATAATTTTGTTTATGCGCGCTCCAAAAAAATCCGTAAAAACAGCAACACTGGCATGACCCTTTTTCAGATGGCACCAGGGCAAGAATGCACAAACGGCAAATAATGTTCCCGCCTCAACCAGCTCAAACTGACCGCGCAGGGGACGAAGTCCAAAGGGAATTAGTGCACGCCCGATAACACTGACCAGAGTGATAAGGGCAATGGCAACCAAAACAATGCCACCGACAATCGCTGCAAACCGGGCCAGTTTTTCAATCCATACGCCAGAGATTGCCAGCAAATCATCCAGAGGAGCAAAATATTTGCGACGCATATCAAGTCCTCTAATGATTGATAGTGTTGGCTTTGATCACTATGTATCAGGATAGGAAAATAACTAAAGAGGAAATCATGGGCGAGAAAAATCAGAATAACGAAAGTCATGATGATGAAAGTCCTGGTGTAATATTTCCGCCGCCGCTTATTTTGCTGACCTTCCTTGCAGCCGGTGCCTTGTTGCAATTTATCTTTCCGCTTGCGCTTTTGGCGCAATTCAGTGTCGGCAGCCCACAGTTTTTTATTGGATTGGCGATAATTTTGAGTGGAATTGGTCTGGCGATTTGGGGGGTTAGAACATTCTCAAAAGCTGGCACCAACGTTGCCACCCATAAGGCAGCACTTTTGGTTGTGGTCGACGGGCCTTATAAATTCACCCGAAACCCCATGTATATGGGCATGCAGATTTTGCTTGTCGGGGTTGGAATAATGTTTTCCAGTGAATGGTTTTTATTACTTTGGCCGGTGTTTTTTCTCATCCTGCGATTTGGCGTAGTTGCCAGAGAAGAGCGCTATATGAGAGACAAATTCGGCGAGCAATATGTTGCGCTTTTGAATAAAACGAGACGCTGGATTTAAAAATCTATAGCAATATCGGGCACGATTTTAAAGCGAATCGCAGAACGATTGCCCTTAGGGATCAAACAATACCTGCCACAAAAATACCTGAATTTTGCATTTTCAGCAACATTTTGACCAAATAATTCGCCCTTTTCACACCCGGCAAAAATAAATTTTTAGCGCTAACGGATTCTTCTGACTCATGTTTTCCAGACATGGGCTTTTTTGTGTCTGACAAGGGTATGGACATGGTCAACCCTTATGATTCACAATGGCCTTTCCAAGGGGACAAATCATCCAAAAAAAGGTGATGGCAGGGGTGGATCCAGTCAGATCAAAAATAGCTGAATTATATAAAACAGCGCCCGCTGATGCCAGTGGTCTGAGCATAATTAAATCCAGAGAAAAAGAATTGACGGGGTCCGCGCCATTTCCTTCCAACCTGATTATTTTCATCGGGTTTTTCACGCTGGTCAGCGCATTGTTTTTTTTCGCTATAATTTTTGCCATAACTCCCACCCTGCTGCCAATTCAGTTTGTTATACTAACCTGTTTGTTGTTGGCCAGCGGTCTGGCAGCAATCGGATATGCATTGTTTTTGCGAAGCGAAAGAGCCTCGTATCAAGCCATGGCGATGATGGAACAGCAAAATTTAATTACCACAATGGCCACACAAATTTCCACCCTTCGAGACCGCCAAAACAATTTGAGACGCGCTTATGGAGAAGAAAAACTTCGCGCCGAAGAGGCTCGCAATTCCAAGGTGGCGTTTCTTGCCCATCTCAATCATGATTTCAGAACACCCCTAAATCACATAATAGGTTTCGCCGACCTGATATCTCATCAGACATTTGGCCCGGTGGGAGACGAGCGCTACCTTTCGTATATAGGAGATATAAAAAAATCCGGCGAAGAATTACTGCGCGCAATTTCGGGGGTGATTGAACTATCCGAACTTGAGGCAGGACACAAAATTCTGACCTGCGAAAAAGTCGTGATAGGTGAAATATTGCACGCCGTTGAAAAAAAATTCTCCTCTCGCGCCAAACGCTGTGGTGTCAAACTTGATATTGATTGCTCGTGCGAGCAGGTATTATTTAACGACCGAGCCGGAATTGAGCGCATAATCGGCAATCTTTTAGACAATGCCGTTCGCTTTACCCCATCCGGGGGGCAGGTGAGGATTGGGGCATGGGTGGCAAATGAGGGAATAGTGCTGGAAATTACCGACACCGGTATCGGAATAGCAAAAGGCAAGCTGGCAGCATTGTTCGAGCCGTTTTCCCTTGAAGATGCCTCCAAATACCGGGAGCGGGGAGGAACGGGAACAGGCCTTGCAATTGCACGGGCAATTGCTGAACTTTCAGGTGGAGAACTGGCAATCGATAGCATGTTGGGGATTGGAACCACCGTTGCTGTTTCGCTACCTATGAACGCAGATAAACAGATGGAAAGCGCACAGGCCGCTTAGAGCGCAAACCACTGCTGATTTGCTAACTTAACCCGAAACCGAATATTTTGCATATGATTTTCCAGGCGTGCAAAATCAGGGAAATTAACAAGGCGCGCCAGCAATTCCTTAAATGCTTCATTCCAGCTTTCATCTGCAAATGGCCGACTTAAACAAGCGGCAATAATTTGCACAATTGCGCACATTAACTCATAGTCCTGCGCCAAAATATCCGCGTCTTTCAGCAGGTTTTCCTGCGCCAGAATTTGCAAAATGCTTTTAATACTGGTGCGGGATTCTACCAGAAAATCCGGATATAAAAGCACCGCCGACTGAGCAATGAATTCGATATCCATCAAACCGTTTTCCATAAGCTTGAGATCAAAAGCATGGCGTGGTGGACGATCTTTAGATAAACGCTGACGCATCTCAACCACATCTTTGAGCAGTTGTTTCCTGTCTGTTTTGCGGGCAAAAACATCCCTTATATCCTGCTCAATCTGATCAGCAAAACCATCATCACCATAGATCACCCTGGATCTGGTTAAGGCCAGATGTTCCCACGTCCAGGCTTTGTGCTCCTGATAGGCGATAAAAGCTTTTCGGGTTGTGGCCAGCGGACCTGCATTACCCGAAGGGCGCAGGCGCATATCGACTTCATACAAAACCCCTTCAGCAGTCTGGGAGGAAATGGCCGAGATCATTCTTTGAGTCAGGCGGGTAAAATAAAGGCTTTTGTCCAATGGCTTTTTTCCATCAGAATTTTCAATTTTTTCAGGTACTTCATAAAGCAAAATCACATCCAGATCCGAGGCGACATTCATTTGAGAGGAGCCAAGTCTGCCAAAGGCCAGCAATGCAATTTTTGCTCCATTGATTGTGCCATGACGCTGCTCAAACAATGCCCGAACCCTTTCAAACAATCGATCAAGCAGGGTTTTTGCAAGTACCGAAAATTGAACCCCGGCCAGTTCCGGGGAAATAGTGCCTGAAATCAAACCGGCGGAAATAAGAAATTTCTGTTCCTGGCCAATTATTCTGGCCCGCTCTATCACATCTTCAAAACCGGTAGCTTCAGCCAAAAAAGCTTCGACTTTTTGCATCAAAATCTGAGGGTCGATAATTTCTGCGGTTCGGGCCGGGTCTATCATGCCATCCAAAACATGGGCCCGTTGAATTACCGCATCCGCCATGCGCGGCGCAGAGGCCATAAACGCCACCAGCAACTGACAAAGCTGACTGTGAGCCCGCAGCATGGCAAATAATTGCACCCCGGTGGGGAGGCGGGATAAAAAATCATCAAAACGCTGCAAAGCCAAATCAGCGCTTTTGGTATTGCCAATGAATTGCAAAAGATTTGGCAACAATTCTGTAAGATGAGCGCGCGAAACTGCGGCACGAGTTGCTGCATAACTGCCATAGTGCCATTTTTTTATGGTTGAAGATGCTGTGACCGGGTCTGAAAAACCAAGGATACTCAAGGTTTCAAGAGTTGCAGGATCGTCGTCTGAACCCGTAAATACCAGAGAACCGGATTGAGAGGAAAGCTGATCCTTACCGGCAAAAAGTTTGACATAATTTGAAGTGACTATACCAAGAACTTCCCGATAGGCCTTTTCGAAGCTTTTCAGATTTTTATATCCCATAAGCGAGGCAATTATTTGCAACCCGATTTGATCGGCCGGCAAGGTGTGGGTCTGCTCATCATTGAGCATTTGCAGGCGATTTTCCACGGCCCGCAAGAACCAATAGGCATCGATCATCTGGCGGGCCGTTTCTTTTGCGATCCAGTTATTCTGCGCCAGTTTTTCAAGAGCTTTTCCGGTGGGAAGAACCCTTAATTCCGGCTCACGTCCCCCGGCAATCAATTGCTGGGTCTGGGCAAAAAACTCTATTTCACGAATACCACCACGGCCAAGTTTTACATTATGGCCACTTAAGCGTTCCTCGCCGACATTTTGCGCCATATTTATCTGACGTTTCATGGCCTGAATGTCAGCAATTGCGGCAAAATCCAGGTGTTTGCGCCAGATAAAGGGGGAGAGATCATTTAGAAAATTTTTGGCAACTTCCATGTCACCTGCAACGGGGCGGGCCTTTATCCAGGCGGCGCGCTCCCAGTTCTGCCCCCTGGATTCATAATAGGTCAGCGCAGCATCCACAGAAAGAGCAACCGGAGTTGATCCCGGGTCGGGACGCAGGCGCAGATCTGTTCGAAAAACATACCCAAAGCCAGTGCGATCCTGCATTAAAGCTGCGGTTTTCTGGATTATTTTAGAGTAGATTCTTGAAACATTTTGCGGTGGACAAAGGGTTTGCTTGCAGGGGTCAAAAAAAGCCACCACATCAATATCGGAAGAATAATTTAATTCACGACCACCATGTTTGCCCAAAGCCAAGATGCAAAGTCCGCTGTTTTTCGCTGAAAACTCTTGATCCGGCGCGCTAATTTTCCCGGCTCTAAGCGCCTCATCAATGCAAAACTGCAACGCCGCCTGCAAACTGATATCGGCAAAGTCACTAAGCGCTGCTGAAGATTTTTTGCTGGACCAGACCTGACCGGTCTCGGCAATTGCGCAAAGCAAAGCCACTTTGGCTTTTGCCAGACGCAGATGCTTTGAAATATATTCTTCATCTATGGTAGCGCCGGGCAGTTTTTCAACAAAATCAAGAATTGCTTTCAAAGAAACTTCAGGGTTCTGCTGCAATAATTCCATCAAAAACCGGGTATGTTTTCTGGCAAGATCAAACAGATAAGGGGATGCGCAAAACAAGGGTTTCAGCAGGGGCATGGCATTTTGAATTGTCTGGTTTTGATTTTTTTCCAGAACGGCCAGCCATATTTCAAATGCGCTGTTCATCGGCAGGGGCGGCAGTGGAATAAGCTGGTCCATCATGAGGTAAAATCCAAAACTCAACAGGGACAAACTGAACGATCAGGGAGTTTTTGGCAAACTAATTATTGCGCATACACCGGGATTCTCTGGAGTTTTTGAAGTACCTCGTGAGGGATTATCTTCAACCTTAAAGCTTCCGCGATGAAGTTTTGCCACCGCTGCCACCAATGCCAGACCAAGACCCGAACCGGATTCAGTGCGGCTTTTTTCTAAACGAACAAATCTTTGCAACACCCTTTCGCCCTCGCTGGCAGGAATACCGGGGCCACCATCACAGACGGAAATTCGGACATTTCCACCGGCGGTTTTGACGCCAACGGAAATCTTATTACCATCCAGATTATCTGAGTTTTTATTATCATCACCAAGGCTGTATTTTATGGCATTTTCCAGCAGATTTACCAACGCTTGAGAAAGCAACTCCCGATTTGAATTCAAATAGATATCAGGTTCAATATCCATTACCAAAGTTCCGCCCGCATCCTCAACCACCGGACTGTAAAGATCACAAATATCAATAACAGTGCGGGACACATCTACTTTTTTTAAGGCATCAGAATGGGAACCGGCCTCAACCCGAGCGATCAATAACAGGGCATTGAATGTGGAAATCAGTCGATCACTTTCGGTGATGGTTTTTTCCAGGACTTTTTTATGATCCTCATTAGAGCTGCCATCCCGAAGGGCAGCTTCGGCCATATTACGAAGGCGGGTAAGAGGGGTTTTCAGATCGTGAGCAACATTGTCGGTCACTTCTTTTAGCCCCTGCATAAGCATTTCAATCCTATCGAGCATTTCATTGAGACCCGTGGCCAACTGATCAAACTCATCATCCCTTTTGGTAATCGGGACACGCTCAGACATATTGCCGGCCATAATTTGTCTGGTGGTGGCGTTAATGGAATCAATGCGGGCGAGAACGCGCCGGGCAGTTAAAATTCCGGCAGCGGCAGCAAGTAGAATAATGCCAATAACCCCAAGCATCATTGTGCGAACAATAATTCTGGTAAAATCGCGGCGCTGCACGATATCGCGCCCCACCACCAACCTGAAACCACTTTCCAAAACAATGGAACGGACCACCGCCTGGGCATCTCTTTGCCCGCGCTGACTGTTTTCAAGGGCTTCAGGGCTGTTGGGTTCAACTGGGTCCCGTAACCCCTCAAATGCCCGTTGCGGAGAATATGAAAATGAATATTGGCCCGGCTCCAACAGTATATAACTGGGGATTGAACGGAAATTTCCAGCCAGCATTTCGCCAGCGGGATTGCCAAGATAATAAATGCCTCGCCCCGGCTGATTGGATAAACGCTGCACTGCAATGGCCAAGGCCCTTGGACCGCGCTGACGATCGATATTTCGCAACTGGCGGATTTCCCAAAAAACATCGCGAGCCTGCACCCGTTGAATTTCAATGGAAGACTGAAACCCCACATAGCCAAGCAAAACCAACGAAAAAAGCACGAACATAACGATGAACAACGCCGTTAAACGCACGGTGGTCGTTCGCCAGAGTTTTAAAAAATTATGCACGGATCATATATCCGGCACCTCGTATGGTTTGCAATAAGCTGGTCTTGTGGCCGCGATCAATTTTAGCGCGCAGACGCGACATATGCACATCAATAACGTTGGTCTGGGGATCAAAATGATAATCCCAGACATTTTCCAGCAACATGGTACGGGTGACCACCTGTCCGGAATATTTCATCAAAAATTCCAACAAACGATATTCACGCGGTTGCAGGGAAATTTTTTGCTCCCCTCGTGTTACCTCTCGTGACAGGCGATCAAGGGTCAGCTCACCGACCTGAAAAACCGATGCGGCCTCTGCCGGGCTGGCGCGGCGGGCCAATACTTCAACACGGGCCAGCAATTCAGAAAAAGCATAGGGTTTGGCCAGATAATCATCGCCCCCGGAGCGCAAACCGGTTACCCGGTCTTCAACCTCCCCCAGGGCCGAAAGAATTAACACCGGAGTTCGATTGTCTTCTGCTCGCAATGATTCAATGATTGAAATTCCATCGCGACGAGGCAGCATACGATCAATTATAAGAACATCATAATCCATGCCGGAAGCCATGGCAAAACCGGTTTCCCCATCCGCTGCGTGGTGGGCCACATGACCTGCCTCATCAAGAGCCTGCATGAGGTAGGTTGCCGCTTCGCGATCGTCTTCAATCAATAATATCTTCATCGATCAGACCCTAAAGCATGTCGCATTTAATTGGAACCGCGCCAATGCTTTACCTCTTTGTTTGCGCGTATCTTTTGTTGCAAAATCGGCACCCACTTTTGCAAGACACGCTGTAGGCAATATTGCTCTATTGAGCAATCTGTGGCCCCTGAAAGAATTCAGGGGCCACAGAAACGAATTGTCGGTTTTAAGTACAGGAGAGGCTAAACCGGCAATCCAAGAAAGCGAACCTGATTTCCACGCATGGCTTTTAACAACAGGGTTGAGCGGCCCGATTCTCGTACCGAGGCTACAATATCCTCAAACTCGTCAGCGCTGTTCAGTTCCATGCCGTTAGCTTCAAGCAACACATCGCCCTGACGGAAACGTTTTTCAGCAGCAATTGAATCAGGGGCAATATCAATAACAACCAGGCCTTCGCCATTCTCGTTGGGCATCAAAGTGAGACCAACACTTGTCGGCATGGGCTTTTCAGGTTCTACCGCTGGCTCAGGGGCAGTTTCTTCAACCGGGTTAATTGTTGGCTCTACGCGCTCGTCCAATATAACTTCATAGGTAACTTCGGACCCGTCCCGCCACACAACAACATTTACCGGAGTTCCGGGAGCAAGTGTTGCAACGGTGCGGGTAAGATCCAATGAATCATCAATCAACTCGCCATTTACCTTGAGAATAATATCGCCGGTTTGAATGCCAATTTCGCCAGCTGGTCCACCATCAGTAAGGGCAACCACCATGGCACCGCGAGCACGGTTAAGACCAACGCTATCGGCAATATCCTTGGAAACATTTTGCATGCCCACTCCAAGGAAACCACGGGTCACCAGACCATCGTCCATCAGATCAGTAATGACCTGTTTTACGGTTTGGGCCGGAATAGCAAACGCGATACCAACATTCCCCCCGTTGGGAGAAGCTATGGCTGTGTTCACACCAACCACTTTTCCAGACAGATTAAATGTGGGGCCTCCAGAATTTCCCCCGTTTATCGCAGCATCAATCTGTAAAAAATCACCATAGGCGCTGGCGGCAATATCGCGGCCACGGGCAGAAATAATTCCAGCCGTAACCGTGCCACCAAGACCAAACGGATTACCAACCGCCAAAACCCAATCACCTACACGAACATCTTCTTCGGCGAATTCAACAAATGGAAGATCAGATGCACCTTCAATTTGCAATAGCGCCAGATCTGTACGCCGGTCTGTGCCAACTACGGTTGCCACATATTCTGTGCCATCATCACCGGTAATAGTTATGTTTTGAGCATTTTCCACCACGTGGTTATTGGTTACGACCAAACCATCAGCAGAAATAATAAAGCCGGAACCTGCGGCCTGAAAGCGCCGGGTACGCGGAGCACCATCAGGGGCTTGCCCTCTGCGCTGCTCAAACTGATCAAAGAACTTTCGCAAGGGATGATCGCGGGGAAGATCGGGAAATTGAAAGAAAAACTCTTCAGAGCCAAGCCGTCGAATTTCCTGACGACCATCAACACTGATTGAAACCACAGAAGGTTTTACAGCCTCCACCAGATCAGCAAAACTTGCAGGAGCGCCAACCGCGACGGAAACCTGGGCATTGGAAGTCTGGGAGGAAACAACAAATCCGGCTGCTGACAGGGCAAGCACCGTGGCAAGCGACGTGGCAACCAGCCATTTGCGGGTGCGAAACATACTTTGGGATCGCGCAGCTTTTCGCGATTGTGCAGAATTTGAGCTTCGCACTGGTTCTGGGGTTTGCATTGAATGTGTCTCCTTGAAAATTCAAACTTCAACAGGTGAGTATCTGATAACAGGGGGCACCTTTCGGGATGATTACATCAACATTAAATTTTGGTAATGCAGGAAACACAGGTAATATTGGGGAATTAGGTAAGGTTTTTTTGGACGCTACAATTTAAGCGCCAAAAACCGCGCGACGAAAAAGATCAATCGCAATGATGGTCAGCAAAACCCGAAATCCCAGACGAAACAGGGTTTCCGGAATTTTATCCAGAAACAATCCACCCGCATAGGTGCCCAAAAAACCGCTGGCGACCATGGCAAGTATCAACGGCAGGTAATTCCAAAAAGCAAAGCCAAACAGGGCAAAGGCAAAAAACTTAAACAGGTTTTGACTTGTCATTAAAAAAGCATGGGTGCCAACAATCTGACGCCGATCAGACAGATGGCGCAAAAAGGTCATAACCAGCGGCCCGGAAATTCCAACAATCATACCAACAGCAGAGGTAAATATTCCTGCAATAGTTGTTGAAATAGCACCTCTGTCGGAAATTTTTGGTTTTGGTGCCCACACAGAATATAGCAAAAACAGAGCAATTGCCCCTTTAAACCAATTGTCGGGGATTATTGTTGCCACTCGCACACCAAGCAAGGCACCCAGAGCCGACCCCAGGACAAACCAGCCCACAAACTGCCATTGAATATAGGAACGGCGCAATATGGCCCGACCGCCATTCGATCCCAATTGCACTGCGCCATGCACCGGCACAACAATAATTGCAGGCAGTAAAAGGCTCATCACAGCAATGAGCAATGAGCCGCCCCCAAGGCCAAAACTGGCGGTTATTGCTGAGGTAAACGCGCTTAAAACAATCAGTAAAATTGTTGAATAAGCGTCAAGACCCGGCGCAATAAATATAGAGATAAAATCAGGCACAGGGCCGTTTAGCGCAGACGGGTATCAAACTCAAACATTTGCAAAGTAAAATAAAAGGTTTGGTAAAATGAAATCAGCAAATTTTTAATCGCAACTATTCCTTTTTACCATCATCTTTTAGCAGACTGTCCAATGTTTTTTGCTCAGCTCTGGTCAAAGCCGTTTCCACATCATCCGTACCGGGCAATTGTGATTTGCGCCTTTTCCAGCGAAAGAACACAGCCACTATCCCGACAATCAAAATAAAGGGCGTAAAAAACCAAAGCACATATGTATGGGGGGCGAAAAAGGGACGTAACAGAATAAACTCTCCATAACGCTCGACCATAAAATCAATAATCTGGCGATCCCCCTGGCCCATGACCAGTTGTTCGCGAACCAAAAGACGAATATCTTTGGCAAACGATGAATCGCTTTCATCTACGGATTGGTTTTGGCAAACAAGGCATCTGAGTTCAGAGGAAATCGCCCTTGCCCGAGCTTCAAGTACCGGATCGTCCAACACTTCGCCCGGCTCTATGGCAAGCGTTGCAGGTATCATCGCGAACAGAGCAAGAATTACCAAAAGCCACTTCATTCAGCAGGCTCCGCAACAGCACGGGCGGATTTTGGCACCCCGATTCTCAGGCGGCGATCGCTCAAAGACAAGAAACCGGCACCCGCCATAAACAAAGTTCCAAGCCAAATAAGAATAATAAACGGCTTATACCAGACACGAACAACTCGCACTCCATCCTCGCTCAAATCGCCAAGAGTGATGTAAATCTGAGAAAACCCATAGGTGAGCATTCCAGCTTCTGTAGTTGGAATTTGGGATGCGGTATAAACGCGCTTTTCGGAAGCGGTTTGAGTTACCCAGCCCCAAGGTGAAGTGACTTCGAACATCACTTTCTCAGCCACAAAATTATCTTCAAGACGGCGGCTGACATCAAGCATTTTTACCTCGTAACCTGCAATTTCAACAGTTTGACCAATGGCAACTTCTTCAACTTTTTCCATCTCCCAGGCGGTTACCGAAACAACCCCTATGACAAATATTCCAACACCAAAATGAGCTAACATTGTTGTCCATGCAATTCTGGGAACACCTTTTAGGTGAGCCCATGATTGGGAAAATTTAACTTTTCCCAGTTTGATACGATCAACAATTTCAGCAATTGCGCCAATTCCAACCCATGTCCCAAGCAACAGGCCAAGAGAGGCCAGAGAAATCTTTCCGCCAGAAACCATGACCAGTACAATTGTTATCAAAACCGTAAATCCGGCAGCACCTGCCATGCGTTGAGTTACGGCAACAAAATCACCGCGTTTCCAGGCCATAAACGGACCAAAAGGAATAATAATCAGCAATGGCGCCATAAGAACACCAAAGGTCAGGTCAAAAAACGGGGCTCCAACAGATATTAATACGCCGTTTGTAGCCTCTAATACCAACGGATAAAGCGTGCCAACCAGTACCGCGATCACCGCAGTTGCTAAAAACAAATTGTTGACCACCAACATGCCCTCGCGGCTGATGGGAGCAAAAAGCCCTCCGGCCCGCAAAGATTTGGCGCGCCAGGCAAACAGGCCATAGGCCCCTCCAATTACGACCATAAGCATGGAAAGAATAACCATGCCCCTTGTCGGATCAGAAGCAAACGAGTGAACCGAAGTTAAAATGCCCGAACGCACAAGGAACATACCAAGTAATGACAGGGAAAATGCCAGAATTGCCAGGAATATGGTCCAAACTTTTAAAGCGTTGCGCTTTTCCATCACGATCGCGGAATGTAACAGCGCGGTGGCGGCAAGCCATGGCATAAGGGAGGCGTTTTCTACCGGATCCCAGAACCACCATCCGCCCCAGCCCAGCTCATAATAGGCCCAATAGGAACCCATGGCGATACCAAGGGTAAGAAATGCCCAACTGCCCAAAGCCCAGGGACGTACCCAGCGCGCCCATGCCGCATCAATGCGCCCCGAAATCAGGGCTGCAACCGCAAACGAAAAACAAATCGAAAGCCCCACATAACCCAGATACAAAAGCGGTGGGTGTATGGCCAGTCCGATATCCTGCAAAATAGGGTTCAGGTCCTGTCCTTCAAGTGGAGAAGGAAACAAACGGGCAAACGGATTTGAAGTAAAAAGCGAAAAGGCAATAAAGGCTGCACCAAGAGCGCCCTGCACAGCCAGAACTAGAGCCAAAAGATCGCTTGGAAGATTTTTTCCCGAAATAGCAACAGCGGCTCCGAAACCTGTCATAATCACGATCCACAATAGTAAGGAACCTTCGTGATTTCCCCAGACGGCAGTGATTTTATAGAGCAAAGGCTGCAACGTGTAGGAATAGTCAGCGGCAAGCTTAAGGGAAAAATCAGAAAGCACAAACGCCTGTATTAAAGCGGCAAAAGAGGCAAGAACCAATAAAAACTGCAAAACAGCGGCCTGACGCAAATAGGAAGTTATTCGCCCACCGATCCGCCAAAAGAAAAATCCAACAGCTGATTGAGCAAGCGCAATGGTTCCTGCTAAAATAAGCGCAAAATGTCCCAACTCGATTGGCATTATATTCTCCAGTTCGCTTTAGCGAATTTCTTGACCCGTTATATTTGGCCGATATTTTTTACAACAAACATATGATTGGCCAAAATCACAAATTGTTTTATCAGGTGCAATCACGACTTAGGTTATGGCCCTATTGATTTTCACCACCAGAACTTGAACCACCGCCGCTATTGCTGGCACCACTTCCGGAACTGGAACCATATTCTTCTCCATCGCCCTTCCAGATGCCTTGCGCCTTCATTGCAGCCTCAACCTCTTTGGGAATGAAATTCTCATCATGCTTTGCTAAAACATTGGTGGCCAGAAAAGTTCCATCAGCAAGCAAACTACCTTCAGCGATCACCCCCTGCCCCTCTCGAAACAGATCCGGCACCAAATTGGGGTAAGTAACTTTTACGGAGTTGGCGCCATCGGTAATGGCAAATATATTGGAGCTGCCCTCAACAATCCAACTGCCTTCTTCAACCAGCCCACCGATACGTATGGCATCAGTGGCTAAGGCGGGCCTCTCGATCAGTTCTGTAGGTGAATAAAAGAAAACTATCTGATCGCGCAAAGCATTTAAAATCAATGCTACTGCCAAAATAACAACAGCACCCAACCCTAAAATCACTGCAAATCTTTTTTGTTTTCTTGTCATGGTTTCAAAGGCCTTCTTACAAATATTTTTACGAGCAGTTTAAAGCAGGTTTTCCTGTTCGGCCAACTGGCGCAATTGAGATTGATCATTTACATCTGGATAGGCCGCAATGGCTTTTTCATAGGTTTGCAGTGCCATTTCGCGCTCATTTAGAACCAGATAGGAACGCACAAGCTGGGTCCATTCTTCAATAGTACCACCTTCGCTGGCAAGTCTTGCATCAAGCGAGGCAACCATCGAGCGAATCTGGTCTGCCTGTGCAGCGTCAATTATGATGTCTTCGTCAATATTTGGCTGTCTGGCGTCCACCGGTGCGTCTGTCTCTCCACGAGCCAAGGCAACTTCAAGGCTTTCACGCGCTGCCTGAACCCAAGGCTCATCATCGCTTGCCAATTCTAATAGCGAATTCCATTGCTCAATCGCACTGTCCCACTCACCAAGCCTGGTTGCATCAACCGCCAGAAAAAACCTGGAGCGGGGATGAGTTGGCTCAAGTTCGACAGCTGATTTAAGCAGTTCAATGGCCCTGGGGTCTACTTCGGCCGGACTTATCATCAACAGCGCCTGGGCCAAGTCAGTCAGACGGTCGGCCGTTGGCGGCTCCAGCCTCAAAATATGCCTAAAGGCATTGGCAGCCTCCGAATATCTTGCAGAATTAACATAGGCAGAACTAAGCACCTGCCAGGCCCGAATATCATCAGGATTGATACGGGTTTGCTCTTCAACCCTTGTCATAGCTTCCTGAAATTCAATTTCAGCCTCACTTTGCGCAAGAAGCTGAGCAGGATCGAGGTCAGCAATAGGGGAAATGGGAGTTCCAAGGCCAAAATAGGTAACAAATGCCAACGCAACAACTGCAAAACTTGCAACAGAAATTACGGTGCCGGCCCGGTTTTTTGTTGGAGATTGGGAGGTGTCAGACATTACAGCCCGATGGCGCATTAACTCACGGGCCAATTCAGCACGGGCATCATCGGCGTCAGCCACACTCAATTTTTTGGATTCAAGATCATCGTCAATTTTTTGTAATCGAACCTTAAAATGATCTTCAGTTTTACTTAAAATATTGTCTTGTCCAGCATCAGGGCGAGATGGACGGCCAGAATAAATCAGCGCGACAAATACAATGAGAGATAGTACAAATGTGAAAATCCAAAAGGTCATGGGGCAAACCGGTGCAATACAGGGACAAAAACAAGGTCAAACTCAGGCACTCAATAACCTAATCTGGCGACAATGCCACCACGTTAGCAAAGAAGTGAGCGTATTTTTTACAAAAAAATCTTGACGCCCTAATTGTGTGCAAATTTTGTGAATGAACAGGTACAAATGCAAAATCTTGAAATTGGAATTGTAGGAACTAGCCTGCAGACTGCCCTGCTAGCTGGCCTTTTGGCAAAAAATCACAAAAAAAAGGTTTGCCTGTTTATCGAAAGCTCAGTGTTGGTGAGGCTTTGCCGCCAGACATGCTTGTCTTTCAATATTTCAATTCGCCCCCAAACATGGAAATTGAATGAAAGTACTTTATCTGAGTCCAGCGCAATAATCTCCAAAATCGGTGGCAAAAATGCCCTGACGCGGGCCAACCCACTAATCTTAAGCAAAGGAAAATCCGGGGGGCAGGCATTGGCGCACATGTATCATCTATTGCGTTCAAATGACTATGAAATTGAGCGCTTGTCGAATCAAAAGTATCCCGCAACAAGTGGAGCTTATCGAATAAGGGGGGCAAAAACTGTGCGTTCGCAAGTTATGTGGCCCCAGTTATTTAAATGGCTCAGGGAATTGGGAGTTATCATTGTTGACCCCGGTGAATTTACATTTTCTTTTCGGCGTGACGGATCAGTGGTGGCCAAATCCAGTAAGGGCTTAAAATCCGATTTGAGGGCAATTGAGATGGATCGCTTCATTCTGGCGGACGAGGCATCAATTTTGACCTATGGCCGAAATGAAGATGTTAGTCGCTTATTTATGCCTGTCAAAACCAGCGCCATTGTCACCGCTCCCTCCGGTCAAAACAAAGAAAAATTCATATTGAATCCTGAGTATAACTTTTGTGCAACTTCCAGCCCTGATGGGGGATATAAAGTGCTTGCTGATGCTCCAATCGACAAATTTGGTGTGCTTTTAGCTGATTTTGTTGATCCCAATCCAGAGTTTCATCTACAGGGGAAAGCAGTATTCAACACTCTTAAATCACGTGATGGCGCACCGATTATTGGTAGTATCACGCCCTCTTTGCCCTGGTTGCTTGGCGGGTTTGGCAATTATGCTATATTTTTAACCCCGGCAATTGCCAGGTATGTTTCTGAGGTCGCAACTGATGATGAGCAGGAATATTTTACAGCCCATACCGCAAGCAAAAAAAGAAAAACCCATACTATCTCTGACTATAGTGGTCTGAAACCTGGAGCGGATTAATGGCGAAAAAAAACTCCCACCGTTTTGCCAAATTAGAGGGAGCGCTATTTAGTGGAAACCTTATCGAACGAAGCAAACCACTGCAATTCACACTCGATGGCGTTTCCTATGAAGGGTTCGAAGGCGACACGGTTTTATCGGCGCTCATGGGAGCCGGGATTAACACTATAGGGAAAATATCTGGTGAAGCGATTGCCCTTGACCCCAGATTTTGCCCACCAGTTTTGGCAAATTCAAACTATGGCAAACCGCAATCTGCAATCTCAATGCACAGAATGCCGGCGATCAATGGTTTACAATTGTCGCTTACAGATTTTTTAGGAAAAAACACCACATCTAAAAGAACAAACCCCGGAAAAATTTTAAGAACAATTTGGGGGGCTGGAGCCAAAAGCCTGAACTATAACTTGAAGGGTCACCGGACGTTTACAGGTCTTTATGATCAGCTAAAAATCGAGGTGCAAGAAAAATTTGATCTGGTTGTGATTGGCGCTGGCGTAGCCGGGCTCAGTGCTGCTCGGGAGGCAATTAATTTGGGCTGGCGGGTTGCACTTGTGGAGCAAATGTCTGGATTTGGCGGGGACGCTGCTTTTTTCGGGGCAATTGAAGGGGAAAACCGTCCGGAGGATTTTGTCGAAGACATATTAAAAGACATTCGAAATAATGAGCACTTAAAAATCTACCTGAACGCTAAAGCATATTTTCTTAACGAAGAAAGTGTTCGCGTTCATCAGGTATTAAAAGAGGGCTCAAGCATTACCACCAAAGTTCTGGAGCTGCAAACATCGCACACAATTTTAGCTACTGGATTACTTGAACGACTACCGGTTTTTTGTGGCAACCGTCTTCCCGGAGTTAAAGGGGCAAGAACCGCATTTAATCTGGCGGCTAATTATGGGCTGTGGCAGGGTCACAGCTCTGCATTTTCCACGTCATCAAGCCCTGCAACACAGGTAGCGCTGCTAGCCAATGAAATGGGAGTGGAAATTAAAAAGCTGGCCGATAGCCGAACAAATCCCAAATCCAGGTTTTTCGAATTTTCCAAGGCCTATGGAATATCGTTGGCGATCGGCTCTCAGGTCAGTTTTTGCAAACCCCAGAAAAACAACCGGCTGCTCGTTCAATTTGGATTGACAGCTGATTTAGAAACCAATGTTGGAGATGTCTTAAGTGTTGGCAGCCTTATTGTATGTGGCGGCTGGCAGCCAAATCTGAATATGTGGCTTAATGCCGGTGGAGAAATTCAATGGAGTGAGCAATTTCAGCAATTGCGGGCCACCGGGGAGCTGGCAAACGTTAAGCTCGCAGGAGCTTGCTCGGGCGCACAAAGCATGAGTGAGTGCGCTGCGAGTGGCGAAAGCGCGGCCCTGATGTTGCAGGGCAAATCAAATCATAAATCTAGTTACTTCACTAAAAATACCGAACACGAAAGCGAAGACGGCAGGCTGCAGATTTCTGGAGAATTCCCTGACATGCCAGCAAGATTTCTAGAAATTGGAAGCTCATTTTTGCAGCCGGAAAAAATTGACACCAAAAAAATGTGGCAAAATGCAACCTCTGACAACCAGAACCCTAAATATGGGACCAACGGAAAAAATATTGAGTATGGTTTAGGCGATTTGGCTACAAAAATTGCTCTAAAAGAAATCCCTGAAAAATATGGCGCTCTTTTAGCGCAGGAGCGCTATAACGTTTTTAAAACCCTGGATAAATCAGCAACCATTGAATATCGCGAAGTCAACAACAACGAAAAGTCCAACTTCATTGTTCCCAATTATTTAATATCGAGATTTGGCGAACATGCAAAAACTGTTGAACTGAAAATTGGCGAAACTCGAAACCTGGAGATCGGATGCCTAATTTATTCCAATCAGGATAACCTCACCATAAAACATGCAATCGGCACGGTAATCCATATGAACTCTGCTTTAAATGGAAAAGTTGTTGCATATTTGAACATAAGAAAAGCTGCTAACTTTCCACAAGTTGCTATAAATAATGGCAGTTCTTATTCAACAGCTGAGATAATTACCGATTCATCAAAAGGTACTGAAATATAAAATATGGTTCGTTTTCCAGCGCTTATCTGTCGAAAACCGAAACGAACCTTTTGACCAGGGCTTGAGCAATTGCTCAACTAAATTACCCGGCGGCCCTTCTTGTGGCCCCATCCCTGGCCCGAATTATTATCCCTGCATATTCAGGGTTGAATCTGATCTTTGCCATCTTGATGCTGGTATTTAGACGTTGAGCGGCAATATCACTATCCGGGGAAACCCTAAAAGCATCAAGATTGCGCTCAATTAGCACCTCAAGGGCTTTTCCAATTTCGGACCAGAGTTTGTTTACCAGAGAGTTGAGAGCTAATGAATCCAATGCTTCACGAACCGAAGCGAGAAGATAGAGACCGTTCAGTGCATCCAGTTGTAAACTGGGATCAACCAGATCGGGACCTGTTCTGGGTTTGCGTAGCGCCTGGCGAATATCTGTATCTACTTTGAGTAGCCTGGGTTCAATAAGCTCTGACATTTGACGTACAATTGAAGCGGACATTTGTGACCATTCGCATGACTTGTCATTCTGAGTGATATTGGAAACTGCGCGGATCAAACGATGGAAACGCTCAAGGGCCCTGCATATAAGATCAATATCAGAAAACCTGGTGTTTTTTGCTGCAAATAACGGCATCTGATTTTGGGCATGGGCAAACAGAGCGCTAATTATTGACCCAAACCCTGCCTGAGTGACTGCCTTTTGAGTCTGACCATTTGAAATATCTGTCACTGAACAGATCAAACGTATGGGATTGGCTATCTGACCAAGAGCTGCATGCATCATCAGGGCAGAGACAACCGGTTCGTCCATGGGAAATGTCTGCAGAGCAAGCTTTAACGAATTTTCTTCAATGACGCCGTTGATCGCCCGACCGTAGGCGACAGCTTTGTCAATCAGCAAATAATTGCGAAAAGCTACCTCGATTATTGAAAGGCGCTGAAAAACAGATTCGCCGCCAATCTGAATTTGAAACCTGCGAGCTGCATCCTGGGAAACATTGGAAGCTACTTGCGCTTGAGCTATCAACTCCGCAATACGAAGCGCAAAATCTGCAAGAGATTTACCCTGGTCGTCACTGGAAATGAGCGCAAGTGCCTGCTCAGTTAAACTGCTATCAACATCACGAGATAACCATGTCCAAACCGCAAGCGCATGCTGGCTCTCGATTGCACCACTTGATGCAAACAAAACCGGTGAATGCACCAGTACCGGCCCCAGCAACGCCTCAATGACCTTGCTGGCACCATCATCGGTTTGAGAATTCACTGGCATTAAATTACTGGCTGGATTCGCAGCATTTTTCATTTCATTAAACACGGGCATAAAATCAAACCAAAATCGCGAGTGTGGAAAATACCAACTCAAATTCAGTTTAATTCAATCAGGTAAATAAATGCTTTTAGTCAGAATAATTTAACAATACTGATATTGCACATATAATATTCATTGGAAATAAGGCCTAAGATGCACTTTCAACAAACCATCTGCCATTTGCCTCCCGGCAGGAGGTGCCGCTTTTTACGCTGGCAATATCGTCAATTGTAATTGTGTTTGTAAATTCCCGACAATTAAGAGAATTAACTCGGACAAAAGGCCCAACTGTTATGCTGCCTCGAACACCGGTTGAGCTTTTCCAGCTTCGCGGAGCTCCTGGACGCCCAAACTGCAGGGAAAAAAACTGGGCACTCGACGCGTCAATTTTATCTGCCGCATTCATTTTGGAAAAGGCAGCGGGAGAAACAAAATCTGCAATTTGAATGCTCTGATTTGAAATCCGTTCCGGGTTGGTAAGTGATGCTATCTGAGTTGTTGTTGCATCGGGTACGGGCAAACTTGCCTGCTGTGGAGATTGAACCGCTATACGGGAACAACCGGCGATCACCAGCACTGCTGCGACAACCAATATACTACGATAATTATTTAATTTCATCACTTCCAAAATTCCACTTTTTTTTACGCTGAAAGTTGATTCAGGCCTGTTACTTTACCGATGGCAATTTTAATATGGCGCGAAGACCGCCGTGACTTCCTGGCTCCAAAACAATACTGCCGCCATATATATCCACAAGCTCTTTAACTATATCAAGCCCCAGACCACTGCCAGCTGTTTTTTCATCCAATCGAACTCCGCGCTTTAGAGCCGATATGGCCTCTTCTTCGCTCAGTCCATCACCATCATCATTAACGGTAATAATGACGGTTTTTTGCTCAGAGTTGAATGAACTATCAACACTGACAACAACCTTGTTTTTTGCCCACTTACAGGCGTTGTCCAACAGGTTGCCAACCATTTCCTCCAGATCGCTTTCATCACCATGAAACCAAGCAGTCTCGTTTTGTGGCAGGATCAATTCAACATTTCTTTCACAGTGCAGCTTTTGCACCACCCTGACCAATCGCGCTACGGTTTTTGCCGTATCAGTTCTGGACCCGATCATTGCAGAACGGGCTGACATTTGCGCACGATCAAGATAGGTTTTTACCTGGGTATTCATCTTTTCTACTTCTGACTTCACCACTAACGGAAGGTTTTTTGACTTTCCCTCAGCCTCGTTCCTTAGAACTGCAAGGGGCGTTTTTAACCCATGGGCCAGATTTCCAACCTGACTTTTAGCCCGCTCAACAATTTGAGTGTTTGAGCGTAACAATTCATTTAATTCTTCGGCCAAGGGAGTAAGTTCCAGCGGATAATTGCCTTCAACTTTTTTTGCGTTGCCGGATCTAACCAGCTCGATGGCACGTGCAAGTTTGCCCACAGGTCGCAAGGCAACCCGTCCAACCAAAGCACTCATGATTGCAAGCATTGCCCCAACAGCTCCAAGAACAATAAAGGTCTGACCACGAAATTGGCCCGTCTGGCTGGCAATGCTATCCAGATTGCCAGTAACAGAAACTACAAATTCCAGATCCAGAATTGTTACTTTTCTCTCGACAATTCTTAAACGGGTTCCAAAAACATCATCGGCCGTTGCAGATCGGGAATTCCGAGCATCAAATGGAACATCAAGTTTTGGAACTTCACTGCCGACGAGAGAATTTGACAGGTTAAACAACCCTCCCTCAACTCCAGAAATCTGCCAATACCAGCCTGATCTTGGTCGGTTAAAACGGGGGTCTGCAGCCTCAACACCCAAGGCATCCGGAGTTCCAGCTTCCAGAGTCCTTGCAACAAGTGTTTCAAGATTAAAATTTAAGGTTTCAATCTGGGAGCGTTCCAACGCCCTAGAATACAGTTCTGTCAATAACAAGCCAGTCGCTATCAGGGCAATGATAAGCCAAATACTGGAAAACCAAAACAAACGAGAGGCAATTGAACCCTTTTTCATCATCAACCGTTGATCTGATAACCAAGGCCGCGCACTGTTTCTATGCAATTTTTAGGCAGTTTTTTTCGCAAGCGCCCGACAAACACCTCTATGGTGTTTGAATCCCGATCAAAATCCTGATCATACAGGTGTTCAGTTAATTCAGTTCGCGAAATTACTTTGCCTTTATGGTGCATAAGATAGGCCAGCAATCGGAATTCGTGGGAAGTTAGGCGAAGGGCCTGACCATCAACAGTAACCCGGCCAGCGGCAACATCCATTCGGACACCTGCCACTTCAATTTCATTTGAGGCATGACCAGCGGCGCGGCGCACCAAGGCACGAATTCGGGCAAGTACCTCTTCCATATGAAAGGGTTTTGCAACATAGTCGTCTGCTCCGGCATCGATCCCCTGAACTTTATCGCTCCATCTGTCGCGGGCGGTTAAGATCAGAACCGGCATATCGCGCCCGTCACGACGCCAGGCCTCAAGAACACTAAGCCCGTCCATTTGTGGCAGGCCAATATCAAGAACAACAGCGTCATAGGGCTCGGTATCACCTAAAAAATGTCCTTCTTCCCCATCAAACGCCACATCAACCACATAATCCGCATCACAAAGGGCATCTTTGATCTGCCGATTAAGATTCACATCATCTTCAACAACAAGGATTCGCATATTTTTGGCCTCCCCCTAAAATATTTATCCGGCAACGTAAGGGGTGCCATCGTTTGCGCGCAAGATCAAGTTTTGTGCTGCGCCGTTGGGGTGTAAAACGTCTATCAGGTAATAGGGCTGCCCTTGAATCTGGCATACCCGAACATTCAAGACATTTGCATTCGCTCCAATGCCGGCGCGGCGCAAAAGCTCTACAAGCGGCAGAATAACACCGCTGGCGGCAGCAACTGCAATCGCGCGATTATTCATGCATGTACCCAAATTCTGGGAAACCGAAATATTGGCACTGCCCCCAAAAAGCAAGGCACTGGCCAGCGCTATAGCGCCAATTTTACGTGTGAGTTTTTTCATAATAGGCAAATTACATCAGAATACATGAACCCAATATGAATGTGTCAATTCCTTGACCAATTAATGTCACCGGAATTGATAAAACCAATCACATGTATTCCTTATCAGCACTGGCCTGCCTGTTCAAACTACTTAAGGTCAGGACCTAAATCTAAGCGTTTGAAATTTCGTTTTTAATACCCCGGCGCAAAAATAATACTGCGAGGGCTTCAATTATCAATTGCCCGGATGCCTGTCCGTTAAATCCCGGCAAATCTATTCCCAGCATTTGGCCAATACCTGCAATCAACATGGCAATTGCAACAATATATGTCTTGTATCCAGATAAAATATTCATTTCTTGTTTCCTTCTGGTTGTTAATTTGGGTTGTATTTTTATTTTTGAACTGGTTGCGGAAGCGGCCAATGCAACCCGGCGCACAGCTGCGACACGTCTTGTCCAACCGCGCCCAAAAGTCTTAAATCCGGTTAATCGGCGCAAAAATCCAAGACGTTGGTTGATGAGTTTTTTAATCAACTCGCCAACACCCTTTGAGACCACAAAACTCTCAATCGCGTTGAGAGTAATCGGTCCGACAATTCCATCGCGCATCACGCCAAGCACGGCTTGCAAATGTCTGATGGCACGGGATGGTCCGCTGTTGACGGCAAAGTCAAATACTGTGTAATCCAACCCAATGGGCAAAATTGATGCGCGACAACGGTTCCAATAAAGAGAGCGATAAATCGCCTTTACTTCTGGTTGTTTTATGGTTCTCACCTGCGACTTTGGCAATTTCCACCAGGGGGAAACCTGTCGCCACCTGGCCAGAGTTTTTCGGGTTATTCCAAAATTTGTCGCCCCTCCGGGATCTTTGGGATTGTCCACATATCCGCCCTCATGGCGCAATATATGGGCCAGGCAGTGTTCAAATCTGCTCATTAAATTTCCAATAATTTTGGGTGATTGATTTAAGTGCTGCTATAGCGAGCTAAGAAAATTAAACAGAAAACACACCATTGGCTGCATTGCCCGGTCCGTGAACTGCGCTCACCTGACTTACGCTGAAAGTAAATGCTGATGGCAGGGAGCCAAAATCTAACATCTGATCTGTGGATGAATAGGTCACACCGTTGATGCTACTCGTGATTTTGCGAACCTCACTCGCCCCATTAAAAATACTCAACAGATATTCTTCGGGTGCAAAATCCAGGGGAACTTCCGTGCCAGTCCAGCTATCACCCCCAATTTGCGTTACCCGTTTCCATTCGATCAATATATCCTGATTTGCAAAATTTCTGCTCGCTCTCAAATGAGAGGGAGACAATGGTTTGGCCAGATTTTGATTTATTGAAAACAGATTGGATGTTCCGGTTAAATCGGAAGGACCTGCAAACGAAGTCAGTTGCATATTTTCTTCAAGTTGATCGTTGGATATTTCAATATTTTTAACTGCGTCAGTCATCAAAATTACCATATTTCCGACAGATGCGTCATATCCAGCTGCATCCATAGTTCCATTTTGTCCCCTTAGAAGTGAGCCAAGTTTATATTGAGTGCCGGCGATTAATTCAGCATCAGCAAATCCGATTATTTCCCAGCTTCCATTGTCTTTTTCTACGGCCAGCCTGTTATTGCCATTCAGGGCCTGCAATTTAGTGATGGCAGACAAATGACCGGAAAACATATTTACTTGAATAAAATTTGCGCGATCCCAAACAGGGGGTGGAGCTGCCAAAAACACAGCACCCAAAACTCCCATGTTCGCCTGCATTTTTAATCTTGCCTTGATGCCGGTAGCATCGGTAAAAATTATTTCCCCCGGCCAGGGATCAGCAAAGGCGCCAAGCATCATTTTGGTTCCTGATATATCTCCTCCAGCATTAGGCAGGTGAGCACCAATGATTAAAGGCCGGGAAGAAATTTTGGGTATCTGAACAGCGGAAAATTTAAGATCGGCATCAGCGGCAAAAGCCTGACTTTGATTTTTCAATAGTGCAGAAATCTTTTGAGAACTGCCCCGTCGAATATCTGCAATAGTAAAATCATCTTCCCCGACAGCATCTAATTTGATTACATCGCCAACCTCTAATGCCAGCGCAGACGGCGGCAGCGAGAACTCCAACTTGTCGTTGTTTTGGGTGTTACTTATCATCGTTAAAACAGCACGCTGGGCAGTTATAGCATCTAATACCAGGTTGGTTGCGGTTGCCGTTTGCACAGGATTTAAATCAATAATAGCCGTCTGAGTCGCCCCG
This sequence comes from Devosiaceae bacterium, assembly GCA_021648375.1. Taxonomy (GTDB): domain Bacteria; phylum Pseudomonadota; class Alphaproteobacteria; order Rhizobiales; family Devosiaceae; genus DROE01. The sequence continues at coordinate 48,054 of JAKISW010000018.1, forward strand.
TCATAATCACTGGAACGATCGATATATGACATTGCCAATTGACCAACTGCCTCGTGCTGACTGGAACTTCTTCGAGACAATGTGGCAGTTTCACTCACAGCCAGATTTTGACCGGATATATTGATATTGTCGGATTGGGCCAGATTTATCACGCTCAAACCTTTAGGATCATCGCGCACCTTTAATCCGGTGGCACCCAAAACAGATTCAATGGCACGCCTAAGGCTCGTTACATTATTTATTTGCGCCCCATAAATCTGGGGCGGAGCCACATTTACATTTGCAAAAGTTACTCCAAAATCTTTTGCGATCCCGCTCAACAATTCATCACCGGCCAGTGTGCCCAATCTTCCGGTCAGCCAATGGCCAGTCTGGTAATTTTTGCCGTCTGACCAGACATCAAGCCGGTTAGGGAAGGCCGGATTTGGCCGCGCATCCCACGTCCAGACATATATTCTATCCGGATCGAGCATTTGCCCGGCATATACATTTGATGTGGGATTATTTAAGGGGTCATAGCCCGGTGATCCGGCCTGCCACCAATGATGATGAGCGCGCAAAAACTGTCTTTGAGCAAGCGCATCCGCCGTGCCATCAGAAAAATATGGCAGGGCATTTTCAACACTTTTAGCATCGCCAAAAACATTTGGAGTATTGGGGCCTTTATCAACTGCCCCGCAGCCAAGTTCACTCATCCAGATGGGCTTTGACTGGGGAACCCATGCCGTTGGAGACGGATCTCGAACCCCGCCGACACGATTATGATGAGGATTGTTCCACCAGCCCTTGATGTCCTTGAAACGCCATATCCAGGGTTCATTGTCAGGGCCATCAGTTATCGGCGTGCGATTTGCCGCCAGACGATCCCCATCCGAGGCATAATACCAGTCATAGCCTTCTCCCCCTTCGATATTAGCCTGTAAATATTCCAACTGATGAGGGTGGTCGGCTATGGATTTATCTGGCTCATCACCATTGCCCCTCCAATCCGATATTGGCATGTAATTATCAATTCCAATGGCATCAATATCAGAGCTTGCCCAAAGGGGGTCCAGATGAAACAGTTTATCTCCTGGAGCATCGGGAGGCTGATAACCTGAATATTCGCTCCAGTCGGCCCCGTAAAATATGTTAGTGCCTGCGCCAACGATTGAACGAACATCCGCTGCTAAATCTATCAATTTATCAACAAAAGGAAACCCGGTGGCGCTGTTTCGAAGCCACGTCAGGCCTCGCAATTCAGACCCAATCAAAATGCTGTCAACGCCGCCTGCCAGTTGTACCAGATGCGCATAATGCAAAATCATTCGCCGATAGCCCCAATCAAGGGAGCCGGTATAATTTATTGTGTTTGATGCGGGAGTAAAATCTAAAGGGACTGCATTGCCTACAAACGCATTCACCTGAGCGTTCATTGCTGCGCTTTGGTCAGGGGACCCGACAACTCCGGGAGCTGGATCACTGGTTATGCGCCCACGCCAAGGATAGGCGGACTGCCCAACACTTCCAGAATACGGATCAACAAGAGAATTTGTTTCGGCGATATCCATCAGAACAAACGGATAAAGGGTCACTTTGATGCCGCGAGTTTTCAAATCTGCAATTGCTGCAAGAACAGAAGCATCCGACGGGGTCCCCCCATAGGCGGGACCGCCCTGATATTGAGTCATAACAGGTGCCTGCGCTCTGGTATTTCCCGATACCAGCCAACTGGTGCCAGAAACGCTTTTGGTGGCATTTTCCACCCGTGGTCGAACTTTGCAGGTAGAACAACGAAGATCATCGCCAAACCAGGAAACGACCAGCGCCACATGCTCAAGATTAGGACAAAGAGCCTGCAATTGATCAAGCGAGATGGTCCAGTCTGAAGTCTGCCCCAACAGATTGGTATTTTCTCCAATGGTTTTCCCCGGCGACAAAATACGCACCCTTGGCTCAGGGTCATAGCCGAATTCAGTGGCTCCGGGGATAATGGTAATGGCCTTTATCGCCGGTTCCAGATCACCTACGATGCGGCAAAGTTCTACATTTATATTGGGAATTCTATCGCCAAACTGCTTTAGGGGCAGCCCTTCAAAAACCAGATAACAAAGCCCTCTGAAGGCGGGAGTATTGCCAACTCCCTGTTTTAATTCAATAAGCGGATCAACTGCCTGATCTTTGCTGCCCTTATAAAACCGATAGGTAATCTCGCTGGTTTCCAAAAGCCTGCCATCAGCCCAAATACGTCCTAAAAGTCCCACCTCGCCTTCGCAAAGGCCAATGGCGAAATTGGCAAGAATTTCTTCTTCCACGGTATTTTCATTATTATTGCCATTAAATACACCCTTGGCACCCGAGGTTTCTGTCGTTTGCCTCTCAAGATTTGTGGCCCAGATCACATTTCCTGCAACCCTGTTCCAGCCATAGATTTTTGGAATTACACCTCCCTGAGAAGATCCCTGCAAAGCCAAAGGGCCTGGCGGGGGGGGTGATGCCTGTTCCTGATCAACACCAAACAGAGCGTTATCAATAGCGCTGCCCGCCAATGCACCCAGGGCCCGTCCGGCCATCGCGCCGATCGGGCCGCCAACCAATCCGCCAGCGAATTGCCCGGCGACCGAAAGAGCTAGTGTTGCCATAATTCAGGAGGTCCTTTGTGGAAATGCATAAATTGAATGGATACGGCGCTGCCAGGAATTGGAAAGCGGCGTAACGATGACCCCGTGGCGCTCCTGAGCGTGGATAAAGCGATTACCCTCGATAAAAATTGCGCAATGACGGGGGGGGATTTTCTTGTGAATTTGAAACAACACTACAAGGCCGGGCAGAGGGATTGGTTTTTGCGGAGCTAGATATTCTTCAGCCGCCTCAAGCAATTGAGATGTGCTGTCCGGATCATTGCCAAATCTGGAGTATGGGGGGATTTCTTGTGTCTTTGAGCCAAAAAGGTCAAACCAAACGCCACGAATAAGACCCAGACAATCGCACCCTGCCCCTTTCAAAGAGGCCTGATGGCGATAGGGCGTGCCAATCCAGGCGCTGGCAGCACTGATAATTTCTGATCTGTCAATATTCATTTTATTAATGCCGAACCATTGAGGTCATCACCGGCAAGCGGATAGGAAAGCAAAAATCCATTGCCCGGAATATGAGGAAAACCCTGAAAATTTACGGAATTGGCAAATTTGCTTTTACAGGTTGAGAATAGTCTGTTGCAGCCAACAAAAACGCTTAGCTGATCACCAATTACCGCCCAGTCACCAACCGGGTCTTCAAAAGTCAATATTGCATTTGCCCCGCTTAAGTTGTGGGATTTTATACTATCTTTGAGCAGTGCACGCTTTCCTGTGACCCAATCAGCGGTTCCAAAAGAAAACCATCCCGATGCAAATGAGCCAAGGCCGCTAATCTCGATGGAATAGCGAGAGTTGATAATTTCCACTACTGCATCACCGCTATAGGGGGGGCTATCAATATCAATCCCGCATATTGTGGAACCAACAGAAGTGTCACAACCGGACTGATAGCGTCGCCCTTTGGGAATGTTCAGGATTTCCTGTTGGGAGCGCAATTCGGCGCGGAAAATCTGGTCCTCTCGGGCAATTTCACCAATGACATCAACGCGCATGATTTCGCGAACAAAAACATCACGCCAGTTCACCCTAATTGTCGTCACCCGTGCATCCCTGTAACGACCTAGCAATATATCTTCTTCGCTAAGGGAAGCAGAATGTAAAATTCCGGTGACCTCGCTGGTATCAACCTGGGAGCCGAGTTTGGCGCTGATTTCTGAACTATCCAGCCCATTGGCGGGTAAATATTGCTGCCCGCCAAACTCAAGGATTTGGTCATGATCAGTAAAGCCAAGATTTACCCCGTCGCTTCTTTCGATCAACCAACAATTGCAAAGGGTTGTGGCTCCGCTTGCAATATGGGAGGCGAATTGAGCGCTAAACTGTCTCATTCGAGCACCTCAACAATCATAATATTTGGAATGGAAGCTGCGTCAAAACTGCTAAGTTCAATATCAAGCCTGTCGCTATCGAAGCGGACCGCAATATCAAATTCAAACCCGGCAGTGATGACAGTAGAGAGTGAGGGTGCGGTATTAAAAGTGATAATTCCAGTTAAAGCATCAATGGAAAAATCGCTTGCAGAGACCAATGTTCCATCAATTGCAACAACAAGAGTGGAAATATCAGGCTTGGTTATCGATCGATCATAAGGGTCAAAACTACCGCCATATCTTTTGATAAGTTGAAAATCTGTTGTCGCTCCATCCCCTGTGCCAATGGGCTGGTCACTGGCGGTAATTGCCGAGCCGATAAGGGCTGTTGAAAAATCAAAACCGTCTCGCCATAAAAACGAATGAAATCTGCCACGCCTCTCTTCAAAAAACTCCAGGACTGCTCTCATGTCAGCGAGTGATTTAACTCCATATCCCGCATCAAAATAACGCCGGGAATTGGCCCATAGGGAATTTCTTTCCTCTGCCCCTGAGACCAGCGAAACGATATCGGTCTGACGTCGCGGACCACCACGAGCGCCAAGGGCTATGTCGATGGGAAACCTGATATAATGAAAAGCCATTTAAACCTGCCTTTAGCTGGAGCGAGTGCCGCGTTTAACTGCCCGCAACAACATGGCGCTGATTTCAGCTTCTGCGCCGGAGAAACTGCGGGCATCGCTGGCGGTGACATTGAAATTGATATTAATCGGTTTTTGACCCAGACTGGTCACCCCCAGCTTGCCATCCGGACCACGGGCCAGCGGCATAATGGATTCAGGGCCAGCTTCACCGGCAAGACCAATATTGCCATTACCCATGGAAAAATATGTGGGGGAGGAAACCACGCCGCCTTTGGCAAAAGGCAATATATTGGGCGTGGTCGGGTTGGTGGCGCTGAACAATCCCTGCACTAGACCTGACACCAGATTGCCAACCGGTTTTAATGCGGCCTTCAAGGCAATATCGGCAAAGGATCGGCCAATATCAGATAACAGGCTTTTTAGGGATTTGCCTTCAATGGTAGCGGAGCGAAAAGCCCTTGTCAGGGTTCTTGCCACTCCGTCAGCCAATTCTTCAATCCGTTCCAACTCAAGGGAGACTTCGCTTAGTTCGCTATATTGAGCGTCGGATAATATGCTTTTATTTTCACTCATTTATTGGTGTCCTTTAATTGAAGTCGCTATTTGAAGTCATTTATTGGAGGCCCTGTCGGGAAAGCGCTTCATAAGTTCGTCAAGACGGTTGCGTTTAACCGGCCCGCCAAAATCGTTGAAAAGATTATTGGCGCGATAGGCCGCATCCAGCTCACGGGGCGTCATGGCCCAAAACTGGGAAGGGGACAATTTCAATATGCCAAGGCCAAACTGCATGGCGTTTTTCCATGGGAAGGATTTGGATTTTTTCATTCAGACAATTCGCCAAAAGTTGCATGCAACAGACGGGCAGCTATCGAAGCGGCTCCGGTCAGCCCGCCTTCAATTGGCAGATTTGCCAGTTCTTCATTGCTGATATCATTACCGGCCCCGCGCAGTCCGGCACCAAGAACAATGATCAAATGCCTTGCTGAAATTTTGCCGGTTGCAAACCGCTCCCCAAGCGAAACCAGATCTGAGGCATCAAGAGAACTTTCAAGTTCTGCCAATGCCCCGAGGGTCAAACAAAGGACAAGCTTTTTGCCATCGATTTTCGCTTCAATTTCACCGCGATGAATCTTTACCATCAATATGGCCAACAAGGTACTTTC
>JAKISW010000019.1 GCA_021648375.1 Devosiaceae bacterium
CCGCTGCAATTGCAGCTTCTGTCGGGGTGAATACTCCAGTTAAAATACCACCTATGATAATCAGAGGTGTCATAAGAGGCAGAATTGCGTGCCATAATGTGTGAAAGAATACAGATAAGACAAAGCGGTCATCACGGGGATAATTGCGAATTTTGGCATAAACCGCCACCATGAACATCAGGGAGAAAGCCATCAGCATGCCCGGAATAAGTCCGGCAGCAAACAATTGCCCGATGGAAGTATTGGCGATAACCCCATAAACCACCAGAGGAAGTGATGGTGGAATTATGGGGCCAATGGTGGATGATGCCGCTGTTATCCCCACCGAAAAATCAGTGTCATATCCGGCTTCACGCATGGCTTTGATTTCAATGTTTCCAAGTCCGCCCGCATCGGCAACCGCGGCCCCGGACATGCCGGCAAAAATTACGCTGGCCCCGACATTAACATGGCCCAACCCGCCATACATCCATCCCACGACTGAGCGGGCAAAAGCAAAAATTTTGGTGGTAATTCCAGCCGAATTCATTAAGTGACCGGCCATGATAAAAAACGGCACAGCAATCAAGGGGAATGAATTAATGCCGTTGACCATATTGTGCAGCACAACAACGCTTGGCAGGCCATCAATTAAAATAAATATCAGCGAGGCGACACCAAGAGCCACAGCCACAGGCGCTCCAGCCAGCAACAATACAAACAAAACAACAAATAAAATAATTAAAGCCATAAAAATAATGCTTTCAAATCAATCGGATATTTCACTAAGCGAGCGTTTTTCCAGCTCAGCTATAACTTGTTCAGGGGGTTGGGAAATCTTGCGAATAAGCCAAAAAAGCGAAAACAGGGCCATAGCGGCGAGAGCAACTGCAACCGACCAGTAAAGAATGCTTTTTGGGATTTCCACCGACGCCATTTTAGTGCGGGTTTTTTGCGCCAGAATAACCGCCTGATAGGCCAGATATCCATAAAGAGCCATTGAGAAAAATTCCATAACTACCGCCAACCATTTGCCAACCGGAGGTGAAAGGTAGCGATAAAAAAATTCAAGAAAAATATGTGTGCCCTTGCGAGTCACAGCAACTGCGCCAAAATAGGCGACAATAACCAACACATATCTGGCAATTTCTTCGGTCCAGGCCAAACTGTCGTTGAGCACATACCGCGTGAAAAACTGCACAAAAACTATGATTGCCAACGTCCACAGTGCAATCAATCCTGGCAAATCAACAAGACTGAAGTCAGACAGGTCGGTTTCTTCGTCTGTGAACACAATGTCAGGACGCGCATCTGGTGCGCGTCCCGGTGTCTGTTTATGGTCGTCGTTCATATTTACTCGTTTCCTGGAATCGCAGCCAAACGGTCAAACTGTTCCATGGTGTAGGGAACGCCTTCGCCGGTCAATAGCGGCAGAACCGCTTCACGGAATGGGCCCTGATCAACTTCGTTGACAGTAATTCCCTGCTCTCTAAACCATGCCACAAGCTCTTGCTCGGACTGACGAATTTCGCCAGATGCCCGCAACGCGGCCATGTCAAGAACCTTGCGAAGAATATCGGCATCATCGCCAACTCTGGCCAAAGCATCATTGGAGGCAATTACCAAAAGCGAGTTCAAAATATGCCCGGTCAGATTAATATTTGTCTGAACTTCATAAAATCTTTTGAACTGAATGGTGGGCAATGGATTTTCCTGAGCGTCAACAACACCCTGTTGCAGAGCCAGATAAACTTCTGAAAATGCCATTGGCGTTGGATTTGCACCAACTGCATTTGGGAACATCAGCATAAGAGGTGAATTTGGCACACGAATTTTCAAACCAATCATATCGTCAGGAGTAAGAATTGGCTTGTTGGAGGTGACGTGACGCGAACCATAATAAACCAAACCCAACACTTCATTGTCAGTCGCTTCGCCATAACCGTCTGACAATTCACTGAACAGGTCGCTTGTGCGATAGTTTAACCATTGCTCATAACCGCGCATCATAAATGGATAATCTGAAATCGCGATTGGTCCATAATAACGCTCAACAAAACTTGGGCCTGTGTAGATTATGTCAACGGCGCCAATTGCAAGCCCCTCATTGATTTCTACTTCCTTACCAAGAGAAGAGGCTGGAAATACGTTGATTTCAACCCTGCCATCGGTAAGACGTGCAACTTCTTCAGCCGCCCACAATGAAGCCTGATGATAGGCTGATTCAGATTCATAAACGTGTGCCCATTTCAGGACAACCTGAGCATTTGCAGCACTTGCTCCCGCCCAGGCCATAATACCAACAGCTGCTGCTGTGGCAATTTTACGAAAAGACATTTTTCTCTCCCATTTTCGTGAGGTCCGCTCAACCGGACGTTTGAATTTGTAAAAATTTTTCAACCAACCAGTCAATCGTCTTAGTAATTTAACCGGCTCGATAGTGCCAACAATCTCAACAATCAATAGTTGACGCTAACTGGTATATCTAATATACAAGTTAATAGAAAATGCAAGCCCACCAAACACAGTTTGCAAAATAGTGCCAATATCTGCATTACAAGAGCAGAAACTTTAGTGATAAATGGGGACGATAAATGAGCGTGACATTGACCGACCGGGGGCAAAACGAGGTATCGCGCCGAAAAAGGGCGCCAAATGCTGCTCCGTCCGGGCAGGCTATGTTTCAACAAAGTACAATTCCAACACTTTCAGAAATGCAGTATCAAAAACTGCGTTCAAAAATTGTTTCTCTGGAACTAAAGCCCGGTTCAGCAATTTCTGAACAGGAGCTGGCAGAACAAGAGGGCATCAGTCGCACTCCGGTTCGCGAGGCCATTTTGCGCCTGGCGCGGGAAAAGCTTGTGGAGGTAGTTCCAAAATCTGGAACCTATGTAGGTCGTATTCCTATATCGAGCCTTCCCGAGGCACTTATTGCCCGCCGGGCGCTGGAAAGCACTGCGGCCAGAGCTGCGGCAGAAGTGGCAACAAAAAGTCAGGTTATGGCGCTACACTCCCATATCGAACGCCAACGCGAACTTGAAGTTGCGGGTGATATGGAGGGCTTTCACCACTCGGACGAAAAATTTCACGAGCAAATTGCCATAGCTGGAAACCTTCCCGGACTTTGGGTAATGGTGCAGCAGATCAAATTGCAGGTGGATCGCTTCCGGCGTTTGACACTTCCGGAGCCAGGCAGGCTTAATATGATTATTCAGGAACATGCTGCAATTGTTGAAGCCGTTGAGCGAAAAGACGCCAACTATGCCCATTCCTGCATTGAAACACATCTGGCAGGATTGCAATTTCATATTGAAAATGTGGTTGAGGCGCACCCGGATTATTTCATCCACGATGCCGATTTAAACAATCTGGCAGATATCTAAAAAAATTTTTGCAAATACTTTCACTCAAATTAAAAATACTGGAAATTCATATGGTCATTGATATCCGGCAGGTATGCAGCCCAACAGAAACTAAGAGCTTTGACACCGGGCAATTGCGCGCCAACTACCTGATCACCGATATTTTCAGGGCTGGTGAAATTACCATGACTTATTCTCATCTGGATCGCACAATTGTTGGCGGTGCCATGCCTGACACAACTGTTCTAAAATTATTGTCCAACAAGCAAATCGGGACAAAAGATTTTTTGGAGCGGCGCGAAATCGGCATCATCAATGTGGGTGGATCCGGAAAAATCACCATAGAAAATCAAAGTTCTGAACCGCAAGAATATGAGCTGGCAAACTCCGATTGCCTTTATATACCTATGGGGGCCGGACAGGTTTATTTTCAGAATAGTGATGCAAATGATCCAGCTAAATTCTATTTCATCAGTTCCCCAGCTCACCGCTCATGCAAAGTGCAAAAAATCACTGCCAATGATGCCAATCTTTTAGAACTTGGAACGCAGGCTGATGCCAACGTGCGAGTTTTGCGCCAATATATACACCCGGAAATTTGCGATAGCTGTCAGTTGGTTATGGGAGTTACAATGATTGCTAACGGCAGTGTTTGGAACACTATGCCGGCTCATATTCATGATCGGCGCTCCGAAGTTTATCTGTATTTTAATATGGAAGAAAATACACGGGTGTTTCATATGATGGGCGACCCCAATGAAACTCGCCACATAGTAGTGGCCAATGAACAGGCCGTTCTTTCGCCCGGCTGGTCTATCCATAGTGGTGCGGGAACCGGCAATTATGGATTTATCTGGTCTATGGCCGGTGATAATCAGGATTTCACCGACATGGATTTTATAAAAATGGAAGATTTGAGATAAGGGCTGCGGCCTGATAAATATTTCAGGTTTTCAATTTATGAAAATAATCCAGCAGTCCGTTGGTTGAACTATCATTTTCAGCCTCACCGGATTTTTTGGAAGAATCCAAGACAAGCGGCAGCAGGTCTTTGGCCAATTGCTTGCCCAGCTCTACCCCCCACTGATCAAAAGAATTTATGCCCCAAATCACTCCCTGCACAAAAATCTTATGCTCATAAAGTGCTATCAATGCACCTAAAGTTTCCGGGTCCAGTTGCTTATAGACAATAGTATTTGAAGGGCGATTTCCGGGAAAGACCTTGTGGGGGGCGATTTTTTTCGCCTTCTGTGCATCCATGCCCTGCCCTTTTAACTCTGCCATGACCTGATCAATATCCTTACCCGTCATCAGAGCTTTGGACTGGGCAAAACAATTGGCGACAAGTTTTGCATGATGATTGCCCATATGTTCATCAGGATTGGCCGCAATCAAAAAATCACAGGGAACAATATCTGTTCCCTGATGCAAAAGCTGATAAAAGGCATGCTGCCCGTTGGTGCCCGGTTCTCCCCAGACAATTGGGCCTGTTGCATATGATGTTGTTTTCCCGCGCAGAGTGGTTCGCTTACCGTTACTTTCCATATCCAATTGCTGTAAATAGGCAGGAAACCGGCTCATTCGCTGGTCATAGGGTAATATGGCTAAAGTGGAAAAGTCACAGATATTGCGGTGCCAGATGCCGATCAGAGCCAAAATTACGGGCAGATTTTTTTCGATCGGGGTTTGCAGAAAATGGCTGTCCATTTCTGCCGCGCCCATCAAAAATTTTTCAAAACTTTCAAACCCTATAGCCAGAGCCACAGGCAGACCAATGGCACTCCATACAGAATAGCGCCCGCCAACCCAGTCCCAAAAACCAAATATGCGCGCCTCTTTAATGCCAAAGGCGCGGCAGGCAGCAATATTGGTGGAAATGGCAGTAAAGTGTGCAGCAATCGCCTCTTTTCCGAGGGAGCTTATCAGCCAGTCGCGGGCCGAAGCGGCATTAGTCATGGTTTCGTCGGTGGTAAAGGTTTTTGATGCGACAATAAACATTGTGTTGGCCGGGTTTAAGGCTTTTAAGGTGTCTCCAAGATCAGCGCCATCAACATTTGAAACATAGTGCACACGCAAATTCTCATTTGGCCAATGGTCATTTGCATAGGGTGCAAGCGCCGCCGTTACCATTGCCGGTCCAAGATCAGATCCGCCAATACCAATGCTGACAATATCTGTGAATTTTTTGCCTGTACTGCCAATGATTCCCCCGGATCGAATTTTTTGGGAAAATTCCCTTATATTGTTCAATACCTGTTTGACTGCTGGCATTACATCTTCACCATCAACCAGAACCGCGCTCTTTCCCTGATAGCGCAGTGCCATATGCAAAACTGATCGATCTTCAGTAAAATTTATTGGCTTTGCAGCCCACATATCATCGCGATATTTTTCAACACCTGCAATCCTAGCGAGGGAAAAAAGGTCTGCCATTGCAGGTTCATCAAGGCAATTCTTGGAGTAGTCCAGCAACAAATCGCCGCAAAATGCAGAAAAACTGCTAAATCTACTTTCATCTTGTGCAAACATGTCGCGCATATGAGCTTCAGACAAACGCTTTTTATGGGTAAAAAGCTGTGCGAATGTTTTACTGATTTTTGCTTCGTCCATAAGGAAACTCCAGTTTTTATTCGCGAATTATAGCGCGGCCATGTCGCCCTTTGCCCACCCCTCACGGGTTTTGTTGGCAAAATCTGCAAACTGTCCGTTTTCAATGGCCAGGCGCATACCGGACATCAATTCCTGATAGTAGGCCAGATTTACTTCCGATAAAATCATCGCGCCAAGAATTTCTTCACTCTTGGTCAAATGGTTGAGATAGGCCCGTGAAAAACGGCGACAATTGGGATTGGGCGAATTTTCGTCCAAGGGTCTTGGGTCATCCTTATGGCGAGCATTTTTAAGGTTGATTACCCCAAATTTTGTATGGGCATGACCATGACGTCCGGCGCGGGTGGGGTGTACACAATCAAACATATCAACCCCCCGCTCCACTGCCCCCAGCAGATCATCGGGTTTTCCAACCCCCATTAAATACCGGGGCCTGTCCTGAGGTAAATGGGGAATGATTTCATCCAGCACCTTAAACATAACGATTTGCGGCTCACCAACCGCCAATCCGCCAATCGCATAACCATCAAAACCAATTTCTTTTAGCCCAGCGGCGGAAATGGCACGCAATTCATTATTATCACCCCCCTGCACAATGCCAAATAATGCCCTGCCCGGCGCATTGTTAAAGGCGGTTTTTGAGCGCTCAGCCCAACGCAGGGACAATTGCATTGCCCTTTCAATTTCTTCTTTTTCTGCCGGCAGGCGAATACATTCGTCAAGCTGCATGATAATATCAGAATCAAGCTTTTTTTGAATATCTATTGACCTTTCCGGGGTCAGCTCATGGGACGAGCCATCAATATGGGAACGGAAAGTTACGCCTTTTTCATCCAGTTTTCTAAGATTTGCCAACGACATTACCTGAAAGCCACCACTATCGGTGAGAATTGGCAATTGCCAATCCATAAAATCGTGCAATCCGCCAAGTCTTTCAATACGCTCTGCTCCGGGGCGAAGCATCAGGTGATAGGTATTGCCAAGTAAAATTTCAGCCCCGGTCTGGCGTACCTGCTCAGGATAAAGCGCCTTGACCGTGGCCGCAGTGCCAACGGGCATAAAGGCCGGAGTTTGAATATCGCCGCGATGGGTATGCATTACCCCCCTGCGCGCATTGCCGTCCTGTTTTGTTTTTTCAAAGCTGAAATCAATCATCGTTTTGTTGCCGGTTTAAAAGCGAGGCGTCCCCATAGGAATAAAATCTATATTTGTTATCAATGGCATGTTTATAGGCGCGGTGCATGGTTTTGGTTCCGCTAAAAGCACTAACAAGCATAAACAAAGTGGAGCGTGGCAGGTGAAAATTTGTCAACAGCAAATCAACGGTTTTAAATTCAAAACCCGGAGTAATGAAAATATCTGTATCGCCTGAAAATGCCTGCAATTCGCCTGTTTTTGCACTGGCGGATTCAAGCAGTCGCAAGCTGGTGGTTCCCACCGCGATTACCCGCCCCCCTTTTTGCTTTGCTTCCCTTATGCGCTGAACCGAATCATCGCTGACCTCGCCCCATTCCGCATGCATTTTATGGTCTTTTGTATCATCAACCTTAACCGGTAAAAAAGTTCCCGCTCCCACATGCAGGGTCAGTTTTTCTATTGTCACACCCAAATCAGAAAGGTTTTTTTCCAGCTTTGGAGTAAAGTGCAACCCTGCGGTTGGTGCTGCCACAGCGCCATCAAATTTGGCAAACATGGTTTGATAATCTTGTTCGTCGCGAGGTTCGATCGATCGTTTGGAGCCAATATAGGGAGGCAATGGCATGGCCCCGTGGGATTTTATTGCCTCGTCCAGATACGCACCCGTCAGATCAAAATCCAGCCTGACCTGGCCACCATCCATAATTTGAGCAACAGTTGCAACAAGGTCTTGCGCAGCGCAGGCTCGATCCTGCTCCCTGTTTTGCGCATCACCAAACACCACACGATCACCGACCTTAAGCCGTTTTGCAGGCCTTGCAAATGCCAGCCAACTTTGCTGATCAATACGTTTGTGAAGATTAAACGAAACAGATGAGCGAAATTCCCCGCGTACTCTTGTTCCATTGAGTTCTGCCGGTATCACCTTGGTATCATTGACCACCAGCACATCATTGGGGCGCAAAATTTTGGTTAAATCTGTGACAATTCTGTCATCAGGTTCGCCATTTTTATCAACAAACAGCATCCGGGCACTGTCGCGTGGCGAAACAGGGTGCAGGGCAATCAGCTCATGAGGCAGATCAAAGTCAAATTCGTCAACAAGCATAGGATTTTAAAACCGTTTTATGGCCCTTGGAAAATTATGGTCCTTGGCAAACCAGGGCATATGCACCGGTCCCGCTTACCAACAAGGTGCCGGCAATTGCCTGTTCATTTCCAGAATAAGCAGTGAAAAGCCGGATTTGAGCTACAATCCGTTCTAAATTTGGATCGCTCAAATCAATTGAAATTGTGTCATCCGTAACAAAGCTCTGCAACAGGGCGATTTGCTCTCCCCGGTCAGGGATGGTTGACATATAAACATCACCGATTTCAATTTCAACGCCAACAATGCTGGATATGGCAACTGAACCAACGGTTATGCTGACGGATGCATCATCACCCGCTGCACAAAATATGCTGGCGGTGGCGCTGGCTGCCGTACCCATGACAAAAAATGCCAATATTGCTGCCAGCGCGCTCTTTATCATTCTTGGCTGGTGCCGACGCGCATGGTGACAATTTTATCGGGGTTGGCAACAGGCTCTCCGCGCTCAAGCTTGTCAACATTATCCATACCCTCGATTACCTGTCCCCAAACCGTATATTGCCGATTTAGAAATGGCGTGTCATCAAAACAGATGAAGAACTGGGAATTGGCGCTATCGGGGCTGGCGGACCGGGCCATGGAGCAGGTTCCGCGAACATGATTTTCATCATTGAATTCTGCCTTCAGGTCCGGCTTGTCAGAACCGCCGGTGCCAACACCATGGGGGCAACCAACCTGGGCCATAAATCCATCAATCACCCGATGGAAAATTATACCATCGTAAAAACCTTCTGAGGCCAGCTCTTTAATACGAGCAACATGGTTTGGCGCCAGGTCGGGGCGAAGGCCAATTTTTATATCGCCTTTGCTGGTTTCAATTACTATTGTGTTTTCAGCATCAAACTGATCGCTCATTTTTATATTCCTGTCTTTAATTATATCTATTAATTAGGGGCTGTACCCAGATTATTACTCAACTTTCAATCGCATGGAAATAATTTTATCCGGGTTATCCACCTGCCCTGAACCGGGGGCACCTTTGCGAATATTGTCAACAAATTCCATTCCCTCAATTACTTCGCCAAAAATTGTATATTGGCCATCAAGGAATGATGCATCAGCATAAGTGATGAAAAACTGGGAATTGGCGCTATTGGGATTGGCACTGCGCGCCATACCCAAGACACCGCGCTGGAAGGACACTTCGTCAGTAAATTCAGCGCTTAAGTCTGGCAGGTCAGAGCCACCCATTCCAGTGCCGGTAGGGTCACCGGTTTGGGCCATAAATCCCTCGATTACCCTATGGAAAACAATGCCGTCATAAAACCCGTCCTGGCTCAGCTCAACAATTCTCGCCACATGTTGAGGCGCAAGATCGGGGCGCAGACGAATAGCAACGGTTCCATCACTGAGTTTTAGCTCTAAAATGGGCATTTCTTCCATCGCTTCAGCCGTTGGAGCATCACCGTTTTGAGCTGCAAGAGCTGCCATCGAGCCTTGTGAGTTTGCGCCAGACCACGGACCGTAACGAACCACAAGATCGGTTGCGAACAGTGCTACAAAAAGAAATACCATAACGCCGATAACGCGGCTTTGCTTGGACTTGGAAAGTTTCATTTTTTACTCTTTATATTTTGTTTAAGGCTCTAAATTTTGTTTAAGGCCTGCAAAACCAGCGGGGGAACAAAGGCGGTTACATCGCCGCCCATGGCCGAGATCTGACGCACCAGAGAGGCCGAAATATGGCGTACATGGGGGCTTGAGGGGACAAAAACAGTCTGCAAATCCGGAGCCATCTGAGCATTCATGCCCACCATTTGCATTTCATAATTATAGTCCGTTGTATCGCGCAATCCACGAATAATCAGCTTGGCATCGAGATCGCGGGCCTTGTGCACCATCAATCCTTCAAACTCGATTACATTTACCACCGTTTCACGCCGGGCCGCAATTGGCTCAATCGTTTGCTGAAGCAGGGAAATGCGATCGGCGTTTGAAAGCAATGGCGATTTGCCTAACTGCGAGCCAACACCAACGTAAAGCGTATCAACCAAACGGCAGGCGCGCTCGATAACATCAAGGTGCCCGTTGGTTACGGGGTCAAATGATCCGGGATAAAATCCGTTAAGTCTTTTCATAATTTCAGCTTCTCTCACGTCTTTTGCTTAAGGGCAAGTCAATTGGATACTACAGATGATTTTGCAGTGATATCCCGGATTATATTGATGATCAATTCTGGATCTGAAAACTGAATAAAATGGTCTGAACTTTTGGAAAAATACTGCTCTGTATTGTCATTCAATTTAGCCAATTCAGCTTGAAGGTCTGACCAAAGCCGGTCAACCTCAACATTGTCCTGATGCGAAGGATTGCTTTTGTCAAAATATCGGGAAATTACAGCAATTGGTAAATCAGCGCTTAGCTGTGGCAATTTCTCCATTTCTTCCACGCCTTTTTCAAAAGCAACGGTTTCTGCATAAATTGTGGAAGCTGCCAGAGGCCGCATGGCAAGCGCCCGAACATTCCTCCTGATTTCCTCAGGCATTTCCGAGGGAAAACTCACAACATTAAGCGCGCGAGCAACTCCGAACCGTGTCAAAAGCCCGCCAAACTTTAATAGCGAAAGCTGGCTTTCTCTTTGTTTCTTGGCTGATTGGGGGAGAGAAGCAATAAAATCCGGGTGTACCGAATCAACCAATACCATCCCCACAACCCTTTCGGGAAAGGCCCTTGCGTAATATTGGGCAACCAGGCCTCCAAATGAATGCCCGACAAAAATCATGGGTCCGGAAATGGAAGCATTTGCCAGCATTTTATTTAGATCAGAAACAATCAAATCAGCACTTCTTGGGGCAGGACCAGCTTCACTCCACCCCATTCCGGCCCTGTCATAGGTACAAACCCGCATTGTTTGTGACAAATTAGGCTGCACCGAACTCCAGGTCAGTGAATCACCGCCTGCCCCCGCCTCCATAATAACAGTGACTTCAGAATTTCCCTGACAATTCAAATGCAGCGAATAATCCCCGATGGAAATCATATCGCCCGGGGGTGGAAACTTCTGTTCATCTAAATACTGCCCAATCAGTTGATAGGTAAAGCCAGCAACTGGAATGAGAAAAAGAATAATTACAAACCCTATCAGAATTTTAATAATCAAGGACATTTTCCCATCAAAAGAGTTTTGAGTTTATTTCTGCTGAACTGCCAGCCACACGCCGCCTGCCATTACCATTAAACCTGATACTCGATTGAGAATTTTTAACCGTGTGTTGCTCAAAGTTGCGCCAAGGGAGCCAGCCATAAGCGCATAAAGCGTATCGGTGAACGTGGCCACCACAAAGAAAATCAGGCCCAGCAGCATCAGCGAATTAAATGTCGGCTCTCCTGATGCGACAAACTGGGGGATGAATGCTCCGAAAAACAACAGCATTTTTGGATTGCTCCAAAGCACCAAAAATCCGCGCGCGGCAAGTTTAAACCATGGTTCTCTGCTAACCTGAATGTCTTTGTCCAACTTTGTGCTGGAGCGCAACATGGAATAGCCCAGATAAATCAGATAGATGGCACCGGCGATTTTAATCCAGTCAAAGGCCCATCCCATAAAGCCCAGCAGCGCTTCAAAACCCAGCGCCACGACAAATACCATGCTCAAAATTCCAACGGAAGTTCCCGCCACAACAGCCAAACCCGCCACTACGCCCCGTTGCAAAGCTGTAGCAATGATCACTGTAACATTAGGTCCCGGAACAATTGCCAGAATAAAGCTGGCAAAAGCAAAGGTAATCAAAGTGGTGACATCAAGCATTTCTCAGCCTCAAAAAACCATTATCAATCAGCATCATCCGGGCCATCAGTCGCTGGACCATCAGTCGATGGACCATCAGTCGATGAACCTTCGTCCGCTGAACCTTCGTCCGACGGGCGGTCGCCCGAACCTTCGTCAGTAGAACTGTTACCGACTTCGCCAGAAGTTTCAGTTGAACCCTCTTCTTCAGATTCCTCTTCTTCCGTCGGTTCCGGCTCAGAAATCCTCTCGACGGAAACCACTTTTTCATCCTTAGCAGTATCAAGAACAATTACACCCTGGGTGGCACGACCTGCAAGGCGAATGCCCGTAACCGGCACCCGGATAAGTTTGCCGCCATCGGTAACCAGCATAATCGTATCATCATTATCAACCGGGAACGAGGCAACAATCGGTCCGGTTTTATCCGTGACAGCCATAGCGGCTATCCCCTTGCCACCACGTCCGGCAACCCGGTATTCAAAGCTGGATGAGCGCTTTCCATAGCCATTTTGTGAAATTGCCAGCACCACTTGTTCGGCGGCGCTCATTTGTGCATAGCGTTCCTGAGAAAGAATTGAAGGGGATGATTGCTCTTGGTCTTCGTGATCTTCACGTTGTAAATTCACATCCTCTGCTTCGCCGCGCATGGCCCGACTCATTTTAATAAAGGCCGTCCGCTCGTCTGGTGTGGCATCAAAATGAGAAAGTATGGTCATGGAAATCACATGATCTTTGGGGGCTAATCTTACGCCACGAACCCCAATGGAATTGCGACCCGTAAACACCCTGACGTCACCAACATTAAAGCGAATTGCCTGTCCAAGCGAAGTGGTCAGCAAAACATCATCAGCTGCATCGCATGTATCGACGCCGACAATTCCATCGCCATCCTCAAGCTTCATGGCGATTTTACCATTTGCCCTGACTTCAGCAAAATCAGCCAGAGAATTGCGCCTTACAGTGCCACGGGTGGTGGCGAACATAATGTCGAGTTCGCTCCAGCTATCCTCATCTTCAGGCAAAGGCATGATCGAAGTGATGCGCTCGCCTTCCTGAAGTGGCAGCAAGTTAATCAACGCCTTGCCGCGAGCCTGGGGAGCTGCCTGAGGCAATCTCCAGACTTTTAACTTATAGGCAATGCCGCGCGAGGAGAAAAACAATACCGGGGTATGGGTATTGGCCACAAACAGGCGAGCCACAAAATCCTCATCGCGGGTCGACATGCCGGCACGGCCCTTGCCGCCCCGGCGCTGGGCGCGATAGGTGGAAAGAGGGACCCGCTTGATATATCCCGCATGGGAAACCGTAACCACCATATCTTCGCGGGCGATAAAATCCTCATCATCCATATCAGCGGCATAATCAGAAATTTCGGTTTTGCGCTCGGTCTCAAACTGATCACGCACCGATTCAAGTTCTTCTTGAATTATGGCCACTACTCGTTCGCGGGAGCGCAAAATATCCAGATAATCGGTAATCTGCTCGCCAAGAATTGCCAGCTCATCACCCACTTCATCGCGGCCAAGTGCCGTTAGGCGGGCAAGGCGCAGATCAAGAATAGCTCGAGCCTGCTCTTCTGAAAGGCGGAAAGTGCCATCTTCATTTACCTTATGGCGCAAGT
The DNA here is from genome assembly GCA_021648375.1 of Devosiaceae bacterium. GTDB lineage: Bacteria > Pseudomonadota > Alphaproteobacteria > Rhizobiales > Devosiaceae > DROE01. The sequence continues at coordinate 13,590 of JAKISW010000019.1, forward strand.
CATCAATCAGCTGGATTAAAGGCGCCACATCGCCAACCGGCCAATTGCGCTCCATCAATTGTTCGCGGGCAGCAGCGGGGTTTGGTGCGGCTCTAATAAGGGCAATCACCTCATCAACATTGGCAACGGCAACCGCAAGACCAACCAGAATATGAGCCCGGTCACGAGCTTTATTAAGTTGGAATTTGGCCCGGCGAGTAACCACCTCATGACGAAACTCAACAAAACAGGCCAGGATTTTTTGCAATCCCATAAGTTCGGGCTTGCCCCCGGTCAACGCAACAAAGTTGCACCCAAATGAAGATTGCAGTGCCGTATAGCGATAGAGCTGATTTAAAACCACATCGGCAAAAGCATCGCGTTTTATCTCAACAACAACCCGCATGCCGTGGCGATCGCTCTCGTCACGAATGTCAGAAATCCCCTCGATCCGTTTATCACGAACCAGTTCGGCGATTTTTTCTATCATTGTGGCTTTATTCACCTGATAGGGAATTTCAGTAATGATCAGAGCTTCGCGATCTTTGCGAATTTCTTCAACTGCCACCCGGCCGCGCATCAAAACAGAACCGCGTCCGGTTTCATAAGCTGAGCGAATACCGGCGCGTCCAAGAATTATGCCACCTGTGGGGAAATCCGGGCCGGGCATGATTTCAAGCAATTGATCAACCGAAAGATTGGGATCATGCAAAACCGCCAAAGTTGCATTTATAACTTCGCCCAGATTGTGGGGGGGGATATTAGTGGCCATGCCAACCGCAATGCCCCCGGCCCCGTTGGCCAAAAGATTGGGAAAACGGGCCGGCAAAACCGATGGCTGACTTTCTGAATCATCATAGTTGGGATAAAAATCAACTGTGTCTTTATTCAGGTCCTCAAGCAGGGAAAGCGTAACCTTTTCCATACGCACTTCGGTATAACGCATGGCAGCTGGCATATCTCCATCCACCGAGCCGAAATTTCCCTGTCCATCAATCAGTGGAACCCTAAGAGAAAAATGCTGAGCCATGCGCACCAGCGACATATATACTGCCTGATCACCATGGGGATGATATTTACCAATCACCTCACCAACAATTCTTGCGGACTTGCGATAGGGCTTGTTCCACTCATAAGTATTTTCGTGCATCGAATACAGAATGCGTCGATGCACCGGTTTCAAACCATCACGAACATCTGGAAGCGCCCGCGAAACAATAACGCTCATGGCGTAATCCAAATAGGACTTGCGCATTTCGTCGGTTATTGAAACGGGTTGAATGTCACTATCAATAGGCGCTGATGGGAGGGGCGCCGACGGCGGTTGATCGGGAGTGTCAGTCACAAATAATTTATCCTGCGAAATTTACTTTTGTATTTTATAGATGATTCCGTCTGGATAGACCATCACAACCCTTCATTGTTTTCCTTGACTTTTTCTTTGAGTTTTATTGGCACTCACAAATGCGACAGACCTTTTGCTTCCTTTAATATTCAAGGTAACAATATCGCTGTATGTAATTTTTTTATCCACTTAGAATTCTGCCCCTGACCAATTCAAAATCAACAAAAGCTAGAGCATAGGTTTAGATTTGGTCAAAACTCATGCTCTAAGCCTTTGTTTTATCGCGTTTTCGAACCGGATAACCGGACCCGCTTATCCTGAAAACGCTCTAGACGAAAGACAAAAGAGGCATTAATGGTTTTAAAATCAGTTTTGGGAGAATGATTCTTGTCCATCGGGTTTGGGATTGAACGTCTTGGGTTGCTTGCGCTGAAATATCCCAAGGTGGCGGGATTATTTGTCGTAGCATTTACGATATTGTGTGTTTCTTTCCTTCCGCAGGCTTCGGTCGATGGGGATTTGCTTCGAGTTTATAAGAATTCAGGCGAAATGTATGATCGCTACGAAAAACTCGGCCAGACTTTTGGCACCTTTGATAATGATGCCTATATTCTTGTCTATTCTGACAATATGACTGACCCAAAGGTGCTTGAAACCTTGCGGGATCTGGCATTTGATCTGGAATTGAGCGATTTTGCAGTTGGCACCCTGTCTCCTTTTTCACTTCGAAAACCGGCGGCTGACAATGTCACCCTTCCGGCAGTTCCTGAAAACATGACATCAGCTGAGCAGGTGGCCAGCGAGCTTACTCAATTGCGTCAGAACGATCCGATTATGCGCAATCTGATAGTTGAAGATCTGACCGGTATGGTCATGATCATGTTCCCCAACGCTGAAAAAACTCAAGGCGCTGGCGAAAAGGCTATGATTGCTGATTTGCAGGAATTGATCTCTTTCTATCAGTCTGCCGATATTCGCGTTGAATTAACCGGTGCACCAATCTGGAAGGTAGAAATGCTTGACGCCAGCATTAGCGACCAGATCAAGTTTTCCATCTATGGAATTTTCATCGGGTTCGCTACCGCCTTTATCAGTTTTCGCTCGTTCTGGGGCGCTATTCTGGCAACTCTGACACCGTTTGTCTCGGTTATCTGGGTGATGGGCGCGATCATCATGATGTTCGGCTCCTTCACGTTTTTAACCATTATTGTTACGACGCTGGTGCTGGTGATCGCCTTCGCGGAGAGCATGTTTTTTTGTTTTCACTGGCTTCGGCTCTGGCGCGATGGCATGGAACCAAACGAGGCCGTGCGCCAGACCGTGCTTAGAGTAAGCCCGGCCTGCGCGCTTACCACGATTACCACCATGATTGCATTTGCTTCTCTTGGTCTCACTCAGGGACAGGGAATTCAGGAATTTGCCCTGTCCGGGATGATCGCCGTTGTTGTTGCCTATGTGACATTGGTGACATTTTTACCTCTGGTGTTAAAACTGGCCATAAGATTGGGGTTCAAATCTCCCCGTCAACCAAGCGCGGCGCTTACCGCACCAATCCCACTGGTCAGAAAGGTTGTTTGGCGGTTTAAGATTCCACTTGGTGTTTTTGGAGTTGTGGCAACCGCAATGTTGTTTTATCCGCACTTTGCTCTTGAGCCACGCTTTTCGTTTCAGGATTTTTTACCCGCAGATTCAGAATCCCTTGCGGTTGCCCAACAGATTGACGATGGCGTTGGCGGGGTATCCCCCATCTATGTGCGCGTACCTTTGTCTGAAGGGTTAGAATCTGTCGGAGATGCTGATTATGCAAAAATTGAAGCGGTTCATAAAATCCTGGAAAATAACATCGGGGTGGGCAAGGTAATTTCTGCGGCGAGTTTTGGATTTTATGCGGATAGCGGTTTTAGCCGCGATCAGATATTTAACGCAGTTGGACCTTTTCTTAAGCGACGCTTTGTCACCGACGACGGCACTCAGGCATTGGTTACCGGGTTTTTGCCAACCATTGTGGAAAGCGATGAATTGCGGGAATTGGTGGAGAACACAGACAGAGAATTGCGTGAAGCCGGGCTTGGGGACGCTCAATTGACAGGATTTCGTGTTCTGACATCTTTTGCCTCCATGGACATGATCCGCTCCATGCAGCAGGGATTAACGCTGGCGGTATTTATTTCAATTTTTGTTATTGGCTTTGCTTTTCGATCCTGGAAAATCGCGCTGATTTCGTTCGTTCCCAATATTTTACCCATTCTTGGCACCGAATTGTTTTTGTGGGTGAGCGGAGCCGGATTACAGCTAACCACGGTTATTGCATTAACGATTGCTTTTGGGATTGCAGTTGATGATACAATCCACTTTTTATCCAATTACCAAAGGGCCCGAAAAAATGGTCTGGACCACGAAAAGGCTGTGGATCGGGCGCTCGAGCGCGTTGGCCCTGCCCTGATAGCAACCACATTTATTCTTTGCGCAGGTACGTTTATTGTTATATTTTCTGCCTTGCCACAGGTCGCCTTATTTGGGACACTTACAGTCTTAACTCTTTTGCTGGCTTTGGTGGGCGATTTGTTTATCCTTCCTGCTATGCTTCTCGCCGGGGGGCGATTTTTTAACTCTCTTGGAGGTCTCAAGAAATGATTAACTCAACGGGCATTTGCCGCTCGGCGCTACGCTATGGAATTGTGGGAGCAATTGCATTATCGGGTTTGGGCATAAGCGTTCCAGCTTATGCAGCTCCCGAAGATCTGGCGCTGATCCAGTCTTATATCGGTGACTGGCGCGGCCGGGGCACTCTTACTGCCGAGGGGCAGGAAGACGAAACTGTGGTGTGCCGCCTCAGTGTCACCAAATCCAGCGCCGAAAAAATAAACTATCGCGGTCGCTGCACTCTTGCCGGGGCCAATCTATCCATGAATGGCACCATGGCCTTTATTTCAGACAAAAATCGCTATGAAGCAATCATGACTTCAAACACCGAATTTACTGGTGTTGCCATTGGCACAAGGCAAGGCAACAATGTTACATTCAATCTGCAGTCAACAGCAGAAAATGGCATGGTATCCAGAGTAAAGGCCGGGTTTGGACTGTCTGATGGTGATATCGAAGTCAGTTTTGAAGTCACGCGTGACGATGGCTCAAAACTTGTCGCTCAAATTCCCTTCGATCGGCGCTAAATGCACCTGAAGATTGATGATTATATAAGGAGCGTTTCAATCTGTTTTTGAAACGCTCTAGCTCGCCAATTCTTTGGTGGTCGCGCTGCCGAAACAACGCTATAGCTAACCAGCTTTATCTGTCTCGCAGCTCGCGCATCGCTTCACCAGTGACGCTAAAAAGCTACTGGCAAAGCTGAGCCTGCGACGGCGCGGTCAAATTATTGGCCAACGGCTCGCTCTTAAAACATTGGTCGCGTTTTCGAACCAAAAAACCGGTTTCCACTTTTTCTGAAAACGCTCTTTGCTCGCTTCGCGTTACATTGGTATGTTCCAAACCGCAAGAACGCTTCGCCTTACGGGTGTTTTCTGGAAACTCTCAAACAAAGTGCCAGCTTTAATACGCTGCACCGTCCCGGACTTGATCCGGGATCCAGCAAAAAACCAGCCCCCGGCTCGTTGGCCGGGGACCCGTTGATGGGGAGGTGAAATTTTTACCCCAGAATTGCAAAGCACTCTCGTCCAAAGAGTGTTCCACCCAAAGAGTGTTCCACCCAAAGGGTGCTCCATCCAAAGGGTGTTTATTAAAACGGAATATCGTCGTCGGAATTATTGGAGCTAAATGAAGGTGCATTTTCTGCAGGTTTGCTCATGCCCCCGCCCCCGGATCCCCCAGACCCACCAGACGAAAATCCGCCGCCACCGCCATCATTACGGCTGCCCAGCATGGTAAGATTAGAATTAAACCCCTGCAACACCACTTCGGTAGAATAGCGATCATTGCCATCCTTGTCCTGCCATTTACGGGTCTGTAACTGCCCTTCAATATATACTGAAGAGCCTTTTCTTAGATATTGCTCTGCAACCCGAACCAAGCCTTCATTAAAAATGGCCACCGTGTGCCATTCAGTTTTTTCACGGTTTTCTCCGGTGTTTTTGTCTTTCCAGCGCTCTGATGTAGCGATACGAAGATTGCAGACCTTGCCACCATTTTGAAATGTTCGAACTTCCGGATCAGCTCCAAGATTGCCAAGCAATATTACCTTGTTTACGCTTCCCGCCATGTTATTTCCTTTCCTGAAAAACTATTCCCGGCCCCAAAGTGCCAAAAATCTCCAGATAAAATGTTCAGGGCACCAACTGTCCCTGATAAAAAAAACCTGATGTGAATTGAAGCTACAATAGCGCAAATCCCAGGCAAAATGCCCATAGCTATTATTTTTATTCCACAATTAAAGATTCCACACAATTAAAGCCCTCGTTTTTAACCGCATAAATCTATAATCCTGCACCACCCGATATCGACGCACTTGCACGTGTTGCTGCTTTGTTCTACTGTTGTCAACAAGTGATTCATTCGGTCTTGTTTGAATGTTGCAGGTCATACTTGAGAAGTTTTGATTTTTGGCGTTATAATAGTTTTCAATAATTGCGCTTGGCAGCATGCGTCAGTGTCAGGCCTTTGTTTTTAAAAAACACCAATTGTTTGCAAAAATTAATGTGTCTGGAAATGTGAGATGGCACTGACCAATAAATCAAATTCAAAACCACCAGATTTTCTGAAGTCGCGCTGGGCCAATACAATCAGATACTCTTTGATGAACCTGTTCATTATTGCCGGTGCAATTACTCTTGCCCTCGGCGGATGGTGGATGTGGGCAGGATTGTTCTTGTCATTTCTTATTGCCGGATTGTTTGAAGAGCTGGTTGGCGATGCGGGGGATGACGAAAGACTTCCCCCCGACTGGTATTTGAACCTGATGTTGTTTATCACCTGGCCGCTTTTGCTGGGTCTTACACTGATATGTCTCAATATAATTGGTCCCGGATTTGAATTTTTTGACCAGGCGTTAATCGGCATTGGATTTGATCCTGTTTCAGCGCGCAATAACACAGATTATTTCACCGCCACCGGCGGCCTGGTCAGTGTTGGCATGTATTATGGCCTGTCCGGTGTAAACGTTGCTCATGAATTGGTGCACAGAACTAAAAGCCGCTTTTCCATGATATTGGGTCGCTGGTTGCTGGCATTTACATGGGACACAGGTTTTGCCATCGAACATGTCTATGGCCACCACCGCCATGTGGGGACACCAAACGATCCGGCGACTGCAAGGCGGGGCGAAATCGTGTGGTTTTTTGTCATCCGCTCTACCATCGGGCAGGTAATTTCTGCCATAAAATTTGAAAATGCCCGCCTAAAAAGACGCAATATCGCCAACAATATATTCACCAATATTTATTGGCGCGGACAATTGATGAGTGTCGTGGTAATTTTAATATACGTTTTAATGGTTGGACCAATTGGCATTTTATATGCTGCCTTTAGCGCTGCAGTGGGCAAAATTTATCTGGAGGCAGTAAATTATATTGAACATTATGGTCTGGTTAGAATTGAAGGGCAGCCCATTCAGGAACGTCACTCATGGGATTCACACCGGCGCATTTCTACCGGAATGACTTATAATCTGCCACTTCACTCCAGCCACCACCGATTTGCCAGCCGCCCATTCTGGAAGCTGCAACATGCCTCAGGCAAAGCACCGGTATTGCCCATGGGTTATATGCCGATGATATTTTGCTCGGCATGGCCCCCCTATTGGAAAAAAATCAGCGAGCCTTTGCTCAAAAACTGGGATCAAAATCTGGCCAGCCCGCAGGAAAGAAAATATCTTGCGGATATCGGTGAGTTACGAGACTGAAAAACCAATAAAAACTCTTGACCAATCTTAAATTTGTTCTATCTATGTTCTGTCGTAGGACGTGCAGGTAATCACCAACATCACCAAATAAAACGCTCTAAAGATTTCAGGAGCAATGTTAACGAGACGGCAAAAAACAAGGCCAGAATTTTATTCATGAATAAAAAAAACGGCATGAACCGGGAAATTATTGTTCGCGGCGCCAATGAACATAACCTGCAATCTGTCAACGTCACCCTGCCCCGGGACAAATTGATTGTTATGACCGGCCTTTCAGGATCGGGAAAATCCTCATTGGCCTTTGATACCATATATGCAGAGGGGCAACGCCGTTATGTGGAGAGCCTTTCTGCCTATGCACGCCAGTTTTTGGAGATGATGCAAAAACCAGATGTGGAGCAGATCGAAGGCCTTAGCCCGGCCATTTCCATCGAGCAGAAAACCACATCGCGCAACCCTCGATCCACCGTTGGCACCGTTACCGAAATTTATGACTATTTGCGGTTGCTGTTTGCCAGAGTTGGTATTCCCTATTCTCCCACAACCGGCCTGCCGATAACCAGCCAGAGCGTCAGCCAGATGGTTGACCGGATTATAGACCTACCCAAAGGTACAAGACTTTATCTGCTGGCTCCGATCGCGCGCGGTCGCAAAGGCGAATTTAAAAAAGAGCTGGCGGAGTTTTTGAAACGTGGTTTTCAGCGGGTAAAAATTGACGGCGAGTTCTATGAAATTGAAGATGCTCCTGATCTGGATAAAAAGTTCAAGCACGACATCAGCGTTGTGGTTGACCGGGTTGTTGTTGAAGCGGGAATTGAGGGGCGGCTGGCCGATAGTTTTGAAACCGCGCTGGGGTTGAGCGACGGTTTGGCTATTGCTGAATTTGCCGATTTAAAAACCGAGAAAGATGAGCCAAAAGATCTTTTGTTTTCTCAAAAATTTGCCTGCCCGGTATCCGGTTTTACCATTGCCGAGATTGAGCCAAGATTATTCTCGTTCAACAATCCATTTGGGGCCTGTCCTACCTGTGACGGACTTGGATTTGAATTAAAGATCGACCCCAATCTGGTGGTTACCGATCCGACATTATCTTTGAACGGGGGGGCAATCGTGCCCTGGTCACGCACTTCATCTCCATATTATCAGCAGACATTAAAGGCAATTTGCCAGCATTATGGTGGCAGCATGGATATAGCGTTTGAGCAATTGTCCCCGGAACTGACCAAGGCGATTTTGTATGGCACCGACAAAGATAAAATCAGCTTTGTCTATGATGATGGTTTGCGCTCATACAAAACCCAAAAGCCTTTTGAAGGGGTGATTGGCAATTTGCAGCGCCGCTTCAAAGAAACAGAATCAAGCGGCATGCGTGAAGAAATCGGGCGCTATATGAGCAAGGCCCCCTGCGATAAATGCGAAGGGCAACGCCTAAAACCTGAAGCGTTAGCAGTAAAAATCGACGGTTTGCATATTTCGGAAGTAGCGGACAAATCAATCAGCGCCGCTGCAGACTGGTTTAAAGAATTACCAAAATCCCTCAACAAGCAGCAGGTAACCATCGGCAAGAGCATTTTGAAGGAAATTGTCGACCGGCTGAATTTTCTAAACGATGTGGGGCTGGAATATCTCACCCTTTCTCGCGGATCCGCCACTCTTTCGGGTGGAGAAAGTCAGCGCATCCGATTGGCCTCCCAAATCGGGTCCGGGCTTACCGGAGTGCTTTATGTGCTTGATGAACCTTCAATCGGCCTGCATCAGCGGGACAATGCGCGCCTGTTGGAAACCCTGCGCCGTTTGCGTGACCTGGGTAATACGGTGATTGTGGTTGAGCATGATGAAGATGCCATATTAAGCGCTGATTATGTGGTCGATATTGGTCCCGGGGCCGGAATACACGGGGGCAAAATTGTTGCTCAGGGAGAACCCCAGAAAATTATTGAATGTCCTGAAAGTCTGACCGGAAAATATCTGTCCGGGGAAATGGCGATCAAAATTCCTACCGAGCGCCGAACGGCTTCAAAAACCCGCAAACTTACCCTTAAGGGGGCCCGCGGCAATAATCTTAAAAACGTCTCAGTAGAAATTCCCCTTGGGCAGTTTGTTGCCATTACCGGGGTTTCAGGGGGGGGCAAATCAACCCTGATGCTTGATACTTTTTATGCGGCCATTGCAAGACGATTAAATGGAGCGCGCCTTAACCCTGCCCCCCATGATGAATTGCTTGGCCTGGAATATTTGGACAAGGTAATCGAAATTGATCAAAGCCCCATCGGGCGCACTCCCCGCTCAAATCCTGCCACCTATACGGGGGCCTTTACTCCCATCAGGGAATGGTTTGCTGCACTTCCCGAAGCGAAAGTGCGCGGGTATGGCCCGGGCCGGTTTTCGTTCAACGTAAAGGGCGGCAGATGCGAGGCCTGCAAGGGCGATGGCCTGATTAAAATTGAAATGCATTTTTTACCCGATGTTTATGTCACCTGCGATACCTGCGCGGGAAAACGCTATAATCGGGAAACCCTGGAAGTTATGTTCAAGGGCAAATCCATCTGTGATATTTTAGAATTAACGGTTGATGAGGGTGTCAAATTTTTCTCCGCAGTACCTTCGATTAGAGACAAGCTGGCAACCCTGAAAAAAGTAGGGCTGGGATATGTTAAAATCGGCCAACCAGCCACCACCCTGTCCGGGGGCGAAGCCCAACGGGTAAAACTTAGCAAAGAGCTTTCAAAGCGGGCAACAGGGCGCACCCTTTATATGCTTGATGAACCAACCACAGGATTGCACTTTCATGATGTGGCCAAGCTGCTTGATGTGCTGCACGAGCTGGTTGGCGGGGGCAATAGTGTCGTCGTGATCGAACATAATCTGGAGGTTATAAAAACCGCCGACTGGGTGATTGACCTTGGCCCTGAAGGGGGAGATGGCGGCGGCGAAATCGTTGGCATCGGAACTCCTGAGGATATTGCTGCCAATGAGAGATCGCACACGGGCAAATTCTTGAAATCGGTACTTGCGCGCAGATAATATGCACGATCGTGCACTCGCGGCGTATACGCCTATGCACACATCTCATCACAGTCAGGCATCTATACAATTGTAAAAAACCAATTGTGATTTTTTTATGAATATCCGCATGCAAAAAATGCATAGCGGGTTTGCTTTTTTCGCTCTGGTGCAAGGGCAAGATCAGGCCCATATGGAGAATGTAGAAACAAACAATTACCAGATTAAAAAAGGAGTTTTGAAGATGATTATTCGCTCAGTATGGCAATTGGGACGTGCTTTAAACCTACCGCAGATCTTAAGCGAAATGGATGTTTTATCCGATCGCACGGTCGACAATCTGGGTTTGTATTCCCACGAATTTGCACGGACTAACACTGGACCAAACGATTTTGGTTCCAGCGCCCGATCAAAGACCAATAACTAAAAGTCTCTCAAATTCTGCTCTGCAAAAAATGCAGGGCTGAAATGAAAAAAAACAATCTGCTCATTAACGAAATTTTTAATTAAGCAGAGCAAAAAACAAACACATGTAAGGAATATAAAATGAACATCGTAAAAACAATCCGCAAATGGAATGCCTACAATCGCACTGTTCGCGAACTGAACTCTTTGGACAACCACCTGCTCAACGATCTGGGCATCAACCGTGGTGACATCAATCGCCTTGCTCGCGATCATGCCAACCAGATGTAAGAGCAAACGCTCATATTTTTCTGTCCCGTCAGAATACAGAACACCCGCTTCCTAAAGTAGCGGGTGTTTTTTTGTCTGCAAATTGCTCAACGTCCTTGCCTGATTTATGCGGGTCTGATATGGCGCGGCCATGGAAAAAAAATCAAATTCAGTTCATATTATCGGCGGCGGTCTCGCAGGTACGGAGGCTGCATGGCAGGTGGCGCAGGCGGGGGCAAAAGCTGTTCTTTATGAAATGCGGCCAAAGAGAATGACCCCGGCCCACATGACAGCAAATCTGGCGGAACTGGTCTGCTCCAACTCGTTACGTTCTGACGATTTTGAATATAATGCCGTTGGGCTTTTACACGAAGAAATGCGCCGCGCCAATTCTTTGGTCATGAAGGCTGCCGATCACCATTCACTGCCCGCCGGGGGAGCGTTGGCCGTAGATCGGGAAGGTTTCTCCACCTTCATAAAAGACGCGCTTGAGACTCATGAAAATGTTGAAATTGTCTACGAAGAATTCACAGAACTTCCGGGTAAGGAATGGGGTCAGGTAATTATTGCCACCGGACCTCTGACTTCGGAACCACTGGCCAAATCCATTCAAAGCGTCACCGGCGAAGATGCTCTGGCATTCTTCGACGCTATAGCTCCAATAATTCATCATGAGAGTATTGATAAAAATATCGTCTGGGCCCAATCGCGCTATGACAAGGTGGGGCCATCTGGCACCGGTGCAGATTATCTGAACTGCCCGATGAATGAAGAAGAATACAGCATTTTTATTGATGCGCTGCTGGCCTCTGAAAGCCACGAATTTCACGAATGGGAAAATGTGCCATATTTTGATGGTTGCCTGCCCATTGAAGAAATGGCAGCACGGGGACGCGAAACTTTGCGCTTTGGCCCCATGAAACCTGTCGGCCTGACCAACCCCAAAGCCCCGGATAACAAGCCCTATGCAATTGTGCAATTGCGTCAGGACAACTCCCTTGGCACCCTGTGGAATATGGTTGGGTTTCAGACCAAGCTGAAATACCGCAGCCAGGCTGATATTTTTCGTCTTATTCCCGGTTTGCAAAATGCAGAATTTGCCAGATTGGGCGGCCTTCATCACAATGTATTTTTGAACTCTCCCAAAGTGCTGCACAATGACTTGCGTCTAAAGGGCGCTGAACACCTTAGATTTGCCGGGCAGATGACCGGGGTTGAGGGGTATGTGGAAAGTGCAGCCATCGGGCTGATGGCGGGTAAAATGGCAGCGGCGGATTTTATCGGTGCTTCTTTCAACGCCCCTCCCCCAACAACTGCCCATGGAGCATTGTTGAAGCACATTACCGGTGGGCATCTGGAAGATAGTTCTGCAAAACTGCGCAGTTTTCAGCCCATGAATATCAATTTCGGGCTTTTTCCGGATATTGAAGTGAAAAAGCCTGAAGGGGTAAAACGCTGGCGCAAGGCCGAACGGAAAAAAGTCAAAAAGAAAGCCGTTTCGACGAGGGCGCTAAATGACATTGAGGCATGGTTAAGCTAGTTCGGGTCTGGCAATGCAGAATCTGTGAACAACAAAGCTTCAACTCTGAGCAGGCTTTCAATTTTCTCAGTTGCTGTGTTTTCACGAATACTGAGTTTTTGAATAATCAATTTGAAACTGCGCTCATTTATTAAAAAATCAATCGCCGGATTAGTAATCCATGGCGTGTCCTGCTGCAAAATCCAATCGGCAAATTCCAAATTCTGTGCTTGATCATTCCCGGCATCAACCAGAATAGAATCATCAATCAACTCAAAGCTCAAACCCGCAATGTTTTGCGACCTATTGAGAAAAAGTCTCATCTCCCCAACAAAATACGGGGTTTGGGATAGATCAACACTTGCCCCCTCCTGGCGAGAAAACTCTCCCACAGTCATATCAATAACCGCTTCCTCATCATTTCGAAGGCCAAGACGGGCAGTCACGTGATTGTGGCCAATATTGTCTTTGTCGTAATTAATATTTTGTCGATCCAGTATCTCAGACAACCTTGGATCTTTCAAAATGTACAAATAGGCACCGCGGGCAGTCTTGAAACTTTCATCGGTCCATTCATAGGTTTTAAGTCCGCTTTCATCTGTTCTAGCTGCATCGTTGAGAGCGGTTTCAAGACGCATTGCCTGTAAAATTTTGGGTACATTAATAAAATTCCATGGTCCAACGCTAACAGAAGCAATCAGTATTAATGCCAATCCGGGAATAAGTCTGATATCGGCAAATTTTTTGCTCAGGAACGCAATTGCCAACAAAACCGCCCATATGCCGCCGACGAGCAACCATACACGATCTTCTGTCATGCCATAGGAATCTATGCGGGTTGCAACCGCCATGAAATATAGTATGAGCGGCACAATGGTCAGCCAGAACCAAAAACGGCGAAAATATAGCACCAGCACATTGGTGCGCATAAAGGCAGGGTGCGAAAGCAACCATGTCGCAGCACCGGCAGTGGTAAATGCCAGAACCATCCAGCTGAGCATCCCCTCTGGTAATTCTCCTGTCACAAGAATTTGCAAACCGTATGCAAACAAAATCAGGGAATATAAAAACAAAAACGGGACCATGACATATTGCCCCATGAACCCGATAGCGCGGCTAAGAAAATCAGGATTTAAGATCTCGCTTTCCTGATAATCATCAAGTTTTGGAATAGTTGCCATCCAATATAATGGCGTTAAAAACAAACCGGTGAATGGCAAAAGATATTCATAAAGCAATTCTTCCGTCTGCAGGCCAAACAATGCCGATAATGACATTTGGATCGCAAAAATCCCTGCCGATATCAGCAAAAACCCAAACCCGGCAATGATGGCAGAAACAATTGCCCGATGATTTAACCACCAGAAGCGATTTTGAATATCCATTGAGCGCATAGCTCGTGATTCGGATCCCTCGGTGGAATGCGCACGATAAATAAAGGGAGAAAGGGAGAGCCACAAAACAGAAATCGGTGCCAGCATAAAAGCCACCACCCATTGATATGATTCAATTTGCAACAATCCAATTGCAATAATCGGCACGATATAGGTTAGAAAAATCGCAATTATGCTAGGAACAAAAGCGCGCTTTCCATCAAGTTCTATACTTTGGCCAAACATTGACCCGGCAACAGAAAAAACTGCGCCTATGCCAAATCCAAATGCCAGCCTTACAATGGTTTCACTGGTATCATCAAGAAAACCATTTATCAGCCCGATAAACACAATTGTGCTCAAGGCAATCAGCAATATTGCAAAGGGAAATCTAAATATCACTTCACCCACATTGGTGCCGGGCCGAAAGATCATCTCAACAAATTTTTTCATATTCCCCTACTCAATTTCGCAATGACCACCACAGCAATCTGGCAATTTTAAGCCATGGTGCCATATCAACTGGAGGTGAGAACGGTTTTTTTCCACCAGTATTCAAACGTTGCAATTGCCAGTTAAGCACCGGATGAAGAGCAAACACCGGCCTTAACTCAGGACGAAGAGATGTAATCGCCTCTTGTGCCTTGGTTAAATGCAAACCTGCCGTCTCTCGCAGCGAGGCAAAGGCTGCAATAATTTCTGGCGTGGTTTGTTTTGCCAGCAATTGGTTTTGCTTCACCCCATGGGCGCTAAATATGGACAAGGGAAGGAATATCTGGCCTCTGGACAATGTTTTACCAATCCCCAGCATATGGCCGATCAAAGCATGGGCCACCCCCATATGCCCGGCCGCAGTTGCCGCCCCCGCATCTTCGCCCTTGTTAACAATGATTGTCGCCAATTGATAAAGCATGGAATTTGTTTCCCCGGCATAACCTTCAAAACTTGCCATGTCGGGCATGGGATCATCATAAAGATCAAAACGGCGCGCTTCCAGCATGCGCAGCAACGCTCCAACGGGAAGATCATGGCGGTTTATCGTCGCCAGTAAAGATGATGCAACAGGGTTCTGGCTCGTGTCCCCATGCCCACTTCCCGATAATAAATCTACCCAGTACTGCAACCGGATTTCCCCCGGTGCCGGTTCGGTTATCATCGAGCGAATGCGCGAAATCTCCACTGCAAAGGCATATAGGGACTGAACATCATTTCTAGAGATTTCATCAAGAACCAAAGTTGAATAATAGCGGTTGCTATCGTGCTGTTTGAGGAATTGGGAAATATATTGCCCATTGGTGGTTTTTTGCCCGGACTTTTGAATTGGAGTTGTTTTATCTGTCATAAAAAATCAACTTATTCGGGAAAAACCCCACTATAAATGCACACTGATCAAAGCCGCAGCCACCGCTCTGTTTTCCGCCAGAAGAATGTTATAAGTCCTGACTGCTCCCCCGGTCCCAACCGCATCGACAATAATATTGTGATCGCGCAGCAGTTGGCGAATCTGAGGGTCAAATAAAACAATATCAGAACCAAGCCCGATAAGAAGCACATCAATTTCTTTATGGGCTTTGAGCACCGGAGCAAGACTATTTTCATCTATGCCGGCAACATTATCCACATCCCATGCAAACATGCCGTCGGGTAGACACAGAAGTGAGCCTCGATGAGACATTTGTGCAAATCGAAAACCACCATTGCCATAGGCATCAATGGGCGCCTGATAGGGATAGTGCCCATTTTTTTGTAGTTTATCTGAGACTGCTTTCTGTTTTTTCAAAAATCAAACCTGTGCGCCATCAGTTCGTTTTTCTTCAGGTTTTTTCTGCACGTTTTCGCGGGTTTTCAATCCAAAGAAAAGTAAAACGGGGGCAGCAATAAAGATTGAAGAATATGTACCAACCAACACACCCCAGGTCATGGAAATGGTAAAGCCGCGGATAACTTCGCCGCCAAATATCACCAGAGCCATAAGAGCCGCAATGGTTGTTATCGAGGTCAAAACCGTGCGTGAAAGCATGGAATTTATCGACAGGTCCAACAGGTCTGAAACCTTGAGTTTGCGGAATTTTCGCAAATTCTCGCGCACCCGATCATAGACCACCACCGTATCATTCAATGAATAGCCAACAATCGTGAGAATCGCCGCAATCGAGGACAGGTTAAATTCAAATCCGATCAGTGAATAAAGACCAATGGTCAATATTACATCGTGAATCAAGGCAATAATTGAGCCGACAGCAAATTGCCATTCAAAGCGCAGCCAAACATATACCAGCACTGCAAATATGGCCACGATTACAGCAATTGCACCCGCAATGGCCAATTCGCCCGAAACTGTGGGACCGACCACTTCAACCCGTCGAATATCATAGTCAGCCTCCAAGGCAGATGTGACAAGTCGCACTGCATCCTGTTGAGCGGTATCTCCACCATCCTGGGCCTCAACCCGGATTAGAACATCATTTGGCGTTCCAAACCCCTGAACCTGCACATCACCAAGGCCCAACTCACCAAGTCTGGACCTGATATCAGCAATATCTGCATCACCTACAATGGCCTGAACCTCAACCGAGGAGCCGCCCTTAAAGTCAATGCCTAGGTTTAATCCCTGCACGGCAAACAAGCCAATTGAAGCAATCATGGCAATTATGGAAAAGCCCATGGCCATTTTTCGCCAAGCCATAAACGGAATTTTTGTGGCGCCTGGAACAAGGGAAAACAATTGGATTTTCAATGTTTTTGGTCTGCGAAATGCATACCAGCGGCCAATGATAAACTGGGTTACAAAATAGGCTGTAAACAGCGTTGTCAAGATTCCGATTGCCAAAGTTATGGCAAAGCCCTGAATGGGACCGGAACCAAGGAAGAATAATACGGCAGCAGCGATAAAGGTGGTGACATTGGCATCAATAATCGTGCCCATGGCGCGTTTAAACCCGGCCTCAAGGGCCTGATGGGCTGTTCGCCCGCCAACCATTTCTTCTCGCATTCGCTCAAATATCAGCACATTGGCGTCAACCGCCATACCAACCGTCAGAACAATTCCGGCAATTCCGGGCAGCGTAAGAGTTGCTCCAAGCATAGATAGGACGCCAAGAATAATTATGATATTCAAGGTTAGTGATATGGAGGCAAAAACGCCAAACAGGCCATAGCTGATCAGCATAAAGGCAACCACCCCTATCGAGCCGACAATTCCCGCCATCAGACCAGCCTGCACACTATCAGCACCAAGAGAGGGGCCAACTGAACGTTCCTCAATAATATCAAGGGTGGCAGGCAGTGCCCCTGCCCTGAGTAATACCGCAAGATCATTGGCGGTTTCAGCGTTAAAACTACCTGAAATCTGGCCTGAGCCGCCAGTAATTGCTGTTTGAATGGTTGGTGCGGTAACCACCTGACCATCAAGCACAATTGCAAATCTGCGCCCAACATTGGCCGAAGTTATTTCAGCAAATACAATAGCGCCACGAGTATCAAATCTGAAGGAAACAATAGCCTCGCCATTTTGCTGATCAAAACCGGGTTGAGCATCTATCAAAGATTCTCCGCCGAGCGAGACCTCTTCAAAAAGCAATTCATCAAAACCATCAACGCTGGGCATAATCATGGTGCCAACAGGAAGGCCTTGCGAACGGGCCTGTTCTGCCGAAATGGATGGATGAACCATATGAAAAGTCAACCTGGCCGTGCGCGATATCAAATCTTTCAATCGTTCCGAATCAGCAAAACCGGGAACCTGAACCAGCACCCGATCAGTTCCCTGACGCTGAATGGTCGGCTCTGTTGTGCCCAGTTCATCAATCCGTCGCCGAATAACCTCAATCGATTGAGTGACAAGGGCAGACATTCGCTCGTCAATCCCCTGCTGGGTCAAGGCAGCAATGATTTTGCCGTCGTCGGTCACTGAAATTTCTGTTTCAACAGTGCCTCCAACAGAAAACACTGAAGTTGATACCGGGGTCTCAACCACCCTTAAAACCTGACGAGCCTCTTCCAGCTGCTCTGGATCTGTCAAAGTGATAATCAGGCGGTCCTGTTCAGTGGCGATCAAATGGCCAATGGCATTATCGTTGGCCAGAATCGAGCGTATTTCACGCCTTAGATCCCTCACCCGTTCTGTAACGATATCGTCGCGATTAACCTGCAGCAAAAGGTGTGAACCACCCTGCAAATCAAGACCTAAGACAATCTGGTTTGATGGCAGCCAGTTTGTCGTCCATGCGGGAAGCCACAGGGGCAGGTTCTCTCGATAATCGCCATTGGTGATATTTGGCAAAACCAGCAATATTCCATAAAGGGCAACAAATGCAATCAATGCTGTGCGAATGGGAGAAAATTGAAGCATGATAGTTCCTCGATGGCCGTTTTCTAACGATCGTTCTTAGGGAGGTCCCTGAAACGTCAGTTTTTAAAGTTGATTTTGTGTAACAGGCTTAAGCAAAATATTTAAGGCAAATCGCTTGAGGCACCCAGTTATTTATTGTCGTTCACCGGTTCTGGTTTGGTGCGAATATCTGCGATCATTGTGCGTACAATCTTTACCTTAACGCCCTGGGAAATTTCAACATCCAAATCTAAATCTTCGCGAACTTTGGTCACTTTGCCAACAAGTCCACCGGTGCTTACAATTACATCACCGCGCCGTACCGAAGAAAGCATAGCCTGATGAGCTTTGGCCCGTTTCTGCTGGGGCCGAAAAATGAAAAACCAGAATATTATAATCAGAAGGATAATAGGAAAGAACGAGGTTAGCAGATCCGCGCCGCCACCGACGGCCTGTGCATAAACGGGGGTAAAATTCATTGGTAAATCTCCTTGGTTGCCTTCGCTTTAAGGCAGGCAGTGCGGCTTGTCAAAACCAGTTGAAATAATTCATAAAAGGCCAATGCACAGATATGTTATTCTATGCAACAAATAACCAAAAAAACCGATTATTGCTGGCTTTTACAGTGCCTCTGGCTTTATGCAAAGACATAATGACATAATTGATCAACCAAAACACCAAATCAGCCTTCAGGGATAAGAATCAACGTGAATAAAAAACAGATATTACAGGAAATCAATACTTCTCTGGCGCAATTGGCCAGTGCTGCCAAAGCAATTATCGAAAAACCAGCTTCAGACGAAAGCATAAAAAAATATACTAATTTAGGAAAAGAAAACGCCTACTATTGGGACACTGATACTAAAGAGCTTTTAGCGGTGGCCAAAGTTTCACAAATCCCCCTGCATTTATTGTATGGAATTGATGATGTTGCAAAGCAATTAGAACAAAACAGCCTGCAATTTGCCCGTGGTCATGGGGCAAACAACGCTCTGCTATGGGGAGCCAGGGGCATGGGAAAAAGTTCTCTTGTCAAAGCTCTTCATGGGGATATTTCAACACGGGCGGATAAGGATCTTAAAAGGCTTGTTCTGGTGGAAATTTCCCGGGAGGACATTAATTCCCTACCCGTTTTAATGCGGATACTGGGAAATTTACCTGCACAATTTATCATTTTTTGTGATGATTTAAGTTTTGAGCCGGGAGAGGCCAGTTATAAATCCCTTAAGACCATTTTGGATGGAGGTCTTGAGGGCAGACCACAAAACACTCTGTTTTATGCCACATCCAACCGCCGTCATCTAATGCACAGGGATATGATCGACAATGAGAAATCAAGCGCCATCAATCCGGCCGAAGCGGTGCACGAAAAAATTTCCCTGTCAGATCGTTTTGGCCTCTGGCTGGGCTTTCATAATTGCTCCCAGGAAGAATATCTGAATATGGTTCAGGGCTATATTGATTATTATAAAATCAAAATCAGCCCGAAGGAATTGCGCTCAAAAGCTCTGGAATGGGCCTTAACGCGCGGTGCCCGCTCCGGCCGGGTGGCAATTCAATTTGTGCGCCAGATTGCCGGTCAGCAGGGAAAAAGCATTTAGCCGGATTATAGATACAACAAAATGCCTGAATTGGAATTTGGGATGGGGATAAAAAAAAGGGCCAGATGAATATCACCTGACCCTTTGTTGCACTTAAGTCGCCAAAAGCGGCATGGGATCGACAGGTGTCGCGCCCTGGCGTAGTTCAAAGTGCAGTTGTGGTCTGTTAACGGACCCGGTCATACCGACCGTTCCGATCTGATCGCCACGACGGACCTGTGTGTCATTGGCGATCGAAAATCCTTTTAAGTGAGCGTAGGCGGAAACATATCCATTGGCATGGCGCACAAGAACCAGATTGCCAAAGCCTTCAATGCCGTCTCCCACGTATATCACGGTACCATCTTCAGCGGCCCTTACTGCGGCCCCTTCCGGTGCCTCAATATTGATGCCAGTGCGTCTGGATTGCTCAAAATCAACAATTACGCGCCCGTTTACCGGCCAGCGAAATCCATTAGCCTGAGCTGCCGGTTGCGCCGGAGCGGTTTGGGACGGAGCGGTAATTACCGGTGCAATCGTTGCAACTCGAACCGGCTCGTCTGGTGTAGCCGCAGGTGCAGATGGCGTTGCAACCGGGGTTGCCCCCAAAAGATCTTCACGACCGGGAATAATGATTTTTTGCCCGACAAATATCTGATCAGCTGAACTCAGACCGTTAACGCGTACAATATCATCTGTTTTAACATTATACCGGCGTGCAATCGCATATAGAGACTCGCCTGATTCAACCGTATGTTTGTAGCCATCATTGGGCACAACACTAAGGGTTGGCGCGCTGCCGCCCGAAGCGATTTGGGGCACCGAACTGTCCTGAAAAGGCTGCGTAACTCGCGCTGGCGAGATTGCGGTCTGGGTTTGAGCAGGCATGGCTTGTTGACTCCCAACGAATGTGGATTGAGGACGGGCCAATTGGGGCACACCCGGAACGAAGTTTGAACTGTTTGGAACTGGTGGTGGCAGTTGCGAAGATGAAACCGAGGCAATTGCCAATGGCACCGCAATAATTGAGCCACCAACATTTCCCGGCGGCATATACGGCACCGATGGAGTTGTGGTTGCTATATTATTGCGCAACGCACTTGAATTATTGCGCAACGCGCCTGGCATTGCCTGATCAAGCTGCTCTTCGACCGCTGTTCCCGTAGAAGCTGTTACCAGCGATCTATCCACAGCAGGTGCCGAAGTAAGGCCACCAAAGGATCCAACCGAAGCACAGCCACTCAGAACCAGTACGCCCAAAATACTAAAAGTAAGAGAACAGGTTTTTTTCAAAGTCGAATTGGTTTTTAAATCGCAACAAATGGATGCCATTGACACTTTACCATCGTGACGCAAATTATTGTCAGCGGCATTTTTAAAACCCGTAGCAGGTGTACGCTTACTCATTTACTCAACTCATACTCAACTAAACAACTGAGATTGACTTAAGCGCACTAAGGTAAATAGCGCCTTAAAATACCTAAAATTTAATATAAATCTTCAAAATAGCAATTTTAATGAGGTGGCAAAGACTACCAGACATCACAAACATCGTTTGGTTTTTTAAGCGGGTTCTATAGAAAACACTCTTTAAGCTGGCTTGTTATCCAGCGTTATCCTGCCCTGAAGACGTTCGATTTCATCCAGATCAGACTGGCGCAACGACAAAGGGGTTATGGAAATCGCATTGTCCTGATGTAGCACATGAAAATCATGCCCCTGTTGCATTGGAGTTGGCGTTTGTGGAATTGAAACAAAAAACTTTCCGTCATTTATGCTCGGATAATGACGAAAGGCGGAGCGAAAAAATCGCTGGTGGGGAACAAATTCAATGCCCGTCACTTCATTTGCGGAGCATATGGGAAAGTTGATATTGTAATAAATATCAGGGTTTCTTGTTTGTGCATTACCTGCCTGCAAAATTAGTTTTTGCAAAACCTCCAGCGCAAATCCGTTAGTGGTATGCCAAAAAACATCGGCCTGATTTTCATAATCAATGCCCTGAGACAGGGCAATTCCTAAAGCGCCCTGCAACGCCCCTTCCCTGGCGGCGGCAAGAGTGCCTGAGCAATTTATAATGTCGCCAAGATTTTGACCGTGATTAACCCCTGCCAGAACAATATCAGGCTGCTTGTCCTTTAAAAGATCAGTACAGGCCACAATCACACAATCAGCAGGCGTTCCGTTGAGGGCAAAAACCCTGTCGGATTTTTTAGTATATTGCAGCTCGGTACCAAGAGTGAGACAGTGGCCAACACCGCTTTGATTGCTTTTTGGGGCAACAACCCACACATCATCGCTCAATTGGGCAGCAATTTCCTGCAAACGCTCCAGACCCGGAGCATCAATTCCATCATCATTGGAAATCAAAATGCGCGGATTATCAATCATTTACCAGGGCCATCAGAATTCACAGCGCCAATGGCTTCCAGCCCGCCCATATAACGCTGTAGCGGTTCGGGGATAGAAATCGAGCCATCCTCGTTTTGGTAATTTTCCATTACAGCAATCATTATGCGACCAACCGCAACCCCTGATCCATTTAGAGTGTGCACATATTCAACTTTGCCATCTTTAGTACGATAACGTGCGCTCATGCGCCGGGCCTGCCAGTCACCGGCGCTGGAAATCGAAGCAACTTCGCGATAGGTATTCTGCCCCGGCATCCACACCTCAATATCATAGGTGCGACGCATTGTTGCTCCCATATCCCCTGTGCAAAGCCTGACAGTTCGATAGGGCAGTTTTAATCTTTCCAAAACCTGCTGAGAACATTTGAGCATGTTTTTATGCTCTTCCTCTGAGTTTTCAGGAGTTGTGATCACCACCATTTCAACTTTGGAAAACTGGTGCTGACGCAACATGCCCCTGGTATCGCGTCCAGCCGATCCTGCCTCGGAACGAAAGCATTGCGAAAGGCTGGTAACTCTTAGGGGTAGCTCTTCTTCGCTTAAAATCTGCTCACGAACCAGATTGGTAAGAGTAACTTCAGAAGTGGGAATAAGCCAGCGGCCATCGGTGGTTTCAAAAGCATCTTCGGAAAATTTCGGTAATTGCCCTGTGCCCACAAGCGCTTCTGGACGAACCAGCAGGGGAGCAGAGATTTCGGTAAAACCATGATGAATTGTATGCACATTGAGCATGAAATTTGCCAATGCCCGCTCCAGCAAAGCCAACTGTCCTTTAAGGACCACAAAGCGCGATCCTGACATGCGAGCGGCGGTTTCAAAGTCCATCTGACCGAGCGCCTCCCCCAATTCATAATGTTCTTTGGGGGTAAAATCGAACTGGGTTGGAGCTAAAAATCTATGAAATTCAACATTATCATTTTCATCCATACCCTCAGGCACATCACTTGCCAGAAGGTTCGGCAATTGCAGCATGGCATCATTCAGGGCCTCGCTTTGAATGCGCTCTTGCTCTTCGCCCTCTTGCACCTTTGCCCTGAGATTGGAAACTTCTGCCAGTAACTTTTGCGCTTTTTCTTCATCACCGCTGGATTTTGCCTGCCCAATCTGACGGGAGGAAGAATTGCGTTTTTCCTGCAAATCATTAAGGGCGGCAATTGTCTTGCGACGCTCATCATCAAGAGCAATTAATTTTTGCGCCTGCGGGCCAAGGCCACGCTTGATCATAGAGGTGTCAAACTCATCGCTATTGGCACGTATCCATTTAATATCGAACATTAAAATGCCCCGCTGCAGGCGGGCCTCTACTTATTTCCCAGGAAGGATTTTCAAAAACAATAAACTCAAACAGCATATTATAGCTGGTCTTTAGCCGCCTCGGCCTCTTCACGTTTTTTTCGAGACCGTTCAACAAATTTTACAGATAATATGGCAATTTCGTAGAGCAGCAACATGGGCAGGGCAAGGCCCAATTGAGAAATTGGATCAGGGGGTGTCAAAAATGCCGCCACGACCAAAACCGCAACAAATGCATATTTGCGCCAGGATTTGAGCTTTTTGCTGTCAACGATCCCGATTCTGGCCAGCAATGTCAAAACAACCGGAAGCTGGAAACAGACCCCAAAAGCAAAAACCAAGGTCATTATCAAAGAGAGATATTCAGAAACCCTTGGCAGCATTTCAATGGTTACCGAGCCATCTCCCCCACCCTCCATTGAAAGGAAAAATCTCAATGCTAAAGGCATAACCCCATAAAACATCACAGCGGCCCCAATGACAAAAAATATCGGGGTGGCAATAAGATAGGGCAAAAAGGCCCCGCGTTCATTCTTGTAAAGACCTGGCGCAACAAAGGCGTAAATCTGTGAGGCAAAAACCGGAAATGCCATGAATATCGCACTGAAAAATGAAAGCGAAAGCTTGGTAAAAAAGAATTCCTGAGGAGCAGTATAAATCAGACGGACATCCTCAACTCCGCCGGTTGCATCCTTGAAAGGCTGTAATAAAAAATCAAATATCCGGTCGGCAAAAATAAAACTGATAACAAACAAAACTGCAATCGCGATCATTGAAAATATCAGACGCGTACGCAATTCTGTCAAATGATCAATCAGCGAAGCTTCTGTGCCAGTCAATTCATCGGCTTTTTTATCTGCTGATTCCGAAGTAACTGATTTCGGCGAATCTTGCTTTGGTGGAATTGTGGGATCATGAACAACCATTAACCGGCTTCACTTTTTATGGCTTTTGATACAGAAGCACCGGATTTTGCGGCGAGTGACGGCTTTGTTGCAACCACACGCGGTTTTTTCGCTGCTGGTTTTTTAGGTGCGGATTTTGGTTTGGTTGCACTGGCTTTTGCATCGGAATTTGATCGGGATCCTGCTACCGGTTTTTTTGATGCTTTCGCAGGTTTTTTTCTTGTGACTTTTCTTGCAGGTTTGCTTGCAGGTTTTTTCGCAGATTTCGCTCCATCGTCAGTCAATGCCGGTGTCGCTTCAGCGCCCAACTCATTAACATCGTTTGCCGCCTGTTGATTTTTCTGCACAGTTTTTTTCACAGATGCTCTCATGCTGGCGCGAGCGGCACCGGGACCGGAGTTTTCTTTTTGGGAAAGCGGCTCAAGACCTGCCCCCTGCCTGATTTCATCAACAACACTTTGCGCATCAGGGTCCGCCGGGGTGATTTTTCCGCTTGGAACCACGGAACCGTCCGGAGCAATGGCATTAAAATCTTCTTCAATTTTTCGCCGGGTCTCACTCAGGGGAGCAGCTATGGATTGCTTGATATCTTTTAGCTCATCAATCGCTGTAACTTTATTTAACTCCGCTTTGAATTCATTGCCCATTTTACGAACACTGCCAACGACTTTGCCAATCTGACGCAACATGGCAGGCAGGTCTTTAGGGCCGACCACGATCAAAGCAATCGCGGCGACGAGCATCATCTCAGTCCAGCCAATACTCAGCATTTACTGCCCTCACTCAGGCACGAGCCAATCGCAAACATATCGTTTGCAATCATTTGGCTCAGGCGTCAGTTTTTTCGGTGTCTTTAGTTTCGGCTTTTTCAACCGGTTTGGGCTCTTCCGTCATTCCCCGTTGAAAAGATTTGATGCCGGAGGCAACTTCACCCATCATTCCGGCGATTTTACCGCGCCCGAACAACAACAAAACTGCAACAACGATAATTAATATGCCCCAGGGTCCTGGATTCATTTTTCTTCTCCGTAGCGGATCGTGACCTTAAATGCTTCCATAAAAGCTCAGGACCCAGATTTTCCAGCGCAAGCGCTTGGTTCATGCAGCGCAAACGCCTTTTTCAATAAGCGTGTAACGCTTTATATTGCATAGATATTGTTATTTACGATCAAAAACAACCATGTGCACGATCAAAAATTAACACGTGTTCGGGTTTTAATGTAACAAAAATGTCTTTTCCCGGCTCAAGATCGTGATCTGATGGTGCCCTGATGTTAATCGGGGCGGCTATATTATGCACCCCTATTTCAAAAATATCAAACCCCAAGGCTTCTCGTTTGCTTAAAACGCGCGCTCTAATCCCTGTGTTTCCCTTAGTCAGATCAAGGGCACCGACCGGGCGAATGGCAATAATTACCTTGTCACCATCCTTGTGGTTAGGAGTTGGCACCTTACCAAGCGGGGTTGAGGCATGACCATCATTAACCACACTTTCAATTTCAGTCAGGGGAGAAAAAAATCTTGCGGTCGGCAAATCAACGGGCGAGCGATATATTTTTGCCGCTGTATCAATCTGGGCAACCTTTCCGTTGCGCAACAGGGCAATGCGATCTCCTACCACCATCGCCTCTTCGGGATCATGGGTCACTATAATGGTCGTCGCGCTGGTTTCGCGCAGAATTGCCAAGGTTTGAGAGCGGACATTTTCGCGCAGACGGGCATCGAGACTGGAGAACGGCTCATCCAGCATCAATATCCCCGGTCTTGGAGCAAAGGTGCGGGCCAGCGCCAGCCTTTGTTGCTGACCGCCTGAGAGCATATGGGGGAAGTCATTTTGCCTCTCCAGCAGGCCAACCCGGGCCAAAGCACTTCGCGCCTGTTTTATGGCTTGTTTTTTATCAATCCCATTCAGGCCAAAGCAAACATTGTTCAAAAGGCTCAGATGGGGAAACAGGGCAAAATCCTGAAACATCAGGCCAACACCGCGCTGATCCGGCGTTACGGAATATCCAGGCTTTGATACTATTTTACCATTTACCAGAACCTGACCGGCGCTAATTTCCTGAATTCCGGCCGCTACTCGCAAAACGGTGGATTTACCCGAGCCGGATTCGCCCAACAAACAGACGATTTCTCCGGGAACCAGCTCCAGATCAATGCTGTTGAGGACTGGTCGCCCACCAATGGAAACATCTACACCCTGCAAGCACAGAGCGGAGGCAAAGCTAACCCCTGCAGTGCCTCTGGTACCCCATTCCTGAGTGAGCTGTTCCACAGATTTTTCACCACCAAAGTGGGGGCTGTCATTCATCGCGTGCAAATACCGGGTCATCTTCTTCTAACGGATCCTCATCATCAGATAGTTCACCCTCAAATGGAAGGGGTATTTGCATTTCAGGCGGCAGGCGGGATGATAACATGCCAGAACCTTTCAGCTCTTCCAGCCCTGGCAGGTCTCCAAGAGAAGAAAGAGAAAAATGATCGAGGAACTCCGGGGTTGTGCCATAGGTCACCGGTCGTCCGGGCGTACGACGGCGCCCGCGCATGCGCACCCATTGTGCCTCCATGAGCATATCCAGAGTTCCACGCCCGGCAGCAACACCGCGAATTTCTTCAATTTCAGCCCTTGTAACCGGTTGGTGATAGGCAATTATTGACATGGTTTCCAATGCTGCACGGGACATGGAACGGGTTTCTTTTTCTTCACGTCGAAGCAAAAAACCAAGATCATCTGCAGTGCGAAAGGCCCATTTATCGCCGCGCTGCACCAGATTGATACCACGATCTGCATAGTTTTTTACCAATTGGGCAAGCAGCAATTCTGTATTGGCCATATCAGTAAGAAAGGGAGAAATTTCTTTGATGGAAACAGGCTCGGAGGAGGCAAACAGCAATGCTTCTATAACCCGGATATTGCGCCGATTGATCTCGAGTTGTTCAGCTTCACTGGCCGCAACATGTGCATCATCAGCGGCATCCATTTCGGCGATGTCAGGTGTTTTTTGTTCCAAATGTTGAGTGGCACCAGTTTTCACTTTGAATTCTCCTCATTTGAATTACGTTCGGCAGAATTTTGTGCAGAGCGTTTGCGGCGCATCAACAATGGCCCAAATGTCAAGGTTTGACGCATTTCCATGCTACCCTCTCTCACCAGCTCAAGACCGGCAGAAAAACTGGACGCCAGTACCGTATTGCGCTCGGCCGGGCTGGCCAGATACTGGGCCAGATATTTATCCAATGCCAGCCATTCAGAACCTTCGCCAATAAGGCGCTCCAAAATTGAACGGGCATCTTTTAGCGACCAGACAACACGTTTTTTTGGCGCATAGTCCACAATTTCATTACGCTCCCGCATGCCGGCATAGGCACTGAGCAATTGAAACAGCGAAGTATCGAATGCTGTTTCTTTGACAATCGCAACCGCTTCGGGATCGCCACGGGCAAAAATCTCTCTGCCCAACCTGGCTCGATTTACCAATTGGGCGGCAGCGTTTCGCATTGCTTCGAGCCTCTTCAAGCGAAACTGCAATATTGCGGCCATCATTTCGCCGCTTGGTTCTTCATCGTCAATAATTTGCGGGAGCATCAGGCGGCTTTTCAAATATGCCAGCCAGGCGGCCATTACCAGATAATCAGCGGCGACTTCAATTCGCTCTTTGCGCACTTTTTCAATGAATAAAAGATATTGCTCGGCCAGTGATAAAACCGATATATTTGCCAGATCCACCTTTTGCCGTCGCGCCATATCCAGCAGCAGGTCGAGTGGTCCCTCAAAACCATCAACATCAACATATAAAACCTGAACTTGATCCAAATCCTGCGCTCGCTCTGAGTCATCAGGAGCTTGCAAAGCCCAGTCTTTGTTTGTTGAGTTTACAATTTTATCCGCCATGGGGCAATTTCACCATTGGGCCACCCCACGTCAAGGAGTTGTTAGTCAAACTCCCCAACAAGCGGTGCAAACCAGACTTGAGATTACCAAAAATGCCTGCTCTCAATCCCTAGAGAAAATATTGCGAATTATTTTTAGGAATTGCGAACAAAACAGTCTCCGCCGGCCCCTTTGATGGATTCACAAATGGAATTTGCCTGAGCCAGAGTATTGGTGGGCAATTGTACCCGATAATAAATCCCTCTAGTTCCCAAATCCACACGGCGCACCAACAGGCTTCCCCCTTGCAGGGAAGAAGAAAATCTGGCCTGCAGGGTAGCTGCAGTCTGATTTGCTATGCCTTCATCACGCTGGGAGGCAAGTTGAACAAATGCTCCCGGATTTAAAATCGGCTGGGACAGGGCATTTGATGCTGGTGCTGCATTGGCCACAGGTGTCGCTGTTACAGAGGGAGCCGCACTCACCAGATTAACTGCTCCGGGCGTGGTTTGGGCCACTGTGCTGGTTGCACTCTGAGAATTTGCAATCACTGCGGCCAAAGCATCTCTGTTGGCAAGGCGAGGCCGTGGAGTTGGTGCCTCTGTAGGATTGGGTGTTGCAATGCTTTCAAGGCTTGCGTTCAAACCAATGGCAGGGTTTTGGGGCAATGCGGCAACGGTGGTAGATGACAATTCGGTATTAATGGCACTGGCGGGCAAATCCGGAAGAGCAGGCTGTGCTGCGTTTAAGACCTCGCCACCAGCCACTGCATCCGCGCCGGAAATTATAGTACCGTCCGGGCGAACAGTAACAGTGCGAACTCGTCGGTTTGCCAATCCGGTTTCTGAAGTATCAAGAGTGTCAACCTGACGAATTGCCGAGCCGTTCAGCCCGGCACTCTGATCACGAGAAACCAGTTGTTCCCCCTGTGCAACCGGGGCCACCCCATCGATTCCATTCAAAACCACCGATTGAGTACCTGTTTCCACAGCATCGGGAGCCTGGCGGGTTGGAGAGCCGTCAGCGCGCAATACCGGGGCGTTGCCCTCCCCTGTTCCTGGGTTAAACAGCGTATAAAGGCCAAAGCCAACCGCGCCAACAAACAAAACGCCCACTACCGGAGCAACATATCTGGACAGGCCGCGCGATTGTTGTTCATCAAAAGAAGCCCGGCCAGCTGCAAGCTGTAAATCTTCATCTGTTCCAACAGCTGTATTGGGCAAATCTTTGGCAACAGCGGCTTTTTTCGCTGCCGATCCCGGAGTTGGAGGCATAAAAGTTCTTAGTTTGGCTACGGCAGCGCCAGAATTAGACATGGCCCGCAATATGCCACCTTCACCGCTTGGAGTTTTTGCAGCACTGATTTTTTTTGCAGCGGCTGTATTATTTAAACCTGCATGAGATTGGGGGGCAATATTGGCAGCTGTTGGGATTTTGGCAGATGTTTGCACAGTGCGCGGGCCATTTTCCACAGCCTGTTGAGCATTAAAATCAGCTGGTGCGTCAACAGGTGCATCAACCTGCACGGAATTGCCTATCAGGCTTTCAATTTCATCCAGAGCCATGGCGCCACGATTTGCATCCGGCGCAGTACCTGGGGTTTTTGTGACATTATTGGCAGACGAGGAAGGTTTTCCCGACAAGCCAAAAACCGGTGGTGAGGCAAATTCATCCTTAGTGCCTGAAATTTTGGCACTAGATCCTGCGCCCAATGATCCGCGAGCAAGTGGCAAATGAGAAACCGACGGCGCACTGGATGAGGAAGGGGTAACAGGTGGTGCAGCCTGTTGCGGCGCAGCCTGTTGCGGTGCAGGCTGTTGCGGCGCAGGCGCAATATCTGGAAGTGTGTGTTTTGAAACCGCTGCGTTGATCAGGTCTGCAATGGGGTCGGACACAGGTTGAACCGCAGTAACAGAAGGCTCGGGTGTGGATGATATTGTCCCCGGCGCAGTATTTTGCGATTGGCGGGGTGTGTCATTGTTTGAGCCGGTGGAGGTGCTGTCAGGGCCAACACCAAAGCCAAAATCAAAGTCAGCGACCGAACTGTCGGCACTTGCTGAACTGCTGGTGGAAGAACTTGAGAGTTGACGGGGCGCGGCTTGATGAGCGGAGGTTTGGGGACTGGCGGGAGTTGAAGTGAGGTTACTCACCTCAGCCTTGGGCGCACCAAGGGCAAACCCTTTCATATCAAAAGAAGGCTCACCTGTCTTGGTGGTAGTGGAGCCATCCTGCACATCAAATGCTGTTTGCTTTGATGCAGAATCAGAAAACCCTTGCGATGGACTTCCAGACTGATGACTATCAGATGTGGTTGTTGCAGATGTGGTTGTTGCAGATTCAGGCCGGGCCGCCGGAGCCGCAGCTGGCGGCGGCGGTGCGCTCGCTGTGCTGGACTGGGCATCATCAGCCATTAAACGCGCCAACTCTTCAATAAGATCGTCGGCAGCTTCATCATTTTTAGGTGGGTTTAGCGGTTTTGCCGTATCCATACGCCAATATTCCCTTGTTACAAATATACCAAACTTTACTCATTCCAGACTTACATGCCTGAAGGTTAAGTAAAAAAACACAGCATTGTGCCTGAATTATGAAAGTCTTTCTTACAAGCCTTATAATATCTGGAACGTTCTTATTGCTTTAAGATTACGCACAAACTTTAAGAAAGCTGTTGGGGCGCGCTAACGCCCAAAAGACCTAATCCTTGCTCCAATACATGTTGTATCGCTCTAACCATAGCGAGTCGCGATAGGGTCAATTCTGGTTGCTCATGGTTAACAAAACGTAACGATTTATCCTGTCCGCCCTTGGCCCAAAAACCATGGAACGCTCCGGCCAGGTCATAAAGGTAAAATGCGACCCTATGAGGCTCATGAGCGCGGGCGGCAGCTGCAACCATTCGCGGCCACTGGGCCAGAATTTGTAGCAATTCAATATCATCGCTGCTGGCCAGCAAAGAAAGGTCGGCCTTTGCCAATTGATCATCTGAAATATCAAGTTTTGGCATTTCTTCCAGAGTTTTGCGAGCGATCGAACAGGCGCGTGCATGGGCATATTGAACATAGAATACCGGATTTTCACGGGTTTGCTCTTTTACTTTGGCAAAATCAAAATCCATCGGCGCTTCATTGCGACGAAAAAGCAACATGAAACGCACGGCATCACTGCCAACCTCGCCCACCACGTCTTGCACCGTAACCAGATCGCCAGAACGCTTTGACATTTTGAACGGTTTGCCATCTCGCATCAAACGCACAATCTGGCAAATTTTTACATCAATGGATGCCTTGCCATCAGAAACAGCTTTAACCGCTGCCTGCAAACGCTTGGTGTAACCGGAATGATCGGCCCCAAGAACAATAATCTGATCATTAAATCCGCGCAAAAACTTGTCACGATGATAGGCAATATCTGCGGCAAAATAGGTGTAATCGCCGTTGGATTTGATCAGCGGCCTATCGGTATCATCGCCAAACTGCTTAGCGCGAAACAGAGTTTGCTCGCGATCTTCCCAGTCCTCGGTGGGTTTTCCCTTTGGGGGAGGCAAAGTTCCCTGATAGACCAGATTTTGTTTTTGCAATGCTGCAAGGGTTTTGGCAATTTTGCCCTCATCGCCGTGTAATTGCCGTTCGGAGAAAAAATAGTCGTGGCTAACTCCAAGTAATTGCAGATCCTGCCGGATCAAATCCATCATCGTTTCCAAAACAATTGGCTTAAAAACCGGCAACCAATCAGCTTCATCAGAATTCTCAAATTTATTATCAAATTTTTTCGCCAAAGCTTCGCCCACCGGCACCAGATAATCACCCGGATAAAGTCCGTTGGGAATTTCGCCAATTTCCTGACCAAGCGCTTCGCGATAGCGCAAAAATGCCGAACGGGCCAAAATGTCTATCTGGGCGCCAGCATCATTGATGTAATATTCTCTGGTTACATCAAAGCCACAAAAATCCAAAAGCGAGGCAAGGGCGTCGCCAAAAATCGCTCCCCTTGTATGGCCCACATGCATGGGACCGGTGGGATTGGCGGAGACAAATTCCACATTAACCGCCCTGCCCTGCCCAATATCTGAGCGGCCAAATTTTTCCGGATGATTTAGTACTGAAGATAAAACCCGTTGCCAGACATTATCGGCCAGAGTGAAATTCAAAAAACCGGGTCCGGCAATATCAAGAGCATTTATGTCTTGGTCTTTGATCAAAATTTCTTTTAGAGAAGTTGCGAGCTGGCGCGGATTTGTTTTAAGTGCTTTTGCACAAACCATGGCAATGTTGGAAGAAATGGCACCATGGGAAGGGTCACGAGGAGGCTCTGCCGTGGCTTTTTGCGCCAACTCATTCAAATCAGCGTGGTCCGGGTACAGTTCTTTTAGCGCGCTTAATATCCGTGCGGCAAAGTCAGCAAAAATATCCATTTTTTTATATCCATAGGGAATGTCATATGAGGACTGTCACAAGGGAGTGCCATGAAGTGCAGGCGTTATCGTAAAACCTGTTAACGGTCAAATAAAGGGTATTATTTTTGCACTCAAGATTCCGGATCAAGCCGATAGATGGTTCCGGCAAGGGAAGTCAGATAAAGCTCACCAAACCCGTCTACCCCAAACCCGGATAATAATTCAACCGCCCCTAAAATTTGGGTCCAGTCGCGCTGATCTGTCGCCTTACCATTTTCATAGGAAAAGCTGAAAACTTCACCACTGCAAAAATCCCCATAAAAATATTGACCCGTAAGGCCGGGAATTGCTGTTCCACGATAGACATTGCCTCCCGTGATGGCGCATCGAGCGCCGGTTTGATAGGTAATAACCGGCCAGTCCAGATCTCTATCCTTGCAATTGACATCGGCAAGGCACAGTTCTCCCTCTGCCAAAGGCCAGCCCAGATTTAGACCGCTTGATGCAGCTCCTGCTGCAATCACGTGAATTTCTTCTCTGTCGGACTGCCCCACATCTGCGATATAAAGCAAATCTCCATCAAAGGAAAACCGCCAGGGGTTGCGCAATCCATATATCCAGTTTTCAGGAACCACTCCTGAAACATCAGGATTATCTTCCGGGATTGAATAGGGTTTTGCCAAGCCTGGTTCAATATTAATGCGAATAAACGAGCCGAGAGCGGTATCAAAATTCTGACCGTTGGAAAAAGTATCAAAAGCCCCGCCACCATCGCCAAACCCCACATAAAGAAATCCATCGGGGCCAAAAGCTATCATGCCGCCATTATGGTTTCCGGCCGGTTGATCAAGTGAATAGATAGGACGGGCACTGGCAATATCAAAACTCTGGCTTTGCCTGTCAAAACGATATTCCTCAATCATGCTTACCAGATTGCCGGTGGTGTAGGAGACGTAGGCCAGATCATTATTTGTGAAATCGGGGTGCAGAGCCATGCCAAGCATCCCGGCCTCACCTCTAAATGTTACTTTTGCGCTCAAATCAAGCACATCTGAGACCTCACCATCCATCAGCAATGAAATCACCCCGTTTTGCTGCACAATAAACAGTCCAGAATCACCCGGAGCAGCCACGACCAAAAGCGGATTATTCAAGCCTGATGCAACGGGAGTGAGCTTTAGAGAGGTAGGCAGGCTCTCTTGAGCAAGCGACGGATTTACCATGAGCAATGAAAATGCGATTGCTGCTGATTTTAAAAATGTGATTTTATTTTTCATAGCACCATTTTAGGTTGTGAACATAAGACCGGTCAACTACGGCCGATATAAAACTCTTTAAAAAATGCGTTCAAATTCTGCCAAAGCAAACGGGTCAGTCATCCCGGCTATATAATCAGCGATCACCCGGCTATTTTCCTGGGTTGCCAAACCAATATTTTTTTTGCCATCCCCACTCACCACCGGACTTTTTCGTTTCAGTTTACTTTGCCATTCAGCGGGCAAATCACCACTGGTGCTATAATATTCAAATAATTTTTTAACCACATGTTCACCGGCCTCAGCCGGTTCCATTACACTTGGGGCGCGATAGACATTATCAAACAAAAACTGCTTTATCAGTTTTTCCTCTTTTTGCATTTGTGGAGAAAACAGGATCAGCTGGCGTCCGGCTCTGGCCACATCCTGAGGCGATTTCACACCGGAACGATCCAACAACAATGTGGAATTTTTAATCACGTCTTCTATGAATCTGGTGATCAGACGGCGCTGCACCTCATGGGTTTTGCGCACATCATCAAGCACCGGCCAGCGATCATCAACTTCCCTGGTTATTTCATCAAGCAACGGCAGGGTTGCAAGTTGAGAAAGATCGACAAGTCCGGCGCGCACCGCATCATCAATATCGTGAGCATCATAGGCAATATCATCAGCAATCGCTGCCACCTGCGCTTCTAATGAAGCAAAGTTACCTATCTCCAGATCAAGTTTTTCAGGCAAGAACGTAAGGTCTGGATCTGAATTAACAGGTCCATTATGTTTTAATACACCCTCCAGGGTTTCCCATGTCAGATTTAATCCATCATGATCCCCGTAGCGATTTTCTAAAATGCAAACAGTTCTAAGAGACTGCAAATTGTGATCAAATCCACCAAACTCTTCCATGGCCCGATTTAAGGCGCGCTCACCCGCATGGCCAAACGGGGTGTGGCCAAGATCATGAGCCAGGGCGATGGCTTCGGCCAGATCTTCATTTAGGCAAAGGGCGCGGGCCAATGATCTGGCAATCTGGGAAACTTCAAGGGTATGGGTTAAGCGGGTTCTATAATGCAGGCCCTCATGATGTAGAAAAACCTGAGTTTTATGTTGCAGGCGACGAAAGGCGGTCGAGTGAATTAAGCGGTCGCGATCGCGCTGAAAATCAGTGCGGGTGAGGCTTGGGCGAGTTGCAAAAACCCTGCCTCTGGAGTGCTCCGGATCTGAAGCAAATGGAGCTAAATGCGATGTTTGTTTTAATTTAGGGCTTTTCATTACCGCTTGCCGGTCCTATTTGAATAGTGAGAAGATTTTTGATGAGATATTACAGATGAATTTTGATCCGGCGCTATTTTTTTCCAATAATACCGAGTTTTTGTTTCGTGTCGGACTGGTAATGTTTATATTTGGCGTTCTTTTAATGCTGATTGATAAGGATTTTAACAATAAGCTGGAAAAAAACAGTTTTGTTGCCAAGGTTTTCACGATGCGACTTCCTGTGAGAATTTCCATTAAAACCGACCCGTATGGCTCTGTTTTTGCGTTTTTTGGAATTACTATCGCCACCATGGCACTGGCTTTTGCCTAGGGTCAGGACATAAAGGAGGATTAAATGATTAAATCAGATGCTAATGAAACACAGGTGGAACTAACCGGAGCCGCCGGAAGGCAGATCGCTAAAATTCTTGGCAATGAACCGGCTGGAACGGTGCTTAGGATAGCAGTTTCGGGGGGTGGATGTTCGGGTTTTCAATAT
This sequence comes from Devosiaceae bacterium, assembly GCA_021648375.1. Classification (GTDB taxonomy): domain Bacteria; phylum Pseudomonadota; class Alphaproteobacteria; order Rhizobiales; family Devosiaceae; genus DROE01. The sequence goes on from JAKISW010000019.1 coordinate 49,127, forward strand.
GAATATAATCTGGTGCAGGAAAATGCTTCCAACGATGATCTGGTTTTGCAGCGAGAAGGCGCAATGGTTTTGATTGATAATATGTCCCTGCAGTTTCTCGGGGGAGCAAAAATTGACTATGTGGATGATCTGGTGGGGCAGGCATTTAAAATTGAAAACCCCAATACCGTGGCCTCATGCGGGTGCGGCAACAGTTTTGATGTGGCCTGATTTCTTTTAAAGCGCGCCATGCCCCATAAAAAAGGCCCGCCAGCGGCGAGCCTTGATTATTTGAAATATTGAGCAATTGCTCTTAAAAAAACTCTAGCCGTCGTTTTGCTGCATCAGGCAAAGCCTTCTTGAGACAGGATTGGCCAGTGCTGAACAATCGGCGTCAGGATTTGTTGGCGTGAATACACCAACACCACCACGTTCAGGGGGCTGGTATTGGGGATCAAACGCTGTTTTTACACATGCTGCCTGCTCCCATCCTGAAGGAACTGCTTCAATATCAACTTCGTTCCATTTTGGATGCCCGCTTCGGCGCAACAATTCCATATTTTCCTTGATCAGATAGCTTATCTCGGTAACCGCATCACATGATGCTTTAAAATAAGCATTGCGGTTGGGATCAAATTCATAAGTCATCAAAACCGCACGGACTGATGCGGTCATCACATCTTCGGCCATCCATGGATAGGTACCTGCCTTAACAGTGGTAGGCACATAATAATCTCCGGCAATGGCACCGGGAATTGTAACCAGCCTTAAATCGTCTGCGGCATTGGTATCGCTGAGTAATTTGGTCGGTGATCCGGCCACATAAACAAAAGCGTCAATCGTGCCGGCGCGCAATTGCTCAAGTGAATCTGCGGCTGAGGCCGAAACTGTTCTGGCAGGGCGGATATTTCCCACATCAAACAAAAAGGATGATGTAAGAGAGGTTCCGCTGTTTTCACCGCCTGTTGCAACAATTTTACCGTTTAGATCCGTTAAGGTGCCAATACCGGAACTCTTGCGAGCCACAATATGCACCTCTTCCTTATAAAGGGGATAAACATATCTGGTATTGCGAAGGATCGAACGCATATCTGCGTCTTCGGCCCTAAAGGTGCGAATAAAATCCAGCACATCACTTTGCACAATGCCAAACTGAGTCTGGGGCCTCGACCTCACCGCAAGAATATTTTCCATGGAGCCTGCTGATTCCACGACTAGAACATTGTCCCTGCCAGATTGTTCAGCAAGGGCTGCAATATCTTTTCCTATTTGGATATAGGTACCGGTGGCGCCACCGGTCATTATATTTACTTCAAAACTCTGGGCAAAAGCCCCACCCGTATTAGAGAGAAAAACTCCTAGCCAGACTATGATTCCAGCTAATTTTATATTCCGATTCATGACAAAACCTCCGGTTCTGCCCCCGCACCACGATCTGAATACGAGTATATTTGTTAAAAAATGGCTATTTTTTGCTTAACTCTTTTATGTTTTGTCATTTTTGCAACAATTGCTCACAAATTTTTGCTTAAATACACATGGGTTTTGCTGTTACAAGAGCTAGATAAATTATCGCCCAATCGCAGGCTTCTAATATTTATACCCATGAATTCAAACAGTTAAGTCAAATTATTATCGGAAAGCAAACCCATGAAAATCGTCAGCTGGAACATAAATGGAATCAAGGCGCGATTGTTAGTAATTCTTGCGTGGCTGGAACAAGAAAAACCGGACATTGTTTGTTTGCAGGAAATCAAGTCGGTGGATGAGGGGTTTCCACGGGAGCAAATCGAATCTCTTGGCTACAATATTCAGACCCATGGGCAAAAAGGATTTAACGGGGTGGCTATATTATCTCTATTGCCATTTGATGAAGTTCATAAGGGACTGCCCGGCGATCCAAATGATGAGCAGGCGCGGCTGATTGAGGGAGTTTTCTCAACTTCCTCAAGTTCATTCAGGGTATGCAATATTTATCTACCCAATGGCAATCCGGTGGAAAGCGACAAGTTTACCTATAAATTAAACTGGATGGATCGGTTAAACCGATTTACCGAGAAGCGACTGCTGCTTGAAGAGCCATTTATCCTGTTGGGGGATTTTAATATCATTCCCGCTGATATTGATTGCTACAACCCTGACAACTGGCGCGGTGACGCTTTGTTTAGGCCTGAAAGCGCCGAGAAATTTCGCCAATTGAGTAATCTGGGCCTTGTTGATGCACTTAGGACCACCACCGATGCACCCTCCTATACATTTTGGGATTTTCAATCCGGCGCCTGGCGAAAAAACAATGGCATTCGTATCGATCACCTGATGCTAAATTCACAAGCTGCCGATCTGCTGAATTCTGTAAAAATCCACAAAGATTTGCGCGGATGGGATAAACCATCTGATCATGTGCCGATCGAGGGAGATTTTGATTTTTCGTAAGCAGGTCAGATTAAAGCAGTGTGAATACTTTGGGGTTTTGGCTCAAGTTGTAAAATACAAACCGGGATCTGATTCGGCTGTAAAATATGGATACTCGGGTCAAGCCCGAGTATGACGCTGCACCAAGGACATGACGCTGCACCATGGGATATGATGCTGCACCATGGGATATGATGCTGCACCAAGGATATGATGCTGCACCAAGGGAATGCCATAATCCCTTGGAAATACCGCCCAGCCACCAATTGCCAGCGTTTACACCATTGTTTGATCTGGTAACCTGCGATAGCGCCGCTGCATTATCAGCCAACATATCCGGCGCTGCCGATAAAGCCGTTGGATCAATAGTGGCGAATTGAGCAGTGGTGGCGTTGACTGAATTAGTAGCCCAGGGCACTTCACCGCCGATAGTGGGCGCAGTGAGAAGGTCATCTGGATCAAAAGGTCCACAATACCGATTGCGAACGCCCGGTGGTGATTGTCAGCGTGGTATCAGTGCCCAGATCAATTTCCCAGCCAATGAACGAAGGCGCCATCAGATTAAGGGTGCTACCTGCACCAGTAAACCAAAACGATTCGCGCTGAGCACTGACAGCACAACCCGAATTGTTGACTACATTATCGTTCTGAACTTGAATGCCGATGGCACCAATGCCGGTGGTAAAGATTATTCCAGTATTAGTGATATTAGGGTTGTTGGTTACGGCAAGAATGCCAGTAGCAAATTGACCTGTCGTTGTGATGGAGCCGGTATCAGAGATAGTCAGGTTGCCGCCGCCAACAAGCACATGTCCCAACAAATCGCCATTGGTTTCAGTAGTCGGAGTATCGACCACATATTCAGCAGCCAAAACAGCTGAACTTACCAATGCCGATGAGGCAAGCAAAGCCAGACCCATTTTCTTAATTTGTGGGTTTTTATATTATCTCCGTTTACGCCATAACAATTCGCAAGATGAATCCTGTTGTGCTGAAAGTTAGAGCTTGCTTTGTAATTTACCACCATGCATTTGCAGGGTATTGCTGGAATAACTAAAATTATAGAGACGTTGATGATTGAACTTGAGAAACTATATAAAGCCGCTGAAAAACATTTAGAGATTTCTCAACGGAACTGGGACGAGTTTTCCCGGGATTTCAAAACTATTTTTGATGCAGAAATGCTGATGTTTGTTTCACCGAGCAATGCGAGTGAAATATACCTGCAACCGGGGAACAAGCTGATTGCAAATACAAAGCCAGAAATTATTGATGAATTTTTTAAACATAGTGTTGGAGATTTTGCTGGGATTCTAAAGGACCCTAAAAACCCGTTTGAGCCAGCCCGAAGAAGCGACCATACAAGTGATGAAGAGTATATAAAGCTGGATGTCTATCAAAGTTTTGGAGTAACCAATGGCGTGTTTTATCTCATGCTGGTGTTTGCAGTTCTGCCTGACGGCTCGAACCTGGTTATGGTTGTATGGCGGGCAGAAAAAGAACATGATTTTTCAGACCTGGAAAAACAGCGCCTTGCCCTGTTCATGAGACATATTTCAACGTTCATAAAAGCAGAAAAAACCTCCACCACTAACGCACCGGTCAATGAAATTGAGGCTTTTGGAAAAAAATATTCGCTAACCGATTCGGAAATAAAAGTACTGTCCGCCCTGTTACAGGGGCATTCTTTAAAATTCATTGCCAAGGAAACAGGTCGTTCCTATGTGACCGTGCGCTGGCATGTGCAAAATATACTGGAAAAATGTCAGGTTAAAACTCAAAAAAATCTGCTCAGTGAATTTTATCGTTTGATCAAGGCCTGATCAAATATGATCTCCCCTACCACTATTGCACAACGGTTATAGTTTCAGCCGCCCTTGTCAGTCCCGTACAAAGCCAGCGCTCATCAGGGGACGACAGAAAAAGTGGCTCCGGTTTTTCGT
>JAKISW010000020.1 GCA_021648375.1 Devosiaceae bacterium
CGGCTCAAGGCCGGGAAGGTGCATATTGTTTCCGTTCGTCATTGCGAGGAGTGCTAGCGACGAAGCAATCCAGAAGTTTTTAGGCCCTCGCATCAAAACTGGATTGCCGCGCTCACTAAAGTTCGCTCGCAATGGCGCTTGCTTTTGCCATCAATCGTCAAACTCGGGCTTGTGCTTTCGTCATACTCGGGCTTGACCCGAGTATCCATATCAACTCACTCCCAAGCGGAAACCTCCATGGATCCTCGGGTCAAGCCCGAGGGTGACAAAAGTTGGTTGCCGCACTCACTCCATTCCTCGCAATAATCCACCTATTCAATTTCTCTTCATCAAACTCAACAACTCATCCCTAAAACAAACCATAGGAGGCTTAGTCCTCAAATCCAGGTGTTTCTCAATATATTCCCACCATTGCTCCATGTAGTTTATGAAACCTACATTTGTCGTAGTTAGTGCAGTATTTTTATCCAAAATATCGGCATAATAAGCGTCGCAAAATAAACGCCAACAATTTACAGTGTTTATTAAGTGAGTATGTGCCTTCGGTTCCGACAAGAGCCTTTCCACATCTTCTACGGAGAGGCTCTTCCCAACAAAAAACCCATCTGATTCAGCTACCATATTTTGTAGAAAACTAGTGGACTCCAAATATGATTCACTATGGAGTGGATTGAGATTAAAAGCAGATTCCATTTTTTTTCTATAAGTTTCAGCTTTTATTTGCTTTCGAAATTCCCTATCCTGCCAAAATGAAATTGCCACCGCCACTGCTGAAAAAATTGCGGCGAATGCCGCTGCAATTGTTGATACAATCACCCAGATATTTCCCGAATTTTCTTGAACAGAGTTTATTAATTCAGTTTCCATCCCCACCCCCCTACAATGGTATATTATCATGCTTCTTCGGCGGCCCCTCGACCCGCTTACCTTTAAGCGTTGAAAAAGCCCGTATCAGACGCTTGCGTGAATTGTGCGGCAAAATCACATCATCAATAAAACCGCGCTCGGCAGCGACAAACGGATTGGCAAACCGGGCCTCATAATCCGCCGTGCGTTGCGCGATTTTTTCCTTATCTCCCAATTCACTTCGATAGATAATCTCGGTGGCTCCCTTGGCGCCCATCACCGCGATTTCGGCCGTTGGCCAGGCGTAATTTATATCAGCGCGAATATGTTTTGAGGCCATCACATCATAGGCCCCGCCATAGGCTTTTCTGGTAATCAGGGTGACTTTTGGCACCGTGGCCTCGGCATAAGCGAACAATAATTTGGCCCCGTGCTTGATAATGCCCCCATATTCCTGGGCCGTGCCGGGCAAAAATCCGGGCACGTCGACCAGCGTTAAAATCGGAATATTAAAACAATCGCAAAAGCGCACAAATCGCGCCGCCTTTTTAGAGGCGTCAATATCAAGGCATCCGGCCAGCACTTTGGGCTGGTTGGCCACAACACCCACCGTGTCCCCATCCAGCCGAATAAAGCCCACAAGAATATTACCCGCATGCTCGCGCTGAATCTGTAAAAATTCGCCTTCATCAGCGATTTTTTCAATCACCTCTTCCATGTCATAGGGGGTATTGGCATTTTGAGGAATAATATGGTCCAGCGACATTTCCGCCCGATCAACCGCATCGTTTACCACCATATGCGGCGCTTTTTCCCGGTTACTAAGGGGAAGATATTCAAACAGCCGCCGCACTTCCAACAGCGTTTCAATATCATTATCAAACGCAGCATCAGCCACCGAGGATTTTTTTGTATGGGTGCTGGCCCCGCCCAGCTCCTCGGCGGAAACAATCTCGTTGGTCACGGTTTTTACCACGTCAGGGCCGGTGACAAACATATAAGAAGTGTCGCGCACCATATAGATGAAATCAGTCATGGCGGGGGAATAAACTGCCCCACCGGCGCAGGGGCCCATGATGACAGAAATCTGCGGCACCACGCCAGAGGCCTGCACATTGCGCCAGAAAACTTCCGCATAGCCGCCAAGAGAATCCACGCCTTCTTGTATGCGCGCGCCTCCGCTATCGTTAAGCCCGATTACCGGAGCACCATTTTGCATCGCAAGATCAAGAATTTTGCAGATTTTTAACGCATGGGTTTCGCTGAGTGAGCCACCAAACACCGTAAAATCCTGCGAATATACATAGGTCATACGGCCGTTAATGGCCCCCCAGCCGGTAACCACCCCATCGCCGGGAATGTCCTGATCTGCCATGCCAAAATCATTGCAGCGCTGGGTGACAAACATGTCATATTCTTCAAAACTGTCCGGATCCAGCAACACATCCAGGCGCTCTCTGGCGGTAAGTTTGCCCTTCCCATGTTGAACATCAATCCGGCGCTGTCCGCCCCCCAACCGTGCTTCGGCGCGTCGATTTTCCAGCGCTTTAATTATGTCAGGCATTTATCCCCCAAAAATTCGAACAAAATCTATCGGATTTTAAATCAAAACCCGACAAGTCCAAAAGCAATATTTCTAATTCACCGAAGGCTGCAACATCCTTCAACCGCGCTGGTGCCACGTGGCGATGTTATCAAGAGATTTACCCACCAGCCATAATTTCTATCGCTCATCCCGTCTGAGCATTGCCGGCCTGAAACGATGGCGTACATAACCGAATCGGGTCCGTTATCCCCGCTGGCTCCGATGGCTTGCACAAAACTATTGGGTCCGCTCCTGCCATCAAATCCCCCCGCTTCAGTGATAGAAAAATTCAAACCCGCATCATCAAGTCTGGAATAGGTAATTTCTTCACCTGATATTTCAGAATACCAGAATGGCTCGGTCCCTGCACAAACCAGACCCTGAGGCAAATAACTATTGCCCACTTTTGGAACCGGAATTTCTCTCAAATGAGCCATATTAACCCAGGCATTACCCTCTCCGGCAATTACATATCCCCATCCATTTTCAATTTTTAATATTTCAATCGGCCCGGCCTCAAGGGCATATTCGCCAATCACCTCGGCTCCAGCCACTGGCTCAACCCTGATTTTAAGACTGCCATCGTCACCAACATCGCTCACCCGATAATAAGAGGGACGCACATCATTACCCAGAACTTCGCTACCAAAAACGTCATCGCCTATAAATTGATTTTCCAAATCTTGCTTTTCCGCAGTGCTAGCTGGAACAACCAAAAGCAGCGGCAACATAGCCACAAAAAAAGCCCGTGAAAAAACCCTATAAAAAATCATGATATTTCCTTCAAAAACAATTCAACTGCCCACCGCTTAATCAGCCAATAAACACACCATTCCTATAGCACAATTTATCCCATTTGAATAATTGAGTACGTTCATCAACAAAACATTTCAGCCGAAGCCAACGCATCTTTGCCACTCGCTTCTGATACAAACTTCTTATACCAAAACGTCACTTCCAATAGCTCCCATCTCTGCATTCTCCTTATAATTGGCTAAAACAGCTGATTTATTGCTGGGGATCAACAAGGGAGAAAAATAATGGCTCATATAGTTGTAATGGGTGCCGGGCTTGGCGGTGCAATCATGGCCTATGAAATGAAGGACGAGTTGCGCAAAGGTGATAAGTTAACCGTTGTAACCAAAGATCCCAAATATCATTTTGTCCCTTCAAACCCATGGGTTGCAGTCAATTGGCGCTCCCGCAAAGACATAGAAATTGATCTTGCCCCGGTCATGAAGCGCCGTGGTATAGATTTTATTCCAACAGCAGTTGAAAAGGTTGAGCCTGATAACAACCGCCTTGAGCTGATTGATGGCAAAATCATTGAATATGATTTTTTAATTATTGCCACGGGGCCTGAGCTGGCCTTTGACGAGGTTGAAGGCCTTGGCCCAGAAGGCAATACCCATTCCATCTGCCATGTGGATCATGCTGTTGAAGCAGGCAAAGCCTTTGATGAATTCTGCAAAGATCCGGGGCCGTTGGTTGTCGGAGCAGCGCAGGGTGCGTCCTGTTATGGCCCCGCCTATGAATTTACCTTTATTCTTGAGACCGAACTGCGTCGCCGCAAAATCCGCGATCAGGTTCCAATTACCTATATCACCCCCGAACCCTATATCGGTCATCTTGGGCTGGACGGGGTGGGCGACACCAAAAACCTCATCGAAAGCGCCATGCGTGACAAACACATCAAGTGGATGACCAATACCAAGGTCAACAAGGTCGATCCCGGCGTGATGCATGTGGAGACCATGAACCCGGATGGAACTTCCCTTTCCACCAGCGAAGTGCCGTTTAAATATTCTATGATGCTACCAGCTTTTCGCGGCATCAAACCTTTGATGGGTATTGACGGACTGGTTAATCCGCGCGGTTTTGTAATCGTTGACAAGCACCAGAAAAACCCCAAATTCAACAATATTTTTTCGGTAGGTGTATGCATTGCCATCCCCCCTATGGGACCAACCGCCCTGCCGGTAGGAGTTCCAAAAACCGGATTTATGATCGAAAGCATGGTCACCGCCACCGCCAAAAACATCGGCCAGATATTGCGCAATCAACAGCCAAGCCATCAGGGTAGCTGGAATGCGGTCTGCCTTGCAGATTTCGGCGATGATGGAATTGCCTTTATCGCCCAGCCGCAAATGCCCCCGCGCAACGTCAACTGGTCCTCTGAGGGGAAATGGGTGCATTTGGCAAAGGTTGGTTTTGAAAAATATTTCATTGGCAAAATGCGCCGGGGCAAGTCCGAACCATTTTATGAAAAGCTGGCTCTGGATATGATGGGCATCAACAAGCTCAAAGAGGTTACAAAAGGCAAATAGGGACCCAAAAAAATTCCTTTTAGGGCTCAACAGACCGCTTGCACATTTTTGCGCTTGCGCCCATTCTGGTGTTTTATGGCTTGAACATAGCCTGAGCATAAAACACCGGAAGCTGCATCCATGACCGACCAAAAATCTCTTACCCGCGCAATCCAAATCGGTCGCGGTGACATCCCAGCCGATCTGGTTCTAAAAAATATATCGATGCTTGATGTTATATCCGGTGATGTCACCGTGACCGACATAGCCATATCCAACGAAAGAATTGTTGGCACCCATGACACCTATTCCGGCACAAAAGAAATTGACTGCACCGGAAAATGGGCCGTTCCCGGATTTATCGACACTCATCTTCATATTGAAAGCTCACTCGTCACCCCGTTTGAGTTTGATCGCTGCGTTTTGCCCCATGGGGTAACCTCGGTTATTTGCGACCCCCATGAAATTGCCAACGTGCTTGGGACGCAGGGAATTAAATATTTCCTCGAATGTGCCGAACGCACCATTATGGACATCCGCATCAATCTATCCTCCTGCGTTCCTGCGACGGTTTTTGAAACTTCGGGCGCTCGCCTGGAGCTTTCAGACCTTCTTCCCTTTGCCTCCCATGAAAAGGTCATCGGGCTGGCCGAAATGATGAATTTCCCCGGCGTTATCAATACCGACCCGGATATAATTGCCAAACTTGTGGCTTTTCAGGACAAACATCTGGATGGCCACGCACCCTTATTGTCAGGAAAAGATCTTAACGCCTATCTGGCGGCCGGTATTCGCACCGATCATGAAGCTACCAGCGAAAAAGAAGCCCGCGAAAAGCTTGCAAAAGGCATGGCAATCCTAATTCGCGAAGGTTCGGTTTCCAAAGATCTTGATGCCTTGGCGCCAATCATAGACCACAACACAGCCAGTTATCTTGCCCTTTGCACCGATGATCGTAATCCCCTTGATATTGCCGAAGAGGGCCATATCGACACCCTTATCCGCCGCCTGATCGCCAAGAATATTGCACCCCATCTGATCTATCGCATGGCTTCTATTTCTGCTGCTAAAATTTTTGGCCTCAAAGATCGCGGATTGCTGGGTCCGGGCTGGCGCGCCGACATTGTTATTCTTGATGATTTGGAAAAATGTCAGATTTCTTCGGTGATCTGCGGGGGTCAAATCATCAGGGATGAACTGTTTGCTGCGCGCGAAACTGTTGCGCCGGTGGGCCTGAATTCCATGAAGGCAAAACCTGTTTCCCCAGAAGCCTTTGAGATGAAACCCCTGCACGGCAAAAATCAAATGCCGGTGATTAAGGTCAAGCCCGGCCTGATCATAACATTTCGGGAAGATGCAACTTTAGCAGTGACCGAAAAGGGCGTGCAGCCGGATCTGGACAAAGACATCATCAAGGTTGCAGTGGTCGAGCGCCATGGCATAAACGGCAATATCGGCCATGGATTTGTCAATGGATTTGGCCTCAAATCCGGAGCCATTGCATCTTCAGTCGGCCATGACAGCCACAATATTACGGTTATTGGTGCCAACGAAGATGATATGGCTTTGGCTGTTAATCGTCTGATTGAGTTAAAGGGCGGGTTTTGCGTTGCCAATGAGGGAGAGATTTTAAGCGAACTGGCCCTGCCCATTGCCGGGTTGATGAGCCATTTGCCCTTTGAAGAAATTTCCCTGTCACTGGAGCACCTGCGCGATGCTGCCCACTCCATTGGCTGCACCCTGCCGGAGCCGTTTTTGCAGGTGGCATTTTTGGCCTTGCCGGTTATTCCTCATCTTAAAATGACTGACAGGGGCCTGTTTGATGTGGATAAATTTGAATTTGTTAATTAACATTTAAAAAGGTTTTGGAAAACGGGAGGACCCAACACATGAGTTTTGCGAGTAAATTTTTTGCCTGGCGCAATAAGATAAAACCAGCCACCCACAGGGTGAAAAAAAGTGCCGACAATATCGTCACTTCGTTTGACAACACAAAACTTTTGACCGACATATATTTCCCTCAAGGCACTTCTTCAGGCAACAACGCCCCCTTCCCCACCATTCTTATTCGCACTGCCTATAAACGGGCTGGATTTGCCAATTATGCCAGAATTTATGCGGAACGCGGCTTTATCACTGTTTTACAGGCCTGTCGCGGCACCGATGGATCGGGCGGTGAAATCGGCCCGCTATTGCTGGAGCGTGAAGATGGTCTGGCCACTCTTGAATGGCTAAAAAAGCAGGATTGGTTTGACGGCAGATTGGGCATGAGTGGCCCCTCTTATTTGGGATATGTGCAATGGGCTATTTGTGATTCCATGCCAGAAAAAAGCGCCATCGCCACCCAGATCGCCACCACCGAATATCAGAATGTTTTATTTCCCCAGGGCGCAACAAACCTGCAATTCTGGCTTTCATGGATGCAATTGAATGAGGGGCTGGCCAGCTCACCATTAAAATTCATGTTTGGCGTAATAAGCGGAAAAATAGAGCGCAATACCAAAAGCGCGGCCAATACTACTCCGTTGATTGATGCGGATATAGCCGCCGCTGGCCATAAAGTGGATTTTTGGCGACGCTGGATGCTGAGTGAGGTAAAAAGACCCGAACACTGGCAACAGCTTTCTCAATCAGGGCGCATTGACAAAAATACCCCACCCAATTCCTTCGTTTCCGGCTGGTATGATTTTATCATTGATGAGTTGATTGACGACTATAATCGCTTGCGCAAAAACGGCCACAATCCATATCTAACCATTGGCCCATGGACCCATGTTGACCCCAAACTCATTGCCCAAAGCGTGCACGATACTTTGGCGTGGATGAAGGCCAAACTGAAGGATGATGCTTCTGATTTGCGCGAAAAACCGGTGCGCATTTTTATTCCCGGTCTCAATAAGTGGCGCGAATATGAAAGCTATCCACCCCCTGGAGCAAAAGAAACCACCCTATATCTGGAACCGGAAAATTCCCTGTTTTCCAAACCGGTTGAAACGGCAGAACCGGCCAAATTCACCTATGATCCCAATGATCCAACCCCAAATCTTGGGGGCGCTATCTTCGCCTTTACAGGGGCCGGAGCATTTGACAACAGGCCTTTGGAGGCACGAGATGACGTGCTTACATTTACCAGCGAGCCTTTAAACGAAGCCAAAACCCTGATCGGGCAGCCAAAGGTAAAACTCTTTGCTAAATCCAGCCTTGAACATACCGATTTTGTCGCCCGCCTTTGCGACGTTCACCCAAACGGCAAATCTATAAATATCTGCGATGGTTTTGTTCGCATTACCCCAAAAAACAACAAAAAACTCCCCGACGGCTGCTGGGAAATAGATATCGTATTACACAATAGCGCCCATCAGTTTGCCCCCGGCCACCAGCTGCGATTACAGATTTGCAGCGGTGCTCACCCCAAAATTTCACGCAATCCCGGAGTTGAAGAAGAAGTTGATAAAATTCCTGATTTTTTGGTGGCGCAACAAAGCATTTTCTTTGATAAAAAACGCCCAAGTTCCATAAATTTGCCCCTATATGATCTATAACAAATACTGACCCCAGACGTTAGGGCAAAAAACTAAAAAGAGCGTCAAAAATGAGTATTGCCAGCCAGCTTATGGCCATGATGTATAAATTGCCTGCCGCTGAATTTGGCGTGCAGGTAGAGCATGATATTTCTATAAAAGCCAAAGACGGTATTGAGCTTTTAACCGACGTTTATTTCCCAAAAATATCTGCTAAGGAACAAGACAAGGGATCCGAACCTACGTCAGCTCCCACATTATTGATGCGCACCCCTTATGGCCGGTTTGGTTTTGGCATGGTGGCTGAGGCCTATGCGGAGCGCGGATTTATCACCGTTTTGCAAGCCTGTCGCGGCACCGATAATTCCGGTGGCGAGTTTGATCCACTGATTAATGAGCGCGACGACGGATTGGCCACTCTGGATTGGATTTATCGCCAGAAATGGTTTGATGGTCGCCTTGGTCTCACCGGCCCCTCTTATCTGGGATATGCCCAATGGGCGGTATGTGATGCCCTTCCTGAAGGGGCGGTACTAAGCGCCAAGGCCACCTCGTCAGATTTTAAGAATATTGTATTTCCCGGTGGAGCATTTGCCCTGCAACTCTGGCTTTCATGGTTACAAACCATCCACGGGCTGGACCATGAATTGTTTGGCATGACCCTGCGCATGGCCACCGGTGATGTGGAAAGACGAACCGAAAAATCCGCCCTTACCCTACCCCTCTCAAATGCAGATATGGATGCGGTGGGCGAAAAAATCCCCTTCTGGCAGCAATGGTTTGGCGATGCCATCGACAATCCCCCGTTCTGGGAAGCACGCGACCATAGTTCACGCTTGAACAAAGACACACCACCAAATTGCTTTGTTACCGGCTGGTATGATCTGATGGTTGATTGTCATCTTGCCGATTATCAGCGTCTGGTTGCAACCGGCAGCACCCCTCATTTAACTATTGGGCCGTGGTTTCATACCGATAGTGACCTGCAGGGTGAGTGCCTAAAACAAACCATTGCTTTTATGGGTGCGCACCTGTTGCAAAAGAAAAATTCCCTGCGTTCCATGCCGGTAAAATTTTATGTTTCCGGTACTGAAGAATGGCATGAATGCCTGACTTTTCCTCCAGCGATTGCCAAAGAAAAAACACTTTTTCTGACCCCTGATAAACAGCTTTTGAATGCACCGTCCAAACAAGGCAACACAGAGCGATATATTTATGATCCATCCAACCCCACCCCCAATGTGGGCGGGGCGATATTTGCCTTTTTGGGGGCCGGTGCTCAGGACAATAAGCAGCTTGAAGCACGCTCGGACGTACTGATATATACCTCTGTTCCGGTTGGAAAAAACCTGACCATTGTTGGCAATATAAGGGTGAAAATTTTTGTTAAATCTTCGCTGCAAAATACCGATTTTTTTACCCGTATCTGTGATGTGGATAAAAACGGGGTTTCAATCAATATTTGTGACGCAATAATCCGCCTCACCCCCGGCAAAATTATCGCCGATGAAATGGGAGTTATGGAAATAGAACTTTTGCTGCATACCACCGCCCACACATTCCTTGGCGGTCATTGCATTCGCTTGCAGGTTTCAAGCGGTGCCCATCCCCGCTTTGCTCGCAACTTAGGCACTAGTGAGCCAATCGGCTCAGCCACCAAAATGCAATCTGCACAGCAGGAATTGTTTTTTGGCTCCAATTACCCAAGCGCAATAATATTACCGGTAATGGGCTTAATTAGAGCTTAATTAGAGCTTACTAAATAGCAGCTTTTGCCTCAACCCGCCGTCGGTGCAAAATTGGCTCCGTATAACCCGAAGGTTGAACCGCACCACTTAAGGCCAATTCCAGCGCCGCCTGAAAGGCTATGGATTTGTCAAAATTCCCATCCATGTTCTGATAAGAATCATCGCCTTGATTTTGAGCATCAACAATTTTTGCCATTTTTTCAAAACAGGTTTTTATCTCTTTTTCACTGACCAGACCATGCTTTAGCCAATTGGCAATATGCTGGGAGGAAATGCGCAGGGTTGCCCGATCTTCCATCAATTCCACATCATTAACATCAGGCACTTTGGAACACCCGATCCCCTGATCAATCCAGCGCACGACATAGCCCAAAATCCCCTGAGCATTATTTTCCAATTCACCCGAAATCTGCTCTTTGCTTAAACTGCTCAGATCAATAACCGACATTGAAAACAATTCGCTTAGATCGGGAGTTTTTTCATTATGCCGACGTTTTTGAGCGGCAAAAACATCCGCTTCGTGATAATGCAATGCATGCAAAACAGCAGCGGTTGGTGATGGCACCCAGGCGCAATTTGCCCCCTGTTGCAACTGATCACCCTTGCTGGCCAGCATATTGGCCATTTCGTCCGGCATAGCCCACATGCCCTTGCCGATTTGGGCAATTCCCGACAATCCGCAATTCAACCCGATAAGCACATTGCGATCTTCATAGGCTTTAATCCACGGCTCGGCTTTTATTTCAGCCTTGGGGGCCACGGGTCCAGCCTCTAGCGAGGTATGAATTTCATCTCCGGTGCGATCTAAAAATCCGGTATTGATGAAAAACAACCGCTCGCGCGCCTCAAATATACAGGCTTTCAGATTGGCCGAAGTGCGTCTTTCTTCGTCCATAATACCAATTTTGATGGTGTTTTTGGCCAGGCCAAGCATATCTTCAACTTTTGCAAAAATACCGCAGGCCAGTTTAACTTCATCCGGCCCGTGCATTTTTGGTTTGACTATATAGATCGAGCCCGCAACAGAATTACGCTTTCCAGAGGTTTTTTTAAGGTCATGCAAAGCACAAAGGGCGGTAATGGCCCCATCAATAATTCCCTCGCCAACCTCGTTTCCATTGCCATCCAGCACCATGTTTGAGGTCATCAAATGCCCCACATTTCGCACCAGCAGCAAGGCCCGGCCCTTTAGCTCAAATCCTTCTGCGTCAAGGCCAATATATTTCCGGTCGGCTTCCAGATTTCGCTCTACAGACTTGCCGTTTTTTTCAAACCTTTCAACCAGATCGCCCTTCATCAGGCCAAGCCAGTTGCGATAAACCCCGATTTTGTCGGATACATCCACCGCCGCCACGCTGTCTTCGCAGTCCTGGATGGTGGTCAACGCCGCCTCAACCACAATATCAGCCAAATCTGCCTTGTGGCTTTTGCCGATAAAACTGGTGCTATCAATCACCAGTTCCATGTGCAGCCCGTTATGCTTGAGCAAAATTCTTAAAACTTCCCCGTTCGAGGCATAACCAACAAAAGCATTTTCATTAACGAGTTTTACTGACTTCCCATTTTCAGTTTCAATGCTTAGGCAAATCTGACCATCAATCCTGTCGACACTATATTTCACCACGTCAGCATGACTGGCCCCGACTAGTGGAAAACCCTGATCAAGATATGTAGCAGAGCGGGAAAAAACTTCGCTGGCCCGATTAGCATTATGTTTTGCTCCCGGCGCGAGATCGCCATCATGCGGAACAGCATCGCTGCCATAAAGTGCATCAAACAAGCTGCCCCATCGGGCGTTGGCAGCATTCAGGGCAAAACGAGCATTGGAAACCGGCACCACCAATTGCGGCCCACAAATCGAAGAAATTTCTTCGTCCATATGATTATTTTGAATAGCAAAATCACCCGGCTCATCAACCAGATATCCAATGGAGCGCAAAAACTGCTGATATTTATCTGGATCAGAAGCAACCGATCCGTTTTCCATATGCCATGTGTCAATTTTGCCCTGCAATTGCTCTCGCTTTATCAGCAAATCCTTGTTGCGGGGGGCACAATCGGCAATCAGATCAGCAAAACCACTCCAGAATCTGTCAGCTTTAATGCCAGATCCCGGCAAAACTTCATTTTCAACAAACTTAACAAGCTCAACATCGACCTTTTGGCCATTCAAGTTGGTATGCGGCATGGTTCCCCCAAAAAAATAAAAAATGCCGGCGCAGCAAATTTGCGCGGCAAATAGATTCTAGCAAGTTTACCCAACCTTAGCCCCCAACGCCAATACTTAAATGATCCAGAGCCAATAATTTGACCGAAGATAGCAAAGCTCTTTTGCCTATTTTGGAAACCATGAGCGTTTGGGGCCATAGCCGCCTCTCGGCATGACAAAAATTATAAGATAGAGGGCAACGCTCCTACATTCCTGCAAGCGCGCTGCCCCAAAAATTCAAATAAAATCAATCTTGCTAAAACTGAGCTGTCTCGGTTGATTGCGCCATGGCAATTGTCGAGGATTTCCCCTTGCTCACTGCCAGAGATACCGCATCAAAATATGAGGTTCCGACCTCACGTTGATGGCGGGTGGCGCTAAATCCATCAGCTTCGGCCCCAAATTCACGTTGCTGCAATTCACTATAGGCCTTCATGCCGTCTTTAGCGTAATTTCGCGCCAATTCGAATGTGCTCAGCGAGAGATTATGGAAACCTGCAAGAGTAATAAACTGATATTTATAGCCCATTGCCGCCAGTTCACGCTGGAATTTTGCCATATCATCCTCCCCCATATGCTTGGCCCAGTTAAACGATGGCGAGCAATTATAGGCCAGCATCTGCTCAGGAAAATCGCGTTTAATGGCCTCGGCAAACCGGCGCGCATCCTCAAGAGATGGCGTTGAGGTTTCGCACCATATCAGGTCCGCATATGGCGCATAGGCAAGCCCGCGCGCAATGGCGCATTCAAATCCTCCCTTAAGGCGATAAAACCCCTCATCCGTGCGCTCACCAGTGATAAAGGGCGCATCATATTCATCCACATCCGAAGTTATCAACCGCGCCGCTTCTGCATCGGTGCGCGCCATAATAAGAGTGGGCACTCCCATAGTATCGGCAGCCAGACGGGCTGAATTTAAGGTTTTGACAAAGGTTTTAGTCGGCACCAAAACCTTACCGCCAAGATGCCCACATTTTTTTTCTGAGGCCAACTGATCTTCAAAGTGCACCGCCGCGGCACCCGCTTCAATCATTGACTTCATCAACTCAAAAACGTTTAACGCGCCGCCAAACCCGGCTTCCGCATCGGCAATAATGGGAGCGAAAAAATCAAGATCAGTCGTTGCAATATTATCCAGCTTTTCCATGGTTTGAATCTGGTCGGCCCGTTGCAAGGCCTTGTTGATGCGTTTCACAACCAAAGGAACACTATCCACCGGATAAAGACTTTGATCCGGATACATATTACCACTGGAATTTGCATCCGCCGCCACTTGCCAGCCCGAAAGATAAATAGCCTTTAGACCAGCCTTGATCTGTTGCACCGCCTGATTGCCGGTAAAGGTGCCAAGGGTTGGCACAAATTCTTCGGTTTTGAGCAATTGCCACAGACGCTTAGCTCCGTTTTGGGCCAACGTGTAATCCAGCACCATCGAGCCGCGCAACCGTTCCACATCATGGGGGGTAAAGTCGCGAGAAATATTTTTCCAGCGCTCAGGCGCCCATTCCGGGGCTGTAAATTCATATGAATTATTGTTATTATTGTTGATGTTGGCACGCTTAAGCATATTTGATACTCCAATAGAGTTTTTGATTTTGCTGACTACGAGCCGCCAGAACGTCTAAAAGTGGCTCCAACCATGGCCTCACCACCAAACAGATCTTCACTCTGGCTGTTGGCATCCATAAATTTTGAACTGCCGTTAGCTCCTGCAAAGGCAAACTGCTGACGTGCTGCCGGCCCCACGATCGAAAATCCCTTTGCCCCTAATTGGCGATGACGAAACTGTTCCATAACCCCGCCAAGGGTCGCAGCGATAATAGTTACATATTCATCGCCTGTTGCGGTTTGTTCCAAATCCACTTTCTTGCTCATCTTTCCCTCCATTAAAAAATTTTCTATTCGCCATATAAATATTCGTTATGTAAATATTTGACAAAGCGGCTAAACATGCAACATAATTCAACAAGCTCCCTGTTTCGCCTGTAAAAATTGGCAAATTCAGGAGTTAAGTTTTGTAAATTTTTGTAAAGTTCCGTGCCATGTCCAGCAAAAATCAGCCCCGAATTGGCGGCAAAGTTCGCCGCCTTCGACGCCAGCGCCAAATTTCTCAGGCAGCACTTGCCACCGCTATTGGAATTTCGGCCAGCTATCTAAATTTAATTGAACACAATCGGCGGCAGGTAACCGTGTCCTTATTGCTAAAGCTCGCCGGATATTTTGGCATTGAAGCGGGGGAATTGGCCCAGAGTGACGATAGTCAGATTAGCGGCGATCTGATGGAAATATTTGGTGATGATATTTTTGCTGATGCCGATGTAACAAATCAGGACATTTATGATCTGGCCGCCAATAATCCGGCCATTGCCCGTGCCACCCTGCTTCTGTTCGACAAATACCAGGATATGCACACCGGAAAAATTGCAGGAGAAGAAAAAGGGTCCGAAAATGCTGTAAAATCAAACGGCAGCTCCCATCATCAGGCAACAGATGCAATTTCTGATTTTCTTCAGGAAAACGCTAATCATTTTCCCTCCTTAGAGGAAGCCGCAGAGCGTGTGCTTAATGACATTAACAATGCCTCTGATGATTTTGAAACCGGCCTGCGCTCCTATTTGCGCAATGTATTTGGTCTGGAATGGCGCTCTGCCTCCCTGCCCGGTGGCATTGCCAGCTCGCTTGGCGCCAATGGTTGCATTCTTGAAATGTCCAATATTTTGCCCGTGCAAACCGCACTATTTTCCGCCGCCCGCCATACCGGGCTATTGGCTGCAAAAAATCAAATCGAGGCGATAATTGATGCCAGTACCCTGCCGCGTCCAGAAAATGATAAAATCTCACCAGACTTCTTGAATGACACAGCAGCAAACAATGACAAAAAAACCACCGACGCTCCGGCTTTGGCCAACAATGTGCTGGCCTCATATTTTGCTGCCGCGCTGATTATGCCCTATAAACCGTTCCTCAAGGCATGTTTTGAGCACCGCTATGATGTGGAAAGAATTGCCCGCCAGTTCAATGCCAGTTTTGAGCAGGTCTGTCATCGCATGACAACGTTGCAGCGCCCCGGCGCTACCGGATTGCCTCTCCATCTGGTAAGAACTGATATTGCCGGCAATATATCCAAGCGCTTTTCCATGTCGGGCATTCATATTCCGCGCCACTCCGGGGCCTGTCCACGCTGGAATGTATATGGAGCTTTTCTACAACCCGGCCGCATTAATGTGCAGCTTTCTCAAATGCCAGACGGGGAAATTTATTTCTGCATCGCCCGCTCTTTTGAAAAGGGCGGCTATCGCCACAATGCCCAGCGCCGCCATTTTTCCATTGGACTTGGCTGCCATATTTCCCACGCTGACCGCATGATTTATTCCGACGGTATTGATCTTAGTAACACCACCCAGGTTGTGCCCATTGGGGTTGGCTGTCGCATTTGCCCGCGCATGACGTGTGAGCAACGCGCTCAACCTCCGGCCAATCATCGCTTTGAAATCGATCCTGCCCAGCGCCCGCAAAACCTTTATGGGCGGATCTAGGAGCAACTAAATTTCAACCCCAGTTAGTTTTTTGATTTGTTGCTTTACCAATCCTTTTGCAAGTTCACCAAGCAACTCAATACTAAGTCCACCAACTTTTTGGGCCCCATCTTTTGCCAATCTCCAAATTTCGGGATCACGAACGCTATCAAGAAAGTCATGGCCTTGCCACGTCAAATCCAAATCAATCCACTCCACAGACGCACGATCCATTGTCACACAGACTTCCCCCCGAACCATCCCAGCCTCCTCAATCAACATTTTTAAGTGATAGTTTGTCTGATTAACTTCGCCGGCAGTTGGACTTTCTGACATCAAAGATCCCATATTCACAGTACCGTACTTCTCAATTTTGAGTAGCAAACCACGAACAATGTCCATATCTCGTTTCATTTCACCCCCCTCGTCACCCTCGGGCTTGACCCGAGGGCCCACAAAAAAGCGTAAAACTGGATACTCGGGTTAAACCCGAGTATGACATCATATCAAATATAGCACCGTATCTGGTATATTAGAAAAACTAAACCAACCCAGCTTTCATCGCTATTCCAGCCACATAGGTTTCCACCACCGCCCTATCGTCACCAAGGGTTTGCAGTAAAAATAATTCCTCTGCCAGGGTTTCTACTCTTTGCATTTTCAGGGCCATTTCCGGGGTTGCACCCGCATCAAGCACAACCAGGTCAGCATCGGTTTCCGGCGCTAAAGTGCCGATATCTTTCTCAAGCAACAAGGCCTTGGCATTTCCTAAAGTCATACGATAAAACGCCATCAACGGGTCAAAGCGATTGCCGTTCAATTGCTGAATTTTATAAAATTCATCCATGGTTTTAAGCATGGAAAAGCTCGTCCCGCCGCCAATATCGGTTGCCACCGCAATGCTAACTCCACTCTTTTGCACCCGATCATGGTCAAACAATCCAGAACCTAAAAACAGGTTAGATGTAGGGCATGACACCGCCACCGATCCCGATTGCGCCATGGCGTCAAGTTCACGTTCGCTAAGATGAATTGCGTGGCCGAACAGGGATTTTTCTCCCAGCATTTCATAATGCTCATAGATGGCCAGATAATCCTGATGATCGGGATAAAGCTCTTTAGTGAAGGCAATTTCTTCCATGTTTTCAGACAGGTGAGTCTGCATATAACAATCAGGAAATTCTTTTAATAAAGAGGTGACGCTTTCCAACTGTTCAGGGCTGGAGGTAATTGCAAATCTGGGCGTAATCGCATATTTTGCCCGCCCGCGCCCGTGCCACTTTTGAGCCAGCGCCTTGCTCTCATCATAGCCGGTTTGCGCAGTGTCCTGCAAAGCCTTTGGGCAATTGCGATCCATCATGCACTTGCCGCCAATCATTAGCATATTGCGCTTTTCAGCCTCGCCAAAAAACGCCTCAGCCGAAGTTTGATGAACCGAGCAATAGGCAACCGCACTGGTGGTGCCATAGCGGATCAGCGTATCAAAAAATGCAGATGCAATCATCGCCGCATGAACCGGATCAAAAAATCTCTGCTCCTCGACAAAAGTATATTTATTTAACCATTCCAACAGGTTGGCCGCATAGGAGGCCACCACCTGCATCTGCACAAAATGTAAATGTGGATCAATCAGGCCGGGCAACAACAGATGCGGGCGATGATCAATTATTTCACCGTTAAACTGTTTGGAAACTTCACCAAACTCCCCAAACCCGACAATTTTTGACCCCTTTATTGCCACCCCACCATCTTCAAAATAAGAAAAAGCGGCAAAATCATCCACTCCCTCGGGCTGACGCAAAAAGCTCAAAGCCCGGCCGCGCAGAATTTTTATATTTTGGTTTTCTTCTATCAAAACAGCCGCCCCGTATCAGCCAGAACTCCTCTATACCATTCAACAATCAATGACCTGTCTTCATTGCTCATTTCAACAACATTTCCCGGTGGCATGGCATTGGTAATCCCTGATTGCAGATAAATTTGCTGGGCATATTTGGCAATATTTGCATCATTATCCAGCAGCACCCCTTTTGGAGCCTGATTAACCCCCGGCCAGAACGGCTCAACCCCATGGCACATGGAACAGCTTCCCTGCACGATATTGCTGACATCCCTGAACTGGGCCGCATCCATAAATACCTGAGCAGAGGCCGAAATCTGCCGTACCTCATCTTGTTTTTGCCCCGGATTCCCCGACAGCCAGACAATAACAAAAAACAAAATAATCGCTGTCAGCCATGTCCAGTTCGGCTTGCCTTTTCGTGCGTGCTTGGTGTTGAAATAGTGCCGGATAACCACCCCGATCAAAAATATCAGCCCGGCAATTATCCAGTTGTAATCAGTTGCAAACGCCAGCGGATAATGGGGCGTAAGCATAAAAAATATCACCGGCAGGGTCAGGTAGTTATTGTGCAAAGAGCGCTGTTTTGCCATCACACCATATTTTGGGTCTGGGTCACGTCCCGCCAGCAAATCAGCAACTACGATTTTTTGATTGGGGATAATGAGAAAAAACACGTTTGCCGTCATGATGGTGGCGGTAAAGGCCCCCATATGTAGCATTGCGGCCCGGCCGGAAAAGATTTGCGTATATCCCCAGGCCATGACCACTAAAATGCCAAACAGGATTACCATCAGGCCGGTGGTGCTTTTGCCCAATGGGGATTTGCACAAATAGTCGTATAGGACCCAGCCCAGACCAATCGAAGCAACCGATAGGGCAATACCCTGCCAGACTGCAATATCCAGCACATTGCGATCAATCAGATAAAGATCGGCCCCCGCATAATAGACCACGGCCAGCATGGCAAAGCCGGATAGCCATGTGGCATAGCTCTCCCATTTAAACCATATCAGATGCTTTGGCATACTATCCGGGGCAACCATATACTTTTGGATATGATAAAATCCGCCCCCATGCACCTGCCACTCTTCACCCTTGGCCCCTTTGGGCAGATGGTCCCGATGGATCAAACCCAGATCAAGAGCAATAAAATAGAATGAAGAGCCTATCCAGGCGATGGCGGTTATCACGTGCAAAAACCGCACTGCAAAGGCAAACCATTCCCAAAAAATCGCAAATTCGCTCATATAAAAATTCCCCACCGGATTTAAGTCCATAAAAAAGGCGGGCTTTCACCCGCCTTCTTGAATCGTTTAGGGCCTAAAACCCTGATTGCAAAAAAGCGCTCTTAAGCCTCTACGCCTTGAGCATACCAGTCGACGCCCCAGAATTCGCCATCATCAATAACATCGCCAGCTTCAACCCGAAGCGTGTCGGCATTATCAGTAATTGGTCCGGCAAACGGATGCAAAGAGCCATCAATAATGCCAGCCTGAGCAGCATCAGCCGCAGCCACAACATCGGCCGGGATTTTTTCATTGTAAGGACCAATAACAACTTCACCGCCGGCCAGACCTTCCCAGGAGCTGCCCTCTTTCCAGTTGCCTTCAAGCACAGACTGAACCGCCTTGATGTAATAGGGAGCCCAGATGTCGATGATTGAGGTCAAATGTGCCTTTGGTGCAAATGCACTCATATCAGCACCCTGTCCAAAGCCACCGATAATTCCACGTTCTTCAGCAACCTGAAGTGCGGCGGGACCATCTGTATGCTGAGTAATAACATCAACACCCTGATCAATCAGGGCGCGAGCCGCATCAGCTTCTTTGGCTGGATCAAACCAGCTGTCCACATAAACAACTTTAGTGATGAAATCCGGGTTATGTTTGCGCGCTGCCAGATGGAAGGCATTGATGCCCATCACAACTTCGGGAATAGGGAACGAGCCAATATAAGCGCCAATTCCGGTTTCACTCATCATGCCTGAAATGGTGCCAAGCACTGTGCGCCCTTCATGGAAGCGGGCATTATAGATGGAAAGGTTTGACGCGGTTTTAAATCCGGTTGCCCACTCAAATTTAACATCAGGGAACTGTTGAGCAACTTTAAGCATCGCATCCCCATAACCAAAGGAAGTGCCAAAAATAATATCATAGCCCTGCTGTGCCAGCTCGCGAAATACCCGCTCACTGTCCGGCCCTTCGGCAACATTGGTAACAGTTGTAGTTTCAACACGATCAGCACCAAGTGCTTCAATCATATCACGACGACCCAAATCATGGCCATAATTCCAGCCATTATCATCCGGGGTGCCAATAAGCACAAATGCAGCACGCACTTTTGCCTTTTGGGCAAATGCCCGTGAACCGATAAGGGGCAGAGCAGCAGCTGCACCACCAATTTTCAAAACATTACGACGATTTATACGAACCATGGGTTCCTCCTTGGGGGTTGGTCTTTTGTTAAACTTAGTTTTTGTTAAAC
Source organism: Devosiaceae bacterium (assembly GCA_021648375.1). Classification (GTDB taxonomy): domain Bacteria; phylum Pseudomonadota; class Alphaproteobacteria; order Rhizobiales; family Devosiaceae; genus DROE01. The sequence goes on from JAKISW010000020.1 coordinate 20,058, forward strand.
TTAAATGTCAAACTTGGTTGAAAAAAAATATGGGCAAACTCTCTTACCAGGGTCAAGACCCTAATTATTGGGCATAAAGGGCTTGCCAAGGCAAGCCGGCGCGCTTGAACTTTTTGTGCGGCGCATTGAAATCATCACGAGCACGGCGATTGTAGCAAGATATGGCAGCGAGGCCCATAGTTCAGATGGAAGAATTCTAAAGGCTCCCCCGGCAGCTTTTGCATATAGCTCCATGGTTGCAATCAGCCCGAACAAATATGCCCCCGCCAATAATCTTCCCGGCCTCCAGGCGGCAAATACCACCAGCGCCAGCGCAATCCAGCCCCTACCCCCGGTTAATCCTTCAACCCATTGGGGAGTTAAAATAAGGGGAAAACATGCTCCGGCAATGCCTGCCATCGCCCCCCCGAATGCCACCGCGCCATAGCGAACCTTAGCGACAGAGTATCCGATGGAATGGGCTGAATGATCATTTTCACCCACTGCCCTTAGAATCAGCCCGGCCCGGGTTTTTTGCAAAAACCACCAGACCACAAACACCATGAAAAGCGAGAAATAAACCAGCGGAGAATAATCAAAAAACACCCGCAAAAACCGATCATCGGTCAAACTGTCCGGAAAAACCGACTTGAACAGCGCTATTGGCTTGCCCGTATAGGCCTGTCCGAACAGGGCGGAAAATCCGGTACCAAAAATCGTTAGCGCCAGCCCGGTTGCCACCTGATTTGAAGAAAGTGAAAGGGTTAAAACCGCAAACAGCATCGAGACGGCCATTCCGGCAAATGCAGCCGCCAAAATTCCCAGCCATGGATTGCCCGTATCATAGGTTACGGCAAATCCAACAACGGCCCCGGTCAGCATCATGCCTTCGATGCCAAGGTTTAGCACGCCACTTTTTTCCACCACCAGCTCCCCAAGGGCGGCCAGCAACAATGGAGTTGAGGCTCCCACCATGGTGATGATAATGGCAATTGTGATATCAATACTCATGAGGAGCTTACCTCACTTTTTTGCCCAACCCGTTTTATTCGATAGCGCACCAGAATATCTCCGGCTAAAATCAAAAACAGCATCAAAGCCTGAAATAAACCGACCGCCGCGTTGGGCAGGCCAATCGTCGTCTGGGCGATTTCGCCGCCAACGAAACTTATTGCCAGAACTATTCCAGCCACCATTACCCCGACAGGGTGCAAGCGCCCAAGAAAAGCAACGATAATGGCGGTAAACCCATAATTTGTCGGGAACTGGGGCACCATGCGGTTAAACGGTCCCGCTACCTCAAGCATACCTGCAAATCCGGCCAGACCCCCGCCAATCAAAAGCGAAAACCAAATCGTCTGGTTAGCCGAAAACCCTCCATAACGAGCCGCATTTGGAGCCGTACCAACCGTTCGTATTTGAAATCCGAAAATTGATTTACTCATTAAAACCCATGCAAAAATTGCAATGAATATGGCAATTGGTGCTCCTGCCTGCACAATGGTCCCCGGGATTATATAGGGTAAAATCTGATCATTATTGAATAATACCGTTTGCGGCTGGCCAAAACTTGTTGGGCTTTTCCACGGGCCAAACACCAAAAAGTTCAGCAGTTGCACAGCCACATAGGTCAGCATCAAAGTGGTCAAAATCTCGTTGACGTTTAATTTAACCCTTAAAAAGGCCGGAACTGCAACCCATGCCATGCCGCCAAGAATTCCGGCAACTCCCATCAGCGGCAACAACCACCAACCACTCATTTGATGGGTGATAAGTGCCACACCGGTTGCCGCAAGGCCCCCGGCAATATATTGCCCCTCGGCCCCGATATTCCAGACATTGGCACGAAATCCAATGGAAAGCCCAACCGCGATAATAATCAAAGGAGCGGATTTTACCGCCAGATCCTGCCATTTCAATGAATTGGTCAGGGGGGTAAGAAAAATCTCACGCACCGCAACAGCACCATTAAAACCAAGAATGGTAAAAATTATTGCGCCCATGATCATGGTCAGCAAAACCGCCGCAACCGGGGTAAAATAGAGCATGGAACGGCTTATTTCAGCGCGTTTTTCAAGCCTGAACTGCATTAGAGACCTCTTTATCTATATCGTTTGCTTGGTCCACATTATTAGCTCCGTGCACACCGCCCATCAGCAAGCCAACCTCATCAATTGAAATCCCTTTGACTTCCATCGCCTTGGATAGCGTTCCCTCATTAATAACGCTTATGGTTTCACACAGGGCCAGCAATTCATCCAGATCCTGAGAAATCACCACAATTGCAGAACCCGCCTGCGCCATATCCACCAGAGCCTGATGAATAAACGCCGCCGCACCCGCATCAACCCCCCAGGTGGGTTGGGATACAACAAGCACCTCAGGCACCTGCAAAATTTCGCGACCCATTATGAATTTTTGCAGATTGCCACCAGAGAGCGATCCCGCATTAGCCCTTGAGCCGGTGGCCATAACCCCGAATTTTTTGATTATCTCATCCGCATACGCAACCGATGGGCCATTAAGGATCATGCCGGTTTTAACCAGATTTTTGCGATGACGCGCCGTCAAAATTGCATTATCACTCAAAGAAAAGTCAGAAACTGCCGCATGGCCATTGCGTTCTTCCGGCACACAGCACAGCCCGACTTTACGCCGGTGATTAGGACCAAAATGGCCTATGGATTTACCATGTAAAATAATATCATCTTCGCCCTTGGCCAGCGCTTCGCCACTCAATACTGCCAGCAATTCGTTCTGCCCGTTGCCCGCCACGCCGGCAACGCCAAAAATCTCGCCCTGACGCACTTCAAAGGAAATATCTTTAAGGGCAGTGCCAAAATCATGACTTTTAGCCAGTGATAGAGATCCAACATTTAACAGTACGTCGCCAAATATATTTGTTTCCCCCTTAGAAATTTCCTTCAGGGAGCCACCAATCATCATCTCGGCCATGGATTTGGAGGTTTCTTCAGCCGGATTGCATTCCCCCACCACTTTGCCGCCGCGCAAAATGGTTGCGTTATGGCACAATTCCTTAATTTCATTGAGTTTGTGGGAAATATAAAGGATCGAGCAACCCTCAGATGCCAATTGCCGCAGAGTCGTGAATAATTGCTTAACTTCCTGCGGAGTTAAAACAGAAGTCGGCTCATCCATTATCAGCAATTTAGGGTTGAGCAGCAGGGCGCGAACAATTTCAATACGCTGGCGCTCGCCAACACTAAGGGAAGAAACCATCCGGTCGGGCTGCAATGTCAAGCCATAGGCCTGCATCACTTCAACAACCTTTGTTTCAAGCTCTTTCAGCGATAGGGAACCATCCATACCAAGGGCGATATTTTCCAGCACCGTCAACGCTTCGAACAAGGAGAAATGCTGAAACACCATGCCAATGCCTTTGGCGCGTGCTTCTTTTGGGTTGGAAACCTCAAATGGCTCACCATCCCAAACCATACTCCCGGCATCCGACTTCATGATGCCATAAATCATTTTCACCAGAGTGGATTTACCCGCCCCGTTTTCCCCCAGCAGAGCATGAATTTCGCCCGGAGCGATATTAAAACTAACCGTATCATTGGCCAGAACACCAGGAAACTGCTTGGTGATGCCGTTCAGCTCAAGACGATTAGGTGCATTATCAGGCATTATATTTGTCCCCCAACCTGAGCAAAGGTACATGCCCCTTGTTCAGTCTCCCCAGATGTTATTTCATGCCGCCCAGCACTGTGCACCACACTAGTGTGCACTAAAATTTCAGCGGCGACCATAGCCGCAATAATTTGCGGTCGTTTGTCATTAAGTTTTCCCCCACCAATTGGGCAGGTCAAAGATTTAACCAGCCCCTGATGGTCACCCTGTTTTTTCATCCAGTTTGAAAAAACCGCCCGTTTGGTTTTTGATCCGATCATACCCACATAGGCGGCATCTTTTCTTAGCAAGGCCTGCCGGGCCAAAAGAAAATCCAGCCCGTGATCATGGGTAAGAATTACAAATGAGCTGTTTGGCGGAGCGCTATCAATTTCAGCTTCAGGCAAAGCACTTAACCGACATTCAATGCCTTCGCGCACCAGAGCCAGCTCTTTTTTCCTCTCATCAACCATGATGGTTTTAAGGGGTAATTCCTTAAGCGCAATCGCAAGAGCACGCCCCACATGACCGGCTCCAAAAATATAGACCTGGGACAGGTTTTTTTCCTGCTCTTCCATCATATTTTGCAGCTCACCAGCGATCTGTTTATTCACAAGCTGAAGCGATAAAAATACTTTTCCACCGCAGCATTGCCCAATTTCAGAACCCAACGGCACATCTAACTCGGATTTTTTACTACCGTTTCTGAGCATCTGGCGCGCCCTGTCGATGGCAATATATTCCAACTGCCCACCGCCAATGGTGCCAATTTCTTTTTTTTCGGCCACCAGCATAAAGGCTCCTGCCTCGCGAGGGGTGGAACCATGGATATTTTCCGTCCGCACTAAAATTGTGCGGTTTTTGGCAATGAATTCTTCGATTTCTGAGTGGCCCATTACCATTGATCACTTTCACCATCAGCCAGTTTTTCAACAGCCAGCAATACCCGCTCCGGGGTGACCGGGGTGGCAAGTTTTGGACAGGTTTTATAATTGGCCACGCTGGCCACAGCCATTGAAAGCGCTTCAACCACGGCAGCGGCCAGCATTAACGGCGGTTCTCCAACAGCTTTTGAACGCCTTATGGTACGCTCGGGGTTTTTAGACCATTGGGCCAGTTCCACGTTAAAAATTTCGGGTACATCCGAGACAAGTGGAATCTTATAGGTAGAAGGCGCATGGCTTTTCAGCTCTCCCTTATCATCCCAAACCAATTCCTCTGAAGTCAGCCAGCCCATGCCCTGCACAAACCCGCCCTCAATCTGCCCCTTATCAATTTCCGGATTTAGGGACCGGCCAACATCATGAAGAATATCCACTTGGATCACACGGTTTTCACCGGTTAAAACATCAATTTCCACCTCACTGACGCAAGCCCCATAGGCAAAGTAAAAAAATGGATTTCCCTGTCCCTTTTCCCGGTCCCAATGAATATTGGGAGTTTTATAAAAACCCGCTGCCGAGAGCTGAACCCGCGCCATATAGGCCCGTTTTATAAAATCGGCAAAGGGGAGTTTTTGATCACCAAAAATCACCTTACCGGACTTATATTTTACCTTTTGAGATTTTTTACCGACTATGTTGCCCGCAAATTTCTCCAGCCGTTTTTTTAACTGTTTACAACCATCAAGCGCTGCCATTCCATTAAGATCAGAGCCGGAAGATGCAGCGGTTGCCGAAGTATTTGGCACCTTGTCAGTGGCGGTCGCTGAAATTTTTATAGCATCAAGATTAAGGGCAAATTCATCAGCTACGATCCGGGCGACTTTAACATTTAAGCCCTGCCCCATTTCGGTGCCGCCATGATTGAGATGTATCGAGCCATCCTGATAAATATGGATCAAGGCTCCGGCCTGATTATACCAGGTGGCGGTGAAGGAAATTCCAAATTTTACCGGAGTCAGGCCAATTCCGCGTTTTTTAACAGGGCTGGTTTTATTAAATTCAATAATTTCACGTCGTCGCTTTTGATAGTCAGATGATATTTCCAACTCATCGACAATCCGATGAATAATATTATCGCTCACCTGCTGATGATATGGAGTGATATTATTCTCATCTGTTCCATAAAAATTTACCCGCCGTACCGCCAGCGGATCCATATCCAGCGCATAGGCAATTTCTTCGATAATCCGCTCTGCCGCCATCACCCCCTGCGGGCCGCCAAAACCACGAAACGCCGTGTTGGAAACCGTATTGGTTTTAAGCGGAGATGATTGCAGTTTCACGGCGGGGTAAAAATAGGCGTTATCCGCATGAAACAGCGCCCTATCGGTCACCGGACCGCTGAGATCGGCAGAAAACCCGCAACGTGCGGCAAAATTTGCATCCAATGCCAGAATTTTTCCTGTTTTTTCAAAACCAACATCATAATCAACAATAAAATCATGGCGCTTGCCGGTGGCAATCATATCGTCATCGCGATCAGGCCTGATCTTTACCGGACGTTTGAGCTTTTTTGCCGCCACGGCAGCTACCACCGCAAACAGGTTTGACTGGGTTTCTTTGCCACCAAATCCCCCGCCCATCCGCCGCAATTTCACCGTCACCGCATTGGTTTTCACATTTAAGGCATGGGCAACCATATGCTGCACTTCGCTTGGATGCTGGGTCGAAGAATAAACCAGCACATCATCATCTTCTCCAGGAATGGCAAATGCGATATGCCCCTCGAGATAAAAGTGATCCTGCCCGCCAATTTCCATTTTTCCACTTAAATGCAGTGGCGCCGCTTTCATTGCAACCGCCACATCACCACGCTTTAATGTCAGGGGTTTGGTGACCAGTTCACCGCCATTTTTTTGCGCCTGTTCGATATTTGTCGCATGGGGCAAAGTTTCATATTCGACTTTTGCCAGCCTTGCCGCCCGTCGCGCCTGATCTCTTGTTTTTGCCACCACCCCAAAAATCGGCTGGCCGAAAAATTCCACCCTTTTTGTGGCAAACACCGGCTCATCATTCAGCCCGGTGGGGGAAATATCATTGGGACCGGTAATGTCATTGGGACCAAGAATACAAATAACCCCATTGGCTTTTTCAACCTCACTCAAATCCATAGATTTTATATGGCCATGGGCGCATTCGCTGAGGCCCAGATAGGCATGGCAGGTGCCAACCGGCTCCACGATGTCATCGATATATATCGCGCTGCCTAAAACATGTTTTTTGGCACTGTCATGAATGTCTGAAACTGTTTTGAAACTATTGTTTTTTTCCATGATCATGCAGCTCCAGCAGATTGAGCAACTTGAGAATCTTCGCCATCAGAACTTTTTCCAATTGTCTCAAGATAAAACCGCTTCAACAGGTTTTTAGCCACCAGAGAGCGATATTGCGCCGATCCGCGCACATCACTAAGGGGAGAAAAATCTTCCTCCATCAGCTTTGCCGCCAAACCAATGTTTTGCCGGCTCCACTCTGCCCCAATTAGAGCGCCTTCGACCGTTTTGGCTCGTTTTGGAATTGCTGCCATGCCGCCAAAGGCAATTATGATTTGCTCGACTTTTCCCCCCTTCAAGCGAACCTTAAACGCGCCGCAAAGGGTGGAAATATCCTCATCCCGCCGTTTGGAAATCTTATAGACCGCGAAATAATCCCCTTCCCTGACCAGTGGAATATTTATACTTTCAACAAATTCGCCTTGCTGGCGATCCTGCTTGCCATAGGCAATAAAATAATCTTCCAGCAATATGCTTCGCTTTTTGTTCCCCTGACGCAAACCAATACTGGCCCCAAGGGCAATCAAGGCCGGGGGCGTATCCCCGATGGGTGATCCATTGGCAATATTGCCCCCGATTGTGCCCATATTGCGCACCTGTCCCCCACCGATTCGGCCCCAAAACTCATCGAGTTGTGGTATTTTTTCTGCAATAATCGGCCAAGCCTGTGAATAGCTAACGCCTGCCCCAAGCCTTATCTCATCATCCATCTGCTCAAGTTTTTGCAATTGACTGAGATGCGAAATAAATATCAAAATGGGCAACTGGCGCATCTGCTTGTTTACCCACAGACCCACATCGGTTGCCCCGGCAACAATTGTCGCATCCGGATATTGCAGCAGGATTTCTGCCAGATCATCAACGTCTGCCGGCAGAAATATTTTTGTTGTGTCGGTAAAAATTTCAACCCGTTTATTGTCCACCAACTCCCTCAGCCGGCTCTGAATTTTATTGCGTTCCTGCAATAACGGATCAATTTTTTGACCACCTGCCGCCAACACGGATTTCGCGGCTTTGATTATTGGCGCATATCCCGTGCAACGACATAAATTGCCCTGCAAGGATGTCTCGATATCAATTTGATTGGCCTCTGGATTATTCATCCACAACCCATAAAGCGACATCACAATCCCCGGTGTGCAAAACCCGCACTGGGAACCATGCTGTTCAACCATCGCCGCCTGCACCGGATGCAGTGCACCATTTTGCCCTTTTAAATGCTCGACAGTCACCAGGTGACAACCATCCAGCGAGGCCACAAACCTGATGCAAGAATTTACAGTTTCATAGACCAGATCATTCCCCACAAGTCGACCAACCAAAACGGTGCAGGCTCCGCAATCCCCCTCGGCACAGCCTTCCTTGGAGCCACGCAATCTTTGCTCCAGCCGCAAAAAATCCAGAACATTTTGCGTATGCTCAAAATCATCCAGCTCGACAAGATCATTATTGAGTATAAATCTAATGGATTTCCGAACGGAATCTGCGCCCATAAATCAGCTTCCCCGATAGGTTGAATAGGCAAACGGAGAAACCAGAAGCGGAACATGATAATGGGAATTTTTATCGCCAATTCCAAAGCGTACCGGCACTATTCCAAGAAATTCCGGATTGTTGGATGAGACTATCAGCCCCTTATAATATTCACCCACATCAAATTCCAGCTCATAAATGGCGGTTGCAAATGCTTCGCCTTGCAATAGTGGCTCATCACAGCGCCCGTCGGAATTAGTAGTGACAGATTTGAGTAGTTCTCGTACCTCTCCATCAAGTTTGAACAATTTTATCCCCATACCCGCCGCGGGGCGGCCAGTAGCATTGTCCAGTACATGGGTAGTCAGCTTGCCCGGATCGGCCATTATTTTCCTCCATTTTGGGCCAAAGCCCTAACGTTCGTCGACTTTCAAAACTATCCTGCTAAAGCCACTGATTTTTGGTTCGACACTCAATGTTGCACAATTTTTGACCGATTGGTCAACTTTTGTTATTGATGAGTTGAGATTCAGGTCATGAACCCCCATATTAAAACTATCCTCATATTTGTTCCCGACCTAAAAACAAAAGCTGAGCATTATGAACAAAGATACCAGATATAAACGCAACATGCGCGGCTATGGCGCCAATCCCCCTGATCCAAAATGGCCGAGCGAGGCCCATATCGCGGTGCAATTTGTACTCAATTATGAAGAGGGTGGCGAAAATTGTACCTTGCATGGCGACACCCATTCCGAAGCTTTTTTATCGGAAATCGTTGGTGCGTCTGCCTGGCCTGACCAGCGCCACTGGAATATGGAAAGCATCTATGAATATGGGGCACGGGCAGGTTTTTGGCGCCTGCATGATCTGTTCACGTCAAAAAATATCCCGGTTACTGTCTATGGGGTGGCGACCGCACTTGCCCGCTCTCCCCAGCAGCTTGAAGCCATGCAAACCGCGGACTGGGAAATTGCCAGCCATGGGCTGAAATGGATCGAATATAAAGATTTTTCTGCCGATGATGAGCGCGAACATATGCATCAGGCCATTGCCCTGCATGAAACGCTAACCGGCGAACGTCCCTTGGGTTGGTATACCGGGCGTTGTTCCATAAATACTGTTGATCTGGCCACCGAAGAAGGCGGTTTTGAATATCTCAGCGATGCCTATGATGATGATTTGCCCTATTGGCGTGAACATTGGGGCCGGGCGCAACTAATAATTCCCTATACGCTGGATAATAACGATATGCGTTTTGCCACCCCCCAGGGTTTTAACTCCGGCGATCAGTTTTTTGCCTATCTGCGCGATGGTTTTGATGTTCTTTATGCCGAGGGGAAAGCTGGCAGTCCAAAAATGATGTCCATTGGTCTGCATTGTCGTCTCGCAGGACGTCCGGGCCGTCTTGCCGCGTTGAAAAAATTCATCGAATATGTGCAAAGCCATGAAAATGTCTGGATAGCAAAACGCATTGATATTGCCCGCCATTGGGCCAAAAACCACCCCCATGTTTCCCGACCCATTTACCCATGCTCCTTACCGATGGATGATTTTCTTGCGCTTTTTGGTGGCGTGTTCGAACATAGCGAATGGGTAGCTCAACGCACATTTGACCATGAGCTTGGCCCCGCCAACGATACGGCATTTGGCCTGTTTGCCGCCATGCGCACTCAGTTTCGAGATGCCAGTGAAGAAGAGAAAATTAAAGTCTTAATGGCTCACCCTGATCTGGCAGGAAAACTGGCCAAAGCCAAACGCCTGACCAAAAGCTCAACCAAAGAGCAGGCATCGGCCGGTCTTGATCATTTAAGCGAAGAAGAGCTGGAAATGTTTGGCCAATTGAACAAAACCTATACCACCAAATTTGGCTTTCCCTTTATTATAGCGGTAAAAGACAATGACAAGGCTTCGATTCTTGCCTCCTTCAAATCGCGGATTTCCAACGATCGGGCAAGTGAAATAAAAACCGCCTGCACCCAGGTCGAGCGCATAGCGCAATTGCGGATTTTAGATATATTGCCTGAGCAAGAAGATATTTTAATGAAGCAAACTAATTTGGAACAAAAAAATGACTGATGATAATTATTTTGCTCCCAAAGGCGGCCTGCCCCCGCAAAGCCAGCTGATAAGCGGCCGGGCAGTTTTCACCAACGCCTATGCGGTAATTCCCAAAGGCGTAATGAGCGATATTGTCACTTCTTACCTGCCATTCTGGGAAAAAACCCGCCTTTGGGTACTGGCTCGCCCCTTGTCAGGATTTGCAGAAACCTTCTCTCAATATATTATGGAAGTATCCCCCGGTGGCGGTAGTAAAAATCCGGAAACCGACAAAAATGCGCAAGGCATATTGTTTGTGGTCAAAGGGGAAATGGATTTAAAGCTTGATGGTTCAACCCATGAAATGACCCCCGGCGGATATGCCTATATTCCACCCCAAAGCGACTGGTCCGTTTTGAATAATTCCGATGAAAATCTGGTTTTTCACTGGATCCGCAAATCCTACCAGCCGGTTGATGGTATCAACGCGCCAAGTGCCTTTGTCACCAACGAAAAAGACGTAGCGCCCATCACCATGCCCGACACGGACGGCAAATGGTCCACCACCCGCTTCGTTGACCCGGCCGATATTGCCCATGATTGCCACGTCAACATTGTCACCCTGCAACCGGGGGCCCTAATTCCGTTTGCTGAAACCCATGTGATGGAACATGGATTATATGTGCTTGAGGGCAAGGCGGTATATCATCTTAATCAGGACTGGGTGGAGGTGGAGGCAGGCGATTTCATGTGGCTTCGGGCCTTTTGTCCGCAGGCCTGTTATGCGGGCGGTCCAGAACCGTTTCGCTATCTGTTATATAAGGACGTAAACCGTCATATGAAATTGTCTGTGTAATTTGGCTGGAGCGTTCCCAAAAAAAGTGGGAACCGGTTTTTTGGTTCGGGAACGCGACAAAACAAAAACTAAGAGCATTGGTTTTGACTATAGTAAAAACCACAAATGCTCTGGATTTATTAAAGGGGGCGATTTTGCAAACCATACATATTGAACCGGTAAACAGAAGATCATTTGCCTCGTTTGGCGATATAATTCAGGCCAGCCCGGAGGCAAAAAGCTTTCCCATAAATCAGGGAAACACCAGACGTTTTCATGATCTGGCCACCGCTATTGCTCTGGGGGAAAATGCCCGATCCATTATTTCAATTTTTCGCGGACGTCCCTTTAGTCTGCCCCTGACCCTAAAAATGATGGAACGTCACCCATTTGGCTCGCAAGCCTTTATACCCTTAAGACCCGTGCGGTTTTTATCCATAGTCGCCCCGGATGTGGATGGCTCTCCAGGCACTCCGCAGGCGTTTTTATTCGGACCCGGGCAGGGATTAAATTATTTCGTCAATGTCTGGCACGGGGTATTAACTCCACTGGACGAAGAAACCGATTTTTTGGTTGTTGATAGAGATGGTGCAAGTGGCAGTGATGCAGATGAAAATCTGCAAACCTTTGATTTTGAAACCCCCTATGAGGTGCAAATGTGAATAAAAGTATTCAACTAATAGACCAGCTGCTTAACACCATTCAAAACGATATTGCGCCCCTGACTGCCAAAGAGGTTTTGAAAGGCAATAAGATTTTTGGTGCTGCCATCCTGCTTAAAAAAGATTTGTCTTTGGTACTAGCTGAGACCAATAACGAGATTGAAAACCCCCTCTGGCATGGGGAAATGCACACAATCAAAAAGCTCTATGAAATGGATGCTTCCCTAAGGCCATATCCAAAAGATTGCATATTTCTTTCCACCCACGAGCCATGCTCCCTTTGTCTTTCTGCCATTGCATGGGCCGGATATGATAATTTTTATTATCTGTTTTCCCACGAGAATTCCCGCGATGACTTTAACATTCCCCATGACCTTAAAATCCTAAAAGAAATATTCACCCTTGATGCGGGCGGTTATAACAAAAAAAACGCCTTCTGGAGCGCCCATGACATCGTTAAAATGATCGCCCGTTTTGACGAGCCTGAAAAATCAGATCTGTTGGACCGGGTTAAATCCATCGGCAAATTATATTCTGATATGTCAAAAACCTATCAGGACAAAAAGGGCGCAGCTAACATTCCACTGGCATGAAAAAACCCGCTGAAATTCAGCGGGCAAATAAAATCTTAAATCAAAAAATCATACGGGGCACATACGTCTATGCACCCCGCCTCACGCCACTTAGGTTAGGCCCTTGGGGAGAGGGTTGAACCCTTGGGCAAATCCCTAGCCCTCAGAATTCAGCAACTGAATAGCAAGGGTAAGTGTCGTGGTGCAGGCAGCATCGTTTCCGTCTGCCTGTTCCAGGGCTCCCTGATCGCGCAGAGCCATGATTTGCAGTTTGGTTTCATCAGAAACTGCTAGAGTTTCATCCGCCAAACGCTCATCAATTTTTTCGACAACGCTAAGGCAATCACCCTCAAACATTAAAGGTGTTGTGCCATCGCTTGCCGCAAATCCCGGCGTTACAAAAGCTGTCATCATAAGAGCGGATATTACAACTGATTTATTCATAATTTTTCCTTTTTCTGTTTTCCCCCTTCAGGCAATTTCTTTGCCATTCATTTGGGGTAACAAAGGCTATTAACCAGCGCAAAATGACCGCTTCACGGAAAAATCTGGGAGTTGTTGTGATGATTTGCGGGCAAAATCCTCCAGAGAGGCTTTTATGTCGTTTTGGAGACCCTTTGGTGGCAACAGGGCGCAATATTAAAATCCGTTGCGCAATTACCACCCAAACTCGGCACTTACAAAAAACAAAATATTTAATGTCTAATTGCTTTGTTTTGCCCCGGCCCAGGCTGCACCCTTTTGTGCCATTTCGCGAAATTTACCCGAAACATCATTGAGCTTTTGCTCCCATTCAGAGTCTGGAACCTGCCCCTCAATCGCCGGAAAGTAAACCTGCAACATGCAAACAATTGCCAGTGGCTCCAGCACCGCAGCTTTTATGCTCCATACCAGCAGCAGCGCTACAACAATTCCAAAAGCTGACAAATCGCCAGGAAACATAAACGCAATTGCTGCAGCTGGTGTCAGAACCATAAAGAATATAAAAATGGACAATCCATAAATAATCACCGTCAGCCAGGCGGCGTTTTTCAGCATTATTTTATGGTTTTGACCATAAAGTATCAGCCCGTCACGAGCCGAATCCCATGGATTTTGTGCGCGAGTGCGAATTCCATAGGCTAGAATTACCTCATCAATAAATCCAACCGCAATATTTAAAAACGCCCGAAAGATCCCCACTAATTGCTGCAATCCGGGGATTGGAATGATCGAGGCGATCCCTTGCGCCAAGCCGGTTATGGCGCGCAAAACCCCCTGAATAATCCTGTCCAGCGCAAACAAAACATTGGCCTCAGCAAAGCGTTCCGCCACCACTTTTTGCCCGTGGGAAATCTGGGAGCGGCCCTGAGGCATCTCATTGCCATCCAACAATTCTACCAGAACCGCAATATGGGCCGCCTTGACCATATAAAGAATATATTCGCGAGCCAGAAAAACTAACCCCGCAGTAAGAGCAAATCCCAATCCACCGCCAATCAAACTGCTGGTGGCCTGAAAATCACTATCCCCGAACACACCAACTCCCCAGCCAATGCCCGATCCGGTGCCGGTAATCACGATAAACGCCAGCGTAATGCCAAAATAAATCATCAGCCTGAGAATAATAAACGGCAATGTTTTCATCATCAGACCTATGGCCTGCATCAATCGAAAATCCCACATGATTTTTGCCTTTTTTGGTTCAAATAGTACTGATTGGATTTTTACTCATTTACTTGGATTTTATCGGGATTCTCTATTTGCGGCAAACTTCATTCTCTTTGTTTCGTAAATTTCTCACCCCATGTCTCAAATATATCACCCTCCATGGGTCTTGCCTCATAAATGGCTCTGGCGATGGCCCGAGCCAGACAAATCGCCCCTGCGTGACCAAGGATTGCCAAATCCATCATTGGGTTTTCCAGCTCCCGTTCCCCGGTTGAAACCGCAAATACCAGATCGCCATCCACAGGAGTGTGCGAGGGCATAACAGCCCTTGCTATTCCATCCTGCGCAGCCACCGCCAACCGTTTGGCCTGAGCATTGCTCAAACGTGCATCCGTTGCCACAATTGCAATAGTGGTATTTGCTCCCTGCACCACAAAATCCTGCTTGGTGGTAATTGTTTCTTCAAAATCCAGTACTTTTCCATAGGGTCCCAGACCGCCAAATTCATTTCCAATCTCAAATGCCCCGGCTAAAAAATTCCCGCTTTTTGCCGCCGTGACCTGTCCGGTGGGATTGGCCGCAACCAGCGCACCAATGGTAATGCCATTTTCAAGCACGATAGAGGCAGAACCAAGCCCCCCTTTTAAACCCGCCGTGGTGGCACCCGTTCCGGCCCCAAAACTTCCCAGCTCAAAATCCTCGTCCAGTGCTTCATAAGCTTTTGCCCCCAAATCGCGATAGGGATTTTGTTTCCAGTCTTTGTCTCCACCATTTATCAGATCAAACAATATCGCTCCGGGGACTATGGGCACAACCACATCACCAACCCTAAAGCCGCGCCCTAGGGAGCGAAGACTGTTCGCAACACCCCCGGCCGCATCAAGCCCAAAAGCAGAACCACCAGATAAAACCAGCGCATCAACCCCTTCAACGGATTTGTCCGGGGCCAAAAGATCAGTTTCGCGGGTTCCCGGCGCTCCCCCCATAATATCAACCGCCGCAACAAAAGGCTTGTCAGCACTTAAAACTGTGACCCCTGATTTTAGTTTCAGATCAGAGGCATTGCCAACTTTAAGCCCGACCACATCGGTAATTAGATTTCTTAAGCCCGGTTTTGCTTTTTTCATATGCAGCGCCCGCCATCTACCTCCAACGCCACCCCGGTAATCATTGAGGCTTCGTCAGAACATAAAAAACAGGCCGCATTGCCCATGTCTTCAGGTTGAGAAAATCGCCCGATGGGAATGGTTGCTAAAAACCTGGCTCGGATTTCAGGAGTATCGGCTCCCATAAAAGTTTTTAGCAAAGGAGTTTCTCCGGCTACCGGGTTGATGGCATTTACCCTTATGCCGACCGGAGCAAGTTCAATAGCCATGGATTTTGTG
This sequence comes from Devosiaceae bacterium, assembly GCA_021648375.1. Lineage (GTDB taxonomy): Bacteria > Pseudomonadota > Alphaproteobacteria > Rhizobiales > Devosiaceae > DROE01. The sequence continues at coordinate 35,501 of JAKISW010000020.1, forward strand.
GCAGTGATCATCCAGCCCTTTGAAGCATTATACCAACTGAGATTTGGTCTGGGGCTGACCCCGGCGGTCGAGGCGACATTCAAAACCACTCCCTTTTTGCGCCCTTTCATGTGCGGCACCACATATTTTGAGGTCAAGAATACCGATTTTACATTTATGGCCATTACCCGATCAAATTCTTTTTCCGCGATATTTTCTAACTCTCCTGGATGATGAGTAACCCCGGCATTATTGACCATGATGTCCACATGCCCCATTTCCATAATGGCCTTTGCCACCATGCTTGATACATTGTGAGAGATCGAGATGTCAGCCTTATGGGCCAGCGTATTTTCACCCAACTCAGCAGCCAGAGTCTCAGCTCCGTCCCCGTTAATATCGCAAATCATAACCCTGGCCCCCTCGGCCACAAATTTACGCACAATTCCTTCTCCAAACCCGGAGGCTCCGCCGGTGACAATGGCTGTTTTCCCCTTAAGGCGCATAAGATTTTCTCCGCAACAAAATAAATGTAGTCAAAGAAGTGCCATGCGTAAGCGGCTTTGCGCAAGGTTTAAGTTTTTTTACAGGATCAAATTGCCAAACGACTTTTCAATTCCGTGAATAAAGATAATAATAAAAAAAGCCGTGGTTCAAATCCCCCGGTTTTGCACAATTTCCAAAAAGCCAAAGAATAACAGGAACAAAAATGAGCAAGCCGATTATTGCCGCCAAAAAGCCAATTAAAGCCGAATTGGTTAAAGGGAAAACCTATCACTGGTGCGCTTGCGGAAAATCTGCATCCCAACCATTTTGTGACGGATCCCACAGGGGAACCGGAATAGAGCCTATAAAATTTACCGCTGAAAAATCAGAAACAGCTTTCTTGTGCCAATGCAAAGCCAGTGCCAACCCGCCATTTTGCGATGGCTCGCACACCCGTTTGGGGAAAGCTCAAATTGGTGATAACGCACCTGAAAGCTTGAACGATGGCGCACCAAAGGCCCAGGTTACGCCAGAGGAGCCGACGGTAGTTCGTATTCATCAGCTAGCCAAGGACGGGCTTTCAAAAATTGGGCACCATGGAGAAATGGGGGCCATGGGCGTGCCTCGTAAAGACCTGCCCCATTGGGATGACATTCAAATTCTTCCCGCCCAGTTTGCCCGCTCTCCCCTGATGGAAGATGTTTTGGTTGGCACTGAAATCACTATCGGTCCAAAAGCAAAGCGCCCTTTGAAATTAAACATCCCCCTGTTCGTTTCAGACATGAGTTTTGGCGCCCTGTCTGAAGAGGCAAAAATCGCTCTTGCCAAAGGTGCCCAAATTGCAGGAACCGGAATTTGCTCCGGCGAAGGGGGCGCACTAAAAGAAGAAAACGAGGCCAACTCCCGATATTTTTATGAACTGGCATCGGCAAAATTTGGCTGGGATTTATCACTTGTTGAACAGGTGCAGGCTTTTCACTTCAAGGGTGGACAAGGGGCAAAAACCGGAACCGGCGGCCACCTTCCGGGAGCCAAGGTAACCGAAAAAATCGCTAAGACCCGAGGTCTAAAACCCGGCCAGGACGCCATATCTCCCCCCACTTTTTCATCCCCAAAAACCGTGAAAGAATTTGCGAAGTTTTCAGATGAGGTACGCGAACGTTCCGGAGGCATTCCCATCGGCTATAAATTGTCGGCCAATCACATAGAAGACGATATAGATTTTGCCCTTGATGCAGGTGCAGATTATATAATTCTTGATGGTCGCGGCGGTGGAACAGGAGCCGCCCCCCTACTGTTTCGCGATCATATCAGCGTGCCAACAATTCCAGCCCTTGCCCGGGCCAGAAAACATCTGGACAAAAAATCAGGCCGTAGCGTGAGCCTGATCATCACCGGCGGATTGCGCATGCCGGAAGACTTTATCAAGGCCATGGCCATGGGGGCCGATGGTATCGCCTTATCAAATTCAGCGCTGCAGGCCATTGGCTGCGTGGCGGCGCGCATGTGCGACACCAATAATTGCCCGGCCGGTATCGCCACCCAAAAACCTGAACTTCGCAAGCGCATAAATGTGGAAGAAGCAGCGCAGCGATTGGCAAGATTTTTTGATGCATCAACTCATCTGATGCAGGTTATGGCCCGCGCCTGTGGTCATGATCATCTTACAAAATTTAATCCAAAAGATTTAACGACCTACAAAACAGACATGGCCAGATTGACCGGCTTAAAATATGGCGGTGTTTCGGAATTATAATACCCCCTTTTAAGGCCAAATAATTTTGGCAATACCGGCAAGTTTTGAAAATCGTTTGAGTTCAGAACGCAATTTACCTTTGCGTTGTTCACCCCACCTTACCCCCTGCTCCGGCCAAAAACCTGTGACCTGCATCTCGCCTTTGCTCCGGTCAGCCTTGATTTCAATCCGCCCCACAAAGCGAGCACCCTCCAGCAGCGGATAAACATAATAGCCCCATTTGCGCTTATCTTTTGGTACAAACATTTCATTGCGATATTCAAATCCAAACAAGCGCTGCAAACGTTTTCGATCCCTTATTGCCGGATCAAACGGATTAATGATTCGTAACCGCGATGAGGGCGTTGAAGCCGCATCCATCCGCAATTCTATGTCAGCAGGCCCATAGACAGCTACAATGGATTTATCGGCCATCTCCACCTCAAATTGTTGCAATTGCCCGCTTTTTGCCACCCAATCTTTCACCTCATGCGCACTTAGCACATCCCAAAACCGTTTGATCTCGCCAATGGAGGCAAAACAAAGTCTTTGCAGAGCTTGTGTGCACAACCAGTCAATTTGTTTTTGTTCAGAATGGGAAATATCACGGAGTTTTTCAGGAAACACTCGCTCCGCCAGATCATAAAACTTGATAAAATTCTCCCTATGGGAAGTGGCCAATTGCCCCCCGTACCACATTTTTTCCAATGCCTTTTTATGGGGCGGACGGGCCCACATTTTGTGCGGCCCCTCTAATTTTGTATCAAAGGCATGGGTGGAAAGCGGCCCTTCTTGTTCGATACGTCTGTGGACTACCGCTTCCTCATTGCTCACCGCGTCGCTATCATACCATTTGGCGACCTGCTTACCCTTGCGCACAAATTGCATTTGCCACATGGGAAAAAATTCCATCGGTATCAGCGAGGCATCATGGGTAAAATGCTCAAACAAATCCCGGTGCTCACCAAGACAGGGCCAGAGCATTTTCTCGCGATAATTCTGATTGCGGCTCCAAAGGATATGATGATGGGCACGGGTGACATTGCGCACCGTATCAATCTGTAAAAACCCCAGCCCTCGAATGACCTCCATTACATCCAACGGACCCGTTGGCACAGAAGCCAGACCGTTGGTAAAAAGCCAAAGGCTTCTTGCTTCCCGGTTATTAAGCCGCAACATGTGGTCCAAGTGCTCTCAAAAACCCAACCAAAAACTCAACCATGCCGGGCTGCAACAGTTTTTAATATTGAAAATCCATAGAGCGCCTCAAAGCCCTTCTCGCGTCCATGGCCTGATTTGCCGGTGCCACCGAACGGCAATTCCACCCCGCCTCCGGCCCCGTAATTATTGATAAAAACCTGCCCGGCGCGGATTTTTTTCGCCATCCGCATCTGGCGCGCTCCATCAGATGTCCAGATACCTGCCACCAGTCCAAATTCGGTTCCGTTGGCGATCGCAATGGCTTCCTCTTCCGTTTCAAACCTGATGACCACCTGCACGGGGCCAAAAATCTCCTCTCGAGCCAACACATGCCCTGCACTAACCCCGCCAATCAGCGCCGGTGCCACATAATGCCCCCCCTTTGGAGCTTCTGGCACAATTTCTCCACGGGCAACAATTTTTGCCTCTCCCTCAACCTGATCTAAAAACCCGCTGACAATATCTTTTTGCCGCTTGGAAATCAGCGGACCCACATCCAGATCAGCGCTGGCTTCACCAACTTTTAACCCCTGATAACGCTCAACCATTTTTGCCAGCAAGCGATCATAAATCCCGCTTTGAATCAAAATTCTTGAAGCCGCCGAACAGGTCTGGCCTGCATTTTGAATTCCCGCATTAACCAGAAAAGGTAAAGCTTCTTCAAGATTTGCATCATCAAAAACAATTTGCGGCGATTTACCCCCAAGCTCCAGCACTACCGGTACAATGTTTTTTGCCGCCGCTTCCTGCACCAAAGAACCAACTGCAACCGAGCCGGTAAACGAGACATGATTGATGCCAGGATGAGCGCTAAGTGCCGCCCCTGCCTCTTCCCCAAGACCGGGCACCACGTTAAGCACGCCTGCCGGCAATCCTGCTTTATTGGCAATATCTGCAAAGGCCAGAGCGCTAAGGCACGCCTCTTCTGCCGGTTTTAGCACCGCCGCATTGCCCATGGCCAAAGCTGCCCCAACCGAGCGCCCGATGATTTGCATGGGATAATTCCAAGGCACAATATGCCCGGTAACCCCATGGGGTTCGCGCAATGTATAAACCGTATAACCATCCATATAGGGAATGGTTTCACCCATTATTTTATCCGCTGCACCCCCATAAAATTCCATATAACGAGCCAGCGCCAGCGCATCAGCCCGGGCCTGTTTTAAGGGTTTGCCCACATCATTGGCTTCAATTATTGCCAACTCTTCTACCCGCTCCAGCACCAATTGTCCGATGCGGGTTAAAACCCTTCCCCGCTCAAGGGCGCTAAAACTTCCCCATTCTCCATTTAAGGCGTTTTGAGCGGCTTTTACCGCCAGATCAATATCCCCAGCTTTTCCGCGAGCAATCTGGCACAGGTTTGAACCATCGGAGGGATTTTCCAGTTGCAGTTTTTCACCACCAACCGGACGCACCCATTCTCCATTGATGAAACATTTATCGGTTTTGAACCACATGCTAAAAACTCCCTTTTGGGTTAGAACCTCGCCAAATAATTCAGGGTCAAGCCCCTAGGCCGATGTTCCAGAAAATAATAATGGCAATACGGGTATGGCGGTGAAAAAGCTGATTTTCCCCAACAATGCCAAGGCTGCCAGATTAAGCGCCAGAGTAGCTCCCACCAGCCAGCTGAACTTTGAGGGAACTTGCAGCAGATAAATATTGCCCATCAGCAAAATCACCACGGTGCCATAAATCATGGTACCCCTGACGATATCGGATATTCCACCAATTCCCAGGGCAAATTCCACAACCACCGGCAATACTATATTTAGCAGCGCCCAATAATGAATGACATTCAGTTTTTTCAGTATCAACATTTTTCAACTCTGTATTTTAGTAAAGAAGCAGGCCCTAAGCCTGTTGCATACGGCGCGCGGCCAATGCTTTTTCAATATCGGGAACCGCTCCCAATAATTGTTTCGTATAGGGATGTTGCGGATTGGCAAATACGCTTTGACTTTCCCCCTCCTCAACAATCACTCCATCGCGCATCACCAATACCCTATCGGTGATGGCTCGTACAACCGAAAGATCATGGGAAATGAATAAATATGATATTCCTCTCTTGTCGGAAAGCTGAGCCAAAAGATCAAGAATTTGCGCCCGGATGGAAACATCTAACGCTGAAACCGCCTCATCAAGAATTATTAGCGCCGGCTCAATTATCAAAGCCCTGGCAATGGCCACCCGCTGACGCTGCCCACCGGAAAATTCATGGATATATTTGTCGGCATCCGCTGCATTCAGCCCCACTTCAATCAGGGCTTTTTCCACCCGTTGGCGGCGCTCTATTCCCCTTGGTGGATCATCCAGCAAATAAAACGGCTCAGCCACCAGTTTTTCCACCCGATGACGCGGGTTGAACGAGCCATAAGGGTCCTGAAAAACCACCTGCATTTTTCTTCGTGCCGCCCGACTTGCCCCCTTGTTGGCCCCTTTGCCAGCGCTAATCGTTTCCCCGTCCAGATGCACAATTCCCCCCTGCATAATATCAAGGGCCAGCAAGGCCCGGCTCAGGGTGGATTTTCCACATCCCGATTCCCCGACCAGCCCGACATTTTCTCCCTTGGCGATGTAAAAACTCACCTTATCAACCGCTGTGAACGGCTTGGATTTTTTGAAAAACGACCCGCCTCTTCCCGGATATTGGCGCAAGATATTACTGGCGCGCAACACAGGTTTTTCTTTATCCGGCTTGGCCCTGTTTACTCTTTTGGGCACATGATTTGAGGCAGCAAAAAGTTGTTTGGAATATGGGTGCTTCAGGTCAGAAAAAACCTCCAAAGTCTCCCCTGCCTCTACTACAATTCCGTTTTGCATGATAACAACATTTTTCGCCACTTCAGCCACCACCGCCAGATCATGGGTGATAAGGATCAACCCCATTCCATCTTCTTCCACCAGTTTTTCCAGCAGTTTTAAGATTTGAGCCTGAGTGGTGACATCAAGGGCCGTAGTTGGCTCATCGGCAATCAACAGAGCAGGTTTATGGGCAATTGCCATGGCAATCACCACCCGCTGACGCTGCCCGCCTGATAGTTGATGGGGGAAGCGATTTAAGGGAAATTCATCACTAGGCAATTCAACCCGCTCCAAAACTTCCCGCGCAATTTGCTGGGCTTCTCTTTTCGATACATTGGAGTGGATAAGCACAGTTTCGGCCACTTGTTCACCAATAGTTTTAACCGGATTAAGCGCGCTCATTGGCTCCTGAAAAATCATCCCGATTTCGCTACCGCGCAATTCGCACATCTGTTTTTCACTAAATTTGAGTAATTCTTCGCCCTTAAATTTTATGCTGCCATTGATTTTTGCTCCCCCCGGAGCCAGTTGCATAATGGCCAAAGCGCTCATGGATTTGCCCGACCCGCTTTCCCCGATTACCCCAAGGATTTCGCCACCGTTTACCTCCAGATCAATGTCTTGAAGGATTTTTGTCTCCCCGATATTTAGGGAAAGGTCTTTGATGGTCAGCAGATTTTTCACGATCTATTCCGCCGCAATTTCGGGTCAAGAATATCGCGCAACCCATCCCCTAAAAGATTTAGCCCAAGAACGCTCAAAACAATGGCCAATCCCGGTAAAATTGCCAGATGCGGAGCCACAAAAATCAGCGTTTGCGCCTCAGCCAGCATCCGCCCCCAGCTGGGGATTGGCGGCTGCACCCCAAGTCCCAGATATGAAAGCCCCGCCTCGGCCAAAATCCCTAAAGAAAATTGAATGGTGCCCTGCACAATCAGCAGGTTTAAAATATTGGGCAGAATATGCTCCACCGATATTCTTGATCGTCCTTTGCCTGCAACCCTTGCGGCCAGAACAAATTCGCGGGTCCACAAAGATAAAGCCGCGCCGCGCGACAGTCGCGCAAATACTGGAATGTTAAAAATCCCGATGGCGATAATGGCATTTATCGCCGAGGGACCATAAACCGCAGTGATTAAAATGGCTATCAACAGGGCGGGAAAAGCAAATACCAGATCATTGGTGCGCATGATGAATTCATCAAAAAAACTTCCCTGCCGAGCCGCTGCCGCCAGCCCCAAAGGCACCCCAAGAATTATGCCGATACCAACTGCAACAATCGCCACCGCAATCGAGGTGCGCGATCCCACCATTATCATCGACACCACATCACGACCAAAATGATCGGTGCCAAGGCCATATAGCGGGTTGGCCACACATCTCCAGCCTTCAAACCATGAGTTTTGAGCTGAGGGGAAATCCACCCCCCCGATCCAGGCCTGAAATGGCGGGCATTTAAGCCGGTTGCCAATTTCCAGCACGCTCACATCATATGGGGTCCAGTATAGAGAAAGCAGGGCAATAAAGATAAAAAACACACTGAAAATCAAGCCAATTACAAAGCTTGGGGTTTTTAGAGCGATAGCAAAAAACCCGCTCTCGGCAATGATTTTATCGCTTGAATCACTCACCGGCGCTGCCCCTGACGCTGTTTCCCCTAAGCCGGGGATCGGCAATTCCATAGGCAATATCAACAATGAATGTCACCACGATAACCGCAAATACCAACAGCATGACCACAGATTTCACCACAATAAGATCGCGCTGGGTAATGCCCTGAAACACCAGCCGCCCAAGGCCGGGCAAAAAGAACACGTTTTCAATAATGATCGCCCCGGCCAGTAAAAACGAAAACTGCAAACCAATAATTGTCAGCACCGGAATAAGCGCATTGCGCAGCGCATGCCGCCAAAGGGTCTGGCGCTTGCTCAACCCCTTTGCCCGCGCCGTGCGAATATAATCTTCGCTCAAAGTATCAAGCAGGCTGGACCGCATAACCCGGGCCAGAATTGAAGCCTGAGGTAGTGCCAGAGCAATTGCCGGCAGGGTCAAGGATTTCATCCCCGCAAAGAAACCGATCTCCCAACCCGGAAATCCCCCGGCCGAAAACCAGCGCAGCGATACGGCAAAAATCAATACCAAAATCATTGCGAACCAAAAATTTGGCACCGCTATCCCCAATTGCGTCGCCCCCATAATGCCCACATCGGTTTTGGAATTGCGATTGGCGGCAGCAATAATTCCCACCGGAAAGGCAATAAGAGTCGAAAGGGTAAGGGCATAAATCGTCAGGGGAAGTGAAACCCATATCCGATCGTTGATGAGATCGCTGACGGGAGTTTTATAGGTATAGCTGATACCAAAATCCCACTGCAACAACCCCATAACCCACGTAAAATAGCGCTGCCATATGGGCAGGTTCAGGCCCAGTTGCTGACGTAATTCCTCCACCGCTTCTGGTGAGGCACTAATTCCCATCATTAGCGCTGCCGGATCGCCGGGGATGATTTCAATGACAAAAAACACCACAACACTGGCCGCAACCAGAGAGAATAATAAGGAAACTAAACGTTTAAGGGTGAATATCAGCATGTGATTTTATCAAGCTTCATTAAAAAAACTGGGGACCAGAACACCGGCCCCCAGTCAAAATCACAAAATTATTCGCCCCAAGAGACCCCGGTCATATCATTGGCCTGAGTGGGAGAATTTTCCCACAAGCCATTGATTTTGGCGTTTGCCACTCCGGTTTTAGCCAGTTGGAACAAATAGGCGTTAACATAATCATCGGCGATAAGCCTTTGCGCCTGATGTAACAGGTCAGTGCGGGTCACCGGGTCAGCCGTAATATTCAATTCAGCGATTAGTGCCTGCATTTCCTCAGAATCATAGTTGAAGTAATAATTATCCCTTGCATAAATCCCGATATCAAACGGCTCGGTATGGGAAACGATTGTCAGGTCATAATCCTTGGCGGTAAAAACTTCTTCAAGCCATTGCGCCCATTCCAGATTAGTGATCTCAGTTTCAATGCCAACGGCGCGCAATTGTGCGGCAATGATTTCGCCACCACGACGGGCATAGGGTGGAGGCGGCAATTTCATACGAAGGGTAAGATCGCTAACCCCGGCTTCTGCCAACAAAGCCATAGCTTTTTGTGGGTCATAATCAGATTGAGCAGTCAAATCCAGATAGTCAGGGTTTGATGGATTGAAATGTGTGCCGATGGGTTCTCCAAAACCCGACATGGCTCCATCAATTATATCCTGCCGGTTTATGGCATGGGCAATAGCGTGGCGCACCCGAACATCATCCAAAGGTGGCGATTGATTATTGGTGGAGAGAATTGTCTCCCCCTCGGTTGCTCCAACGATTACCTTGAAGCGCGGATCAGCTTCAAACTGGGGCAGAGTTTCAGAGGCGGGATAATTTGGAAAGGCATCCACATCCTGCGCCATCATCGCCGCAAAAGCAGCGCTTGGATCAGAAATAAACTTGAATGTGACATTTTCCAGCGCCACTTCAGCTCCCCAATAATCAGGGTTTTTCGCCAGAACAACCTTGTCACCCTGAGCCCAGTCAACAAATGTAAACGGGCCGGTGCCAATTGGATTAGTGCCATTATCCGCCGCACTTTCCGGCGCAACAATAACCGCATCGCCCCATGCCATGTTAAACAGGAACGAGCCATTAGGCTGAGAAAGAGTTACAATAACGGTGGTCGCATCCTTGGCTTCCACGGCAGCAATATCGGCAAAAAGCGCTTTTTGGGCATTGGTTGAATCTTCCGCCATCGCCCTTTCAAGGGAGAATTTCACATCGGAGGCATCCATATCTGTGCCATCGTGAAATTTCACGCCAGAATTAAGGGTGAAAGTATAGGTTAAGCCATCTTCAGAAATTTCCCAGCTCTTTGCCAGCGCCGGAATAATGGCGCCATTAGAATTAAATCTGGTCAGACCTTCAAAAACATTGGCATAAACCACCTCATCAATGGCAGCGGCCGCACCTCCGGTTGGGTCAAGATTGGGCGGCTCAAGCACCATGCCAACGGTAATATCAGTTTGTGCCGACATAGCCGGACTAAGGCTTGTCGCCATTACCAGCGCGGCACCAATTGCCACCAGAAAATTGGATTTTCTCATATTCTTCTTCCCTGTTTTGCGGGCCAAACACCCATTTATTTTTATTCTTAACGAGTTTATTCCCTGGGCGCCAGTAGGTCCAACATAGATAAAGCCATCACCTGCGCACTTTCTACCATATCATTGACCCCAACATATTCATCCGGCTGATGGGCCAGATCAAGAATTCCCGGACCATAGGCAATGCAGTTTTTCATCCTGCCAATCCTGTCGATATGTTTTTGATCATAGGTTCCCGGCGAAACCACATATTGCGGCTCCCGGCCAAAAACTTCCCCGATTGCTTTGGCAACAGCGCTGACCACCGGTGCGTTTTTTTCAGTCATTGTTGGGGGAACCTGCCACATTTCATGCAGCTCATATTCAAATTTATCCCGGGATTTTTTGACCTTTTCCAACAGATCGACAACCTCATCTCGCACATCTTCGGGGTTTTCTTCAATCAGATAACGCCGATCAATAATCATTTTGCAACTATCGGGAACGATCGCGGCGGGAAATCCATCAAACCCGTCTTCTGGCTCGCTTAAGCCTCCATGAAAAGAATTTATGTTCAAAGTGGATTGCTTGGCCCCCTCAGGAACCACGGGCATATCAGTTTTACGTTTTGCCAACGCCGGAAACAGATTTTCCTCCATTTCCTCCAACACAGCTCCCATATGACGCACGGCACAATCGCCAAGAAACGGCATGGAACCGTGGGCAATATGGCCTTTTGTTTCAATTTGGGCCCACCAGACCCCGCGATGACCAAGACAGATGCGATCCTTGTTCAAAGGTTCGGGGATAATCACATGCTGAACTTTCTCCGGTGAAAAATATCCCTTTTCAGCCAGATAAGCCACTCCGCCAAATCCCCCGGTTTCTTCATCTGCTGTGGCTGAAATTTCAATCGCCCCGACATAATTAGGCACCAGATCAATAAAAACCTCCACCGCAATTATCGAGGCCGCCAGCCCCCCTTTCATATCGCAACTGCCGCGCCCGTAAATTTTACCATCCTTCAGCTCACCGCCAAACGGATCAAAGCTCCAGCCATTGCCCACCTCCACCACATCAATATGGGAGTTGAAATGCACACACTCGCCACTATTGCTGCCTTCCCGCCGGGCAACAAGGTTCCAGCGCGGATATTTTTCGCTATCACCCGGCGTGCCAAATGCCCGTATCAGCTCGGTTTCAAAACCTTTTTTCGCAAGGCGTTTATCAAGATATTCGCATATTTCAAGATAGCCATGACCGGGCGGATTAAGGGTTGGCATGCGGATAAGATCTTGCGTCAAAGCCACCAGCTCACCGCGCCGAGCTTCAATTTCTTTGCGTAGTTTTTCTTCAATTTTGAGCACGCAAGCACAACTCCATCTGCATATATTTACAAGATTTCAGCCTGTGCCTGTGATCATCACAAGTCAATAGAAGTTGGGGATTGATAAATTCAATTATCCAAATTTGAACCGCCACCAGATCAATCAAGCAATTGCGCCTTGATATGCACTTCACTGGTTATGGTTCTATGCACCGGACAACGCTCGGCAATTTCAAAGATTTTTTGTCTCTCTTCTTCACTAAGGTCCCCTGTGATTGAAATTTTCGTATCAATCACATCAACTTTCCCAACCTCTGTTTCGCAATGTTCACAATCCTTGGCATGAATTTTTTCGTGGGAAAGGCGAACCTGAACTCGGCTCAAATCATAGCCCTTTCTGGCGGCATACATTCGCATGGTCATGGATTTGCAGGTGCCAAGGGCCGCCAGTAAAAAATCATAGGGTGTCGGGCCGGTATCATTTCCCCCTACGCTTTTTGGCTCATCCCCGGTCAAAATATGCCCCGATCCGGTAACCACCACATTGGTAAATTTCCCCGTTCCGGTTTCTGCTACCGCAACACTACCCTCAATTGATTTTGGTTCATCAAACTCGGCAGTTTCAGATTGAATATAGCGCTGCGCCCATGCCCCGATAATTTGTGCGCTATAGATTGCATCGGCCCTTCTGGATAAAAAATGATCACTATCATCAAGGGAAACAAAGCTCTTGGGATGCTTGGCTGCCAGAAAAATTTCACTGGCATTTTCAATTCCCACCACCTTATCGAGGGGAGCGTGCATGATCAGCAGGGCCTTTTTCAGATTTCTTACTTTTTCAAGCAGGTTTTGCCCCTCAATATCATCCAAAAACTGCTTCTTTATGCAAAATGGCCGCCCCCCCAACAACACTTTTGCCTCGCCGCTCTGATTGATTTCCTCAATCGAATTTTGAAATATATGTTTAACATGAGCCGGATCAGAAGGTGCACCAATGCTAACGACCGCCCTGCTTTGTGGTATTAGATGAGCGCAGGCCAAAATGGCCGCCCCGCCCAGTGAATGCCCAATCAGTATTTGCGGCGCCATATCATTTATAGCCATATGCTCAGCTGCCGCCACAAGATCAGCTACGTTGGAAGAAAAATTGGAATTGGCAAACTCGCCCTCGCTCGATCCAAGCCCGCTAAAATCAAAGCGCAACACACCAATTCCCAGCTTAATCAGAGCAGATGAAATTTGATTGGCAACAAAAATATCCTTGCTGCAGGTAAAACAATGGGCAAACAATGCATAGGCTCGAACAGAACCATTAGGCAAATCCAAGCGCCCTGACAATTGCTCTCCATTGGCTCCGCTAAATTTGAAACATTGGGTTGCTTCATTCATTTTTTATAACCCTCATTTGTTATGCCTAACCGGGTTCAACTCATGTAGTCAAAACAACAGAACACATTCCAGACAAACCCATTCACGGCTGCGTTATACCTATAACATTATGTTGAACTTCAATTTCTGGCAATTTTAGCCAATTAACGTATGCTTACCTCTCGTTAAAACTTGAAAAGGCTAAAAATATGCGCTCACTTTCATCCCGGTTTTTACCCAAATTTACAGCTCCACTGGCTATGGCAGCGCTCGCCTCGCTTGTTTTTATTACCCCCGCCAGCGCCCAGGCCAACGTGATAAACGGAGCCTCGGTATTTAATTCATGCGCCGGTTGCCACAAGGTTGGCGATGATGCACAAAACGCCTCCGGCCCTGTTTTGACGGATGTAATCGGGCGTGTTGCCGGCACCTATGAGGGATATAGATTTTCCAATGATCTGATTGCCGCTGGAGAGGCAGGATTGGTGTGGGATGAAGAAAACCTGGCCCAATTCATTGCCGATCCAAGCGGTTTCCTGAAGGAATTTTTGGACGATAGCGGCGCCCGTTCAAAAATGCCATTTCGATTGCGCGATGAAAACAATGCCGCCGATGTCGCAGCGTTTCTGGCCTCCCTCAACTAGGGACAGGACCCTAACAAACAAGGTTCTACATATTTTTTAAAGGCACTTACCGGCGGGCTCCATACCGCCCCATTATACCAAAAAAAATTTGCCTCTGTCAGCGCCCACAACTGCTCTGATGGCCATTATACATGCGAATTCTCAAAAGATTTGACCATTTGATAAAAAAAATCCATACTTTGTCCGTAAAATTCAAACAATTTAACGGAGATCCCAATGCAAAAGAAACTCCTGTGGTCGCGCCGGCTCATGCTCGCAGCGATCGCCCTTGTGGCAACAATGATGACAGCAGGTGCCAGTTACGCCCAGGCCGTCAAAGTTGCCGCCATCTATACTCTACCGGTTGAACAACAATGGATTTCGCGCATTCATATTGCCCTTACAGCGGCAATGGAACGCGGTGAAATTGAATATGTTTATTCAGAAAACGTCGCCAATACCGACTATGAACGCGTCATGCGCGAATATGCCGATGCCGGTCAGCAATTGATCGTTGGCGAGGCGTTTGGTCTTGAACGTGCTGCCAGAAAAGTGGCAACAGATTATGCCGATACGGCATTTCTCATGGGTTCATCCTTTGGTCCCAGTGGTGATAATTTTTCCGTTTTTGATAACTGGATCCATGAGCCAGCATATCTTAGCGGTATAATTGCCGGTGCTGCCACCGAATCAAATCTTATCGGTCTGGTCGGCGGATATGCCATCCCCGAAGTTAACCGACTGATGAACGCCTTTATGGATGGTGCTCGTTCGGCAAACCCTGAAGTGAAGTTTTTAGTTAACTTTATCGATAGCTGGTATGATCCCCCAAAAGCCAAAGAAAGCGCTTTTGCCATGATGGATGCCGGTGCTGATATTATGTATGCGGAACGTTTTGGTGTTTCTGATGCTGCCGTTGAGCGCGGTGTAAAAGCTATTGGCAATGTCATCGATACATCTGCTGATTATCCAGACACAATCCTTGCCTCTGCCCTTTGGGACATGGGACCAACGGTTGATCGCGCCATTGCAGCTGTTGCTGAAGATCGTTTTGAACCTGCCGATTATGGCCAATATTCCTTCATGGGCTATGGCGGTGGTTCTTTGGCCATGGACGAAAGCCTGATCCCGGACGATGTGGTATCTCAGGTCAAAGCTGTTGAGCAGGATATTATGGATGGTCTGTTTCGGGTCAACGTCAATGATACGGAACCGGTTTCCGACAATTGATATCGGGTAAAGAGAACTCGTGTCTGACAATGACAACATAATCCTAAAACTCACCGGGCTGAGCAAACGCTTTGGCCCGGTGATTGCTGCTGATAATATCGACCTTGAATTACACCGGGGAGAGGTTCTTGCCCTGCTTGGAGAAAACGGGGCCGGCAAAACCACTCTGATGAATATGTTGTTCGGCCATTATACTCCCGATGAGGGAAGTGTTGAGGTTCGCAACGATGACGGCCATATGCATACCCTGCCCCCCGGCCAGCCCCAGGCGGCAATCAATGCCCGCATCGGCATGGTTCATCAGCATTTCGCGTTAGCTGAAAATCTCACCGTTCTGGATAATATTCTGCTTGGTTCCGAGCCGATATTTTCTCCTTTTCGAAAGCTTTCAAAACCAAAAGAAAAAATCAAAGCCATAATGAGCTCCGCCGGTCTTGAAGCTCCATTGGATGAAAAGGTGGGCAATCTTTCCGTGGGAGAGCGCCAGCGTGTGGAAATTTTAAAAGCTCTTTACCGCGACGCAAAAATTCTGGTTCTTGATGAACCAACAGCAGTTCTTACCCCCCAGGAGGCGGATAGTCTTTTTGCCTCCATTCGCACCATGGTCGATAAAGGCCTATCGGTAATATTCATCTCGCACAAACTGCGCGAAGTGCTGGCCTTTTCAGACCGCATAGCCGTGTTGCGTCACGGGCGCAAAGTTGGAGAGATGAAAACCTCAGATGCTGATACCAATTCCATTGCCAAAATGATGGTTGGTGCCGACACCCAAACCATCACCCGTGAAAGCTTTGAAGCCGGGGCACCCATCTTGAGCCTTACCAATATTTCAACCTCTGGCGAGAGAGCATCTGAAATATTGCGAGAGATAAATTTTGAAGTATGCACCGGTCAGATCGTTGGCATTGCCGGGGTTTCAGGCAATGGTCAAAGCGCTCTGGCCGCCCTGATTTCTGGCCTCAACGATCCAAAATCGGGCACAATGGAATTTAATGGCGAAAAAATATCAAAATCCACTCCGAAAAAAATGATTGATGCCGGGATCGGGCGCATTCCCGAAGATCGCCATCGCGATGGGGTTGTTGGCTCCATGAGCATCGCCCACAATCTTATTATCGAGAGGCTGGGGGATGAAAAATTCAATCGTTTTGGATTTTTGCGCAATCGCCAGATTAGCGAAAATGCTCAAAACCTGTCAAAGGCCTATGATATTCGTGGACCGGGAATTGAAAGCCGCACCGCCCTGCTATCCGGCGGTAATATGCAAAAGCTAATCCTCGCCCGCATATTGGACACCAATCCAAAACTGATAATTGCTAATCAGCCCACAAGGGGGCTTGATTTTGGTGCCGCTGCCGAAGTGGGACGCCGCCTTTTGGAGGCCCGTCAGCGCGGAGCCGGAGTTATTTTAATCTCCGAAGATCTGGATGAAATCCTTACCCTTTGCGATCAGATTTTTGTTGCCCACGATGGAGGCCTGACAAGAACTGATAGCCGTGATCGGGCACAAATTGGCTTGTTAATGACTGGACATACAAATGATAAGCATTGAGCCAAGACAAAAAATATCCCCTCTTGCCAAGATTTATATTCCTGTAATTTCAGCAATAGCTGCGCTGGCCTTAACGATAATTCCACTTACCTTTGCAGGCGTGTCAATAATTCCCGCCTTTACCCAAATGTTTATCGGGGTTTTTGGCTCGGTGTTCTCGTTTACCGAAATGCTAACCCGCGCCACTCCTTTAATGTTCACCGGCCTTGCGGTTGCTCTGGCTTTTAGGGCACGGCTTTGGAATATTGGCGCTGAAGGCCAGCTATATCTAGGCGCAATGGCCGCCGCATGGATTGGCACAGGAATGATTGATGGCCCGCCATGGATCATGATCCCTCTGGTTCTGATTGCCGGAGCCAGTGCCGGAGCGTTGGGCATGCTTGGCCCTGCCTTGCTGAAAACCCGTTTTGGTGCTGATGAGGTAGTGACTTCGCTGCTGCTCAATTTTATTATTTTGATTTTTGTCCAGATGATGCTGGAGGGACCACTAAAAGATCCCATGGGTCTTGGCTGGCCCCAATCCATGCCCATTATAGATTCGGCCACCCTGCCCCGCCTGCTCGATCGCATGCGCATCCATGCCGGACTGATCGTTGCTTTGATCTCAGCTGTTATCGTTGCAATAATTCTCTCAAAATCCGTACTTGGGTTTAAAATCCGCGCTGTGGGAGAAAACCCGGCCGCCGCCCGCCATGCGGGTATCGGGGTCAATCGCACCCTGTTGCTGGTTGCATGTGGTTCTGGCGCTTTGGCTGGCCTTGCCGGAGTTTCAGAAGTTGCAGGCCTGAAGGGATACCTCACCGCCGACCTTTCCCCCGGCTTTGGCTATGCGGGAATAGTCGTGGCTATGCTGGCGGGGCTTTCTCCGGTCGGGGTTATTGTTGCCGCGCTCTATATTGCCACGGTTTTTGTTGGTGCCGACAGTATGAGCCGGGCCATGGGTGTTTCCAGCTTCCTTGCTGACCTGGTGGTTTCCATGTCTTTGATCTGCGTTTTGATCGGTGGTTTCTTCTCTCGCTTTTCCGTTAAATTTGAACGCAAACAGGGCAAAATATCATGATGGAAATTTTGCAGATATTTATGAGCG
>JAKISW010000057.1 GCA_021648375.1 Devosiaceae bacterium
GCTTTTGTTTTCTTCTTCCCACTGCAAATAAAAGCAACTTGCTTTTTACAATAAGGTTCAACAATCTGTTCTTTTTTCGTTCTAAGGAAGGAGGCGGCTATTCGGTGGAGCAGGAATTTTCTGACATCTTCCCTTTATGCCCTTCGCGTTCCCATGAAGCTACGGGGCCTGGAGCAATAGGTTTTGCCGCCTGTTTGATTGGCATGGGCAAAGGCCCGGTGCTTTGGATTGCGGAGCAAAGGCAAAATGAACGCCTGCATCCGGGCGGACTAATACAATTTTGCGATCCGGCGCGGCTAATGTTTGCCTATGGCAAAACCCATATGGATGTGTTGTGGATTGCTGAAGAGGCTCTGCGCTCCAAATCCGTGCCGCTGGTTATCGCCCAGGTTTCAACTGACATTGGCCTTACCGAAGGGCGTCGTTTGCAACTTGCTGCTGAAACGGGACGAACCACCGGATTGTTTCTTTTGCCTCAGGGCATGGGTTCAAACGCCGCTGAAACCCGCTGGCATTGTGCACCTGTGCATAATGTTCCCATGTATGATTCTAGTTTTTCCGATTCGACTCTTTTTGATTGGCGATGTATAAAGAACAAATCAGGAACAATAGGGCAATGGATCGTTAATTGGAATGACACAACGCATCATATCAATGTGGTTTCCCAAACTGGCCAGCGAACGATCCCTCAGGCTCAGGCCGGTTAAAGGACCGTTTAGCAGATGATGTTTTGGGCATTGTTGAGCGGCTTATGCGCTCCATATGCAAAAAACTTGAAACTGCGCAGATGGGCGCGCGGCGGTTAGGTTTGATTGTCCAGCGGGTTGACCAAAATACAATATATGCAGAAATTGGTTTGGCTCGGCCTATGCGTGATGCGCTACGAATGACAAAACTTCTCAGCCGCGCCATTGAAACGATGGATGCCGGGTTTGGCATTGAACGGATACGACTTGAAGTGGTCGAGTTTGAAACGCTCAAACCCACCCAGATTTCCCATATAGATAAGAAAGCTTCAGCAAGTGGCGCGCTGGCCGATCTGATTTCGCGCATTGGCAACCGGGTGGGGTTTGAAAATATCATACGTTATCTGCCCGCCTAAACCCGTTACGCTTCTCATCTATGCTGTGACGCGTCAGCAATTGATGTCGTAAATTTTAATTAATGTGGCTGAATTAAAATAATTGGCTTTAATATTGTACACTAAAGTTTATTTGAACTATGGAGGAACTTGCTTGGACATACTGCTATTCATGCTGGATAATTTGAGCCTTATCGGACAGCGTACGTGGGAGCATGTATCGATCGTCGGGGTGGCTGTTGGTATTGCAATTCTGACTGGCGTACCTATTGGAATTGCCATTACCCAGAGCAAGCGCGCCGC
This sequence comes from Devosiaceae bacterium, assembly GCA_021648375.1. GTDB lineage: Bacteria > Pseudomonadota > Alphaproteobacteria > Rhizobiales > Devosiaceae > DROE01. The sequence continues at coordinate 1,385 of JAKISW010000057.1, forward strand.
TGACATTGTCTTAGGAATTGCTTCAGTTATTGTGACCATTCCATCGGTGGCCCTGTTTGGACTGATGATCCCCATATTGTCTATAATCGGACAGGGTGTTGGCTATCTGCCGGCAGTTATTGCCGTGTTGTTGTACTCACAACTCCCAATTATCAGGAACACCTATGTGGCAATTACCAATGTCGACCCAGCCATGCGCGAGGCGGCAAAAGGGCTGGGAATGACTACGATACAACGATTGATGCGTGTTGAAATACCGCTGGCGGTGCCTGTGGTTATGGTTGGCGTGCGCGTGGCCGTGGTGATGAATATCGGAATAACAGCCATCGCCGCCTATATCGGTGCCGGGGGTCTGGGCACCTTCATATCGCGCGGCATTTCTCAAACTGACCCGCGCCAACTCATTACCGGGGCTATTGCTGTCAGTGTTTTGGCGATTGTGGCGGACTATTTCCTTTTGTTTATTCAGCAAAAACTCACACCACCGCAATCGAGTGAAAAAATTGATGGCTGAAGCTGTCGGGGAGAAAAACAGATGATCCGTATGGAAAACCTGACGAAGGTATTTGATACCCCCGGTGGCGACGTCACAGCGGTAAACAATGTTAACATGGAAGTGCCGGCAGGTGAAATTTGTATCCTGCTGGGCCCGTCAGGCTGCGGCAAAACAACAACGTTGAAAATGATCAACGGGCTCATCCCAAAATCCGCAGGAAAAATCTTTATCGATGGCAAAGATACCGACACGGTCAACCCGGTACAGCTGCGCCGAAACATAGGTTACGTTATTCAGCAGATCGGCCTGTTTCCCAACATGACCATCGAGGACAATATCTGTGTGGTTCCTGACCTTTTGGGGTGGGAGAAGGCAAAGTCCAGAAAGCGCGCCGCCGAACTTCTTGAGCTGGTAAATTTAGTGCCATCAGCGTTTCTGAAGCGCTATCCAAAAGAGCTTTCGGGCGGTCAGCAACAAAGAGTTGGGGTCATTCGTGCACTGGCCGCTGATCCGCCGGTCTTGCTTATGGACGAGCCGTTTGGTGCCATTGATCCAATCAACCGCGCTGTCATTCAGGATGAGTTCTTAAAGATGCAAAAGGAACTAAAAAAAACCATCATGTTCGTCTCTCACGACATTGATGAGGCCATCAAAATGGCGGACAAAGTCGCCATTTTTAAAGATGGGATCCTGGAGCAGTATTCGGCACCAGACGATCTGTTAGCCCGCCCCACTAATGATTTTATCGCCAGTTTCTTAGGGCAGGACCGCACCTTGAAGCGCCTCAGCCTGCTTAGTGTTGGGGATGTAAAATTTGGTGAGGAGTACAAGGTACATGGCGAGGGTGATCTGGCGAACGCTATTGGGCAGATGAAAGAGCTGGGGCATCAGAACATTGTGGTGACGGGGCCACAGGGTCGGGCGCGTGCCTTTTTACACCTGAACGATATTTTAGGAAAAAAGGGCGTCATAGAAGAATATCGCCAGGCGTTGCCCGCGGTGGCTAACGTCAAGGAGGACCTCAAAACCGCGGTATCGACCATGTTTCGTCACGATGTGTCGTGGTTGGCATGTGTCGATGATGATGGTTTTTACAAAGGCTACATCACTCAAAAAGCAATTTCGCACGCATTGAGCGCGATATATCGCGACGAAAAGCAAAATACGCTACGATAGGTCAGGGTAGGATGAGAGCAACAACTTCAGTTCTATTGGTGTTTGCGGCGGGCATTATGTTTTCGCTTCTGCTGCTCAACAATGACGGCCTGTTGATACAGATTTGGATCAATTTTGCTGATGATGTTGACTTTTTGATTCGCCAGCACATCTATCTGGTGGTTTTGTCGGGCGGTTTGGCAATCCTGATTGCGGTGCCCCTGGGGGTCTGGCTCAGCCGGCCTTATATGCGAAAATTCGCCGAGGGGGCAATGCAAGGGCTTAATGTGGGTACGACAGTGCCAACTCTGGCTGTGCTAGCCCTATCGATGAGTTTTTTGGGCATTGGTGTGCTGCCGGCCATTTTTGCGCTGTGGATCGCCACACTATTGCCCATTGTGCGCAATACTTATGTGGGTATTCGCGAAGTGCCTGGTTTTCTTATCGAAGCGGCGACCGGCATGGGCATGACCCGGACACAAATTCTGCTCCGGATAGAGTTGCCAAATGCGCTTTATGTCATTTTTGCCGGAATACGAACCGCCCTGGCGATCAATGTTGGTACTGTACCGCTTGCTTTTCTGATCGGGGCGGGCGGCCTTGGTGAACTGATATTTACCGGGATCGCTCTCGACAATATTGAAATGATGCTGGCCGGTGCTATTCCGGTGGCGTTACTTGCCATGCTGGTAGATTTTATTTTTCTGCAAATCCAGACATGGTCCATATCAAGGGGCGTTAACCCTTTGCGTTAGAACAAAAAAAGCAATCATGCAAAACTAAAACGGGAGTAATAAAATGAGACTAATGAAAAAAAGCCTATTGGCAATCAGCTTAAGTCTGGTCGCGTTCGGCTCGATGGCTCAGGAAATCGTTGTCGGGGGCAAAAACTTTACCGAGCAGCTTCTGCTTGCAGAAATGACCAGCGTTCTATTGAGCGAAAACGGCATTGCGACTTCAAAACTTGATGGAATGGGCTCCGCGATTTTGCGTCAGGCCCAGGAAAATGGTCAAGTCGATGTTTACTGGGAATATACCGGCACTTCTTTGATCACTTATAACAAAGTTGAAGAGCAGATGAATGCCCAGGACACCTATGATACTGTCAAACGGCTGGATGCCGAAAAAGGCATTGTATGGCTCGATGCGTCTATGGCCAATAACACCTATGCTCTTGCGGTGCGTGGTTCGGGTGCAAGCGAGTTGAACACCCTTTCCGATCTGGCGGCCGCCTATCAGGCGGGCGAGGAGCTCAAGCTTGGTGTGAATGCCGAGTTCCCCCAACGCGCTGATGGTTTGATCGGCCTGAAGGAAGCCTATGAGTTTGATGTGGTGCGCTCGAATCTGGCACCAATGGACGGCGGCCTAGTCTATCAGGCATTACGGGATTCCCAGGTGGACGTTGGACTGGTATTTGCTACCGACGGACGCATCAAGGCCTTTGATTTCAAAGTCCTTGAAGATGACAAAGGATTTTTCCCTGACTATGCGCTTGTTCCCACAATCCGAAGCGAAGTGCTTGATGCAAACCCAAATATCGGCGACTTGTTGAATTCCTTATCAGCTACACTTTCTGATGCTGTTATGCAGGACTTAAATTCACGAGTTGACGTGGACAAGCAAACGATTGAGCAAGTTGCAAGGGACTTTTTAGAATCCCAAGACTTGATATAAACAAGGCTTGATTTAAAGCTGTCTGACATGTGATATGAATGCCTCCGGGACAAAATTCCGGGGGCAAATTTTTGTCTTAGAGCATTTCCGGTTTTGATTGAATCAATACCAGGCTCTAAGTCTTTGTTTTGTCGTGCTTGCGAACCAGATAACTGGGTCCACTTATCCAGGAAGCGCTCTAGGAGAAAGAACGGAATGCAAAAATCGGTCCTTCGCGTGGCGTGTGCGCAACTGGTTCACCCCGAAAAATCTGCTCTTGACGCGATCAGTCATCACACAATCGAGCCTCACCTTTCGATGATCGAGCGCGCGCGCAAGGAAAACGTTGATGTTCTGATTTTTCCTGAACTGTCCTTAACCGGATATTTGTTTGCAGCCCGGCATCAGGATCTGGCGCTTTTACTAGATGCCGAGCAACTGCTTTCGCTTGCCAGGGCTAGTGCCGACATGACAACAGGTGTTGGTTTTATTGAGCAATCCTCGACCGGTCTGTTGTACAATTCGTTTGCCTGGCTGAGCCGGGGAAAGGTAACTGCGGTATGTAGAAAAATAAACCTGCCTAATTATGGCCAACTTGACGAGGCGAAGTATTTCGCCGCGGGACGCCAAGTTACGACCCAAACCCTTTTTGGCCTTTGGTCTATGGCAACGTTGATTTGTGCTGATGTATGGAACCCGGCTCTGGTTCATCTGGCGGCGCTGCAAAACCCCAGCATCCTCGTATGCCCTTTTGCCTCCACCAGAGAAGCGGTCGGCGGTGACTTTGACAACCCGACCGGCTGGACCAATGCGTTTCGCTTTTATTCGATGATGTATGGTTTGCCCGGACTTTATTGCAACTGGATCGGGCCGGTGGCCGGAGTGAATTTTACCGGTGGCTCGGCCATTATTGATGCTGACGGGTCAGAACTGGCAAGGGCAAGGGATGGAGAAGAGCTGATATTGGCCGAACTGGATTATCAGCAAATCACGGATGCGCGCATGCGCCTGCCAACGATCCGCACCTCCAGGCCCGACCTGATTTCAAGAGAATTAGAACGCATCCATCCCACACTGTCAGGCTAAATCATGTCTGGTTTTTTAGTTGATGCTCTTGCTGACCTTGTAGAGGATATGTCCGACGATCTTGCCCTGCGCCAGATCAAAGGCTTTCGTGAGGAAGATGCAAACTGGCTGGTGGCGGCGCGGGGCAATGGCTATCCAGAACCGGAAAGTCTGTGGCGGCGGGCTGGAATTTCTCCCAAAGTTATGGAGCGTTTGGCAGAAGCCGATGCCTTTACTTCCATTCAGTTGGGGCGGCGCGATGCCCTATGGCAAATCAAAGCCATTCAGGGGGAAGCGCCCCTGCCGCTGTTTTCCAATCCCATTGACGGGGAGGGAATTTATGAGCCGGAGGTAACTTTGCCCCCCATGCATCTGGGGGAAGAAGTGGTGGAGGATTATGTGGCCATGCGCCTAGCCGAGAATGTGCAAGATATGTCAGATGATCTCGCTTTGCTTGGCCATCCTGATTATGATGTAGTGGGCGAGCCATACGGCACTACCGACGAAGCCCCGCGCATTGCGCGCCAGACAACACGCCGTGCCCATCATCCCCGCGAACAGGCCAAAATATTATTTCCCAGCCGGAATTTTCATTAGTGATTTATGCAAAGCGATTTATGTCCAAGCGATCTGTGCATATGACGTAGAAAATGAAGCTGCGTTATCATAAAAAACCAATGTTCGATATCAGAGCAATTGCTGATAACCTGCCGTGGTCATCCATTTGGCTCTTTTTAAATGGGCCTGATAGATTGCCTTAGACTTTTCAGGATTGATGTCCGGGTCGTTATCAAACGCCTCTTTGTAAGACACCCTCCAATCAATGCCTTTGTCCGATGCATCCAATAAAAACAGATAAACCCTAAAGTGCTGCCGATCATATTCGGTCACATTAGGTAAGTCTGGCGGACTTTCACTGAATGTGGGTATGATTTGATACTCCCGAGATACAATTTACAATTCTTGCAGGTGCGCGCCAGACATTCTGCAGAGTATACTCCGTGGTGAAATACTCTTCAACTGCTTCATCTCTTGTTTATGGAAATACGAAAGATATTTGCGGCCAATCTGAAACGATATCGGCAAGCCAGAGGTTTGTCGCAGGAAGAACTGGCGCATCGTGCCGAGCTGGATCGCACCTATATCAGCGCACTGGAGAGATGTGTTTATGCCGCAAGTATTGATGTTGTGGGAAGGATTGCAGAAGTCCTGGAAGTCAAACCCTCAGATTTGCTTGTTGAGACGGTGGAATAGAGAGGGAATTGAATGTTCGTTTTAGATGGGGACCCGACGTTTATTCGAAGATCATCACTATCGCAATAGTGCCAGAAGAAGGTGTTTAGCCTTTGACACTTAAGGCTGCGGAGTGGACATCAGGCCTTTGACACTTTCGGCCTATTCTGTTGAAAAACTCTACTTGATTTGGGCGCGTTTGACTGATTCAATTTCCTTATTGATTTGGAGGATTGATCTCGATGTTGGGACCAAAGCAAGAAGCGCAAAGCGCTCTATTTTACGATTTTTCGATTGAGGATCATGTTCCCCGCGATCACGTAATAAGGGCAATTGACGGTGTGATTGATTTGTCTGGTATTCGTAAACATCTGTCTGAGTTTTATAGCACGACTGGACGACCATCGATTGATCCGGAACTGATGATGCGCATGTTGCTCGTCGGATATATTATGGGCATCCGATCTGAACGGCGGCTCTGCGATGAGGTTCATCTCAATCTGGCGTATCGCTGGTTTTGCAAACTGGACCTGAGCGACCCAATTCCCGATCACTCAACCTTTTCCAAAAATAGGCACGGTCGCTTTCGTGACAGTGATGTGTTGCGATATATGTTTGAAACCGTTGTTGCACAATGCATCGATGCAGGACTGGCGAGCGGGCAGCGTTATGCGGCGGATGCGAGTATTATTGCTGCTGATGCTAACCGTCAGCAATCTACACCGAAGGCTGATTGGAACCCTGAGGCAATTGACCCGAATGAAGCGCCACGCGCCGTTCGGGAATATCTGGAAACACTTGATGACGCCGCGTTTGGCGCGGCCAGCCCCGTTACGCCTAAGTTTATCTCGCACTCAGATCCGGCGTCCCAATGGACTGGCGCACGCGGTGGACCTGCGTATTTTGCTTATTCCACGAACTATTTGATCGATACCGACAATGCAGTGATCTTGGATGTGGAGGCCACGCGATCCATTCGGCAAGCCGAAGTTGGCGCGGTCAAAACCATGATTGATCGCGTGCAAAAGGTGCATAATCTTCTGCCTGAACGCTTAATTGCCGACACGGCTTATGGATCAGGACCAATGTTGGATTGGCTGGTCGAGAAGCGCGGGATTGCACCGCATATTCCAGTAATTGACAAATCTGGGCGTAAGGATGGGACCTTTGAACGCGCTGATTTTACCTTCGACGCTGAAAATGACTTGTACATTTGTCCCGGTGGTAATGAACTCAAGCAATATCGCCGTGCCTACAAAACGCCAAGAACCGGTGCAAACAAAGACGAGACAATCCGGTATCGTGCGCGCAAATCAGACTGTGACGCGTGTGCCTTAAAAAAACGCTGCACCCCAAAAGAACCACAGCGCAAAGTGACACGTTCGATCTATGAAGCGTCCCGTGATGTCGCTCGTGGATTATCGCAAACGGAGCAATATGCAATCTCGCGGAAATTGCGCAAAAAGGTCGAGATGTCATTTGCTCATCTGAAACGCATTCACGGCTTAGGCCGGCTAAGATTACGTGGTCCATGTGGCGCGCATGACGAATTTATCCTTGCTGCAACCGCCCAAAACCTCAAAAAATTGGCCAAATTAGCGCCAAATCCAATCCGGGCCCGAGCCACCGAGTGAAACAAGGGCGGGAGCCGTTTATCCTGTGATGTCGCCCAACGAAAAAACCGAGTTTTTCAACAGAATACCCCCTTTTCTGCCATCTAACGTGGGTACAAATGTTCGCTTCTGGCTAATTCTCGTCATTTGCACTGTCCAGTTGAACGCCTGCTTTGGCATTGGAATAGTTGCCTTGATTTTCTTATGAAATCCCCGATCGGTTTTGATGAACGCTTCGAGCATATGCGGGATGAGGTCGGTGATGGATGCTTGTTGCTCGTACTCTGTTTCGTAGGCTGAGGCGTAGTCGGTTAACAATTTGTCTAATTCTGCGCTGGCAGTGAACGCGATTTTTGTTGTTTTACGATCCGTCAATTTGCTGAGTTTTAGAGCTGCCATATCAACCGCCATTTCTAACATATGGCGTCATGATAACATCCTTGTTGACGATGATGCGCAGGGGCCAGCCGGGGCGCACGGTTATAGTTGGCTGGATATTCAGGGTGCGATCAATAAGTTTTTGCCCTGCACGATTGGTAGATTGCTGGGTGCTTTCGCGAATGGCTTTGACCAGATCACTTTCGTTGTTGCCGAAGGTGAGTTCCGTACCGACGCCAAGCAGAGTTGAAAGGGCAATGCCTTTGAGCAATTCCCAGGTATTGAGATCAACCTTATCTGACAATCCAGCATATCCCGAAGGGTCTGTTGCGGGCAGATTATCGATGGTGATTGATGATCCATCGGGGCGAATAATTCGTTGCCATATGACCAGGGCCCGTTCCTGACCGAAAGCAATGACGCTGTCATATTTGCCGATAAGGCGGGTGCCCTGGGGGATCAAAAGGTATCGGCCGCTTACACTATCAAAGACGTTTTCTGTAACTTGTGCGATGACCATGCCTGGCAGGTCAGAGTTCAGGCCTGTAACTAACGCGGCGGCAATGACCGTTCCCGCCATTAGTTGATAAGGCGATACCGGTTCCTGTTGAACGCCATCATTATATATATTCGCATCAGGGTTTTGTTGCACAAAAGCAAGCTTGGCTGCCTGCCCACCGGGGTCCGGTATTGTTCCTGGAATTGCTAGGATATTGCTAAGCGCATTCAAAGCCAAAAGTTCTGATTGCTGATTGATGTATTCGCGATCAACAGTTCCCCGCTGGATTTCTGTTTCCACCGAT
>JAKISW010000021.1 GCA_021648375.1 Devosiaceae bacterium
GTAATTGCCCGATATGTTCGTCGCAAATCCAGCTATCAGGTTCTGGTGAACCTTCTGGCCAGATACGAAAGCGCACACGATTAAACTCAGAATTCAGTTGTATTTGATGGCGCACCCGATAGGCACACCCGCGCTGGATATCAACCTTTGCCGGTGGATTGGTGGCAATAGCCCATTCATCAGGTGAGCTGGAATGATCCCCCCAAGCAATAAAACTTCTGGCACCGCCGGTCGGCATTGAAACGGCCATGCCAGCGCTAGACCAGCCAACTTTGATACCACGGGGGGGCACCCCTTCAACCATTCCCACATGAAAATCGCTCAGGCCAAGCCATTTGGAATAAACCGGCTCAAGAAAGCGCACCCGATAGGTGGCTTCCTGACTTTTTCCCGGTGAACCAATTACCAATAATGCATCAGGGGCAACCGGGGCTCGAGATCTGATCAGATTGTTATGACTATCCAGATCAAAAGCCCCGTTTACAATCTGCCCTACCTGTTGAATATCGGCAAAAGCACTAAGGTCACTCAAATCCAGATTTTGCTGTAAAGGCGCTGGATTCCAATCAAATTCAATGGTTTTGCTAATGGTGTTATTTCCGGCAGCAATAACCAGTTCTATCTGGTTTTTTCCGTCCTGCAATTGGGGATCATTGCGTGAAATTTCCACGCAAAATTCTCCAAAATGGCGACACCGCAATTCCCCCGGAGATTTTTTATAACCGTTCAGCCAGTCCGTTCCCACATCATGCACCGGCTCCACATAGAGCGGCCTGTATTCCCCATTGTTCAATCTGAATTCAGATCGCTTGGGAATTTCATCCAATCCGTTTATCATTCCGTGAAAGGTCAAATCTTCGACGCGAAACTGAAATTGCTGGGATGTGCCATAGGTCGGATCGATAGTTAGCATAATGGAGTATCCACTCAGGTCTGTTTAGAAACATTGCTAAAGTTTGATTTGGTATGATAGGTTTGTCAAGATGTGCAATTTAACAATTAATATTTGATTTTTGGAGCAAAAGAAATGACTAAAAATAATGGCGATAAATTCCGCTCCAGAGACTGGTTCGATAATCCTGACCATATTGATCTGACGGCGCTTTATTTAGAGCGGTTTATGAATTATGGCACAACTTTAGAGGAATTGCAGTCCGGCAGGCCAATAATAGGCATCGCCCAGTCCGGTTCAGACCTTAACCCGTGCAACCGCATCCACCTTGATTTGCTATCGCGGATACGGGATGGAATTCGTGATGGTGGTGGCATACCAATTGCTTTTCCCACCCACCCCACATTTGAAAACTGTAAACGACCAACAGCAGCACTGGACCGCAATCTGACCTATCTTGGGCTGGTGGAAATTTTAAACGGCTACCCGATCGATGCGGTGGTTTTAACCACCGGATGCGACAAGACCACCCCTTCAATGTTAATGGCAGCCTCCACCGTGGATATTCCAGCTATCGTACTTTCAGGCGGCCCAATGCTTGACGGCTGGCATCAGGGCAAACTTGTTGGATCAGGAACAGTGATCTGGCAAAGCCGACGGGATCTGGCGGCGGGTCTGATTGACGAGAAAACCTTTATGGAGCGCGCTGCACAAAGCGCGCCTTCCCTTGGCCATTGCAACACTATGGGCACGGCGCTTACCATGAATTCTCTGGCGGAGGCCATGGGAATGTCGCTGACCGGCTGCGCCTCCATCCCCGCCCCATATCGAGAACGGGGGCAGATGGCCTATAAAAGTGGCCAACGCATCGTGGCCATGGCTTACGAAGATCTAAAGCCATCTGATATCATAAATCCGGCGGTCATTCGCAATGCAATTATTGTTAATTCCGCCCTTGGTGGTTCCACCAATGCCCAGCCCCACATCGCGGCGATTGCCCGCCATGCCGGAATTGAAATCGAGAGGGATGACTGGCAGACCTATGGGCTGGACATTCCCCTTCTTGCCAACGTGCAACCGGCCGGAGAATATCTTGGGGAGCGCTTTCATCGGGCCGGAGGAGTTCCGGCAATTATGTGGGAACTGCTTAAAGCAGATAAAATTGATGGAAGTACAAAAACCGTTACCGGCAAAAGTTTAGGTGAAAATTTGCAGGGCTGTGAGGCCACGGATCGAGAGGTTATTTATTCCTATTCAAACCCGATTAAAGAGCGGGCCGGATATGTGGTTCTAAAGGGAAATATGTTTGATTTTGCCATCATGAAAACTTCGGTGATTTCTGATGAATTTCAAAAACGCTACCTGAACGAAAAGGGAAAAGAAGGCATATTTGAAGTCCGAGCGGTGGTATTTGAAGGGTCGGATGATTATCACGCAAGAATTAATGATCCGGCGCTCAATATTGATGTGAAAACTATTCTGGTAATTCGCGGAGCTGGTCCCGTTGGCTGGCCCGGATCGGCAGAAGTTGTAAATATGCAGCCGCCTGAGCACCTAATAAAAGCGGGGATTTTGTCCCTGCCCACCCTTGGTGACGGGCGCCAATCGGGGACTTCTGATTCTCCATCAATTTTACACGCCACCCCGGAAAGTGCTGTTGGCGGTGGACTTTCTTTGCTGAAAACCGGCGATATTATTCGCATTGATCTTAACCGGCAAAGTTGCGACATGCTTGTTGATAGTGATGAACTTGCGCAACGGCGTGCTGCATATGAGCCGCAAATACCTGAAAGCGAAACCCCATGGCAGGAAATCTATCGCCAAACAGTTGGTCCGCTGGCCGATGGAGGGGTAATTGAATCTGCCGTAAAATTCAGAAAAACGTCGCGCAAACTTCCCCGTCACAATCATTGATTGTCATCAATAAAATCGGTGTTTGTTCCACCTGCAAATGCAGTAGAAATCAGGTGACATGCTTTAAGTCTTTGTTTTATCGCGCTGCCGAAACAGCAACTAAAGTTGCTGATCTTTTTGCCTCGCGCCGGCAGGCTGGTAAACCGCAAAGGCACTTCACCCTAAGGTGTTTTCTTGGCAGCGCTCTTAAGTCTTTGTTTTATCGCGCTGCCGAAACAGAAAACCGCAAGAGCACTTTTCTTGGCAGCGCTCTTAAGTCTTTGTTTTATCGCGCTGCCGAAACAGAAAACCGCAAGAGCACTTTTCTTGGCAGCGCTCTATTACTCTTTTAACGATTTAAGCCAATTGGCAGTCTCGGTTACCGCCTTATCAGCAAGGGGGGAGCAGTGGACGGCTTCAAGAAATCCGTGAGCGGCATTTGCATAAAGGTGGCTTGAAACATCCACTCCGGCATCACGCAATTTTTGCTCGAACAACAGGTTTTCATCGACCAGAATATCCTGGGCCGCAATGCACATATGAACCGCTGGAAGCAAAGCCAGCACATCCCTATCAAAACGAAGAGGTGCGGCGCGGGGATCAGCACGCTGATGAAATTCCTCGCAATAAGTATTCCAGAAAAACTCCATTCTTTCCCGGATTAATAAATAGGGCAGGCTGGCAAATTTTTTGTAGGAATTGCGATCAAGATCGCTATCAAACACGCCATAATTCAACAATAATCCAGCAATAGATTTTTGCGCCGTCTCGCTTATTTGCGCGAAAATGGAAACCACAAGATTGGCACCACTGGAATCCCCGCCCAGCACCACCTGTCCGGAATTGTTGGCGAATTGGTTTGAATTGGCCAGAACAAATTCAACCGCCTCAGAGCTTGAATTCAAACTGTTGGGGAATTGTACTTCCGGGGCCAGCGGGTAATCCAACGACAGGATATTGCAACCGCTTTCAAACGCATAGGCGCGCATCAGGCGATCATGGGTATCAAGGCCAAGCATCATCCAGCCGCCCCCGTGCAAATAGATAAGCAGGGGCTTATCGCTTGCATCAGAAACCGTATAAAGACGCGCCGCCATCGCAGTTTCGCCAATTTGCAAATCCCGGGTTACAACCGCTGGAGGAGCAGGGGCGGCCCGGGACCAGTTCAGGCGAGCAGCACTGGAGGCGGCGCGAAGAGAAAAGACGGTGGGGTTTGATCCCACTTCCCGGCTTACATATTCACGAACGGAATAGAGAAATTTAAGCAGCTCAGGCTCAAGGCCCGAATCTGCATCAATATTCTTTTCTTCTCTTGGAACTAAACTCATTACAGCGTCACAAAACCGGACAAGTCCAGCCCAAGATTTTTACCAACATCTGCAATGTCATCAATGGTACGATACGGCAATATTATGCCTCGCAAATTATATTCCTTTTCATATTGGCTCTCCATTTCACCGGGAACAAGTATGGCCCGATCGGGATCAATCCGGGTAGAAGCGTGCACCTCTGAGACAATTTCATCCACATCACTTCCGAATGCAGCCAACTGCCTGAAAGCGGCAATATTAATCGCCATAAAAAACTGGCCATCGCGTCCAGCAATCGGGCCACTGATCATATCGCCAAGAGAAGTGCCATAACCTGCACCGGAAAGTAATGTTGAAAGCATGCCAACCATCATCGCCAGCGCAATACCTTTGTGACCACCGGCCGGTTGAATTAAACCATCCAAAGCAATTTTTGCGTCAGTGGTGGGATTGCCCTCAGAATCAAATGCCCAGCCCTCAGGGATCGAGAGACCCTTTTGGTGATATACCCGGATTTTACCGTGGGCCGTTGCTCCAAAAGCCAGGTCTAAAACCACCGGGGGTTCATTCTCGCCCGGAATGGCAATAGAAATGGGGTTCATCCCGACAATTTTATCACGCCCTCCAACAGGGGCCATTGTGGGCAGAGCGTTGGAGCCAACCAGGCCAATCATGCCAGCTTTAGCGGCGCGCAAAGTATACCAATCAAGCGCTCCACAATGATTGGAGCCACGAAGCGCGCTTAGGGCAATTCCGTTTTCTGCCGCAGCTTCAATGGCCAGATCCATGGCGTATGAGGCGCCAATCTGGCCCATATTATTGTTGCCATCAACTACGATTGCCCCTTTTTTTGAAGAGACAATTGATGGCGCAGCTTTTGGGTCAACGCCGCCTTTGGTGAGTTTATGAACATAATCGGGAATGCGCAAAACCCCATGGGAGTGCACTCCGCGAAGATCCGCATGAACCAGTGAATCGGTTAATAATGAGGCGTCCCTGTCACTCATTTTACAAGCGATAAAAATTGCCTTCACCGCATCAACCAGAGTTTGCGGTGCTATGCGAATGTCGGTTTCGCTTGTGGGATAGTCGGCCATAAATTCTCTCGCAGTTAGCTTAAATTATTAAAGGGCTTGCAGCCTTACTTCGCTGGTGGTGGTTAGTTTTTCACCAGCCGCCAATTCAACAAAAGTTGAAATACCCTCTTTGGCGATTGGATTTTCTATAGAACAAGAAGCTTGAGGTCCCAGATCAAAGGCGCCGGCAACAGCCTCAATTCCCAACGTTCTAAATTTGCCATCAAAAGGGGCTTCGGTGCGCCCACAATTGGATATCCAGATTACCAGACTTGGCAAAAGTTCTGCATCATAGGAAAAAATCACCTCAAAACCGAGTTTTTCATAGACCAGTCTGACTTTACCTTTTGGTGCGCCAATCTGCACCAATGCCTCAAAGGGTTCGTCCGGGGGCAGCTTGGTCAAGTCCATTTTTTTTCCATCAATTAAGGGGACAGCGTTAAGCCCTTCAAACCGGGCATTGGTGGCAATTGGTGCGTTTTCATCAATCAAAGACACCGGATAGGTCCACCCCGACCCAGCAGTTGCAACTTCAAGGTTTAGCGAACCTGGCTGCTCGGGAAGTAAAAAACACGGATGCAATGAGAAGGGAAATTTTATATCGCTGCGGGCAGCAATATTCAGTTCCACCTGATACCCAGGTCCATCAGGCAGCAGTGATACTTTTCTTGAAACATGCTCAAATGGATGGGGCGCGGGTGGGTAGCAAATCATTTGCCCTGAGTTTGAGTTGTCCTTATCAATTTGCACATCCCACAAATTATTGACTGCAAACCCGTGAAACCAGTTATCGTTTGCAAATTTTTGCTCCGGGTTTTGCTTCCAGTTTTGCGGCAGTGCTTCGCTGATATCCGGCGCACCATAGGGAGCGCAAACAAAATCCCCGCAAAGGTTTTTAATAAGAGGGAGCCAGTCTTCAGCGCCGGGGCGATCGTGCCAGTTGGGGCAGGTAAGTGGATTTATCGGGTCCATTCCGGGCAAATTGAATTTTGCAGGCCCAATCATGCCACCATTGGCCTGTAATGAAAGCTGTCCGTAATCACCGAGAAGTTGGGGGGCATTACTCAAGATGAATTTCCATCAGCAAGCAAAAACGCTTTTGCATCAACATCAAAAACCTCGATCTGACCAAGCTCATGTTCAGTTACATAAAGGCGTTTTTCACCGTCCCGGCCAAATGCTACATTTGTGGGAGCTGAACCTGCGGTTTTGATGCGTTCAACAATCTCGCCTGCAGGAGAAATCACCGCAATATTGCCCTCCCCATAGACAGTGCACCATAGGCGTCCATCCTCAGAAAAACCCATGCCATCCGGTCCACGAAATCCACCCGTCCAATCGGGAGCCAAAACATTGGTGAATTTTTTTCTTTTTCCGCTTACCCGTCCCTCTGTCACCGCATATCTAAAAATATCACCGCTGATCATCTCATTGATATAAAGATTTCCATCAGGACCAAATGCTATACCGTTGGCAAAACGCAAACCGGTATCAATCGCTTTTGCTGTTTTTTTAACAATGTCTATTTCCCACAATTTACCATCAAAGGGCGCGCTTTGCCAATCCGGTCGCGGGGCACCATCAACTACCCAATCGGCCATGGTGATGCCGCTATCGGTCATATAAAGCAGGCCTCTTGACGAGAAGCACAGATCATTGGGCAATAAAAAATCACCCTTGTCACCAGAAGTCAAAACCGTTTCAACAGTGCCATCCATATCAACGCACAACAGGGCGGGGGGTACCGTATCAGCGACCCAGATCATGTTGTTTTGATCTATGCACAAACCGTTGGGGCAGCCAGCAGGAGCAATCTGGCGCGCAGCATCCCCGCTTTGGGAGATATGGGTAATTCCGGTACGCGGGGGGGCCATTTCCACGCATAGCCAGCCCTCTTTTGGGTGCAATCTTGGAGTTTCAGGCGCGCCAAGATCAGATGCAAATACAGCCATTTTTTAAACTCCTTTAATCCGAAGGTGTTGGTGCCTCAGCGGGCAGAACTCCCTTTGCCTTCAGGTCAGACCAAAGGGCATTTGGTATTTTTTCTTCAAACGAATTGATATTATCGGTAACATGCTCGGGGGTGCGCGGACCCATCAGAACGCTGGCAACAGCTTTATGATGCAGAGGAAACTGAATTGCGACAGCCTTTAAAGAAACCCCATGATCATCACAGATTTGCTTGATCATGCCAGCGCGCTCAATTATTTCGGGAGGGGCGGGAACATAATTAAAGGTTACGTTTTCTTTCCAGCTGGCAATTGCATCGCCCTTAGAGGACACATTACCAATTGAGCTAGGATCAGGATGAGAGAGAATTCCACTATTATATACCCCGCCAATTATCAGCGAGATATTATTGCGCTCACATACCGGCATTAGTTTGGGCAGCGCCGACTGATCGAGAAGGGAATATCTCCCGGCCAGCAAAAAACAATCGAACTCAGCCCGGTCGGCAAAATCTGCCAGCATTTCCCATTGGTTCATGCCGCAACCAATAGCTGAGATAACCCCCTGATCCTTTAAATCAGAGAGCGCACGAAATGCACCATCAATCGCCTCATCAGGATAAAGATCAGGATCGTGAATATGTATTGCATCAAACCTGTCCAGACCCGTTCTTTTCAGGCTCGCTTCAATAGATCGCATAACCCCGTCTCTGGAAAAATCAAAATAGGGCCGTACGGGATCTGTACCCTTATATAGCTGCTCATCATCCCAAATCACCATAACATCTTCACGGTCTGAAGGAGTAGCCGGATCATTTGGGTCAAGCAACAGCCGGCCTATTTTGGTGGAAACAAAAATTTTATCGCGGGGCAGGTCTTTGAGAGCAAAACCCACATTGCGTTCGGCATTGCCATATCCATAAACCGGGGCCAGATCAAAATAGGTCACCCCGGACTTAAAGGCTCTCTCAATGGTGGCCACAACATCCTTTTGAGAAATAGGCTCGTAAAGGCCACCAAGGGGATTGGCCCCCAGCCCCAAAACCGGCATCTGCAATTTTGTGCGCCCAATCTGGCGAGTTTCCAAAATATTCACTGTTCCTCCAAACAAAATCAGACGGTACAAAACCCAATTACTCGTTTTGGTATGATCAAAATTATCTATTTTGTCAACCGATTCAACTGTAATTTTTTTACCAGTAATGCGTTATATATACCCACAAGCGCCTAAAAATCGCCGCTTTTCAGCGAAGTTCACACTATTCTTATGTGGAATTATATTCAGACAAATTAAATCAGCATATTTTCTAATGCAATTAAAATAATTTGGTATCACAGCTATATTGATAATTTTGCTGACGTTAAACCGGATCAAATATGGCAGAACCCCATACGCCCGGCTCCGTACCTGATAATTAGAATCAAAACCAAAAAAACAAACTTTAAAACAATATGCAAACCGGGCGATCCAGTTCGACTTCATATCCAGTTGCCTTAAGTTCGCCAGAGTTGCGATTGCGAAAAAAGCTTGTCAGATTATTAGACTTTTGATTGGCAACGATCAAAAACCTGCCGTCTGGTGAAATTGAAATATCTCGCGACTCCCGGCCATTGGATGATATTGATTGAACAGGGGAAATAATGCCGCTTTTTTGAGAGATGGAAAAGGTTGCGATTTTTGAGCGACTTCGCTCCGATACATATAAAAACCTGCCATCGGGGGAAATCTTTATCGCTGCACCGGAATCTGGCGCAGCGGACTCATCATCAAATATTTTTATGGCCTGCACCTCGCTCCAGTCAGAGCAGAATCGTTTAAAAACAAAAATTATCGCCTGCATTTCGCAAAACACGTAGACAAAGCTGGAGCCGTTAATAGTTGCAAAATGGCGCGGACCAACTCCTCCCGGAAATACAGCCCCTGAATCAGCCGCAATATCTACATTGCCGTCAGCCGAAAAAGGATAGCTAAACACGCGATCCAGACCAAGATCAACAATTGCCAATTGATCCGGGTGGCTTAAAAAATCAACAAAGTGGGCATGAGGCCCTTCCTGACGAGCAGAATTGGGGCCGCTTCCAAAATGTTGAATGTTTTTTATAAGCGCTCCAATTTTTCCGTCAGGCTCAAGCGCAAAAAGCAATACGTTACCGGTTAAATATTGGGCGCAAGCCAAAAACGTTCCGGCCTTATTTACCGAAAGATGACATGGCAACTCTCCCTCCAGCGGAACTTTGTCAAGCAGGCTGAGAGCCCCCTCATTTTCAACCCTGAAAGATAGCAATTCCGGCTGGTGTTTTTTAACAACCTCCTTGACCGTAAAAATGTGTTTTTTACCACGCCCCCAGGCAAGATAAGAAGGGTTGGCACATTTAGCCACACCTTTTGGCGCACTCATAGAGCCGCTGGCGGGATCGATCTGCACATGAAAAATCCCATCGCCCACAAAATTACCCACCTGATCCGGGCCATTATAAGTCCCAACAAAAAAACCTGTGAATTTTGCCGTCATGCTACAAAACTACCCTTCTTGATTATTTTCTTGATTTTGGTATCAATAGCTAAACGGTGTAATTTTTGAATGTTATTTAGCAATGAATTAGAATTTTGTGGGATTTTGATGCCAATAATTTAAATTAAGCTTTTAGCGCCCGGGAGACATTTAGTCTGAAAATACCATATTTTTAAGCCTTATGACTAATGGTTTGTCATATCATGTTGATTTTTTAATGATGATTGTACAGTTTTCTCCGCCCGCTGCCCATAATATCTGCAGTATCACACAAATTATCTGCATTAAAAGTTCTACCTTCTTGTAAAATCAAACGTTTTGGTCTCAATGGTATATCATTAGTATCAATAGTATGTCATTAGTCTATATATTATATCAAACAAGATTGTAACGATTGCAGCTTTTAGTCAAAGTGACCTGAAATTTAAAATGTCTGCAATTAAAAATAATCTGAATTTTATACAATAGACCAAAAAAACAACAGATTGGATACAGAATGAAGATCAAAGAAATTCGAGTGATAGTAACTTCACCGGGACGTAATTTTGTCACGGTAAAAATTATTACCGATGAGGGTCTTTATGGAATTGGCGACGCGACAGTGAACGGAAGAGAACTTGCAGTTGTTGCCTATCTTGAAGAGCACGTTATTCCATGTCTCATTGGGCGTGACCCCATGCAGATTGAGGATATCTGGCAATATCTTTACCGGGGAGCCTATTGGCGGCGCGGACCCATTACCATGGCTGCCATTTCAGGCATTGATACAGCTCTTTGGGATATTAAGGCCAAGGCAGCAAACATGCCCCTATATCAGTTGCTGGGTGGCGCTTCGCGCACCAAAATAATGGCCTATGCCCATGCTCAGGGCCGCACAATTGAAGAAGTGGCAGATGCTGTTCTGGCAAAAAAAGAACAGGGGTTTGTTGCCATTCGCGCCCAATCTGGTGTGCCCGGATTTGAATCAATTTATGGCATAGGTTCCAGCAAAGGAGCAAAAAACTCTGAGGCCAGAATCAAAAATCTGCCCAAGGAAGAGGTATGGTCCACTTCGAAATATTTGCGCCATATTCCCAAAGTTTTTGAACGGCTGCGCGATGTCGTTGGCTGGGACACTCACCTCTTACACGATGCCCACCACCGGTTAACACCAATAGAAGCTGCCCGCCTTGGCAAGGATCTGGAGCCATATCGATTGTTCTGGCTTGAAGATGCGGTGCCGGCGGAATTGCCTGAAGGCTATAGAATAATTCGAGAACATACGACAACTCCAATTGCCTTGGGTGAAGTATTTAATACCATCTGGGACGCGCGCACGGTAATTGAAGAGCAATTGATTGATTATATCCGCACCACTTCTGTGCATGCAGGCGGGGTGACGGGCTTGCGCAGAATATTTGATTTTGCGGCGATTTATCATGTGCGAACAGCCTGTCACGGCCCGACCGATGTTTCCCCCGTGGCCATGGGTGCAAACCTGCATATTGATCTTTGGGTTCCAAATTTTGGAATTCAGGAAATTTCAGGCTACCGGGAAGAAACCCATGAAGTGTTTCCCCATGCATGGAGCCAGGATGGGGGCTTTTTACATCCAGGCGAAGCAATTGGACATGGGGTGGATATTGACGAAGAGCTGGCCAGGAAGTACCCTTATAAGCGCTCATACCTTCCGGTGAACCGATTGGAAGATGGCACTTTATGGCATTGGTAGTCGCAACAAAAAACCAAAGAATTTGATCTCAAAGATCAGTGACTTGAAGGCAGTCCCGCAGTAAAACTCCACTGAAACGATGCCGCTACAACCATAAGAAACAGGGGCTGCAAAACAAAATACACACAATTTTGCATGAATTTATCACTCTTATTTAGGAGTGTCAGGGTAATCATGGTTCTATCTTTTTTAATTTACAAGGTAATCCGTGATGAAAAAGGGAACAATAACTCAGCGGTTTTTGAGAGATGAGCGCGGTGTATTTGCGGTAATTTTCGGCATATTGGCTATCGTTCTGGTTGCATTTGGTGGTGCTGCTGTTGATTTTGTCAACGTGCAAAATGCCCGCTCCATGGCCCAGTCTTCGCTGGATTCCACAGTTTTATCACTGCAGCCAACTATTTACACCCAAACAGAACAAGAAATCCTTGCCCTTGCAGAACCAATATTGATGGAGCGCCTCAGCGCAATCAACGTCACCGCAGTGCTTGACACGATCAGTGTCGATCAAAACGAGGGGGCGTTGTTTCTGGAGGCCCGCTTAACCGTGCCCTTGCCGTTTTTGGGGTTGGTTGGAATTAGTGAGATGAGCACCCGTGTGGCTTCGCAAGCAACCAGAAAGCAGCTGTTTTTGGAAGTTGGTATGGTGCTGGACAATTCAGGTTCCATGAACTGGTCATCCCGAATGACAAATTTAAAAACAGCGGCAAGCAATGCCACAGAGATTTTATTTGAAGGGCAGGATACTTCAACAACGACAAAAATTGGTATTGTTCCATTTACAAGTTTTGTAAATATCGGCGCAAACAATGCGGCTGCCCCCTGGATTGATGTGGATGGAAACTCTTCAATTGCCAGCGACAATTTTGATGATGACGACGATGAAAGCACACCGTTTTTTGGTCCGGTGGACCGCTTGGCCCTTTATAATCAGATCAATAATGCCCAATGGGGCGGCTGTGTTGACGCCAGACCCAATTTTGAAACAAGTGGACCAGACGCCCATTTGGATACTGACGACACGGCACCCGATATAAATGACCCGGACACGCTATTCGTACCCTCATTTGCTCCTGATACCCCCGATTCATGGGCAACATGGCAGAGTGATTATGAAAGTGATACCGCCTCCCCCACCTGCCCGCCTTTGATCGGGGCATCTGATCGAGAACGGCAGGAGCGTCTGTGCAAATATGATGGAAATATAAACACCAGCTCATGGGGTCCAAATTTTGATTGCCCCAGCGCTGCGGTTTTGCCCCTTAGCGATCAAAAGGCTGATGTTCTTGAAGCTATTGACGACATGGACGCAGGCGGTGCCACCAACATCCATATGGGAGCAATCTGGGGGTTCAGGGTAGTTTCTCCAACCGAACCATTTAGCGAGGGGCGGCCCTATGATCCGGATACGATGAAGGTTCTGATAATTATGACCGATGGTGAAAACACCATGTATTCCACCAATAATATGAACGGAGCGTCCTATTACTCGCCATACGGCTTTCCCTACAATGAGAGGATTGGCGCTGTTGGGTGGAACAATACACAACTTCGCACAGAAATGAATAATCGCACGGTTGAATCGTGCAACAATGCCAAGGCGGCAAATATTGTGGTTTATACAATTGGCCTTGATCCGCCCAACGCCACCACACAAAACATGTTGGAAGATTGCGCAAGCAGTCTTGCCCAGGCATATTTTCCAGAGCTGCCGAGTGAGCTTGATGATGTGTTTGCCGATATCGCCAATCAGCTTTCTGCTTTGCGTCTGGCGCAATAATTACTATCAAACAAATAGCGTTGAAAAAAAATCAAATTTTTGCAGCAATAACCTGCAATCTTACAATTGCAGGATTATGGTACCGCCTCCCTGAATCGAACAGGGGACCTCTAGATCCACATTCTAGCGCTCTAACCGACTGAGCTAAGGCGGCACATCCCTTTCGGAATGGGCGGAACATATGACCAAGCGTCAAATCTGACAAGAGTTGAATTCACCTATTTTGCCACTCCGGCAGCTAATTCCCATAAATTTTGAATTTTAACCATGCTTTTGATTGTAGGGGGTATTGTGCATGAGCAATCTGGACCCCAATGGGGCAACAATGTATCTAAAAAGGGACAAAAATGCTAAGTTTTACCCCAGCGAGGGGTTTTCCCCAACATTTTACTACTGCAGAATATTTTAAATAAGAGGGCTTAAAACCCTTTGCCTTACGAAAAAACGCCAAAAGATAGTCAACCTATGAATAATGACTGGAATAAATCATCGGGAGCTCAATTAATTGAGATGAGCAAATCCCAATTAAGACCTGCCTGGCTATGGGACAGCGAGGGGGTGGAATTGATATGGCGAAACGCCGCCGCCAAGGTCTTTTTGGCAAGTGAAAAGAATTCAAAGCTAAAACTGACAAAACAACCCGTACCGATTGCCGGACAGGTGCGCCGCCTGCTCAGACTGGGTTCGCCGGGATTAACCAGCTTGTCCCGGGTGAGGTTTCTGGCTGGTGGCAAACCATTGTCCATCACTTGTTCGTGCACACCAATATTGTTGGAAAACAATCAGTCCGCATTAATGATTGTTGGCGTTGATCCCGTCAAACAAAAACACATCAAAAAACTTGCCCAGCAAAATCCACGACAAGACCCGCAGTCACCCCTTACACCTTTTGAAGCGGATGAGGGCAAAGGAAAAAGGGGTGCGGATGATGAGCAAAACGGGGATGAAAATGCACCCAACCCGGCAAAAGGGGGTGGGTCTCTTAGCAAGTTGATCGATCGGCTTAACAATGGAAACCGGCTTTATGAGCCATTAAACGATTCCGAGGAAATCGATCCCAACCTGCTTGCCCACGCCAACTCCAAACGCACTCACAATGAACAAAACCCGCAAGATGTTAGCCAGAGAGATGGTGCCCCTGGCGATATTAATCAGAAGGATATTGCTCATGAGGAAAATATTGAAAAACCACCCGAGCTTTGGCGGCTAACCGGGCGAGGTTTTGTTCCGGAAAATGAAACAGGTCAAAATAATAAAAATTCAGATCGCGAAGAAACAGACCAACTGGAATTCACACAGTCCCAAACCAGTGCAATAGATGAAAAACCAGCAGGAGGCACACTTTTCACAACGAATGATCCCGCCATAACAAATGACCCCGAAATGGAACGGGTGGCGCGATACAATTTCAAGAAACTTGGCCACATTCTTGAGAAACGGGTTGGCGTAAAATCCTCCCCGGACAAAAATAGTTCTGCTTATACAAAAACCATAACACTATCCGATGAAATGCTAGTGCTTAACCGCCTTCCCATTGGAATTTTAATATTCAAGGACCAGAATATTTTATTCGCCAACCGGGCGCTGGCCGACCTTGTGGGCAGTTCATCCATTTCTGAATTAAAGGCAAACGGACTGGCAGCAATATTCCCAAGAGTTGAAAACCCTGATAGCTCGCTGGGACCCATATTGGCAATTATGGGAGAGCACGGCGCTGAGGTTAAGGTAAATGCCAGGTTGCAAGGAATAAACTGGCATGGAAGTCAGGCCCTGATGCTTTCAGCACAGGCAAGCCCGGATTTGATCGAAGATAATAATTCTTTAGAGGAGTTGAAAACTTCTGACAATCTGGAGAGTTCAAAATTCTTTATCCGCTCAATTGCAAGTGCCCGCAATGAGGGATTTATAGAAATCAATCGCAATGGTATAATTTCAAATATCTCTCAACGTGGAGCTGAATTTCTTGAGCGCTCCCATGAAGAAATAATCGGCAAGCCTTTTTCCAGCTTTATAGATTTTGAAAAGCGGGGACTATTTAGAGAGTTTTTGGAACAAAAAGCCAAAACGGCTGAAACCGAATTGCCACGCATTGAACTTTCTTCAAAAGAGCAAAACCTGGAATTTGAAATTTTTGCAGGCGGCAGGGCTGGATATAACAATGGATACTTTGGCACCTTCAAAAGAGTCGAAGTAGCACAGCCAGAGACTGCAAATTTTAAGCCACAAAGCCAAAGCGCAACATTGTTGCTAAACCGCCTCAGTCAGGGAATAAGGCGGCCACTAAATACGATTTTGGGGTTCTCTGAATTAATTGGCACCGAGGCATTCGGCAAAATCTCCAACCCTCGTTATGTGGAATATGCGCGCGATATTGAAACAGCAGGAAATGAAATTTCGCGACTGAGCGATGAATTAGATGAATATACTCTTCTTGAAAATCAGGGCGTTGCAAAATCAGAAACAGATTTTGATCTAAAGGAATTGCTGTCGGAATGCCTGGCGCTTATCAGACCTCAGGCTAAAGAACACCGGGTTATTCTTCGGGATGCCATAGCCCATAACCTGCCCGATATTGTTGCCGACAGGGCATCCCTCAGACAGGCAGTTTTAAACCTTTTAGCCAGCGCGATCTCACAAACTCCGGTGGGGTCCAAAGTTATTCTTTCAGCGCAAATAGAAGATGACGGCTCGCTTGGAATTCATGTTCGTGATTCATCCATCGGCCCAAAAGGCATTGATGAGAGATTTGTAATATTCAAAGAGCGTGGCAAGAGAAACGGGGACACCATGGTGGCGATGAAATCGACCATCGGGCTGGCTTTGACACGTTCGCTTATTTCAGTGAATTCGTGCGCGCTTCATGTGGACCCTTCTGCTGGCGAGGGAACGCTTATGTCTCTTGTGGTCCCTTCAGATCTTGTTGTCAGGTAATATCTCCCTTGTAAGACTAACTAGCCAGCTGTGACAAATTGTCACAATAGGAAGCTCGACTTTGATCGGGCTAGCCAGTTGAAAAACCACCAGTTTCCTTTGGGTGTTTTGAACGGTTCTAAACTTGCTCAATTCTATAAGCCTTTATATTTCAAATGCTTATTGACTATTTTGATGTATATCTACAGAAATACCCTGCTTGCTCGGGACCTTTAATCCCAAGGAAATGGAGAAAATTAATGAAAAGCACAATCAGATGGGCGATTGCAGCCGTCTTAATTGGCATATCGACAATTACAGCCAGCCCAACATTTGCAAATAACAATCAGGTCAATATTTATTCCTACCGCCAGCCCGAACTCATAGCCCCGGTTCTGAATGCATTTACTGAAGAAACCGGCATTGAAACCAGGGTTTTGAACCTCAGGGATGGCATGGTGGAGCGCCTGAAGGCCGAGGGGATAAATTCCCCTGCTGATGTTATTCTTACCGTCGATATCGGTCGCCTGATGGATATTAAGGACGGTGGGGTAACCCAGCCCGTATCCAGCACAAAAATCAATGCAAATATTCCCGAGCACTATCGTGACCCGGACGGAAACTGGTTTGGTTTGACTCTTAGGGCCAGGGTGGTGCTGGCCTCTAAAGAGCGGGTTGAGCAGGATAGTATTACATATGCGGAACTTGCTGATCCTAAATGGAATGAGCGGATTTGTATTCGCTCCGGGCAGCACCCCTATAATATTGCGCTGATTGCTTCGATTATTGCCAATGAGGGGGAAGAGAGAGCCAAAGAATGGCTTATCGGCCTCAAAAACAATCTGGCCCGCTCGCCGGTGGGCAATGACCGCGCTCAGGTTCAGGGCATATTTTCCGGGGAATGTGATCTGGCAATCGGTTATACCTATTACATGGGGCTGATGCGTACCAATAAAAATAACCCTGAGCAAAAAGACTGGGAAGCATCGGTAAAAGTTTTGTTTCCAGATCAAAACGGTCGTGGGACCCATGTAAATGTTTCGGGAATGGCTATGGCCAAAAACGCTCCCAATCAACAAAATGCTCTGGCTTTAATGGAGTTTTTATCCAGCCCAAAAGCTCAGGAAATTTATGCGGAGCAAGTGTTTGAATATCCAATTTCACCGGATGCTCAACCATCTGAAATCACAAAAAGCTATGGGGAGCTGGTTGCAGATACGCTACCAATAGTTGAAATTGCCCGCTGGCGAGCAGCAGCATCCCTGTTGGTTGATCAGGTCGGGTTTAATGATTAGTGTCTTGACCTAAGAGCCTTGACCAAGGGTTTGTTTTACTCCGTAATCGCAGCAACTATCGGGGCGGCAAGCGTTAAAATTTCAATTACCTTTAGAGTAAGAAAACAGATCAAATAGTGGCAAAACCTACCGCTAAATCAACGAAAACCACAGCCATACTAAAAAATGGCAGATGGCCGGCATTTGGTGCCGGCCTTGTGGCTCTGCTGGTGGGCATGCCAATAATTTCCCTGATAGTCATGGCGGCAGGGGGCGATCTGCAAAGCCTAATCGCTCTTAGTTCAACAGTTTTACCAAAAGCTGCATGGACCACCTTATTACTATTAATCGGGTTGGCGATTATCGCCGGATCAATCGGGGCAATTTCAGCCTGGCTTACGTGTTTTTTTGAATTTCCGGGACGTAAAATTTTTACATGGGCACTAATGTTGCCGCTGGCCGTGCCGACTTATATCAGCGCCTATACTTTTACCGAGTTTTTTACATTTACCGGACCGGTTCAATCTCTAGTGCGCCAGATTGGCGGATTTGGTTCGGCGCGCGAATATTGGTTTCCTGAAATTCGATCCCTTGGAGGGGCAGTTCTGGTATTGTCTCTGGTTCTTTACCCATATGTTTATCTTAGTGTTCGTGCGCTGTTTGTTGTGCAGGGTCGACGGGGCATCGAAGCCGGGGTAATGCTTGGGGCAAATCAATTGCGTATTCTCACCTCAATATTACTGCCCCTGGCGCGGCCGGCGCTGGCGTTGGGAATAATTTTGGTGATGATGGAGGCAATAAACGATATCGGCGCTATGGAATATCTTGGTGTTCAGACCCTGACATTTTCCATATTCTCCATCTGGGTAAATCAGGGAGATGCGGCAGGCTCTGCTCAATTGGCTCTTGTTCTGTTATTTTTGATGCTGACGCTAATCGGCTTTGAAAGATGGATAAGGCGCAAGCAGCGCTTTAATGATACAAGGCAATCATCACAGCTTTTGTTTGAACGCATAAAACTTAGCGGCTGGAAGGCATTTGGGGCGACAATTTTATGCCTTGTTCCGGTCGGTCTTGGCTTTGGAGTTCCCTTTATAATTCTTGGAAATTATGCCAGCCGATACCTTACGTCAGGGTTCAGTCAGCGGATGATTGAAGCATTGACAACCAGCATAATTCTGGCAGCAATTGCTGCCCTGATAACCGTGGTGCTGGCGGTGTTCCTAAGCTATGCCGTGCGGATAAGGGGTACAAAATTTACCGGCTTTATGGTGCGTTTCGCCTCTGTTGGCTATGCATTACCGGGTACAATTATTGCGCTGGGAATATTTTTGCCAATTGCAAACTTTGATAATTTTGTTGATGCTTACATGCGTCAATGGTTTGGAATATCCACCGGACTTTTGATAACCGGGTCAGGGGCAACCCTGATTTATGCCTATGTCGTCAGGTTCATGGCGGTGGCAGAAGGATCCATTGATGCGGGTTTTAAAAAAATATCGCCAAATCTGGATGACGCTGCAAAATGCTTTGGTTATTCGCGCTGGCAGACTTTGAGAATTATCCTGCTGCCACTATTAAAGCCCGCCATCATCACCGCCGCATTGCTGGTATTTATCGATAGTTTAAAAGAGCTTTCAGCCACCTTGATGTTGCGCCCGTTCGGCATTGAAACCACCGCCATATATATCCATGACTTAGCTTCCAGAGGGCGGATCGAACAGGCAGGAATTGCCTCTTTGCTGTTGGTGCTGGTGGGAATTATCCCAGTTATTATTCTTTCACGTTCAATGGCCTCGGACAAAGATTAAGGTCTAGACCTGAGGAGCGGATCTAATCAGCAAATTTGCAATTATAGCGGCTTACCGTTTTCATCAAACCGGTACAGGTGGCCTTTTTGGGGGGCAATGGAAACCATATCCCCCGGCTTTTGAGTAGACTTTCCATTCTGGCGCACCACAATTGGCGTCTCTCCACCTATGTCCACATATATAAAACTGTCTGAACCAAGGTTTTCCGCATGAATAACCTTGCCGTCCCATTCACCCTTTTTAACAATATCAAGATGTTCGGCTCTGGCTCCCAAAACATGGGCCTTATTATTTTTTACCAGATCACCGGTAAAGAAATTCATTTTTGGGGAGCCGATAAACCCGGCCACAAAAAGTGAATTGGGGCTGTCATAAAGTTCCATGGGGGTGCCAACCTGCTCCACAACGCCATCGCGCAAGACAACAATGCGATCAGCCATGGTCATGGCCTCAACCTGATCATGGGTCACATAAACCATGGTTGTGTCAGGTAATGAGGCGCTGAGTTCGGCAATTTCCATGCGCATTTGCACACGCAATGCCGCATCCAGGTTTGACAGGGGCTCATCGAACAAAAATATTTTCGGATCGCGCACAATCGAGCGCCCAATGGCCACCCTTTGACGCTGACCACCGGAAAGGGCTTTTGGCAGGCGATCCAGATAATCAGTAAGCTGGAGTTTCTCTGCCGCCTGTAAAACCAGGGTTTTAATTTCGCTTTTTGTCATTCCCTTGAGTTTTAGCGAATAGGCCATGTTATCATAAACGCTCATATGAGGATAAAGCGCGTAGGACTGAAAAACCATGGCAATGCCGCGCTTGGAGGGCGCAAGTTCGTTCACCCTTCGCCCGTCAATCTGCATTTCGCCACTGGTTATCTCCTCAAGACCGGATATGCAGCGCAAAAGCGTAGATTTTCCACAACCGGAAGGGCCGACAAAAACAATAAATTCCCCGGATTTTATGTCCAGATTAATATTTTTTAAGACATCAACTGAACCAAAGGACTTGTTCAGATCGATAATTTTCAGATCAGTCATAAAGTTCCACTCCCGATTTTTTTACCCATAACCTGCCCAAACCAGATCTTTGACAAGGTCAATTTGCCGTTATTTATCCATTCAATATACATACAAAGGCCGCAAAGGCAGGCAGGTCAACATTGTGGTTATCTTTGGGAGCAACCGATCCAGGCGCAAGCTTATCGCTCAAAACCATATTTTGAGGCACCACAAATTTTTGTGCATCTGCCGACATATTAAACGCGCAGATAATTTTTTCCCCATCCAGTTCGCGAACAAAGGCCAAAACATTTTGCTCACTATCCATAAGTTTTATCGTACCAGTGATCAGGGAGGGATGGTTTTTTCTGAACCGGATATATTTACGATAAAATTGCAGCATGGAATCAGTGTTTTTCTGATCCTGCTGATCAACAGCCCGGGCTAAATGATCTCCAGGCACCGGCAGCCAGCTTTTAGTCGCGGATGTAAATCCACCCAGCGGGGCATTGGCCTGCCAGACCATGGGTGTGCGGCAACCGTCCCGACCTTTGAAATTGGGCCAAAATTCAATACCGTACGGGTCAGTCAATTCCTCAAAAGCGATTTCAGCTTCCGTTAATCCCAGCTCTTCCCCCTGATAAATACATACGGAACCACGCATCGAGAGCAACAGCATGGTGGCGAGGCGCGCAAAGCGTTCCTCGTCACCATGTTTTGACCAGCGCGAAATATGGCGCACCACATCGTGGTTTGAAAACGCCAAGCACTGCCAGCTGCCAGTGGCCTCATTATCTGCGTCGATTGCACGACGAAAATGCTCTGCTTCAAAATTTCCCCCAAGAAAATCAAAGGTATAGGCCATATGCAGGCGATCATTTCCGCTCGTATATTGGGCCATCAGTTCATGCTGACGTTGGGCATCGCCGATTTCCCCAACGCTGGTTGCACCGGGAAACTGGTCCAAAAGTTCCCTGATCCGAGTTAGGAAAGTCAGGTTTTCAGGGCGGGATTTATCAAATATATGATCCTGCAAATTATAGGGATTAACATCCGGGGCAGTGGAAGCATTGTATCTTTCAGGAGGCACAGGGGGATTTGTCTCAAGACCTTCAGAGTGAAAATAAAAATTTACCGTATCAAGCCTGAAACCATCCACTTTGCGCTCAAGCCAGAATTTCATTTCACTGAGCAATGCGTCTTGAACTTCAACATTATGAAAGTTCAGGTCAGGCTGGGAGGAGAGAAAATTGTGCATATAATATTGTTTGCGCCGCGGATCCCAATGCCATGCGGGGCCGCCAAAAATTGACAACCAGTTGTTGGGCGGCGTGCCATCGGCGCGCGCATCCGCCCATACATACCAATCAGCTCTGGCATTGGTTTTGGATTGGCGACTTTCACTAAACCAGCTGTGCTGATCGGAAGAATGGGAAATAACCTGATCAATTATTACCTTGAGACCCAGCCCATGGGCTTTTTCCACCAATCGGTCAAAATCTTCCATAACACCAAAAATCGGGTCTACATCGCGATAATTGGAGACATCATAGCCAAAATCTTTCATGGGTGAGGTGAAAAAGGGCGAAATCCAAATGGCATCAACGCCAAGGTCAGCAACATATTCCAACCGCTGACTTATGCCCACAAGATCACCGATACCATCACCATTGTGATCCTGAAACGATCTGGGATAAATCTGATAAATTACCGCGCCGCGCCACCAATCAATATCTTTGCTGGCGGCGGTAATTTCCTTCTCATCAGATGCGCGATAATCGTGAATCATGTGTTGGCCCCCCGCCCGTCAAACCCAATGATGTAATTCAATCTGGTTTTTTTAAAAAAAATACGTTCACAAAAAAACGTTACTCCAAAAACGCTTTTGCAATCTGCATATTGGTACTTGCCGCAAGCGTCATCCCGATCATACATCGGAGCCTAACGCTATCTTGCTGACAGTTTACCAAAACGTTTTAGTAAATTAACATTACCGAATGAAATCCACAAAGGTCAACCGCTGGACATCAGATAATTGAAGATATAGGGAAGTTGGTCATTAACTGATACAGATGGGCCATGACAAAAGATAAAATCAGCACAAAAGGCAGCCCGGACAAAGCGTCGGGGCCAAAAAAATCCGTCACAATTAAAGATCTGGCGGCGGAACTTGACCTGTCCATCACCACAATTTCCAGAGCTTTAAACGGATATGATGATGTGGGGGCCAAAACCAGGGAAAGGGTGCGCGAAGCTGCAAAAAAACATGGCTATCGTCCCAACAGAAATGCCCAGCGGCTGGTCGCCCAACGCACCCACAACATCGCCTGGATACAATCGGATAATGACCAAAAATTCGTTGATCCACATTTTGTTGAGGTAATGGCGGGGGTATTGCGAGGGGCGCGTATCGGCAATTATGACATAGTTTTGACCAGCGATACCACCGAACATCAAATTGCGGTTTACGACAGATATGTGCGCGACAATTCTGTGGATGGATTTATTGTTGACCTGCCCCAGCACAATGATCCGCGCATAAAATATCTACTGGATGCCAACAAGCCGTTTATCGCTCATTCCAGAGATAATCGAAGCGATGAATATTCGTGGGTGGATACCGACAATCATGGAATCTACAAAAAACTAACCAAATTGCTGATCGCCAATGGGCACAGGCATATTGCTTTTTTGAACGGGGATGCAAAATTCACCTTTGCCAGCGCCCGCCAATTAGGAGTTAGCGAAGCACTTGAAGAATTGGATATGGACCCTGCAACAGTAAAAACCTTCAACGCGACCCACCCGATGGCAAATGCGGGATATCAATTGACAAAGCAGGCTCTGGCTGATGGCGAGGTAAGCGCGATTTTATATTCGTCAGCTTTAATGGCGGTCGAGGGCTATGGCGCTCTGGTGCAGGCAGGCAGGCAACCGGGGAAAAATATCAGCATTGCCACCATGGATGACATGCTCAACTATCTGGATCTTAGCCCCTATGAGGGCATATTCACTTTTGTCAGATCATCCCTGCGCGAAGCGGGGGAACAATTGGTCAGAGGATTAATCGAGCAGTGCGAAAACAAATCAGTCCGCAGCCAAACGATAATTCCATCCCGGTTTTTTATTGGCAATGACTTGATCAACCAAGACTTGCAGGAAACTTCTTAAAGCAAAAAGATTATTTTACCGAGCCTGCCAAAAGGCCACGGACAAAATATCTTTGCAGGGAAAAGAAAACAATCAGCGGAACTATAATGGAAACAAAGGCTCCCGAAGTCAGAATCTCCCAATTATTGCCTCTTGAACCCAAAAGCTCCCGCAAGCGCCCGGTCAGCACCAGTGTGCTTTCCGTATTGCCCAAAAATACCGTTGCCACCAGCAAATCATTCCAGACCCAAAGGAACTGAAAAATTGCAAATGAAGCAAGGGCCGGAAAACTAAGCGGTAAAACCATGGTTGTAAAAATCTTAAAATGAGAGGCCCCGTCAATGCGGGCCGATTCCATGATTTCGCGAGGCAGTCCAACCATATAATTGCGCAATAAATAGATAGCCAAAGGCAGCCCAAAGGCGGTGTGCGCCATCCAGACCCCCAGATAGGTTTTTGAATCCCCCCCGGTTATGTTGGCGATAGTATTATACATGCGCAAAACCGGGATCAGTGACATTTGCAATGGAACCACAAGCAATCCAACCACAATAGCAACTATCCAGCCGCGACCGGGAAACGACATCCAGGCCAGAGCATAGGCGGCAAAAGCTGCTATCAAAATGGGGATAATCGTTGCCGGAATCGTAACGGTGAACGAATTTACAAACGAGCGTCCGATACCCTGAGAAGTCATAACTTCAAAATAATTTTCCAGCGAAAATGTTGGCGGAATTCCTGCCTCATAGAACAAACGCGGCCCACGCGTGTGGGTGAACCCTGTCTGAGAAACCCACTCATAGGCACCATTTATGGATACCGAAATATCTCCATTGTCACGAAGGGGAATCGTATCACCAGGCTTGGCCTCATCAAGGGAGTTTGCCGAAGCTCCAAAACTTATAATGGTGCGATTGGAGCCTTGTTTAAATAATTCTCCACGAATTACAAACCGGCCGTTTTCTTCAACCTGCGCATCTGACTTTGGTAATCGAAAAACTTCAGTGCGCTCCGTTGTGGTTAAAGCGGTCCACCAGCCTGATATGGCCAGTTGATCTTTGTCGCGCAGGGAAGAAACCAGAAGGCCCACCGTAGGCAATGTCCAGATTAATACCAAAAATAATAACAGGGCGTGGGCTCCAGCCCTGCCCCATGTCAATCCTTTAAAAACCTTGCCCTTAAGAGCCTTGGCGATCATCGTGTGCCCTCCTCTTTATTGGCCTGCCTGATATTCCAGATCATTATGGGCATCACCGCCAGCATAATGATGATAGCAATGGTTGATCCCCGACCAAAATCGGAGCCTCTAAACATCCAGTCAAACATCAGATTTGCCAGAACCTGAGTATCCCACTGGCCATTGGTCATGGCCAGAATAATATCAAAGACTTTTAGCACCTTGATGGTGATCGTAGTCCAGACCACGATAATTGTGGGCATAATCTGGGGAATTAGAATGTTGAAAAATATTTGAATGTCGTTGGCGCCATCAATTCTGGCGGCCTCGATTGTCTCTTCTGATACCCCCCTAAGGGCTGCGGAAAGAATAACCATGGCGAAGCCAACTTCGATCCAGACCAGAATAATCATCAGGAAAACCGAATTCCATATGGGAAGTGTAATCCATGCCTGCGCCGTGCCGCCCATTCCCTGTACGACAGCATTGAGCAGGCCGATTTGCTCAGTATCAACGCCGCGATAATCATAGATGAATTTCCAGATCACCGAAGCTCCAACAAATGAAATCGCCATGGGCATGAAAATCAGCGATTTGGCAATATTGCCCCACCATAAACGATCGGCAATGACAGCGATCAGCAGGCCAAGGGCTGTAGCGGCTGCCGGAACCACAAGCAGCCATAACAGGTTATTAAAAATTGATTGCAAAAAACCCGGATCCTGAAAAGCCCAGATATAGTTGGAAAGTCCAATAAACTTTTGGCTGTTTGAATCCATCAGGCTAAGGCGAAGGGTTTCAAAAACCGGATAAACCAGAAACACGCTCAAAAATAACAATGCTGGCGCAAGAAACAGCCAAGGCCTGATGGAGGAGCGAGCGCGATCGACTCGGATGGATTGAGAGAGGGAAACGTTCGGCCCGGCCAGCAAAAATCTGTCCAGAAGCCAATTACTGCCCCAAAAATAGGCCAATGCAGCCCCGACACCAATCGTTACTGTAAATGCTGCGTTTAATAACTGCTCAAGCATCAAAAACCTGATTGAAAGCCATTGTTATTTTGCCCCCCTGTTTAACTTGCCCTTATAGTCACCAGTTTAAATAGTCACCAGTTTAAGTCTTGATCGTAATCTTTACCGATCATGAGATTTCCCCGGCACTATAAATTTCAAGCGCCGGGAAGAGTTTTTAAAAAACAGTTCTTATGAACTATTTAATGGAATCCCAGCTTTCCTGAATAGCATCGGCAACCGATTGCGCATCAGAACCGGAAACATAATCCACCATTCCAGTCCAGAATGATCCAGCACCAATTGCACCGGGCATCAGATCAGAACCGTCAAAGCGGAAAGTGGTGGCTGAGGCCAAAATCTGGCCAAGGCTACGCAATGTGTCATTGGCGTATTTGGCATTATCCACTCCGGTATGAGGCGTTAAGAAGCCTTCAAGGCCCATCCATACTTCATGGGCTTCTGCTGTTCCCAAAAAGCGTACAAATGCCTGAGCTGCTTCGCTATCGTCGGTGATGGCAAACAAGGTGCCGCCGCCGAGAACCGGACGACCAAGGTCTTCGGCTTCATAAGCGGGAAAGTAGAAGAAGTCAGCATCTGTGCCAAGTTCTGTTCCATCCGGGAAGAAGGCCGGAATAAACGAAGCCTGACGATGCAGGTAACAATCAGCCGGAACCGTAAACAGGCCTTTTGGACTGTCGCGGAAATCAGTTGTTCCAACGGCCGCGGCTCCACCTGCCACATAGGCATCATTTTTGGCAAATGAGCCAAATGTTTCGATAGCGGCAACAACGCGGGGGTCATTAAACGGAATTGTATTCAAGACCCACTGGTCATAAACTTCAGGAGACTGGGTGCGCAACATCAGGTCTTCCACCCAATCGGTTGCCGGCCAGCCGGTAGCTCCACCAGAACCCAGGCCTATGCACCAGGGGGTGCCCCCATCAGCAACTATCTGATCGGAAAGCGCAATCAGCGCCTCCATTGTCTCAGGCACTTCATACCCTGCATCAGCGAAATTGTCGGGCGAATACCAAACTAAAGATTTCACATCAGCTTTATAGGGGAAAGCAAACATCTGAGTGTCGCCGTTTTCATCAGCATAGCTGGAAAGATCAACCCAGGACTGACCCGCAGCATAATTGGCGCGAACGATGTCGGCAACGTCATTTCCCAACGGTGTCAATAGGCCTTTTGCAGCAAGGTCAGCTGCCAGACCAGGCTGAGGAAACACCGCAATATTGGGAGGTGATCCCGCCTGAGTATCAATTACGATCTGCTGCTCAAAACTGTCAGAGCCAGCATATTCAACAACAACACCAGTTTTTTCTTCAAACAGGTCCAGGACTTTTTCAAAGTTTTCTTTATCAGCGGTCAACCAGGGACCAAAGATCGAAAGGGTCTGACCAGAAAGGTCAGACATAGCACTGGCGCCGCCCATCGAAGCCAGAACCAGAGTTACAGCGGATATCCCCGCCAAAAATTTAGTGTGCATATCAATTCCTCCCATTAAGCACATAACCGGCAAAACATAGTTTTATCCGGTATTTTTTCACCACAGGCCTGAAAACTAAAACATCCAAAACGTTTTGGTAACTTAAACGTTTCGGAAAACAATGTGGCAGTTCCGAACCTTTTTGCGGTACTGAAGGTTTGCACAAAGTCAACGGCTTGCCAAGGCAGATTACCAACCTCTGTTCAAAAATTTAAAACCTCAACAATTACCAACACGAACCGACTTCAAAAAGGCCATAAAATTCAATGCGTTAAAAATTGTAAGCGCATACAACAAGGCTTGCATGCTCTCATGCACCAGCGCGCCGATCTCTTGTGAGTGTTGCCGCAGGCAAAAATAAAAAGTCCAACAAAGACGCAATAGCCGTATGCGGCAGATATTATAAACACGCGCTTTATAACCTGACGCTCTAAAGCGCGTCGCGTTTATTCAAAACTGCTACAACGCTTTATTTTTTAGTTTTTCCATATCTTTTATCCCAAAACCGGTTCCCACTTTTGGGAGACATGCTGTAGGATCAGTACCTGACTATTGCGCATCCACACCGCGAGCAAATCTGGTGACACCATGTTTGGTTTTCGCCCAAAAATAGGGGCGGGAAAACAGCTCATAAACAGCCAGAAATGCCGCCGCTGAGTTTAATATCCAATAAATTGGGAACAAAATCTGGTAATGAGCCAGCCTAAGCAAACCCAGCCTTTTAAGTCCTAAGGTTGAAACAAGGATTGAAGCCCCGTATCCCACAAATAAAATTGTCAGCAATATGAAAGTCCATAGATCATTGGGTGCAAGGCCAAGAGCTTCCCCGGTAAAAAGCCTGAACACCAAAATTATCGTAAAAAGGGAATGAAGTGGAGCGCTGATTATCATACCACCAACAAAGGCCTGAAAAATCAGAAAATTTCTCCAACCGATATCCCGCAGAAATTTTTTGGGATGACGATTATGCACAATGAATGTCTGCATCCATCCCTTCATCCATCGGGTGCGCTGGGCCAGCCAACTGCCATAGGTGATGGGTGCCTCTTCAAGGGTACGCGAGGAGAACGTTCCGGTGCGATAGCGCAACCTGCTCAGCCTGATACCAAGATCTGCGTCTTCAGTTACGTTAAATGCGTCCCATCCACCAACTTCACGCAGGGACTTCAAACGAAAATGATTGGAGGTCCCTCCGAGTGGCAAGGGCATATTCCAGCGTGACAATGCCGGCAAAACCAAACCAAAAAGGCCGCTATACTCGGCACAAAACAATGCTGCCAGCCAGTTTTCGCTGTTGTTTTCAACAACCAGCTCAGCCTGCAGGCAATCAAGTCCGGGTTCCTGATAAAACCTGGCGGCTGCCTGGCGCAATTGATCCGGCTCTGGAATGTCTTCCGCGTCATAAATTACTATCAATTCACCCCGGGCCATGGGCAGCGCATAATTTAAGGCCTTGGGTTTTGTAAATGGCTCCTGCTTGGGAACTATGACCAATTCGAATATCGGGTTGCCCAATTCTGCGGCAACCATATTAAGAGTATTGCGGCTTTGTGATTCTACCACAAATTTTATGTCCAGCTTTTCTCTTGGATAATCAAGACGGTTCATGGCGCTTACCAGCTGGGTGACCATGTGAGCTTCATCTCTTAGGGGAATTAAAATTGTATAATGGGGCAGATCCTGATCATCCAGAGGAGCAATCTCAGGTTCCGCATCCAGCCAAAAAGAAGACAAGGCAGCAATCATACGGAACAGAGCCGGTATCAAAATGACAAACGCCAAAAACGGCACCAATATGGGGTGCATATATAGCGGGGTAAGAGCTGCAAGTGAAATTATCAAAACAAGAGCGATAGTGAATACAATTCTTGTACCAAGCCCAAGCTCAAGGTGAGCGCTGGCATAGGGCCATTGACGTGCCAGACGGGTTCTTGCCTGATCCAATAAAAGCGGAGCGCAACGATCGCCAAGGCCAACACGAATAGCTCTCGGTGGCACAAGGCAAATTCGACCTCCAAGATCCGGCTGTAAAATCAATTGTTCACGAATTCGCAAAATTTCGCTAAACCCTGCAGATGTAAACAGCACATCTCGATCAAACAATTTTGCCCGAATGGTTTTAACAAAAGCAATGGCATCTATGCGGGCAATTGTTGGATTTGCAGGAACTTTTGCGGGAACAGTTTCGCTAAATGCCATGCCACACCAATTAGCTGCCCGCTGATAAATTACCGCTTCTTCAATATTTAAATGAATAGCAAAATATACCAGCGGCTCAACCTCTGCTGACAAGGCCTGATCCAGCATAAAGAGAGCTTGCTGATCGCTTTTACAAGCCTTGCCAAGTACAAATCTTATGAGATCAATGGAGGACATTATTGTTGCGGTACATTATTATTGCAGGACACAGTCATTGAACGGCATTATTTACATTTTGGGGTGGCGGGTTAAACGTTAATTTTTAAAGATATGATGATACCTGTATCATTTTTCATCTGCCGGGCATAGTTGTCAGGCTTTAATTATTTGATTTGATTTGAGTTTTTTGATTTTATATCTGTTAAATGCAAAAAACGGATCACACCTGTTAGGTTAAAAATGAATCGATTGTTTGTAAATTTGGCCATTATTGGTGCCTTGTTTTTTTCAGGCGCTGCCATGTCTCAAACAACTCCAAACCTTTTTGATCCCGCAGCGAGAGAACAAAATCCCGATTTGAGCGGAATTTCAGCCATTCGATTTTTGACAAGCGCTGATTATCCCCCGTTCAATTATCGAAGCGGGACGGGTGAGCTGGTTGGTTTTAATATCGACCTGGCCAATGCGATTTGCGAAAATCTGAAATTAGGCTGCACAATGCAGATTTGGCCATGGGAACAGGCGGCTGATGCATTGGAAGATTTTCAGGGCGATGCTCTAATCGCTGGTCTGGCAATAGATCCTGAGAGTGGTGCGCGCTTTGATTTTTCCCGGATTTACATGATGCTTCCGGGTCGATTTGTTACGCAAAAACTTGTTGCAACTGAGTTTAATGCCAGCGATCTTGCCGGCAAAACCGTTGGCGTACGCGATGGATCTGCCCATTATGAATTTGTTCGACGCTATCTGCCAAATGCTGAACTAACTGCCTATGATAGCGAATTTGATGCTCTTGTAGCTCTGCAAAAATCTGAAATCTTTGCCTTCTTTGGCGATGGATTGCGAGCCTCTATCTGGCTGAACCAAAACCCGGATTGCTGTGAATTTGCAGGGGGGGCTTACTTCAACCCGCAATTATTTGGTCAAGGACTGGCAATTGCGTTTGCCCCGGAACAGGATCAGATGCGCCGCGCTGTAAACTATGCCCTGACCCGACTTAAACGGGAGGGGGTTCTGGACGAACTTTACCTGCGCTGGTTCCCCATCGGGTTTTACTAATGGAATTTTGATTTTAATCTGAACCCTTTGATGATGGGTTAGAAATTGAAGTTTTGTCGGAATTTTTTGTGGATTTGGGATTTGTAAACGGTAATAAAATTGCCCAGGTCCAACGCGTTGGAGCATCATCCTGCCACTCATTTAACCCGATAACCATTTCATCATGACCGTCTTTTGGCTGGGCAATGTAGGTGCC
Organism: Devosiaceae bacterium; assembly: GCA_021648375.1. Taxonomy (GTDB): domain Bacteria; phylum Pseudomonadota; class Alphaproteobacteria; order Rhizobiales; family Devosiaceae; genus DROE01. The sequence continues at coordinate 30,566 of JAKISW010000021.1, forward strand.
AAATATCTGATCCCATATAGAGAGAAAAAATCCATAATTGCTATCGGTTTCTTTTGGATGCACCGAATGGTGAACCCGATGCATATCCGGGGTAACAAATAAACGCCTCACCAGAGCATCAATTGCTTTGGGAAGTTTGAAATTGGCGTGATTGAACAGAGCTGATCCATTCACCAGCGCCTCAAAAATCACCACTGCAGCAGCGGCCGGTCCAAGCAACAAAATCGCCCCTGCCTTCACAAAGATTGAGAATATAATTTCAACCGGATGAAAGCGAATTGCGGTTGATGCATCCATTTCCACATCGGAGTGATGCACCCGATGAATTCGCCAAAGAATCGGAATTTTATGGGTGATCAAATGCTGAAACCATATCACAAAATCTAAGACAAGAATGGCAATGAGCCATTCCATCCATAGAGGCAATTCCAATATATTTAACAGGCCCCAGCCATTTTTTTGAGCCCAAAATGCTGCAATTACCGCAGTAATGGGAACAATGAATGTGAATGCGATTACAGACACATAATCTGAAAGCATAATGCCCAGATTTGTGCTCCAGCGCTTGAGGCGGCTAAAACGACGCTTACGGCGAGGCATAATTGCTTCAACTATTACCATGGTTAAAAGTACAGTGCCAAATATCGCAAAGCGAAAAGCGCCATCGCTCAATCCAAAAAATTCCATAGATTTCATCCTCAAACCGCATTGGGTAAAATATTTGCAGCACTTTCTTCAAGTGCATCTATATCCAAATATTCTTAGGGCGCTATTCAAAATCTGGTAACGAAATGTCGCCGCAACGTGATCGGTGGGCAATCAGGCCAAAGCAGTGTTGCTCAACCCTTACGCAAGCGTGCTCTGGCAGCCACCTCTATGGCCGCCGTGGTAAGACGGTCAATGCTCAAACTATCACGCACCATTTCCAGCCAGCGCAATTCCTCCTGCTTCACTTCCAGATCAGCAGCAGCAATCTCAACTGCCAGAGCGTAGGCGGTATCATGCAGGTGTTTGGGCAATTTGGAAATCACCAGTTCCAAAACTCCCTCGATGCCAACATTGGCCAGCAAATCTGCACATTGAGCGGTTGCGGCGGGCAGTTTATCCAAATTGTAATTCTCAAAAATTGGTAACCTTTCCACCAAAACACTCATGCGGCTCAATTCCTGATCGCTCAGCGCCCGGTCGGCCGCCGCAGTTACAACCATAAGGTAGATAAGCCCGTCCTGAATGGATAGAACCATGTTTTTTCTCCAAATTGCCAATATCAATATTTGACAACAGATATGGTAACAGAGTTGCAATAACAAGGTTTTGGATTTCAAATCCAGCAACTACTCTAAAACATAAGCAAAAAAACAAGTCGTTGCGCTCAAGTTTTAGCTGTGCGAGGAATGCGAGCTAACATTTTTTTTGAAAATCCCGGGAAATAATTGTGCCAAAATCTTCTCTTGCCCCCCTTGACCCTGATCTTTTTGAACCCGCTCAAACCGCCAAGGCATGGCCGTTTATTGAGGCAAAAAAACTTGTTAAACGGCTGGAAAGAACCAAGGCAAAGCAGGCGATTTTTCAAACAGGGTATGGCCCATCAGGCCTGCCCCATATTGGAACATTTGGCGAAGTTGCCCGTACAAACATGGTACGTAATGCCTTTCGTCTGCTTACCCGCGATGAAATTGAGACACGGCTGATTTGCTTTTCTGATGATATGGACGGCATGCGCAAAGTGTCTCCACATCTACCAAATCAGGCCATGTTAAACGAACATATGGGCCAGCCCCTTTCAAGAGTTCCCGATCCGTATGATGGCAAATTCAAGAGCTTTGCCGACCGTAATAACCATCGCCTGATGGAATTTTTGAACATGTTCGGCTTTGAATATCAATTCATCAGTTCCACTGATTATTATACATCAGGCCACCTTGATGCGGCGCTGTTACGCATGCTGGAAGTCTACGACAAGGTAATGGATATCATTTTGCCAACCATTGGCGAAGAAAGGCGCAAGACCTATTCCCCATTTTTACCTATTTGCCCAAGGACCGGAATTGTCCTGCAGGTTCCAATGGTTTCACGCGATGAAAAAAATGGCACTATTACCTATATTGATCCTGATAATGGCCAGGAGGTTGAAACAAGTGTCACCGGGGGAGCGGTAAAATGCCAGTGGAAGGCCGACTGGGCACTAAGATGGTTTGCCCTTGATGTCGATTATGAAATGGCGGGGAAAGACCTGATTGAGAGTGTAAGATTATCCTCAAAAATTGTTTCGGCCCTGGGTGGGCGCCCGCCGGAGGGGTTTAATTTCGAACTATTTCTGGATCAGGACGGGCAAAAAATTTCTAAAACCAAGGGCAATGGTCTGCCGGTTGAAGAATGGCTGAAATATGCTTCCAAAGAGAGCATCGCCCTGTTTATGTATCAAAAGCCAATGAGCGCCAAAAAATTGTATTTTGATGTAATTCCCAAAACTGTGGATGAATATTACAGCCATGCCAGCGCGTATGAAAAACAAAGTGCCAAGGAGCGACTTTCCAATCCGGCGTTTCATGTAAATGGTGGAACCCCGATTGCCCATGACGTTCCTTTAAGCTTCTCATTGCTGCTAAATCTGGTTTCTGTGGCCAACGCCCAGGATGAAGACGTTCTTTGGGGTTTTATTCAACGCTATCAACCGGGCGCAACGCCGGCCAGCCACCCGGAACTGGGACAGCTGGTTACCTATGCCATGCGTTATTTTGAGGATTTTGTTAAACCGGGTAAAAATTTCCGATCCGCCAGCGATAAAGAACGCAAGGCTCTAATGGAACTTTTCGATCTGCTGGGAGAAATTGAAGGATCAACGGACAGTTCCCAAATTCAAAATATTGTTTTTCAGGTTGGAAAATCCAATGAATTTGATCCGTTACGCGATTGGTTCAAGGCGCTGTATCAGATTTTGCTCGGGCAGGATCAAGGACCGCGCTTTGGATCGTTCGTTGCCCTTTATGGCGTTAAAGAAACCCGCTCTTTGATTGAAAAAGCCCTGGCGAATGAATTGATCTCGCAAGTAGAATAAAATTTTATTTGGCGGCAAAACTATTGGCTGGCCCAAAGAATGCGGGCAATCCATTCTATTTCCTGATTGTTCAGGGTTCTTGGAGAGTGCTCGGGATTGAGCGAATGCAATTCCACAGACAGAGCGCTCTGGTGGTGGAGAATTTTTGCGGTAACCTCGCCGTCAATGGTGCGAACAACAACCCTGTCACCACGGCGCAATTGCTCAGTTGGCGAAATAATTAAAATATCGCCATCCCTATATGCGGGCGTCATGGAATCCCCGGTGACCTCCAGTGCATAGGTGCTGCCTGGTTCCGCTCCGGGGAACGAAACCTCTTCCCACCCCTGGCCAATGGGATAGCCTGCCGGATCAAAAAACCCTCCTGCCCCCGCCTGGGCAAGACCTAAAAGTGGCACCGTGTAATTTGAAGCTGGCGTTGCCGGGTTGGAATTTTCAACATGCAAAAACCCGCCACCGGACATAAACTGATCATAGCCTTCTTCCGTGACCTGCAAAATTTTTGCGATGCTTTCAGTCGAAGGCCAACGCTCCCGGCCATCTTTACCAATCCGTTTTGAAGGGTTAAAAGCCGTTGCATCCAGCCCGGATAATCTGGCCAGACCTGATACGGAAAGTTTATGCCTTTTGGCCAACGCGTCAACGGCGTCCCATATGGCACTGTGCGAAAACATTATTCAAATTGCTCCAATCGAATATTGACACGGGATGAATAAGCATATTTTTATTTAAGTAAAGCCATAAATATTCATCTGCATATTGCCGTTACATTTGTAATTGTCTAAACGAAACCCATGAATTCACCAGTTCCAAAATTTATCTATAAAATTCTCACCGACACGCAGTGGCAAGAAGCAAAGCCTTTTGAGCATTTGCCTTCAATCCCCATTGATGAGGCCGATGGTTTTGTTCATCTTTCAACGGCAGCGCAGTTAACCAAAACACTCGAACTGTATTTTGCCGGACAGAGCGATTTGAAAATTTTGGCAATTTCGAGCCGAAAAGTTTCAACAAATCTACGCTGGGAACCTTCTCGTGGTGGAGAATTATTCCCTCACCTTTATACTAGCCTAAAAATGTCTGATATTGAATGGCAAACAGTTTTAAGCGTTTCTAAAGATGGTAAATGTCAATTGCCCGATAAAATAGTGTAATGATTTCAAGAGTTTCTTCTTTATTAAATAAGCCGTTACTGCGGCGCTTTACGCGTGATGCCCTGTTGGCACTGGACCCGGAACAGGCCCACAAGGCCACTCTTTTGGCGCTAAAATCAGGCATGATTACGTCGAGTTCTGCTAAAGACCCTATAGAATTAAATACTTCAATTGCGGGAGTTCTTCTTTCCAACCCGGTTGGTATGGCCGCAGGTTTTGATAAAAACGCAGAGGTTTTTCAGGCCCTTGACGGTCTGGGATTTGGTTTTTGTGAAGTGGGAACCATCACCCCAAACCCCCAAAACGGAAATGCCAAACCCCGATTGTTTCGCCTGATGCCTGCAAAAGCGGTGATCAATCGCATGGGCTTTAATAATCAGGGACATAATGCCACATATGAGCGGTTGAAAATAAAGCGTCCGTTTGGCGCAGCGCCGGTCGGAATAAATATCGGTGCCAACAAAGACAGCGAAGATTTTGTTGGTGATTATGTGTCGGGGGTAAGAAAGTTTGCAAAAATTGCCAGCTATCTCACCATTAATATTTCTTCTCCAAACACTCCCGGATTAAGGGGGCTGCAATCACCGCAAATGCTTGAACGCCTGCTTGGTGAAACTTTGGATGAGCGGGCGCGACAAACAGGAAATACTCCGGTATTTCTAAAGATCGCTCCTAACCTCACCCTTGAAGCCATGGATGATATTGCCGCAACAATTGCAAAAACCGATCTAAACGGCCTGATAGTTTCCAACACGACCATTACCCGAGAAGGTGTTGAGGGCTTGCGCCACGCCAGCGAGGAAGGAGGATTGTCTGGGCAGCCAATATTTGAAACATCTACCATCAAATTGGCCCAGATGCGCCAACGGGTCGGCCCCGACATGGCAATAATTGGAGTTGGCGGGGTGCATTCTGCCGCCAGTGCGCTGGCAAAATTTGAGGCCGGAGCCAATGCCATTCAACTATATACGGCTTTGGTATTTGAAGGGTTGGAGCTGCTGAGTGAAATTAAAAAGGGGCTGGTTGCAGCGATTAAGGAAAATAATTGCACCTCGATCAAACAGCTTGTGGGCACAAAAACCAATGATTGGGCGCAAAGAAATCTGAGTTCCTGAATTAGCCATTTAATTGCTAATCGGGGAATAATTTGTCCAATCTTGCTTTAACGGCGAACCAGAATATTATTCCGCGCACAATAAAAAATATGTTCAGGGCCAGCCACAGGCCAAGCAGGCCAAAAAATTCCTGAAATATAAATGCAACAATTATATAGATCGCAAACGAAATCATCATTCCGTTGCGAATTAGAGAATTCATGGTCGCGCCGGTCATCACCCCATCCATGACAAAAGCAATCACCCCGGTAAAAGCTATCAGCGCCGCAACAAACAGATATTGTCTTGCCACCATTCGCACTTCTTCATTGGTGGTAATAAAATCAATCAATAATGGCCCGGCAGCAATCCAAAAGATGAATAGACCAAACCCGATTACCAGCCCCCAAAACGCGGCCAGCATCCACGCTCTTTCAAAGGCGGGACGATAATTTGCCCCGATGGCTTTGCCGCAATAAAATTCTGCCGCCTGAGCCTGCCCATCCAAAAAAAATGCTGTAACCATCATAAAGTTGAGCAATACGGCACTCGCTGCCAGATTTATTTCGCCCGAGCGTGACATTTGAGCGGAGAAAAAAGCAAAGGCGCTCATCAAAGCTGCCGAGCGGATCATCAGATCCCGGCTAAGGTCGAACAATCTCCAAAGGTCGTTTTTATTCAATATTTTTTGAAAAAGTTTTTTGCTCGCAAGGTAATTACTGCCGGAAAATTCTTTCAAAATAATTGCCGCTGCTATCAGAGCAATTACAATTTCGGCCACAATAGTGCCAAATGCCACCCCGGCGACCCCAAGACCAAGCCCATAAACCAGCCAGATCGATAGAATGATGTTTATTGAATTCAAACCAATTTGCAGCGCCATCCCGGTTTTGGCCATGCCCCGCCCATAAAACCAGCCAAGAAAAACAAAGTTGAGCAGCACAAAAGGGGCCGACCACATTCTGATTTGAAGATATTGCAAAAAGGGTTTTTCCACTCCCATAGTGGGCGGAGCAAACAATAATACCCCAAGCATCTGAATCAAGGGGCTTAAAACCACCAGCAATAAACCAAGCCCGATGCCAAGCATCGTCGCCCGCAACAAATGGGCAATGACATCTTCATCCTGTTGCGCACCCACGGATTGGGCCGTTAGCCCTGCCGTGCCAAGGCGCAGGAAAAACGCCATGGAAAACACCAGACTAAAGGTGACCGCGCCAAGCTCAAGACCACCCAGCATGCCCGCATCACCCAATCGACCAATAACGGCAATATCAACAATGCCAACCAGTGGTTCGGTAATGAAGGCAATTGAAGCCGGCAGGGCAATTTTGAATATATCCCCATGGGAAACACTAAAGGGGCGGACCTGTTTTCCCATGATTTGGGGTCAGCTTTTGCGCAAAATTGTTGGAATGGATGGCACCTGAATTAGTGGCATCAACTCCATGGAATTAACATTTAGATGGGGGGGAAGCGTGGCCAAAAACCAGATTATATCGGCAACATCCTCCGGTAAGATCGGCTCTACATCCTCATAAAATTTTTCGTTGGCATCACCATCACCATAGGAGCGAACCTTCATGAATTCAGATTTTGCCATGCCCGGCTCAAAGCTGGTGACCCGAATATCGCTGCCTGCAAGATCGGTGCGCAACTCATAGGAAAACTGGCGCACAAATGCTTTGCTTGATCCATAAACATTGCCGCCCGGATAGGGGTAACGTCCGGCGATTGAACCAACATTAATGATCGAGGCACCCCGTCCGGCCTGTTTTAGCATCGGGATCAATTCCTGCGTCGTATGCACAAGGCCCATGATATTTGTCTCAACCATAACTCGCCAGTCTTTTAGCGGGGCATCAGGGATTGGTTTGGAGCCAAGGGCCAGCCCGCCATTGTTAAACAGGCATTTTACCGGACGAAATTCGTCGGGGATATTTTTTACACCCGCAATAATACTATCATGATCCATCAAATCCATTTGCATTGGATATATCGTGCCATCCGGGCAGGTGTTTTTGAGTTCCTCCAGACGCTCCTTGCGCCGCCCGGTGGCAATCACCTTCCAGCCGTTTTTTGCAAACAGGCGCGCCGTTGCCTCGCCAAATCCAGAAGTTGCGCCGGTTATCATTATGACGGGATCAGCCATTGTGGTTTCCTTTGATTGATAGTCAGGGTCCTGACCCCAATTATGCTATTGATTTTAGAGCTTCAGAATCTAGGGGCCTGACCCTAATTGTCTGATATATAATATTTCATCAGCAACCGGAACATATAGTGAGCCAGTTACCGCCCCAAATCAATAACTGGTTCACCGATCGCAACTGGAAATTGCGTGAGCATCAGTCAGATGTTTTAAAAGCCTATAATACTGGCCATTCAACCCTGTTGGTTGCCCCCACCGGATCGGGCAAAACCCTGGCTGGGTTTTTACCCACGCTGGTCGAACTTGCCAATGCTCCGCATAAAGGGCTGCATACGCTTTATATTTCGCCCCTAAAAGCGCTGGCGGTGGACGTCGCGCGCAATCTTTTGGACCCCATATCAGAAATGGCTCTGGATATTAAGGTTGAAACCAGAACCGGGGATACCCCAGCTTCAAAACGCCAGCGCCAACGCTATGATCCGCCACAAATTCTGCTGACAACCCCGGAACAATTGGCGCTGCTGATTTCTCATCCGGATGCGGCAAGGCTTTTTGGCTCTCTTCGCCGGATTGTTCTGGATGAATTGCATGCACTGGTTTCTTCAAAACGAGGGGAGTTATTATCGCTTGGGCTGGCACGGCTGGCAATATTGGCCCCGGATATGAATATTTGTGCCCTGAGTGCAACAATCGGGCAGCCAGACTTGCTTTTGGAATGGATAGCGAGGCCACTTTATCCAAAACCGGCCAAGCTCATTTCCATGCAGGGCGGATCGGCTGCAGTTTTAAGTATTCTAGCCAGCAAAAACCGGGTTCCATGGGCCGGACATTCTGCCTCCTATGCCAGCCAAGATTTATATCAGATCATCAAAGACCATCGCACCAGTCTGCTTTTCGTCAATACCCGCTCGCAGGCTGAAAACCTGTTCAAAGAACTTTGGGATATTAATGAGGAAAACCTGGCAATTGCTCTGCACCACGGCTCCCTTGATGTGGCTCAAAGGCGCAGAATTGAAAGCGCCATGGTGCAGGGAAAGCTCAAGGCAATTGTTTGTACCTCCACCCTTGATCTGGGCATTGACTGGGGGGACGTGGATCTGGTCATGCAGATCGGGGCGCCAAAAGGCTCTTCGCGCATGCTGCAAAGGATCGGGCGCTCCAACCACCGGCTGGATACTCCATCAAAGGCTATTTTGGTGCCCTCCAACCGATTTGAAGTGCTGGAATGCGAAGCTGCTCTTAGAGCTGTTGAGGAGGGGGTTCAGGATTCTGAACCGCCGATGGATGGCAGCATGGATGTTTTGGCCCAGCATGTTCTGGGCATGGCCTGTGCGGGTGAGTTTGACGCGGTTGAACTGCACAATGAAATTATCAAGGCATGGCCCTATAAGGATTTGAGCTGGCAACAATTTGAGCGGGTGGTGGATTTTGTCTCCAGCGGCGGTTACGCCTTAAGAGCCTATGAGAGATATGCAAAGCTCAGGCTAACCGCGGAAAAAAAATGGCGAATTGCCAACCAGAAAATCGCCCAGCAATATCGCCTGAATTCAGGCACCATAATCGAAGAACCCATGGTGCAGGTAAGGCTGGTTAAGGGAGGTGGAGAAGTTTCTTCTGCTGTGGGAAAAACCGGCGCAAAAACTCAAAAAATTCCTCGTGGTGGTCGTGCATTGGGAAAAATGGAGGAATATTTCTTCAACCAGCTATTGCCGGGAGATACTTTTTTATTTGGCGGAGAAATTCTTGCCTTTCATTCCATGGGAGAAAGTGAGGCATATGTTGTCAGGTCATTTTCGCAAAACCCAAAAGTCCCCGCCTATATGGGGGGAAAGTTTCCCCTCTCCACATATCTGGCCCAGCGCGTACGAGCGTTGTTGGCTGACCATAAAAACTGGCATAAATTGCCAGATCAGGTCAGCAAATGGTTAGAGTTACAACGGGAATTTTCACAGCTTCCGGGCCGGGACAACCTATTGGTTGAAACCTTTCCGCGCGCCGACAAATCCTATCTGGTATGTTATCCGTTTGAGGGACGTCTGGCCCACCAAAGCCTTGGCATGCTGCTAACCAGAAGGCTGGAGAGAATGGGTGCGCGCCCCTTAGGCTTTGTTGCTTCGGAATATGCTTTGGCAATCTGGGGGCTGGGGGATTTAAGCGAGATGATCAATTCCAAGCGCATCTCTTTGGATGAATTATTCTCCAGCGAAATGTTGGGGGATGACTTAGAAGAATGGCTGGCCGAATCCTCGCTAATGCGGCGCACCTTTAGAAATTGCGCGATGATTTCAGGGTTGATTGAGCGCCGCCATCCCGGAAAGGAAAAAACCGGCCGCCAGATCACCATGAGTTCCGACCTGATTTATGATGTGCTTTATACCCATGAACCGGATCATATTCTAATTGAGGCCACTCGGCGCGAAGTTGCTCGTGGATTATTGGATATCAAACGCCTTGGCCAATGCCTGAAAAGGGTTAAGAACAGAATTGTGCATAAATCCCTTTCGCGCATTTCCCCGTTGGCAGTGCCGGTTATGCTTGAGATTGGCAAAGAACCCATATTTGGTGAGGGGCGTGAAAGCGCCATGGCAGAAGCCGCCGATGAGTTGATCAGGGAGGCAAGTGCTTCATAATGGTTTTAGCAAATACAAATCGCACCCATTCGTTTTCAGATAAAACCTGCCCTGTTGATTTCAATGATCATCAATTTATTGCGCTGCATTCAGGAGCGCTGTTCTGGCCAGGTGAAAACACCCTATTGGTTGCAGATTTACATCTGGAAAAAATGTCATCTTTCGCCCGCACCGGACAGCTTTTGCCCCCCTATGATACCGGGGCCACCCTTGCCCTGCTGCGCGATGATATAAAGACAAGCGGTGCAGTACGGGTCATTTGCCTAGGGGACAGTTTCCATCGGGATGAGGGAGTATTAAGCCTTCTTGATGCTGATTTGGAGCTGCTTAAAGAGCTTGTTTCAGCGGTTGAGTGGATTTGGCTAAAGGGCAACCATGATCCCTCCCCCCATGATATCGGCGGGAAATGTGTCGACCAGATTGCAATTGACGATCTGGCTCTTGTTCACGAGCCAAGCGTTGCTGGGCATAATCAAATCGCTGGTCATTTACATCCCGGAGCACGTATTCGCATTAATGGGCGAACAAGCAAAGGCCCGTGTTTTATATATGACAAGCGGCTGATGATTTTACCGGCCTATGGAAAAAGCACCGGCAATCTTAGTATTCTCTCCAATGCCTATGATGGATTATTTGATAAAAAAACAATGAATGTGATTATGATAGGCAAAGAAAAACTTTATCCGGTCGCGACAAAATTTCTGTTTTAAAAAACCTTATTGCAGTCCACTCACAATCAGAATTGTAATCAACATCAAACAAATAGTTGCGGTTAACAAAATTCTCCGGGTTGAATAATCCTTTGGCAACTTGCCCTTAAACGCCGCCCAGCTGTCCCAAGCACCATGGCCACCAAATCCTGCAATAAGTACCGCAAGAGCTAGTGAGAACGGCATCAATAAAATTGCGATTGCCAAAACCGGCCCGAGGGCAAATGGCACTAACCAGCCGGTTTGAGCTTCAATTCCATTCAGCAATGCTCCATATCGGGTTCCGGCAAAAAAGCTCAAAAGCACAACACAATAACCCACTAATGCAATTTGAAGTTTTTCCTGCCCGATTATCGCCAGGCCCGGAAATACAAAAAATACCAAGGCTAAAAAAACCGGCAACGAAAACGCCATTACAAAAACTGCAGTAGTTTCACTGCCTGCAAATATTTTTGATTTCATTTTCTTTGGCTATCGCCTAAAGGCGACGCCCCCCAGCCATCCGGTAAATAGTGCCAGCAAAACACTGGCTAAACCATATATTAGCGGAAAATCCCTGGCGGTGTTAGAAATTAATTTCTCAACCCCAACGGTTCGCACAAAAAATCTTTGCGCCATCCGGTCAACCAGCTCTCCATCCTCGAACAAAAAGGTGGTCGCCAGATATGTTCCATTGGGTACGTTTGAGGGCAGTTCAATCTGAGCGCTGTAAAATGTGCGTGAATGAAACGAAACGGCACGGCCTTTGATTCCATATGTGTCAGATTTTTGCATCAAACGGATCAACTCTTTTGTAAAATCCGCATGGGAAATTTTTTCTTCGCCCAAAACTACCTGTATCTGATCTTCAAACCCGATTCCCAGCTCTGCCATTATTTCTTTAGAGATAATTTCTGAAGGGGGACGGGTGCCAAGCAGAAAGAAAAAAGATGGCGCACCGTAATATTTTACTTCTGCGGAGTTAAGCCAAACACCAAATTGGCGAGTTTTTTCGCGCACAACTTTGTTGATAGCTCCACCCTGGATCATAACAATTATATCAAACGGGCCTTCGGCATATTCTGTGGAGCCGATGTCAGGCTCCACATTTCCAAACAAAGTCATAGTGCCGCCAACGAAGGTGGAATTTATGGAAATTTCCTGTTCTGATAATCTGGATATCAGGCGTTGGGATATTGCCGGGCTTATCAGCAAAATCATCATCAAAACTGCAAGCGGTGCTTTAATCAATCCTCTCATGCCGCCCCCAGTGCCAAAACGGCAATAGAGAACGGATCTGTTGGGGTCACCAAAAGGGAATAGGCAAATCTAAAGGCAACAAGAAGAACAATAATTCCAAGCAATGCGCGAGTTTGTTCACCACGAAGTTTTTGGCCAATGGAGGCACCAAACTGCGCGCCGATTACCCCACCAACCATCAAAGAAAATGCAAGAACAATATCCACGCTCTGGGAGTTTACTGCATGTAAAACCGTGGTGGCAGCCATGATTGCAAGTACCTGCAACAAGGAAGTACCAATAACCACATTGCCCGGAACCCGCAGCAGATAAACCAGCGCCGGCACCAGAATAAAGCCTCCGCCAATGCCCAGCAAAGAACCAAGGAAGCCGATAACCAGACCAATTACCAGAACCGGCAAAACACTTACATAAAGATTGGAGCGCTTAAAACGTATTCTTAAGGGCAAGCCATGGATCCAGTTGTGCTTGCCGGGAACTTTTTGTGGTCGTGGCTTGCCTTTGGAGCTTCTGATTAAAGAGCCAACAGCCTCCCAAACCAGTAACGCTCCAATTGAGCCAAGAAAAATCAGATATCCAAACGAGATTACCAGATCCAGCTGACCGGCCCCGCGCAGGGCAGAAAATGTAGAAACGCCCAAAAACGCGCCAACAACACCTGACAAAATAAGGTATAGTGCCAGATGAAAATCTATTCCCCCATGCCGATAATATGAGAGCGCACCGGATGTCGAGGCGGCTACTACTGTCCCCGTAACTGAGGCAACAGCTACAGGGGCGGGAATGCCGGTAAAAATCAATAACGGGGTGAGCAAAAAGCCGCCCCCAACTCCAAATAATCCGGAAAGAAACCCAACCGCGCCACCCATGCCGATTAAAAAAAACAGGCTGACTGACATTTCTGCAATTGGTAGATAGATCTGCACTATCTTTTTACCTGAACAATCTGTTGGACAATTTATTGCCTAAAAAAGCCTTCACCGGTCAGCCATATAAACCGCAAAAACAAACAGGTGTAAAACCGGAAATTTTGCTGACAGAATAAATTCCTTAAACGTCACTCATGACGAATTTATCATGTTTATGACCCACATGCGGGTTTTGTCAACGCTCATATGGTTTTCTGGTTAAATCAGCGTCAGATTTTAACAATTTAAACCGGCTGACTCCCAAGCACGGCCAGCAATCTTGGATTTACAGCTCCGCTTGGTGCCATGCCGACCTGGCGTTCAAAATCAACAATTGCCCCTGCGGTTTTTGGACCCATAAGGCCATCGGGTGTGCCAGCATCAAACCCCAGCCGGTTCAAAACCGCCTGAACCCGAACGATCACTTCGGAATTATCAATATCAGCACCGGGGTCAAAATTTGCTGTCCATGTACCAATGGGGGCAAAATTTGCCAGAATATTCAGATTGGCAGCTTCCCAGGCGGCGATCTTGTTTTGCAAATCCGGCATGATTTGAGCATCCAGCGAACGGGCAATATCATCGCGCGCCTTAGCTGCATCCTCATCACCCAGACTGGCTGCGATCGAGAACCACTTATAGGCATTTTCAGCGTTTTGGGGAACACCCAATCCGCGAGCGTTTAGCATTGCCAGATTAAACTGGCTGTCTTTCAGGCCCAGATTGGCAGCTTTTTCAAACCAATAGGCAGCAAGGTCAAATTGGGGTTCACCCAACTGGCCGCTGGCCATTAAGGAGGCAAGATTGTGCATGGACATGCGGTTGCCGGCGTCAGCTGCCAATTGATACCAAAGGCGCGCGCGTGCCAGATCTTTTTCAACTCCAATGCCGTTTTCCAGCATATTTGCCAAACGGTAACCGGCGGGTGCAAACCCTTGAGCTGCCGAGCGCTCATACCACACAGAAGCTGCGCCAAGATCCTGAGTAATGGCACGCCCTTCGGCAAAAATGGCGGCAATTTCGAATTGAGCTCTTGGGTCACCATCCTGGGCGGCCTGGCGCAATTGAAGAGGACCGATGGCCTCTGGAGGCATTTCAAAGCCCTGAAGCGGGGTCGATGCACCAATGCTTGTCAGACTGGCCAGATTGAGGCTTACCGGAGTTTCCTGATTGACACCTGGGTCAATAATTCGCACGCCTTCACCAGATCCATTCTCCATCATCAGATTACTGGTTGTCTGATCTGGTGTGGTCTGTATTGGTGTTTCGCCCGGTATAAAAGAAGCACCGGCAGAACCAGATCCCTGATCAACAGGCAAATTATTTACGCCCCCGTCCACGAAGGTATCGGCGCTATCAGCGCTATCAATCTGGGCAACTGCCTCAACCTGATCACCCTGGGGAGCGGAAAAACGCTGAGACACCAGATTTATGGTCAGTAAAGTTACTGCCGCCAGCGCCGCGACCAATAAAATTGGTTGACGATTTTTGGACAAAAAACTTTCAGGAACTGTGGTCAGATCATCATATTCCTCGCTCTGATCTTCTTGTTTACTTGTAAATTCAGTTTCCTGATTACCATCCACAAGGGAGGCTTTTCCTTTGACGGAATTGTTTTTTTCGGTTTCAGTTTCTTTAACTGCTGCCGATTTTTTTTGAAATCTGGCTATGGCGCGCCCGATAAGAGATTGCTCTTCTTCCTGGGTCTGCATCTGATTGTTTGATTTTACCGCCCGGCGAGCAGCTTCTATAAAAGTGGAACGGGAAACTCTTGTATCCTGTGGTGGGTTTGAAGTATTTTCTTCCCTGTCGCCTGACCTGGTAATCGGGCTTTGATTTTGGGCAAACGTAGATTTGGGCGCCGGTGGTGCGCTGGGATTTTCATCATTCAGTCGGGGGATTTTTATGGGTTTTACATCGTTTTTATCAACATTACCCATGCCTTCAAAATCCGATGAAAACGGAGAATGGCGTGCAGGATGCGGCTCATCAATTTCATGGATTTCACTTTCCATAACCAGCAAATCATCAGGTTCAACCCGCAACGAAGCAGGCACTGGTACACGCGCACTATTCTGGTCGGAATTAAATTCACCCTTACCAAACACAGGGGCGTTCAGCGGCGCTTCTTCAGCGGGCGGACGGGGCATATTGTCTGCCAATTCAGGAAGCAAATGCTTTGATGGTTTTTCAGGTTTTAATATTTGAGCGCCGCTTTTTGTAGCGCCTGGCTCTTGTTCAAAGTTATTTTCAAACTTTGAGCGTTGCGTTTTGAGTGATGATTCAGAAACATTTTGATCTATATCAACCGAGCCAGAAGGGTTTTTATCAACGGCTTCAAGCGAAGTTTCCAATCGAGACAGGCGGTCATTTACCTGATCAATGCTTTTTCTAACGTTTACAAATTCGCCATTCTGATTGTTATTGGTCTGTGACTTAAACAGGCCTGACAACCGCCCCTCCAACTCATCAAGAGCGGTTTGTTCAACACCGCTTCCACTCTGCGCCTGCAATTTTTCCATAGCTTCATAGGTTCTGTTCGCAACCATATCGGCAATAGCGTTGATGTCGGGCGATGAATTTACTTCATCACCCTTGGTAAAAACCTGTTGCAACCCGCTAATTTCGGAATTGGTTTCATCCAGTTTTTTGGCCAGATTCTGTATGTGTTTTTCCAGCATATCAACCGAAATTTCCGGTTGTTGCCCTGTATTGGAGGTTTCAGAAAAATTATTCTGCAAGCTGCCAAGCTGTTGCTCAAGCGCTTCAAATCTTGGTTCCACCGCGTTGAGCAAACTGGATTGTAAATTTTGTATTTCTGATTTGATGGAGCCGACAGGGCTGCCCTGACTTTCTATCTGTTCAATTCTTACCACCAGAGTATCGACCCGCTCGATCAGTTCTGCGGAATCGCTGTTGCTGCTGGCACTTTTCATGGCCTTGGTAAATTCAGCCATATCCCGGCTGAGCCATTCTATGTCTGGATTTGGCTGGGACATGGTTTGTTCCAGCGTATCAATGCGATCATATATTGAGCGCACGCATTTTTCTATCGGTTCAAGGTCGATCTCAATCTGCTCCAGATCGTCCATACGTTGCAAAATATTTTTGACGCCGGGTTCCAAAGCGTCCAAATTATCTGAACCGGCTGTGGCAATCGCTGCGAAGTCCAATTGTCTGGTTTGTAAATCCTGAAGCTTTTCAAAGGCGTTCGATAAAACGTCCAGACGTTGATTAAGCGACTTAAAATCCAGATCGTTCCCCTCAGGTATCGCATCTGCCAGCCGGGCAATCTGGGTTTCCAGGCGTTTGATCTGGCTCTGCTCGCCCACATTATTGGCCAGATGTTCCACCACACCGCAAAGCTGCTCAATCTGAGTAGCCATTTCTGTAATCGGGGCGCTTGAATTATTCTGCAAATTATTCTGACTGGCGAGTATTTGTTCGAATCTGGCAATACGTGAACTTATATCGCCAAGGGCTGCACCAAATTCGTTAAATTTCTCAGGAGCGTTCTGCCGTTGGCCCTGGTATTGATGAGCTGACATATCATGATCCCGGTTGCGCGGCTTTTGCTGCTTGCGTGACCTGATCTGGTGAATTGCGTTTTGCAACTGGCGTGCTGATTGGGCAGGCATTGAAAATGCCTCCTCTGTTTCATTTTGGCTATCAGAGGCATACTGAGACGAAGAGTGCCGCGAATAGCGTCCACGTGATGGCTTGATCTGATTTGAACGGGAGGGAATTTGCGGATGATATTCTTCTGGAGCAAATTGACCTTGCTCGAATTCCTCCTGGTAGAATTGTCCGAAATTTTGCGCAGGCATATGGCTTTTACCGCGCCGAGAATATTCACTCTGGTGTTGAAACTGGTCCTGTTGTTGAAGATGAACCTGATCAAGCAAGTCCTCCAACTGGTCCTGAAGCGAGTTCCAGTCCCCTTTGGCAAATGCATCAACGTCGTGCGAAGACGGCAAATCTGAGCCTGCACGCCCTTGCTCAAACCCGCCATATTTTGGCACACGTGATTCCGAAGCTCTCAGCCCCGGATTCTCTGTAGCATTTTGCCAATTATTTGTTCTTTGAGGGTTGGCCATAAATTTCTCATGCGTGCGATTTATTTGGAGTGCCCACAAAAATCTAATTGGGGCATTAAACTCTCTTTTCGCAAAAACATGGTAAACAACCAGTTAACCTTTAGTGCAATTTGCAAAAAACTGGCTAAATGATCGCCACAAAATTATTCTTGAGTGATTTAAAAAGCCAAAGAAATGTTTGATTTTTGCTAAAAAAAAATTCAAATACTTAACCGCGCTGCATTTTGGGGACAGCATGAGAACTGCAATTTTAAAAAGGGGAATTAAATGCTCAAGGAATTCAAAGAATTTGCCATCAAAGGCAATATGATAGACATGGCGGTGGGTATTGTCATCGGTGCCGCGTTCGGGGCAATTATCGGATCACTCGTCGATGATGTGTTTATGCCTGTTGTAGGCCTGCTACTTGGTGGAATTGATTTTTCAAACTGGTTTATTTTACTGGGTGACGCAGGGGGAGCTGTTATTCCCACCGTTGATGCAGCTAAGGAAGCCGGAATTGCAACGATTAATATCGGCCTGTTTATTAATGCTGTCATCAAGTTTATTATCATTGCCTTTGCGCTGTTTATTCTGGTTAAGGGAATAAACTCCATGAAGCGAAAAGAAGAAGAAAAACCTACGGCACCCAAAGCCACTCCACCCGAGGAAGTGTTGCTAAAGGAAATTCGTGATCTGCTGAAAAAGTAATATCATTTTGGCAGGCGATATATTGAAATATCAAACTACATGGCGGTTTCCTTTTTCAAGGGAGCCGCTTTTTTAGTTCAGCAATGGTAAAAACCAAAATTTTCTCCGGGCGGTTTTATAAACTTGAACTTTTATACATACGCCCAAATACCTATAGGAATAAAATCCTTTACATCGAGATCATAGGAACTTAATCCTAAGTATAGGTATTTGATTCTAAGGGGTAACCATCTCACATCGGCACAACACTTAGTTCAAACTGCGGGAGTGATTCTGCTTGGGGTAAATTGCAGAATTTTTATTTGAATATCAGTATTTCAAACAAGTTGGGGCAGATGAAAATGGAACAAAAACTTTTTTATCATTCATATCAAAATCGGGATCGACTGGTGCATATAGTTGATGGAGATCAGGGGACTTGCGAGGCTCTTGGTGTATTATTTCGGCTCGAGGGGTTTCAAACCATATCATCTATGGATTGCGCTGAATTTTTTATCAAAATGGAACAAAGGGCACCCGATGTGGTGATTTTGAACCTTGAGATAAATTCACAATCAACGCTTGATGCTCTTGGCAGGATAAAGTCAGTTTGCATAGGAACACCGGTGTTTATGCTCGCAAACAACAGGGATGTAATCGCTGCGGTTACGGCGATGAAATACGGAGCGACCGATGTTATCGCCAAACCAATAGATACTGAAAAATTCGTAAGTGCTGTTCGGGATGCGCTTCGACGTGATGTGCATCTGGGGGCGGTGCAGGGTGGCCGTCGACCCATTGAAATTCGCGGATTTAATCAACTCACCCCTCGTGAACGTCAGGTATTGCAATTAATTACCAATGGCCAATCCAACAAGGAAGCAGGGCGCGATCTGGGAATATCGCCGAGAACCATTGAGGTTCATCGGGCTCGTGTCATGGAAAAACTTGGGGCTCGCAATACCGCAGACCTGATGCGAATTGTATTGACCAGCTAGGGCCAAGACCTAAAGTTTAAGACCAATAATTTATTCCTATAATTAAAGCTCAAATTACAAAAACCCCGAGCCAATTAATAGCTCGGGGTTCTCTGTGACATCATCCAGTGCTGGTAAGTTGCACATTACCCGTGTGCATTATGGTTACCTGATAAATGATGGTCAGTGGGCGGGAAATTGTCTTCTATATTTAGAAGTCGATCCCACTCACATCATTGAAGCGTCCTTGAACTGCCCAGCCGTTGGTGAGAGCCACGCTTTCGCTAACTGCGATTATTAACTCGTTTTCTCCGCTTTTTAACGGCAGGAATACTGTGTCGTAATAACCAACTGTTCCAAGAAAACGATAATCGCGTGAACTTTCACCATCACTACCTTGAAATAAAGGCTGGCCATTAAGATAGATTTTGGCCGCATCACTAAAGCCAAATTGAAATTCTTTCATCTGGTTAGACTGGGAATTAATCATTACTTTTGCAAGAACCGTGTCTTGACCCGGTGCCACACCCTGCAATTTTGCCAGATTGGTAATTCCTGTAACATCAGCATCAAGAGCCTGAAATGAAAGGCCTGAAACCATATCTTTTGGCAACATGCCATTTCCTATCAGCGATGCGCCATCGAACGTATTAGATACTTGCCAGGTTAGAATAGTTCCCGCAATTGCCGGTTCTTCCAGGGCGGATTGGGATGCCCGGTCATAGAAAAATGTGGCCAGGGTTTCGAAATCGAAGGGGCGTAATAATAAGGTCGCTGAAAGTTCTTTCATTGTATCCACAAATACCAACAGGAACGCTACCCCCAGGGCTCGCCTCATTATTGGCCGGTGCACCTGCCAGGCTGTTTGCATGGGTGTGCGCCCCAAGGCCCGCGCCGCCATGTCTATGTGGGGAGAGATTTTGCCAAAGCCTGATTCCAAAGTGCCATAGGCAATGGCGAGAAATCGCAAGGTGCAGGCGTAGACAATAATCATAATTGAACCGCTGAACATGAGCCCCGTTGAAATACCAAACGATGAGCGCATCAACCCATCCAGCCAATTATCAAATCCCGCAAGCGCCACGAGTAAGCCAACAGCCAGCACAGTTCCTGGAACGGCATAGCCAAGGCTGGCAATTCGGCCAATCGTACTTATTTTGGCGCTTTTGGTAATGCGCCCATATTGCAAAACCCCATAGGCAATTGTCGTGGCAAGCGTTGCACTCAAGAAGGCCACCCATATGCTGCTGGTAGCGGCAGAGAATAGAACCGGATCCAATAATCCATCAATCCGGCGAAGGGCATAGACCGCCAGAACAAAGACGGGAATTCCCAAACCCGCAAGCAATGGTAGCACGCAGGCAATAATACAAAGCGCCTGCTTTAAGGGGCTAAGCTGCAACAGGGCAGGGGGCTTGTCGCGCGTTGAAGCAGCATAAGTTCGCCCTAGCCTTGCCCG
>JAKISW010000022.1 GCA_021648375.1 Devosiaceae bacterium
AAGAACGCCCTTCGAAACTATGATCGAGGGGAAACAAATCTGGAAGGAAAAGTTCATAGACCAAATCTGACCAGACAAATGCTGCCAACAAAACGGCAAACTGTCAGATCAAGTCTGAACTTCTACATGTAATTGGTGATGGTCCAAATAAAACCAATAAAATTTAATTCCAAATCTGCAATGGATACTCGGGTCAAGCCCGAGTATGACGACCGTGTTAAAACAAAACCATCGCAATCTGCTTCAATATTCCATTTTCAATACTATTCTAATAAACATCGCCCAACATCATCAACACCCACCAAGCGTCACCCTCGGGCTTGACCCGAGGGTCCATCTAAAAGCACAAATCAGCTCTCTTTAACTTCCCCGTCAATCACCGGGCCGCGATCATCATCGTCAGCGTTATCACCGAAATCATCGCCATCTTCCGCATCTTCATCAGCATCAACATTGCGCACAATTTCGATTTTCACCTTAGCCAACAGGCCAGCCAGCGCGCCAAGCACTGCCAAAGCGGGAGCCGCAAGCACAAAAACACCGCCCACAACCGCACCAGCTGTCAAGGGCACTTCAAATACCACATCTGAATTTTGCGATCGTACTCTTAATTTGTGCACATTCCCTTCAGAAACTAGTCGCGTGACTTCATCAATCAACTGATGCCCGGCCACTTCAACTTCTTCGGTAAAAGTCTTCCAGCGGTTTTTGGATTTTTCTTCTGTCATATTGCTGTCCCCTTTTAAGGCCACAAGCTGAACAAGCGGCTATCGATTCAAATTGTTCCTGTTTCTTTTAAGGAATCTGGGAATTAAACCCTTCTATTACAAGGGGCTAAATTTCCAACCCGGCACTTGAACCACCTATTCAGCCCCCGTTCAGCCGGTTTTTGCCAACCTATACCAACCATAAAAGGCTTATTTCTACGACAAAACAGAACAAAAATCCAAGAGGCGATCATGAGCAATAAATTTGAGAAAATGACCAACAGGGCGCTTGCAACCTATATTTATGACGGGGGAAATATGTCCCCGGTTGCTTTTATCCGCCAGCGAGTTTTTACAATTGTGACCGTTCTTGAGCCTGTTTGTGGAGTTTTTCCCGCCCGTTTGCTGCCAAAAACCCGCGCTGCCAATCAAAATATTGCTACAAAACATATGCTTTACAGATAATCTGTTCCATCTGCCTCATTGTGGACAAAACTTAGATAAAGACACGGGTTTTCCCAAATCGGCACAATAATGCTATCATTTGAGCATGGCACAAAAAATGTACCGCAACCCGGACCTGTTAAAGCAATGAATTCAAAATTTTTATCAATAACCGCTGCCGGTGCCCTCACCCTGTTTATCTCAGGTTGCACAAGCGTTTTGCCGGAAGGGTTTAAGCTTGATAATCCTTTTCCCATTTCAGCAGCTCCCACGCCTGCACCTTCAAGTCAGACACCAGAAACGCGCCCTGTGGTTATGGCATTTAATAATCGGGAAAAAGAATGCCTTGTGCGCGCCATGTATTTTGAATCCAACCGCTCATCTGAGGCAGGAATGCTGGCCGTTGGCACAGTGGTTATGAACCGGGTGAACAGCCCAAAATTTGACAATTCCATCTGCACGGTAGTGGGTGCACCGCGCCAGTTTGCCCCCGGAGTATTATCGCGCAACATGGCCGAAGAACGCCCGGTGGAACTGGCCAGTAAGGTTGCTGATCGGGTAATGGCAGGCGTGCGTCACCCCGGCGTGCGCTCGGCAAAATTCTTTCATCAGGCCGGCTTAACCTTCCCCTACAACAATATGCGATATGTGCTGGAGGCAGGCGGTAACGCTTTTTATATCAAAACCAGCCGCCATAACCTGTCTTCGTGAATTGCTTAAACTACAGCGTTCATGCCCGCGCTACAAACCCAGCTTATCCCGTAAAATCTTGTTCACCGCCTGTGGATTTGCCTTGCCCTGAGAAGCCTTCATCACCTGCCCCACAAACCAGCCAACCATTGAAGGCTTGTCTTTAACCTTGGCCACCTGATCGGGATTGGCCGCGATAATCTCGCCAACAATTTTTTCAATTGCCCCGGTATCTGAAACCTGTTTCATGCCACGGGATTCAACCAGTTCGGCCGGGTTTCCACCCTCACTCCAGACGATTTCAAACAGGTCCTTGGCGATTTTGCCAGAAATTTCACCCCCCGAAATAAGGTCGATAATTCCACCCAGCTGTTCAGCACTAACGGGAGAAGAAGCGATATCCAATCCCTCCTTGGCCAGACGCCCGGAAAGATCATTGATAACCCAGTTGGCGCTGAGCTTGCCGTCGCGCTTTTTATCGCCCGACTTGGCCACATTTTCATAAAAATCCGCCGATTTTCTATCAGCAATCAACACCGATGCGTCATAGACCGTAATGCCATATTCAGCCACCAGACGAGCCTGTTTTTCATCCGGCAATTCCGGCAGATCAGCCGCTAACTCATCAATCAACGCCTGATCAAATTCCAGCGGCAATAGATCGGGATCGGGAAAATAGCGATAATCATGGGCTTCTTCTTTGGAGCGCATGGAGCGGGTTTTGCCACTTTTTGGATCGTACAAGCGGGTCTGCTGGGCAATCTCGCCCCCATCTTCCAATACATCAATCTGGCGACGGGCTTCATATTCTATGGCCTGCCCGGCAAAGCGCAAAGAGTTGACGTTTTTAATCTCACATCTTGTGCCAAATTCACCACCCGGCTTGCGCACCGAAACATTAATATCTGCCCGAAGTGACCCCTGCTCCATATTGCCATCACAAGTGCCAAGATAACGCATGATGGTGCGCAATTTTGTGATATAGGCCCGCGCCTCCGCCGAGGAACGAATATCAGGCTTTGAGACGATTTCCATCAGGGCAACCCCTGATCGGTTCAGATCAACAAAACTCATATTGGGGTGCTGATCATGAATGGATTTGCCCGCATCCTGCTCCAGATGCAACCGCTCAATGCCAATGGTCACCGTGCCGATTTTCTCACCCATATCCAGATGCACTTCCCCCTCGCCCACGATCGGGTCTTTGAACTGGGAAATCTGATAGCCCTGGGGCAAATCTGGATAAAAATAGTTCTTGCGATCAAATAGCGAGCGCTTGTTTATTTGAGCTTTTAGACCTAATCCGGTGCGAATAGCCTGCCGTACACATTCTTCGTTGATAACCGGCAACATGCCCGGCATCGCCGCATCAACAAAAGAAACGTTAGAATTGGGTGGTTGGCCGAACTCGGTGGAAGATGGAGAAAATAATTTGCTTTGGCTGCTCACCTGCGCATGAATTTCCAGCCCGATAACCATCTCCCAGTCGCCGGTTGCTCCAGCGATAAAATAATCCGGGTTTGGCGTGCGTGTATCAATAAGTGTCATAATATTCTCAAATTTTATCGGGTTCTAAGGTCAGGAGTTGGAGCGGGCAGCGATGATGCCCTTTTCATAATTTATGTTCCAGTCGATCAGGGTGCGCCACAACAGCTCGGCCTGATCTTCGTCCAGATTATGTTCAACCGCTCGCGCCCTAAGGGTTTTTATGACTTCTTCAATCCGCTCGGGGTCAAACGCTTCTTGCGGGTCGGTTTTAATTTCTGCCATGCGGGTAACATAGGCATGGCGCTGGGCAAACAACTCGATCAGACCCTGATCAAGCCGATCAATTTCTTTGCGAACCTGCTGCTTGTTAGCGCAATCATTCGGTAGAACTATTTTGCTCATTTTCGCCACCAGCTTTTTGGTGTCAAATCAAGATCGGCAGAACGCTCGATCACCCGCCCGGCGGCAAATAATGTTTCTTCATCAAACGGCTTGCCAATCAGTTGCAGGGCCAAGGGCAAACCCTGTTTATCCATGCCCGCCGGAACAGCAATTCCGGGCAATCCGGCCATGTTTACAGTTACCGTAAAAATATCATTGAGATACATTTTAACCGGATCCGCCGCCATTTCCTTATCCCCGATACCAAAAGCAGCGGAAGGAGTTGCCGGGGTTAGAATGGCATCAATGCCACTGGCAAAAACCTTTTCAAAATCCTGTTTTATCAAAGTGCGCACTTTTTGCGCTCTGACATAATAGGCATCATAATATCCGGCAGATAAAACATAGGTGCCAATCATTACCCGACGCTGCACCTCGCGCCCAAAACCTGCGGCCCGGGTAAGAGCATACATTTCATCAATGGATTTGCCAGCCACCCTCAAACCATATTTCACCCCATCATAACGGGCCAGATTTGACGATGCTTCAGCAGGAGCCACAATATAATAGGCCGGCAGGGCATATTTGGTGTGGGGCAAAGAAATATCTTTGACGGTTGCCCCCTCCTCCTTGAGCCATGCGATACCCTGTTGCCAAAGGGTTTCAATTTCGTCCGGCATACCATCCAACCGATATTCTTTTGGAATACCAATGGTTAAACCCTTTACTCCGCGCTCAACGGCAGCAGCAAAATCTGGCACTGCCAAATCAGCGCTGGTGCTGTCTTTTTTGTCAAACCCGGCCATCGAGGTCAGCATGATTGCATTATCCTCAACCGTGCGGGTCAACGGCCCGGCCTGATCAAGCGAGGAGGCAAAGGCCACAACACCCCAGCGCGAGCAGCGCCCATAAGTAGGTTTGATACCAACAATTCCACAAAACGCCGCTGGCTGACGAATGGAGCCACCCGTATCAGTAGCCGTGGCCCCGGCACAAAGCCATGCAGAGACTGCCGAAGCCGATCCACCGGAAGATCCTCCGGGCACCAGATTTTGACTTGAACCATCAGCCCGCCACGGATTAACCACCGGCCCGAAATATGAGGTTTCGTTGGATGATCCCATGGCAAACTCATCCATGTTGAGCTTGCCCAGCATTACCGCGCCATCATCCCAAAGATTAGACGTAACCGTGCTTTCATATTCCGGCAAGAAGCCATCAAGAATGTGGCTCGCCGCCTGAGTATGCACGCCCCTGGTGGCAAACAAATCTTTGATGCCAAGTGGCACCCCTTCCAGCGCCCCGCCATTGCCAGAGGCCAGTTTTTCATCACTAATCTGGGCCTGCTTTTTAGCCCCTTCACCTTCAACGCAAATATAAGCGTTGAGGCTTTGATTGGCCCCATCAATTGCCCCCAGATAAGCTGAGGTCACTTCAACAGAAGAAAATTGTTTGGCCCTCAACCCGTCGCGGGTTTCTTTCAGGCTTAGTTTTGTTAAGTCAGTCAAGTTGCAAATCTTTCGCTAAAAAATTCAAATCCATCTCAAAAAAAGCCGAAGACCCGGTATCCTCATAATCAAGCACCGGTCCACATTCTATAAATCCCGCCCTTTGATAAAGCCTGTGGGCATCTGCGTATCCAGCTCCAAATCCGGTCTCCAACACCAGTTTTTTTATATCTAATCGTTGGGCCTGCAAAATCACGCTGCTCAACAATTTAACTCCAACCCTTTGTCCGCGCACCTTTTCAATCGTAAACATGCGCTTTACTTCGCCCATATGGCCCTTATGGATTTTCAGCGCTGCCATGCCGATTGCATTTTTATCCATATTACGCGCTACAAAAACCTTTGTATCGCTCCGGGCCATTTCATCAACATTCATTTTATATTGATGTTCAATTGGCGATAACGGCTCCAGATGCCCATTCAATAATTCAACCAGATGGCGAACATCATCCTGTAAGGGAGTTTCAATATTTATGCTTACAAGCAGCAAACCTATTCAACCACTTTTGGCACCATGAAAAAATTGTCCTCGCTCAGGGGCGCATTGGCGACAATTTTATCCGCATATCCTCCCGCATCCACTTTGTCCTGCCGCCGCCGCAACGCCATGGGGGTGACCGAAGTCATGGGCTCAACACCATCCACATCAACCTCATTGAGCTGCTCAACAAAACCAAGAATGACATTCAGCTCATCAGCATAATTCTCAAGGTCATTTTCCTCGATTTTAATGCGCGCCAGATTGCCAATGCGGCGCACAGTTTTTGCATCAACTGACATAAATATTTTCCTTTATTCCCGGCTACTGGGTTTTGATGTTCTCAAGAAAAGCGATATAAGTAGGTGGAAGCTCAAATTCTTTAGCTCCTGAAATAATCAAATTCATATACTCTTTTTCAGGAGCAATAAAATCCACTTGTTTTTGTGCAACATAAACATTGCAACTCAACGTCTCTCCGTTTTTCATTATAATACTCTTTTGCTCTCGACTATAGGCAGTCGGGTCTTCTATTTTTGTCAGCTTTGCAAGCTCAGAAGAAGGCATTTCCCAAACTACCCCCCATACTTTTTCTACACAATCTTCAACGCTGGCAACACCCCCCGGGCGATAAGATCCTTTTCTATTGAAAGAAAGCTTATGATTATCAAGGACACCAATTCCAACAAAGGTAGCTGAAGCAATTCGTTGTTTCATCTGCTTAGAATTCATATTTGAACCATAAGAAAAATACCACGAGGTTCCCGATAGTAAGTTTTTAACATCCCTTTCATTGTCAGCCCTTTCTACATCATCCAACTTGGTTAGTTCAATGATTTTGTCTGCCATACTCTTTGCCAATTCCGGCTCATTGCGGATGAAAATTCCGGGCCCTGCAAGATCACCGGAATTTGTTCCAAATCGTTTGGAAACGGAAAGCATTATTTCAACAACACTTGTTGTGGAGGATTCCGGGTCAAATACACCAATACTTGAAAGTTGATTGCTGGAACTTACGCCAAAAACATAAAGTTCAAAATTGTCGTTATATTGTGATTTTATCGAAGCCAGCATTTCAGACCACTCCGCATTGTCATTTGGTCTGGTCTCCACTCGAACGATTTTAACACCACGACCCAAGGCTTCGCGCATCATATTTGCAAAATTTGAAGCCTTTTTGCGACCTTTAACATCTTTGCATTCAAACCCGTCACCAGTAATGTAAATAAAATGCTTTGCTTCTTTAAAACATTTCTCAAAGTGCACATAAAAGGCATCATTGTAGAAGGATTTCTTGGGCGGAAATGCCCTCACTGATGAGGTTGATTTTATAAATTTTTCAGCAAATAATCGACCTGCTATTGGCACAAATCGCAATATTGCCAAAACAATTACTAACCCCGCCCCACTAAATAAAGCTGCGGCATTTTCAATTATCCAATTTAACATTTTTCTTCCAAAGCTGAATTCCAGACACCACCTCTTATTCGCAAGCGACCAATAAATAAACATAGAATTATTAGAGACAGGACCTACAAAAATCAGATTATGTAGTTATTCAATACTGGAATTTGTGAAACGAACCCGATTAATGTTCAATTGCATCAGAACACCACAGATTTTGTTGGATAAGCTCAAATTCATTTCGACTTGTTATTTTAAACGCAGACAACCCGCCAACATATCGACAATTGGGCGCAGAATATATGAATTTAATAGGTCCTGACCCTAATTGTGTAGTTTTACTTTACTAAAAAAATCTCTGCCCGCTCACCACAAGTTGCAACCATTTCATATGGCGAAATCATTTCATATGGTGGAATCATTTCATGACTTTATAACCTGCTCCAACACTGCTAATCCTCGTCATATGCAAGATTCACCAAATCCCTCATCACCATCTGATCATCAAAATTCATTGTCCATGAAATCCATGCCCGACAAAGGTCGCCTGCTTGGTATAGATCTGGGAACAAAAACCATCGGTCTGGCCATTTCTGACGGTCTGCGATTAACGGCCACTCCCCTATTCACCATCAAACGCAAAAAATTCACTCAAGATGCAAATCAGATAATTGAAGTGATAGAGCAAAATCAGGTTGCAGGCATTGTTTTGGGCCTACCCCTCAACATGGATGGCTCGGAAGGACCAAGGGCACAATCCACCCGCGCCTTTGCCCGCAATCTAAAAGCTAAAATTTTAATCCCCATCGCTTTTTGGGATGAGAGACTTTCCACCTCCGCCGTAACCAGAACTCTGATTGAGGCCGATATGTCTCGCGCCAAACGCGCCGATCTGGTCGACAAGCTGGCGGCAAGTTTTATCCTGCAGGGAGCGCTGGATCATCTTGGAACCTAGGTTCAATACCTGATGATTTTTGCATTAGTTTTGATGCCCCTGCATAAAAGTGCAATTTTAATGTAATTCCACTGTAAGTTTTCTGTAAGTTTACACTAAATTCTTTGTAAGTTTCTTCCATTTTCATGGCCAATAAATATGCTCATTGCTTTCACTTCCCTACTGCCGATATTTGCGCTTATTGCGCTTGGTTTTGGCCTGCGCAAATCAAATATGATTCCGGCCGAGCAATGGCACGGCATCGAATCAATTGCCTATTGGCTGCTGTTTCCCGCCCTGTTGATAACAACCCTTGCCAGAGCCGAACTTTCATTTGAAGATTTGAGTTCCTTTGCCCTGTCTTTGCTGCTTACCGTATTGATTATGTGCCTTTTAATATGGCTGCTGCGCAAGCCTTTGCAATCAATCTGGGATGTTAAAGGCCCCGCATTCACCACCATTTTCCAGACCTCAACCCGTTGGCATGGCTTTATCGCCTTGGCGATTATCGACAAGCTTTTTGGCGCTGAAGGGGTAGCAATTCTAGCCATTGCCTTTGCTGTTTTAGTGCCGCCATTAAACGTGATAAATATACTGGTGCTTGTAACATATGCCGGAAAAACCAAAGCAAGTATCGCAATGGTTCTCAAAGAACTTTTGCGCAATCCTTTGCTATGGGGAATATTTTTAGGCATATTAATCAAAGTGTTAGGGGTTGAACTCCCCGACACCATTTTTACCATTCTTGATCTGCTGGGTAGCGCCGCCCTTGGGGTTTCCCTGCTTGCCCTTGGTGCCGGACTAAGCTGGAGGGCCATGAAAACATCTGGCCGCGAAGTGGTATTTGCCTCAGTAATGCGCCTGTTATTCACCCCGGCATTGGCCACAGTTCTGGCGTTATCCTTTGGCGTAGAGGGCATTCAGTTTGTGATCATTGTCATTTCGGCCTCTGTTCCAACCGCGGTCAACGGCTACATTCTGGCCAGAGCTTTGGGGGGCGATGCACCGCTCTATGCCGCCACCTCCACCGCTCAGGTTATTGCCTCGTTTGTCACCCTGCCTCTGATTACATTTCTGGCCATGCAGTATGCATTATAGACTCAAGGTCAATACTGCTTGGCACATTCTTGTTCATGGGGTAAACCCGATTTAACCGGGGGCAAAACGTAGAAATGTCAAAGCCAAAAACAACAGAAAACAACACCAAAAGCGCTACAAATTCAGCCGCTGCACCACCCTTCCCCCATCAGCATTTACTTGGAATTGCTCAATTAAATCAGCACGATATCATCAATTTACTTGATCGTGCTCAGGCTATGATCCCCATATCAAGAAAGCCCCGAAAGACCCTTCCAACCCTGCTGGGAAAAACCCAGATCAACCTGTTTTTTGAAAACTCCACCAGAACTCAGGCCAGCTTTGAAATCGCCGGAAAACGCCTTGGGGCCATGGTTGTTAACATGGCGGTAAAGACCTCATCCCTTAGCAAAGGGGAAACCCTGATCGACACCGCCGCCACTCTCAACGCCATGCAACCCGATGTAATCATTGTGCGCCATGGGGCTGCCGGGGCGGTGGAATTGCTTTCCCAAAAGGTAGAATGCGCAGTTATAAACGCCGGAGATGGTGCCCATGAGCACCCCACCCAGGCCCTGCTCGATGCCCTGACTATTCGCCACCATAAAGGCATGCTGGCAGGTCTCAAAGTTGCCATTTGCGGAGACATTGCCAACTCCAGGGTTGCACGATCCAACCTTGCTCTACTTGGAGCCTTAAATGTCAGAACAAGGGTAATCGCTCCAAAAACCCTGCTACCCACTGGCATTGAAAACCTTTGCACCGAGGTTTTTACCGATATGGAACAAGGGCTTGATGGAGTGGACGTTGTGATGATGCTGCGCCTGCAAAAAGAGCGCACTTCCAATTCGCTTGTTCCATCAGAGCGCGAATATTACAGGTTTTATGGATTGGATGAAAAGAAACTCAAATTTGCAAAACCTGATGCCATTATAATGCATCCCGGCCCCATGAACCGGGGCGTGGAGATTGATCCGGCGGTTGCCGACAGTCCCATGTCAGTAATTACCGATCAGGTGGAAATGGGGGTTGCGGTGCGCATGGCAGTGCTCGATGCCCTGCTCAATAAAGGGCTTACCGGCAACGAGGAGCCGGCACAATGAACGCTCCACTGTTGATAAAAAATGCTCGCATCATTGACCCGGCATCTGATTTTGACGAATTGGGTAACCTGTTGGTTGAAAACGGTAAAATCAGCTCGCTCAACAAAGGTGCTGATACAGGGGCACCCGAAGGGGCGCAAATAATTGATGCAAAGGGCATGCTTTTGGCCCCCGGTCTGGTTGACCTCAGGGTGTTTACCGGCGAACCAGGTCATGAATATCGCGAGACCTTAAACAGCGCTGCCAAGTCCGCCGCCGCTGGTGGCGTGACCTCATTTGTATGCATGCCCGATACGCTTCCCGCCATTGATGATGGCGCGGTGGTGGATTTTATTATCAGTCGGGCAAAAGCAAGCGCCTGCGTAAATATATTGCCTGCTGCTGCCATTTCCAAAGGTCTTTTGGGGAACGAGATAACCGAGTTTGGTCTGTTAAAAGAAGCAGGAGCTGTTTGCTTTTCTGAAGGGAGAAAATCCATTCAATCGTCTGCCCTTTTACGAACAGCTTTTACCTATGCCAAAAACTTTGAAATGCCCATTATGCACCATCTTTGCGACGATGGCCTAAAGGGCAAAGGCGTTATGAACAAGGGCCTGTTTGCCACAACCCTAGGACTTGGCTCGATCAGTTCTGAAACTGAAACCATCCCCTTAAGCCGTGATCTGATATTGGCCAAAGCCACCGGAGTGAATTATCACGCCGCCCAGATTTCCTGCCCCGGATCGGTGCAAATTCTGGCAGGCCACAAACAAGAAAACCCCAATATTTCAGCTGGTGTAAGCATCAATAACCTGACCCTCAATGAGCTGGATGTGGGCCAATATCGCACCTTCTTTAAGCTCGATCCTCCCCTGCGCTCAGAAGACGATCGAATGGCTCTGATCGCCGGGTTAAACTCGGGCGCAATCGACACCATTCATTCAGGTCACGACCCCCAGGATGTGGAAGTAAAGCGCCGCCCCTTTGCCGAAGCAGCTTTCGGGGCAATCGGCCTTGAAACCCTGTTTGGCGCTGCCATGCGATTGGTACATTCCGGTGATGTTGAGCTAAAGACTATTATCAAAGCCCTTACATACCGCCCCGCCCAAATTCTTGGCATATCAGCTGGCACTCTAAAACCCGGCTCAAACGCTGACTTCTTTATTGCAGATATTGATTATCCATGGGTAAACACTGAAGAAAACATCATTTCGCGATCGAAAAACACAGCCTTTGAAGGGGCGCGCTTTAGCGGTAAAATCATGGTAACCTATGTGGCCGGAAGCAAAGTCTTTGAACATAAGGAGACTGCTTAAATGGAAAGCCTTCCCTTTCTTTACGCCGCTGCTCTTGGGTATTTCTTAGGCACAATTCCCTTTGGTCTGCTGCTTACCCGCATGGCGGGAATGGAGGATATTCGCAATATCGGCTCCGGCAATATTGGCGCAACCAATGTTTTGAGAACCGGCAAAAAAGGTCTGGCCGCATCAACCCTGATAATGGATGCAGCAAAGGCTGCAATTGCCGTTTTGCTGGCCCGTTATTTATGGGGGGATATCGCCGCCATGACCGCCGGTTTTTTTGCCTTTATCGGTCATATCTTTCCCCTCTGGCTTGGCTTTAAAGGCGGCAAAGGAGTTGCGGCTATGATTGGAGCCTTGCTGGCCCTTTCTTGGCCAGTTGGCCTTGGGTTTTGCGCCATCTGGCTGCTCACAGCTTTTGTAAAACGCCAATCATCCCTTGCCGCACTGGTTGGAGCAGCCTTTGCGCCTATTCTAGCCTGGTTTATCGTCGGGCCTGCTTTGGCCCTGACTGCTCTGGCGCTTGCCATATTGTTGTTTTACCGGCACCATGAAAATATCCGGCGCTTGTTGGATGGCAGTGAGCCAAAGATCGGCGGCTCAAAAAAATAGATTGCCAATAATTCAGCCCAGTTTTTACTGCACTGGTTTCTTTTGGGGAAGTTTTTTAAATGTACGGATCTACCCCAACCTCCCCCCCAATGAACAAATCCCAACTGATAAGCTGGTTGCGACTGATCCGCTCATCCAATGTTGGCCCCACCACCTTTCGCCAATTAATAAACCGCTTTGGCAGCGCAAATGCAGCTCTTGAAATCCTGCCTGAACTCACCCTGCGCGGCGGTGCAAAATCTGCTCCAAAAATCTGTTCCATCGAACAAGCAGAAAATGAAATTGAACAACTTGATTCCATCGGTGCTCGCCTTGTTTCAATCTCAGATGCTGACTACCCATTCCTTTTAAAGCACATCCATTCTCCACCACCGCTTTTGGCCATCGCCGGACAATTACCTCGCAATGACAATAAATCACTTGCGATAATTGGTGCCCGCAACGCCTCCGCCTCCGGGCGCAAACTGGCGCAGACAATTGCAGAAGATCTTGGGGAACAGGGGTATATGGTAATTTCCGGTCTGGCCCGTGGTATTGATTTTGCGGCCCATAGCGGGGCCATAAAAACCGGAACCGTTGCAGTATTTGCCGGTGGCATCGACCAGATATATCCAAAAGAAAACATCAATCTGGCTGAACAAATTCTTGATACCGGAGGAGCCCTTGTTTCAGAAATGGCCTTTGGTTCCATGCCTAGGGCCAAGGATTTTCCCCGTCGCAACCGTCTGGTTTCTGGCATGTCACGCGGTGTTCTGGTAATCGAAGCCGCCCTTCGCTCCGGCTCTCTTATCACTGCCCGTTATGGACTGGAACAGGATCGTGAAATCTTTGCCATTCCCGGTTCCCCCATGGACCCGCGCGCTGCAGGAACCAACAGACTTATCAGGGATGGGGCAAAGCTTGTTACCGGTGCCAGCGATATTTTAGAGGAATTTGAATTGGGAGAAAATTCCCCGGATCTGTTTCTATCTGAGGAGGGAGTTGGTGACGACCTGCTTCCAGCAGACCTTGCAGAAATCAGCTCAAAAATACAAAACGAAGCATCTGCTGGCGATCATCAAACGGTATTAAATTCCCTCAGCGTAACCCCTGTCGCCATAGACGACCTGATAAATGCCACATCCCTTAGCGCTCCCATTGTGCAAACCATTCTGCTGGAGCTTGATCTGGCGGGGCGCATCGAGCGCTCGTCAGGGCAGCTGGTTGCGCTCATATAAAGGCAAACCCAAGGTCAGGACCTAGGGTCAGGACCTATTAAATTCATACATTCTGCGCCAGCGGATTTTGTTCGGGAACAGGCGAGAAAACGCCGGAAACCGCATGGTTTTCAAGGTTTTTCAACGCATTCATGAACAAAATAGGCGGCGCCCGTTCGGGTTCGAAATATAGTATGCATCTAATGTAAATTGCAGTTCAATAAGGTGATAGACATGATTTTACTGCCATTTACCTTATTTGAATACTCTATTTCAAACAGAATTGTACGAATTTAATAGGTCCTGACCCTAAGTCCCTTCGCCTTGATATAAACAAAGATTTAGCAAAATAGGCCTGATGCGATTGACACCGCGATAAGCTTTCACCATGTTGGCCAACCATTGGCACCGGAGTGAGTCACGTCAGGGATTATGCCCATGGTCCAACATCGTATTGCGGATTTTTCTTTTCAATTGCACTTAACAGGGCAAAATTTAAAAACATTCTGGAGTTGAGTTCTAATGAAGCTTGTCATCGTTGAAAGTCCTGCCAAGGCCAAGACAATCAACAAATATCTGGGCGCTGAATATGAAGTTATGGCCAGTGTTGGCCATGTGCGCGACCTGCCGCCAAAAGACGGCTCCGTTCTGCCTGACGAAGATTTTGCCATGAAATGGCATGTGGACACTGCTGCAAAAAAACGCATAGCTGACATTGTTCGCGCCACAAAAAATTCCGATGAAGTCATTCTGGCAACCGATCCTGATCGCGAAGGTGAAGCCATATCATGGCACGTGCTTGAAATTTTGCGCGAGAAAAAAGCGCTAAAGGACAGGCCGGTAAAGCGGGTGGTTTTTAACGCCATTACCAAATCGGCAATTTTAGCCGCCATGAGCAATCCGCGCGATATTGACCAATCTCTGGTCGATGCCTATCTGGCCCGACGCGCCCTTGATTATCTGGTGGGCTTTAATCTCTCCCCGGTATTGTGGCGCAAACTTCCTGGCTCCCGTTCGGCCGGAAGGGTGCAATCGGTTGCCCTTCGAGTTGTTTGCGATCGGGAAATGGAGATCGAAAAATTCAAACCCGAAGAATATTGGAGTATCAACACCAGCTTTGAAATGAATTCAAAGCAGTTTGACGCCAGAATTTATTCAATTGATGGCAAAAAAACCGACAAGCTGGATATAAAAACCTCCGACGAAGCCGACAAAATCAAACAGGGAATTGTTGGCGGAAGCCCCATTGTTGCCAGCGTTGAAAAGAAGCCCACCAAGCGCAACCCCTATGCTCCATTCACCACTTCCACACTGCAACAGGACGCCTCCAGCCGCCTTGGCATGGCCCCTGCCCGCACCATGCGGGTTGCCCAGCGCCTGTATGAGGGCGTAAATGTGGGCGGTGAAACCGTTGGTGTCATCACATATATGCGTACCGATGCGGTGCAGATCGCTCCCGAAGCAATCGCTGAAACGCGCCGCTCCATCACCAAACAGTTTGGCCAAGAATATCTTCCAGAAAAACCAAGATACTATCAGACCAAAGCCAAAAATGCTCAAGAGGCCCACGAAGCAATCCGCCCCACCGATCTCTTTCGCCACCCCGATACCCTGCGCAACATAGATCCGGAACAACACAAATTATATGACCTGATCTGGAAACGCACCCTCGCCTCGCAAATGAAATCGGCCGAAATCGCTCGCACCACCGCCGACATCAGTGTGCAAAGTGCTAATCCCGCCATCGTGTTGCGCGCTGTTGGTTCGGTTATTACCTTTCCCGGTTTTCTGGCCCTTTATGGCGCGCAAAGTGGTACGCAAAAATCCGACAAGGATGATAAGGAACTTCCCCCCATTGAAACCGGTGATCTGCCCGAACTAAAAACCTGCGAGACCCAGCAGCATTTCACCCAGCCCCCATCCCGCTTCAATGAAGCATCCCTGATCAAAAAAATGGAAGAACTGGGCATTGGACGCCCCTCAACCTACGCGTCCACCTTGTCGGTATTGCAGGACCGGGATTATATGCGGCTGGAAAAACGCATTCTTTATCCCGAAGATCGCGGCCGATTGGTGACTGCGTTCCTGTCCAGTTTTTTCACCAAATATGTGGAGTTTGATTTTACCGCCGGACTGGAACGTGAACTCGATCAGATTTCAGCCGGAGAAATTGCCTACAAGGATGTATTGCGCAAATTTTGGGATGAATTTTCAGCCCAGATAGAAGAAACCAAAGATTTAAGGGTTTCTCAGGTTCTTGATACTTTAAATGATTTGCTGGGTGATCATATTTTCCCGGCCAAAGAAGATGGATCAGATCCCCGGCTATGTCCCACCTGCAAGAAGGGCCGTCTGTCATTAAAACTTGGCAAGTTTGGCGCCTTTATCGGTTGCGAAAATTACCCGGAATGTCGCCATACTCACCAATTGTCAGAAGCGGCCACCGGCAAAGCGGGTGAAAACTCCAACGAAGATAAAATCCTTGGAACCCACCCCGAAACTCAACTTGATGTGGTGCTGAAATCTGGACGGTTTGGCCCCTATGTGCAGATGGGCGAAGGCAAAGAAGCCAAGCGCACCGGACTTCCAAAGGGGTGGGAACCCGAGAGCATTGATCTTGAAAAAGGCATAAAACTACTCTCCCTGCCCCGCGAAGTCGGCCCCCACCCGGAAGGTGGAATAATTACCGCCGGTCTTGGCCGCTACGGTCCTTTTGTTTTGCATGAAGGCAAATATGCCAATATGCCCGATGTGGAAGAGCTGTTTTCCATCGGTCTGAACCGGGCCGTTGACCTGTTGGCAGCCAAGGCGGCCTCAGGCGGACGCCGTGGCGCTGCAACTGTTCTAAAAGCCCTTGGTGATCATCCCGATGGTGGCGCAATCAGCGTCAGAGACGGGCGCTATGGTCCCTATGTCAACCACGCAAAGATCAACGCCACCCTGCCAAAAGACCTAAAACCAGAGGATGTTACGCTTGAGCAAGCCCTGGAAATGATAGCGGCCAAAGCTGCCAAGGGCACAAAGAAGAAAGTCGTAAAAAAGAAACCAGCCGCCAAAAAGAAACCGGCTGCAAAGAAGAAGCCAGCCGCTAAAAAGAAACCGGCTGCCAAAAAAAAGGCCTGATTTTTAAGGAATGAGCAAAAATTCCGCCTCAACACTGAATGATCAACTGCCCCGTGTCACCGTTCTGGATATTTTGCCGGATTCCGACCCGGATGAGTTGATTGCAATTCCGGCCAATTGGCAAAGCGAAGCCGGGGATGCGCCAAAAATCTTCATTGAAGTTAAGCGTAGTGACAGAACAGTACCCGGCCCGGGTGAGCGCATACTTGCTCGCATTTCAAAAGGCAAGGACCAAAAATACAGCGCCCGAACAATGAAAATTCTTGAACGGCCAAAACGGGCGCAGATCGGAATTATTCGCTTAAGTAAAAATGGCGCTCGATTGATACCCATTGATCGCAAGCAAAAAGAAATGATGGTGTTACCCGAACACCTCAGCGGTGCCAAAGACGGTGATCTGGTGGAAGTTGAAACCCTGATCAAAGGCCGTGCCATGGTGCCAATGGCAAAAGTTGGCGCCATAATCGGCAATCCGATGTCGGAGGGTGCGGTTTCTTTGATCGCCCTGCACAATTTGGAGATTCCATATCGCTTTGATCCAAAGGTGATTAAGGCCGCTGAAGAAATCGCCCCCAATGACCAGATAAAGCGTGAAAACTGGCTGCAGATCCCCTTTATCACCATTGATCCGGCCAGCGCCAAAGACCATGACGATGCGGTTTTTGCCCAAAATGATCCGGACAAAAGCAATCCCGGTGGATTTTTGGTCTATGTGGCCATTGCCGATGTTGCATCCTATGTAATCCCCGGCTCTGTTTTGGACAAAGAGGCAAATCTGCGCGGCAATTCCGTATATTTCCCCGACCGGGTGGTGCCGATGCTGCCCGAGCGCATATCGAACGATCTTTGCTCGTTACGCGAAGGTGAAAACCGCCCGGCAATGGCCGTCAAAATGGTCATCGACGCCAATGGAAACAAAAAAGACCACTCCTTTCACCGGGTTATAATAAAGGTCGCCTTAAAACTGAGCTATCCCGAAGCTCAGGCAGCCTTTGATGGTAATCCGGGCGAAGCAGCCACCCCGTTTGTCAAACCCGCCCTCAGCCCCCTGTGGCAGGCATATAAGGCCATGGCCAAGGCTCGCGAACATCGCGCGCCTTTGGACCTTGATCTTCCAGAGCGAAAAATTGTTTTGAACAAAGACGGTCTGGTCGATCGGGTATTTGTGCCAAAGCGCATGGAGGCAAACCGTCTTATTGAAGAAATGATGGTGGCTGCCAATGTTTGCGCCGCCCAAACGCTGGAAAAGAAAAAAATCCCGCTGATTTTTCGGGTTCACGATAGTCCGGGTACTGAAAAACTTGCGGTTTTGAAAGATTTTTTGAAATCTTTAAACATTGATTTTTCCACCTCTGCCTCCATACGGCCTGAGCATTTTAATCGCATATTACGCAAGGAAAAATCTAGCGAGCATTCCCATCAGGTTTCTGAAATGGTTCTGCGCTCCCAGGCTCAGGCTGA
This sequence comes from Devosiaceae bacterium, assembly GCA_021648375.1. Lineage (GTDB taxonomy): Bacteria > Pseudomonadota > Alphaproteobacteria > Rhizobiales > Devosiaceae > DROE01. The sequence continues at coordinate 17,887 of JAKISW010000022.1, forward strand.
ATATAACACTAAAAATTATGGACATTTTGGACTAAACCTAGACCAATATGCCCACTTTACCTCCCCCATTCGCCGCTATGCCGACCTGATAGTTCATCGGGCACTGATCAGCGCCTGCAAACTTGGTAAGGACGGTTTAAGCAATTCAGAAATCGAACAGCTTAAATCCATATCCGAGCATATTTCCATGACCGAGCGCCGGGCCATGGCTGCCGAACGCCAGACGACCGACCGATTGATTGCTCAGTTTTTGAGCTCCAAAATATCAGCCCGGTTTAATGGAAGAATATCCGGCATTGTACGCTCCGGCCTGTTTGTAAGGCTTGATGAAACCGGGGCCGATGGCTTTATTCCTGCCTCTACCCTTGGGCGCGACTATTTTACCTATGTGGAAGAACAGCAGGCCATGATAGGTCAAAAAAGCGGGGAGAGGTTTCGCCTTGGTGATGAAGTTGAGGTAAAGCTCATCGAGGCAGCGCCAATGGCCGGCGCCTTGCGTTTTGAAATGCTCTCAACAGGCGAAAAAGTCGCCCCTCCCGGAAGAGGGAAAAATACCAGATCGACAAAAGCCCGGCCAAAAAGATCGGCAAAATACTCAAAAGGTCGCCAAAGAGGAAAAAGACGATGAGCGTAATTATCAAAACCGGACCTCAACCATCCGGCATGCGCCAACCAGATACCATAAGCGAGCGCCCGTGGGCAAAAGCCTTCAGGCGCGGCTGGATGGGCAAGTGCCCCAATTGCGGACAAGGCAAGATATTTAGTGCCTATCTAAAAGTGAATGATGCCTGTCCGGTATGCCAGGAAGATCTTAGTTTGCACCGGGCCGATGACGCTCCCCCCTATATTACCATTGTGCTGGTTGGCCATTTGCTTATGGCGACCTTGTTGCATCTGGAAATGGCATGGCGCATCCCTGGCATTGTCTATATTTATACTCTTGTTCCGCTGGCCATTATTTTACCCCTGTTATTGCTACCACCGATAAAGGGCGTTGTGATAAACCTGCAATGGGCAAATCGCATGCATGGTTTTGGTGGTGATGGAGACGATGTTTAGCCCCAAAATACCCTGCTTATGGGGCAAATTCGTTTTGTTGACTTATCCCTGTTCCGTTGCACCAATTCCATTGCTTGACATTTGAAGCCAGATATCTATTTTCACCCACAAGTTTAAGCCGTTCGTTGAGTTTCGGCAATTTTTACAAGATGCAATTTTTTAAAATTGCAAGTTTTCAGGATTATTGAATATGGCCAAGGCAAACACCATCAAGGTGAAGATGGTTTCAACAGCTGACACCGGTTTTTATTATGTGACCAAAAAGAACGCACGTACCATGACAGAAAAAATGGTACAGCGTAAATATGATCCCAAAATTCGCAAGCATGTTGATTTCAAGGAAACAAAAATCAAATAGATTTTTGTTTTTCTAGCTTTCTCTACGAGCTTGAAATACATCAACTTAAAAAAGCCCGCTTTTCTTCATTGAAAAGCGGGCTTTTTCTTTCAGAGGTTTTATCTGAACAAAATTAGGGGCTGACCCAAAACGGCTTATCGAAGAGGCCACTCCAACCTTTTTGGGCCAGCTATTCCTACGGGCTCAGGAATTGCGGCGGACCTGAGCAATAGATCGTAGGATCATACCGTTCCCTTTTGAAATAAATTTCATCCAGGAAGGCATTTGTGCAAATTACTCAGGCTGTGCCTCAAAGCAAGTAAATCCGCCCCAAAACGGCCCCATTTCGCTAAGGTTAGTGAATCAGTAACCATAACAAATATTGTTAACATGCAATCGATAATGCCATTTGACGACGTTATGCTGGCATGACTATGTCTCCGGCATGGCAATGTCTCTGGCATGGCAATGTCTCTGGCATGGCAATGTCTCTGGCATGAGTATGCCTACTGGGCAGAAAAAACTTTTAACCCGATCACACCGAAGACAATCAGGGCAATACTGGCAATTCGCGCCAGGTCCCTTGGGTCATCAAAAAGCATCATGCCCAAAATACTTACCCCAACCGCTCCAGTTCCGGTCCATACCGCATAAGCTGTGCCCACGGGAATTGTTTTCATGGCCATTGCCAGAAACTGAAAACTGATAATCATGCCAACAATTGTAAAAACTGATGGCCATAGTCGCGAGAATCCATCCGTATATTTCAAACCGATTGCCCAGCCCATTTCAAAAACGGCGGCAATCATTAAATATATCCAGGCCATATATTTTTATTCCTTTTTTTTGAGCGAAGTTCCCTAAACCGGAACTGCCTCAGGACTATATTGCTTTAAAAATTCTGCGTTTGGCGGAATCGGTTTTATTATACCAGTCGCTTTCAAACTTAGCTTCCAAGCGAAAGTTCTTCACGTAAAATTGGCACGTTGCCTCAACATTTTTGGTTCGGGTCAGGACCCTAGAATTACCGGGTAGTATGAGGTGCATTTCATAATTAAAATTCTCCTTGTTAAAATCTTCATACCCGCCCATTAACATACATAGTGTATGCAAATGTAAATAACATACAGGCTGTATGTATGCAAGAAAAATCGACCAATCGCCGCAGTAATACCCAGCGCAGTAATGACACTCGCGCCGCTCTGCTAAAAGCAGCCCGCCAGCTATTTGTTGCAAACGGATATGCGCAAACGGGAACGCCAAAAATTGTCTCGGCCGCAAAAGTTACCCGTGGCGCGCTTTATCATCATTTTAAAGACAAGAAGGATTTGTTTGAAAGTGTAGTAACCCACGAAGCCCAACAGGTTGCAGCACAGATTGACCTTAATTCCCTCAATTCCCTCACCCGCTTTGACAATTTAATGGCCGGATGCAACGCCTATTTTGATGCCATGGCAGTGCCGGGGCGCACCCGCCTGCTGCTTATCGATGGCCCATCAATTTTAGGGCATGATCAGATGGAATTGATTAACAGCCAAACGGCAGGTGAGAAATTACATCAGGGACTGATATTGGCGATTGAGGACAAACAATTTTCACCCCAATTGCTCACCCCCCTTACCGAGCTGCTGTCTGCCTGTTTTGACAAGGCAGCGCTGGCTATTGCCCAGGGAGATTCAGCAGAGAATTATAAGGACGCCATTAGATTACTATTGGAAAGATTTCGCTAAGCCGCATCAAATTCCACACGATTGCGGCCCAGATTCTTGGCTCGATAAAGCGCCATATCAGCCCGTTTCAACAGCGCATCAGGAGTATCTCCGTGCTGATTGCCCAAAGCAACGCCAATGCTAACGGTAATATCCAAAGACAGATTTTCAGAAACCTTAAATCTCGTATCGCCTATGCAGCGCCGAACTCTATCCGCAACAGCTTGCGCTTTGGACTGAGAAGTATCAGGCATCAAAACCACAAATTCTTCCCCCCCATATCGGCAAGCCAGATCAATTCCTCGAAGACTGCTTTTTAAACGCTGGGCAAATTCCTTGAGCACCAGATCACCAACCGAATGCCCATGGGTATCATTTACCGGCTTGAAACAATCAATATCCAGCATGACCAGCGCCAGATCCCGCCCCTGATTTACTGATCTTTCTAACATCAAAGACACATGACGCTCAAAATAACGCCTGTTATAAAGCCCTGTAAGATCGTCAATTACTGCCATTGCCATGGTATTATTAACGCTTTCGCGCAATGCAATTGCATATCTGTGACGTTTTATTTGCGTACTTACCCTGGCTGCCAGTTCATATTTTTCGATCGGACGAACAATAAAATCATTCACCCCAAGCTCAAGACCGCGAACCACTTTAGGGCGGTCCCCCTCATCAGCAATCAGAATAATTGGCAGATTGCGGGTTTGCTCCAACGTGCGAAACTGCGAACATACCCTTAAAGGATCAAAGCCATGCATGCTCATGGAGACCAGAGCAACTTCATAATCCTTGCCCTCAATATTCATCGCCACCGAGGCAGGGTCGGTAATTATATCCACCTGATGCTTGGGCGTAAGATAAGAAAGCAGACGTTGAGCGCCTCTTTCATTATCATCAACAATCAGCACCTTACCGTTTTCAGAGTTTATATTGGCAAGCGCCAGCACCGATTGTTCATCGGCAATTTCCCGACCGGTTTGCGCTCTGGAACGCAATTCATCCGTCAGCATTTTTAAACGGACCAGACTTCGAACTCGCGCCAGCAATTGCATATCGTCGGGTGGCTTGGTTAAAAAATCATCAGCACCCGCTTCCAACCCTTTTATTCTATCTGAGGGCTGATCAAGAGCTGTCACCATAATAATGGGAATATGCTGTGTTGCCGGATTTGCTTTAAGTCTTTTGCAGACTTCAAACCCATCCATTTCCGGCATCATAACATCTAAAAGTATGATATCTACATTGGTATTGGCGCAAATTTCCAACGCTTCAACGCCTGAGTTGGCTGTAAGCACATCAAAATATTCCGACGTTAACCGGGCATCCAAAAGCTTTACGTTCGTTGGAATATCATCAACAACCAATATACGCGCGCTCATTAATCTCTCCGCAAGCTACAAAAATATTCCAGGCAATTAAATAAAATTTAAAAAATCAGTTTGCTTTGCCAATATAGTTGGCAATAGTTTCTAAAAAGTGAGGCACCGAAATAGGCTTGGAAATATATCCCTCGCATCCCCCGGCCAGAATTCTCTCCTCGTCACCCTTCATGGCAAAAGCTGTGACAGCAACAACAGGAATATCGCGCAATTCATCATCCTCCTTGAGCCATTTTGTTACCTCAAGGCCAGAAACTTCCGGCAATTGTATATCCATTAGAATCAGATCCGGGTGATGGGCGCGGGCCAGATCAAGCGCTTCCATACCATTAGCGGTCTGGATTGTTAAATACCCCTGAGATTCCAATAAGTCATTGAAAAGCTTCATATTAAGCTCATTGTCTTCCACAATCATCACAGTTTTATTCATAAAATTATTCCCAGGCTTTATTGCCAACTCGACAAAACTCGTATCATTCTAATATTATGTGCTTTAGCACCAAATCCTTACAATTCATCTACGGTTAAACGCAGGCCAAAATGCAAGATAAACCTTTTTCATCGCCAGATAATGCACACCAGAACCATCAGGGTAAAATATTGAGCGAAGCAGGACTTGGTTTTTTGCTCAATGCCCCTGAGGAATTGCTGCGCTTTATGGACGTTTCCGGCTATAATCCTGATAGCTTGCGAAAGGCTTTAACAAGTCCCGAACTGGAACTGGCCATATTGTCCTATTTTGCAAACAACGAGCCTGCATTGCTGGCCATGTGTGCAAATTCTGGAATTAAACCTTCAAGATTTATGAGCTTTGTGCAAAATCAGCAATCTAATCAGGAAACTGAAACCTCAATATCTTAGGACTTCAAGACAATCGGACATAGGGCAAAATGGACCAGATAAATCATCTTTGCCGCGACTGCTTTAAGGAATTTGTTGATATTACAACAGGTTCTCGCTGCCCTGATTGCGCATCAACGCGTACAATTGCCCATGAGGAACTCCACAGTCTTTCCATGGCCCATGTAGATTGTGATGCGTTTTTTGCCTCGGTGGAAAAGCGAGATAACCCTTCCCTGATCGACAAGCCGGTTATCATCGGGGGTGGGCAGCGCGGGGTGGTTGCCACTTGTTGCTATATTGCCCGCATGAGCGGCATTCATTCTGCAATGCCCATGTTCACAGCGATAAAAAAATGCCCCGAAGCAATTATAATTCGCCCTGACTTGAAAAAATATTCCTCCGTTTCAAAACAAATTCACCAATTGATGAATACTTTGACACCTGAGGTTGAGCCGCTTTCCATTGATGAGGCATTTCTTGACCTGTCCGGAACTACAAAAATGCACAAGGCGTCACCGGCAAAGACCCTGGCCAGATTTGCCAAAAAAATAGAGGATGAAATTGGCGTTTCCGTTTCTATCGGCCTCTCCCACAACAAATTTTTGGCCAAAATCGCCTCCGACCTGGACAAGCCACGCGGCATGGCACTGATCGGAAAATCCGAAACAATGAAGTTTTTAGCCCCAAAACCAATTTCAATCATTTATGGGGTCGGAAAAATATTTACAAAAACCCTCAAAGAAGATGGGTTTGTAAATATTGGCCAGTTACAAAATCACGATCAAAACGATCTTATTCGCCGTTATGGCGATATGGGCGCGCGCCTTTCTCGCCTAAGCAAGGGGGAAGATCATCGAGCTATCTCAACGAGACAAAAGGTTAAATCCGTTTCCAACGAAACCACGTTTGGCAAAGATATTTCTCTGATTGACCCCCTCTCCTTTCATCTGTTGGGTCTTTGCGAAAAAACTTCTGAACGCATGAAAAAGCAAAATCTGGTGGGACATACTGTTACTTTGAAACTAAAATCCTCCACCTTTAAATCCATAACCCGCGCCCGCCATTTATCTCTGCCAACTCAATTGGCCCATGTGATTTATGAAACAGCCTATTCTCTGTTGGAAAAAGAAGTTCACGGCATCAAATTTCGCCTTATCGGCATTGGAATAAGCGGTCTTGAAAAATCCACAGCCGAAGACCCAACGGATCTTTTAGAGCCAAAATTCGCTCGCAATGCCGCCGTTGAAAGAGCCATGGACAAGGTGCGCGATAAATTTGGCTCAAAAGCAGTTGTCAGGGGCAAAATTTACCGGCAAAAAGAAACAAAGCGCTAGTTAAACTTCTAATCCAACCGGAGAACACTTCACATGAGCACCCCACAACAACGGCTTGAAGAGCTAGGACTTTCTTTGCCTGAACTTCTGGCACCCCTCGCATCCTATTCTCCGGTAATGCGCTCTGGGGACCTGCTCTATATTTCCGGTCAGCTTTCAAGTGATGAAAATGGCATAATCAAAGGCCGCCTTGGTGACAACATTGATGTTGAAACTGCCCAGATGGCTGCAAAAAACTGCGCACTTTCCATCCTGTCCCAGATTGCCAACAGCGCCAATATTGGGCTGCAAGACATTCAACAGGTCATAAAATTATCAATATTTGTCGCCAGCACTCCTGATTTTTATTCCCACCATCTCGTGGCCAATGGCGCTTCGGATTTAATGGTGGAAATTCTGGGAGACAAGGGTAAACATGCCCGCGCCGCTTTTGGCGTTGCAGCCCTGCCCCTTGGCGCGGTTGTTGAAATTGAAGCCATTGTACAAATTGACCCTTCTCAAATCGACGCTTCTTGGGAAAAATAAACCGGGAAAACAATCAGTGACAGTTCTTGAAAAAACCTTTGCGCACCCCATTGCCCACCGTGGTCTTCATGACCGATCAAAAGGGGTAATCGAAAATTCTGCCAGCGCCTTTTCCCATGCCATCAAGGCCGGCTACGCCATCGAAACTGATCTGCAATTAAGTGGCGATGCACAAGCATTAGTTTTCCATGATGACAAATTAGATCGGCTGACCAGGCAGACCGGAGCAGTTTCACAACTCAGCGCCGGACAGTTGACACGCATTCGTCTCACCGCCAGCAAAAAAAAAGAAAGTCCGCAAACATTTCCCCAAATGCTTGAGCAGGTTAATGGAGCAGTACCACTGGTGGTGGAACTCAAAAATCAAAAAACACTCAATTCTGATAAAAGCGACCCTGACGCAAATCTGGCCTTGGCAAAAGCTGCCGTTATGGCTGCCAAAAATTATGAGGGACCTCTGGTTTTCAAATCATTTTACCCTCAAATGCTGCAAAATTTGCGTCAGGAGGGTTTTGGCGGACCCATTGGAATAATCATTACCAAACTCCTCCCAAAAAGCCCTATGTTTAGCCAAACCAGTGCCCTTGAACGCTTTGCCATTCATAATCTGTTGCATTATCCCGTTACAAAATTTGATTTTATTTCCTGCAATTATAAAAACCTTGATTTGCCCGCTGTGCGCCTGCTCAGAAAATTTGGGTTTAAAACCATGACATGGACTGTTTCATCCTTTGAAATTGAACAAAAAACCCGCACTCATGCCGATCAGCTGGTTTTTGAAAACTACCTTCCCTATCGTGCAAAAACCTAAATTAACAGCACAGATCATCTCTGCAACCAGTGCTATAAAGGCATCGATTTGGGATAATTTGAGCAGCCAAAATCAGGAAAAAACATCAAACCCGTTTTTAAGCCACGCCTTTTTTCTAAGCCTTGAGCAATCAGGCAGCGCCACTAAAGAAACCGGATGGCTACCCCAACATATTCTGCTGGAACAAGATGAAAAGCCGGTGGCGCTAATGCCTTTGTTCCTAAAATCTCATTCCATGGGCGAATATGTTTTTGATCATGCCTGGGCTGATGCTCTGGAAAGGGCTGGAGCGCCCTATTATCCAAAACTGCAATCCTCAATTCCCTTTACCCCGGTAAGTGCCCCCAAATTACTGGTACCAGATGGCAATGAAACCTATAAATCCGCCCTGCTTGAAACCGCTCAACAATTGGCATCTCACCATGGCGCATCTTCGGTCCATGCGACTTTTGTCGGTGAGAAAGAAGAAAAACTGGCAAAAACCAATGGCTGGCTGGTGCGCAACGATATTCAGTTTCACTGGAAAAATAAAAACTATGCCAGTTTTGAAGATTTTCTTGGCACCCTAACCTCCCGCAAAAGAAAGCTAATTCGTTCCGAGAGAAAAAAATCACGGGCAGATGGCATAAAAATATCATGGCTTAAAGGCGCAGAAATTAAAGAACACCATTGGGACAGTTTTTTTGAATTTTATCAGGATACCGGAGCCAGAAAATGGGGCCAACCATATCTCAATCGAAGTTTTTTTTCTTATCTTTCTCAAAATATGCCGCAAAACCTGTTGCTGATGCTGGCCTCTGAGGGCGACAATTTCATCGCTGGAGCGTTAAATTTTATCGGCCATGACAAATTATTCGGGCGCTATTGGGGCTGCACAAAACACGTACCGTTTTTACATTTTGAACTCTGCTATTATCAGGCCATGGATTATGCAATTGCCACCGGAATTAAAACCGTCGAAGCTGGCGCTCAGGGAGAACATAAACTAGCCCGTGGTTATGTACCAACCACAACCCGCTCCATTCACTGGCTGCAAAATCCTGACCTGCATTTAGCTGTAAAAGACTATCTGGACCATGAAATGCAAATAATTTCGCAAAACCACCAGATTCTTGATAAATCCACCCCATTCAAATCAAAGCCCAATCAAAATGACAAACAGGGAAAATCATGAACGAGAAAAACGCCAATACCTATCAGGATGACAATATTTTCGCCCAGATTTTGAGTGGGAAAATACCATCGGTAAAATTATTTGAAACCGATAATTGCCTTGCCATTCTGGATGCCTTTCCCCAGTCAAAAGGCCATGCGCTGATTATCCCAAAAAACCCTTCCCGAAATCTTTTAGACGCTGATCCAGTGCAATTGGCAAAAATTTTACCTGAAGTGCAAAAGCTGGCAATTGCCTTAAAAGCTGCCCTAAATTCCGACGGTATCAAAGTGGCCCAATTTAATGAAACCGCCGCCGGTCAAACAGTGTTTCACCTGCATTTTCACATCATTCCAACCTATGAGGGCATAGAACTAGGCAAGCACGCCTCTGAAATGGCCGACACGGATGAACTGGAGGCAACAGCTAAAAAAATCCGTGCGGAGCTTGCTAAACTATAGGTTTAGAAAACTCCGCCAACAAATTGAAAAGCCCAGGGCTTAGTTTGATTGTTTTAAGGCTTAGTTTGATTCTTTTTTGGGTTTTGCTCGCACTTTTGCCTTGGGCTTAGCGCCGGTTTTAGGCCCGGTAATTGCCTTGGGTCGGGCCGGAGATAGTGGAACTGCAACAAGTTCTAATCTTGCTTCATCTCCCACTCCAACAACCGCAACTTTCACCGTGCCACCCTTGGTCAATTGCCCAAACAACACGTCTTCAGCCAGCGGCTTTTTCACATGCTCCTGAATAACTCGCCCTAAAGGACGCGCACCCATGGTTTCGCTATAACCGCGCTCTGCCAGCCAGTCAGCGGCTTCTTTGGTCAAAGAAATTGAAATATTTTTCTCCGCCAACTGTGTTTCCAACTGCAAAATGAATTTCTCCACAATCCGATGCACCACATTTCTCGGCAACGGATTAAACGAAATAATCGCATCAAGACGATTGCGAAATTCCGGCGAAAACATGCGATTTATGGCTTCTTCATCATCACCTTGCTGGCGAGTACGACCAAACCCGATTGGAGCTTTTTCCATCTCGCTGGCCCCCACATTAGAAGTCATGATCAAAATCACATTGCGAAAATCCACCGATTTTCCATTATTGTCCGTCAGCTTGCCGTGATCCATCACCTGCAACAAAATATTGAACAGATCCGGGTGGGCTTTTTCCACCTCATCCAGCAAAACCACACAATGGGGATTTTGATCCACCCCATCAGTCAGCAATCCACCCTGATCAAAACCCACATATCCCGGAGGAGCGCCAATCAAACGCGAAACCGTATGACGCTCCATATATTCAGACATGTCAAACCGTAAAACTTCAACTCCCAGCGTATCGGCTAATTGTTGAGCCATTTCGGTTTTGCCAACCCCGGTCGGGCCGGTAAACAAATATGATCCAATGGGTTTTTCCGGCTCGCGCAACCCAGCCCGGGCCAGCTTGATAGCCGATGAAAGCGCCTCGATTGCCCCATCCTGTCCAAAAACCACAAGTTTAAGATTGCTTTCAAGATTGGCCAGCAATTCCGCATCAGTGCGCGAAACCGAACGCGGCGGAATGCGCGCGATCAGGGCGATAGTTTCTTCAATATCGCTGACCCCGATTACCTTTTTGCGCTTGTCTGGAGCAACCAGCATCTGCGCTGCTCCCGTTTCATCAACCACATCAATAGCCTTGTCGGGCAATTTGCGATCATTGATATAGCGCGCTGAAAGTTCAACCGCCGCCTGAATGGCATCATTGGTATACTTAACCTTATGGAAGTCCTCGAAATATTGTTTTAAGCCCTTCATGATGGCAATGGCATCTGGCACGCTTGGCTCAATAACATCAATTTTTTGGAACCGGCGCACCAAAGCCCGATCCTTTTCAAAAAACTGGCGATATTCCTTATAAGTCGTTGATCCTATACACCTTATGTCACCAGAAGCCAGAGCAGGCTTGAGCAGGTTCGAAGCATCAAGAGCGCCCCCAGATGTTGATCCGGCACCAATAACCGTATGAATTTCATCAATAAACAGCACAATATTAGGGCGCTCTTCCAGCTCTTTCATCACCGCTTTTAAACGCTCTTCAAAATCGCCACGATAACGGGTTCCCGCCAATAGGGTTCCCATATCCAGGGAATGAATTTCCACGCCCTCAAGGACTTCAGGCACATCCCCCTCAACAATTTTACGGGCCAGACCTTCGGCAATGGCAGTTTTTCCCACACCCGCATCGCCCACATATAAAGGATTGTTTTTTGAACGACGGCACAGAACCTGAATGGTGCGTTTTAGCTCAGTTTCACGCCCGATCAGGGGATCAATTTTTCCGTTTTTAGCTTTTTCATTCAGGTTTATGCAATATTCGCCAAGAGCAGATTTTTTTTCGGTTGGCGTATCATCGTCATCGTTTTGCTCATCCCCAAGACCAGAGATTTCATGGTCAGAGAAACTACTGGTTTTTGCAATGCCGTGGGAAATAAAGTTGACCGCGTCCAATCGGGTCATATCCTGCTGCTCAAGAAAATATGCCGCGTGACTTTCCCTCTCGGCAAAAATCGCCACCAGCACATTTGCCCCGCTCACCTCATCGCGCTGTGAGGATTGCACATGAATAACAGCCCGCTGAATCACCCGTTGAAACGCCGCTGTATAGCGGGTTTCATTCAAATCCGGCCCCTCTACACTTTCCAGCTCTTCGTCTAAAAACTTAATCAGATTGCGGCGCAAATCCATAAGATGCACTTCACACCCGCTCATCACCATCAGAGCTTCCCGATCATCCATAAGTGCCAGCAACAGATGCTCAAGAGTGGCAAACTCGTGACTGCGCTCACGGGCAAAATTCATTGCATTATGCAGGGTTTTTTCAAGTCCGGTGGAGAAAGAAGGCATAAATATATCCTGTTATTTTTTTTCCATTACACATTGCAACGGATGTTGGCTTTTTTGCGCCGCATCCATCACCAGCATTACTTTTGTTTCAGCTACCTCATAGGGAAAAACTCCGCACTCCCCGACACCATTCATATGTACATGCATCATGATTTTTTGAGCTTCGTCACTGGTTTTATTAAAAATATCCATCAACACCACCACGACGAACTCCTGGGGAGTAAAATCATCATTCAGCAATAAGACCCGATAGAGGCTGGGTCGTTTGGTTTTGGTGCGAACTTTTGTTGCAACACCAATCCCCAAGTCACCGTCCCCATCATCAGAATTGTTCTGATTTGAACCAACTCCAAAAGTATCGTGATATTTTTTAATATCAAAAATACAATCGGCACCGATTTTGCCACCATATAAATTTGAAGGAAAAGTCTTCTCAATTGTCATTAATTCGCTCGGCTATTCATTTTTCTCATGTTCAATTCCATTATGTAAGAAATTTGATGGCATTGTTAAGGGGCAAAATCTTTTTTTACGCCCCATAAACAAAGTTTATACTTTCTCAAAAAAATATTTGCATTTTTACAAGTTCGTAACGCCAGCTCTATATCCTTCTTTTCAGTAGCAGGGTTTAGCGTATTTTTTGATGCGCTTTTCTTGAAGTATTTTTGTTGCGGACATGCGTACCTGTCCGTTTTAGTTGAGTTGGAGTAAGGGCCTTTGTCCTATAAAGCTGTTTCACAGCAAGCCGGTGTCGGCTTGCGCGTTTTATTTGCGCGCACAATACTAACCTGTTTTTTTGTTGTAGCAGCCCTGCTTACCCTTGGGCAAACCGGTGCACGCGCCGATGTGCCACGTGCTTATGCAGGTATCGTAGTCGATGCCAAAACCGGCAACACCCTTTATTCATATGCTGCAGATTCTTTGCGTTACCCGGCCTCCATCACCAAGGTTATGACCCTTTATGTATTGTTTCAGGAGTTGAAGGCCGGTCGCATGACCCTTTCAACCCGGCTCAATGTTTCAAGAAACGCCACTCGTGCAGTGCCCACAAAATTAAACGTGCGTGCAGGCGCCACTATCAAAGTTGAAGACGCCATCAAAGCGCTGATTATTGTTTCAGCCAATGACGTCGCAAGAGTTGTTGCGGAAAATATTTCCGGCAGCGAAAGTGAATTTGCCAAACGCATGACCCGCACAGCCCGCGCCCTTGGCATGTCACGCACAACTTATGCCAACGCCTCGGGCCTTCCCAATACTTCTCAGGTGACAACCGCCCGCGATCAGGCTCGACTGGGCATGGCGATTTTTCAACATTTTCCAGAATATTATGATTATTTTCAAAAGCGCAGCTTTAGGTATGGCGGTCGCAATTATGGTTCATACAATCGCCTGCTGGGCCAAAATGGCGTCGATGGCATTAAAACCGGCTATATTCGCGCCTCCGGCTATAACCTGTTGACCGCAGCCAGAAAAAACAATCGTCATATTGTTGTTGTCGGAATGGGATTTAACACCGGTGCCGCGCGTAACGCCAAGGTTAGAAACCTGATCACCACCTATATGGGGCGGGCAAGACGCGGCAGCTATTGGCGGCAGGCCGCAATTCCAGCGATTGGCGCACAAGGCTCAGGCAACAATTATGCCGTGGCACAAAATGTTCCGGTAGTTCCCGCCCCGCGTCCACCCGGCCGTGACAACAATCCAAATAACGATAATGGGATTGCCGTAAGAGCCCCATCATCAGTTCATCAGCGTACCGATCAGCCAATAGTATTGCTGGCAACAGCTCCAAATCCTGCTGCACCAAGCCCTGCTGTTCGCAACAATAATGAAACGGTTGCGGTTGCAACTCTCTTGCCAACAGAGCTGATACCGCAAAATGCTGTGCAGGCCGCCACAATTACAGCTAACGGGTCCCTTCAGGGTCAGCGAAGGCAACCTGTAGATATAATTGGCGCATGGATCAGCGACAACTTTACCCTTGGTTCCAGACGCACCGGCCAATTGCAAAACAGCGGCGTTGCCACACTTTTACCTCCAATTGCTATCGGTAATGCTTCGGGTGGAAGTGCTTCAGGACAAACAATCGACCTGATGACATCGGCAAGCATTTCAGCCAACGCAGGCAGCCCTGCTGATCCCGGAGCAGGCGCAACCGATCACACTGTATCACCAATCTGGGTTGTTCAGATCGGAGCACCTCCAAGCTCTCAGGCAGCTCAGGAAATGCTGAGCGATGCCACCAGCAAAATTTCAGCCCTTGGCAATTACCGCTCCTATGTGGAGCAATTCAATAAAACCGGACAGACTTACTTTAGAGCCAGATTTACCGGTTTTGCCGAGCGCCAGCAGGCAGTCAACATGTGTGAAGAAATCAAACAAAACAATATCAGCTGCCTTGCAGTTCAAAGTTGAGGCAGCACCAACAGGGAAAAAAAGAGTAATTAGTAACAGGAGTACCCCGGTGAGCAAGTTTTCATCTCTAACCGAATTGTCAAATTTTGTCTCGATATCTGCTGGTGATCAAGCACTATCAGCGCCTGGAAAAAACATCGCTGTCAAAAGCGGTTTCTGGCAGGCCTATAAAACCGCATCCGCCGCTGGCATAAAACGCTCCCATCCTGCAAAGGTTTCTGACCTTTTGGGCGCAGTGATGGCAATTTCCGCCCGAACCCGACGCATTATTGTTCCAAAAATTCATATTGAACTTGATGTGTTTACCCCATCGGGCAAACGAGCTGTGCACCTGATTATGGGCACCTATTTCTAAGGGGCAGGACCTATTAAATTCAACTGGATTTGGGCATCATATGATCAAATACCAGCGGACCTTCTTCTCTGGATTTGGACCATAACTGCCGAGCCTCTTTGCGGTTTTTTGCGCGATTGCTCACCGGAAGGTGCAACGCATCGACCAGAGCGCGATACTCCTTATGGGCACTCATATTAGACATGGTTGCCATATTGCCAATGCCCGGATCATCCAAGGGATCAAATACACTCATCCCGATGGGAAACAGCGAACGAAAAATTACCCGCTCACCAATTCCATTGGCCACACGCGCCCCGAGCCGAGTAGCCAACTGCTCAATTCCGGTTTGGACCAGACGCATATTTCGCGATGACAGCATGGAAATACGATTGCGCGCCAATACCCAGTCGATGGTTTGGCCATCAATGGCCAGCCTTTCTTTACGGGCCCGCTGCACAAGGCGCGCATAATGGCTCAACTCCCTTGGCTCTCCGCTCTCAGGATCTATCCGCGCCAGAACATTCAAATCCAGCAGACTGTCATTTAGCGGCGTAACAAGAGTGTCAGCCAGAGAATGGGCAAGCCGGGTAAGATTTGTGTCGAATCCGGGCGTATCAATCACCAGAAAATCAAAATCATCTTCGACTTCGCTGACCGCATGCCCAAAAACTTCAAATTCCTCGCGATGGTTTTGCGAAACGGAATCACCTGTTGAAACCGGCAGATGATAATGCGTGCTAAGGGGCAGTTTCAGATCGTGGGACTTTGCCCACGCAACCCGATTGCGGATATATTGAGTTAAAGTCTGCTGCCGGCTGTCCACGTCAATCGTAGCTACTCTAAAACCCTGATACAACAAATATATAGCCAGGTGAAACGCAGTGGTAGACTTTCCCGAGCCACCCTTTTCGTTCCCCAGAACTATTACATGCGCCCCGTTTTCCCTCATATTGCTCTCCGCTTGCAAGCTTTTACAACAGCGGCGCAAAGCCAGCCATTTCAAAAACTCAACAACAAAACTAAAGGTCTGGTCTTGAAATCTCAAAACCAACAGCGACCCCTGCCCCCGCGAATAAACATAGAACTTAAAGCAAATCATAAACAAGAGATCAGCGCAATAGATTGTCCAAGATGCTTAACACCAAATGCAATGTTTAAGCAGATTGTTTTCCAAGATCAAAAATTTCCAATCTCAAATCAACCCCAATTCGGCCAACTCCGTTGCCAGAGCTGGATCATTACCAGATCCATCATCAGGATTAAGATCCGTCGGTGCATCTTTGGATAAAAGATATCGCCACCCCTGAAATGCCCGTTTTGGCAGCGGAACAGTTCTTATTAATTCCGGCTGCAAAACAATATCACAACAGGTTTTTCCATTATGATCTGTTGTCGAAATCAGCGCGGCAATCGGCTGTCGGCATCGAATTGTGCCCTTGATTACCCAGAATAAAGAACCTTTTCCTACAACTTCCTCGCTGCGTTTCGGCCTCATCCGGGTTCTGTGCACGTGAAATTCTCCCTCCATTCCTGAAACTGTTACAAGCCGGTTTTCCCGGTGTAACTGCAACTGCCGGACAGAAGAAATTCCCACACATAATTTAATCAAATGCACTGAACCATCCCCTTCATTTAGTCAGTATTTGCCTGAACGAAGTCAATTTCATCCTCTTCCACGATCCAGCTTTCTTTCAATGCATCCCGGTGCCATTCATCAAAGGCCTTCAGGGCAAAAATGGCAGCAAAATACTCTCTCAACTGGTTGGAAACAGGAATTTCATAGGTTTTAATCCTAACCGCAACCGGAGCGAACATCGCATCGGCAGCGCAGAAATTACCGAATAAAAAATCCCCTTTTGAATTATCAAGATGGGTGCATAACAACTTCTCAAGCACCTCCATATCATGAGAAATTTCTTTTTGAGAAATCCTGCCCGGATAAGAAGCCCTTAAATTCATTGGTGCTGCATTTCTTAAAGCACTAAAACCCGCATGCATTTTTGAGGCTGCAACCCTTGCCATTGCCCGCTCATTTATATCGTTTGGCCAAATATTTTTATCCGGAAATTTCTCGGCCAGATATTCAATGATTGCCAGAGTTTCACCAACAACCAATTCACCATCTTCCAGAACAGGAACAAATCCAAACGGTGTGCGGTCCACAATCTTCTGTTTCCAGTTTTCGCCATTAAGAAGTAGCATTTCCTCTTCAAACTCAATGTCAAAATGCTTTAAAACCAGCCATGGACGCAATGACCAACTGGAATAATTTTTATTTCCAAGCAACAGCTTCATCTTCAACTCCATAAAAAAAGCGCCCAAAGGGCGCTGCTCAAAAAACAAAAAATCTAAGTAGCCTACCTACCCACCCGAAAGGGCTGAGACCACAAAGCCAAATCCAACAAGACATAGAAATGTCCAACTTGCCGTACGCCAACAAACATTCTTGACCTGATCCTGCATATATTAGTCCCCCGACTAAGGTGTTATCAAAACATACCCGCCAATTCAGCGATACTTTAATAAACAGCAGCGAGATTTCTCCTCGCATTAATCATTCTTTAACCAACCCAAAGCATTCGCGCAATATACAAATTTGTCACAGTGGAAAACTTTTTGTCACCTCCAAATTCCCCTATCCAAATATTCTAAACCAGACCAAACCACATGGCGGCAAGGCTCAAGAATACGAAAAAACCCACAACATCGGTAACCGTGGTTACAAAGGCGCTGGAAGCAACCGCCGGATCAGCCCCGAACTTGTTCAGACCCAAAGGAATTAAAATTCCAGAAACTCCAGCTGCCAGCATATTGACGATCATGGCAATTCCAATCACCAGACCAAGGGCAATATTTGCAAACCAGATCGCCGTAACCAAACCCGTTATCAGGGCAAAAATCACTCCATTGGCCAACCCGACAAATGTTTCGCGCACAATCAATCGACGGATATTAAACTGATCAAGCTCTCTTGTTGAAATGGCGCGCACGGTAACCGTCATAGTCTGAATTCCCGCATTCCCCCCCATAGAGGCAACGATGGGCATAAGAACTGCCAAAGCCACCATCTGCTGCAGGCTGGCATCGAACATTCCAATAACAAATGAAGCAAGCACTGCGGTGACAAGATTTATCAGCAACCATGTTATGCGCGACTTTACCGCCTCGAAAACATTGTCGGAAATTTCTTCACTTCCAACCCCGGCCAGGTGCAAAATGTCTTCTTCCGCTTCCAGATGAATTACATCGAGCATGTCATCAACGGTCAAAATTCCCACCATGCGGTTTTCTTCGTCAACGACAGCAACTTCCACCAGATCAAAACGCTCAAACACCCGCGCGGCATCTTCCTGATCTTCGCTGGCTGAAACCTCAATTACCTCATCCACCATTATTTGAGAAATTTTATGGCCTCGTTGCGCCCGCAATATCCTGTCCAATGGCACTGTGCCCAGCAAAACCTGTTGCTCATTGACCACATAAAGCTGGTGAAATTCATCCGGAAGATCATCGCTAAAACGCATATAATCTATGGTCTGCCCCACATTCCAATGGGGGGGAATAGCAACGAATTCTGTTTGCATCCGCCTCCCGGCGGTTTCTTCAGGAAAATCCAGAGAACGGCGCAGAGACAGGCGCTCAAATTCAGGCACCAGAGCAAGAATTGCATCCCGGTCGATCTCATCCATATCCTCAAGAATGAAAACCGCATCATCCGAATCAATTTCTGTGACACCACGGGCAATCTCGGTGTTTGGTAATTGCTCAATCAATTCAAGGCGAACCGCCTCATCAACTTCTGTCAGAGAAGAATAGTCAAAATCCTCTCCCAGCAATTGAATAAGAGCCAAGCGCTGGTCAGCGCTGATCGCTTCTAATATGTCTCCAAAATCCGCTTCCGGAACCCCGGCAAACATTTTTCGCAATTCATCGCTATTATTTGCCTCTATCAGCTCGCAGACATTTTTAATCCACTCATCATTGAGCCGATCCTGATCGGTGCGCCAGGGGGATTTCCTTGGTGAGGATTTCCTTGGCCTGCTGATCGGATTTTTTGAATTTTCCAAAGCTTCATTCATAAGGACATATCCCGGTTACAGCCAATGCGACTCATATTCTTTTACAGCACCCATAAGATGAATTGAACCGCTGGAGCGGCTTCAGGATAATCATGCCCAGCATCACAAATCACAAAAACCCGACCAATTTTTGGCCGGGTTTTGCTTGATATTAAACAACAGGTTTGATGTTTTAAAAAAACCCGTTACCGGTTTTTGCGATTGGCAATCAGATCATCAACAACTCCCGGATCCGCCAAAGTCGAGGTATCCCCAAGGTTTGAATAGTCGTTTTCTGCAACCTTGCGCAAAATCCGTCGCATAATTTTCCCCGAGCGGGTTTTTGGCAATCCGGGAGCAAATTGCAACAGATCAGGGGTACAAATCGGCCCGATTTCTTTTCGAACCCAACCCCTTAATTCTTTTGCCAGATCATCGGAGGGAGCCTCTCCACTCATCAATGTGACATAACAATATATGCCCTGCCCTTTAATGTCGTGGGGATAGCCAACCACCGCCGCTTCGGAAACTTTTGGATGGGAAACCAAAGCGCTTTCAATTTCCGCTGTGCCCATTCGGTGCCCGGAAACGTTGAGCACATCATCAACCCGACCGGTAATCCAATAATAGCCGTCCGCATCGCGACGCACCCCGTCTCCGGTAAAATAGTACCCCTTATATTCTTCAAAATATGTGGAAACGAAACGCTTGTGATCTCCATAAACCGAGCGCATTTGTCCCGGCCAGCTATCACGAATGGCCAAAACCCCCTCCGCTTCCATCGCTGTGATTTCCTCACCACTTTTTGGATCAAGAATAACCGGTTGCACCCCAAAAAACGCCTTGGTTGCCGAACCGGGTTTGGTGGGAGTTGCTGCGGGAAATGCAGTTATCATCGACCCACCGGTTTCAGTCTGCCACCAGCTGTCAATCAGCACACATTTGGAGCGGCCAACCTTTGTATAATACCAGTTCCAGGCTTCCGGGTTTATCGGCTCACCAACAGTGCCAATCACCTTCAAAGATGAAAGGTCAGCCCCGTCCACGAACTGATCCCCTGCCCCCATCAAAGCCCGAATTGCCGTAGGTGCCGAATGGAAAATATTGATTTTATGCTTGTCAACAATTTGCCAGAAGCGCGAAGCATCCGGGTAATTTGGCACCCCTTCAAACATCACAGTGGTTGCCCCATTAGCCAGCGGACCATAGACAACATACGAATGACCGGTAACCCAGCCCACATCAGCAGTGCACCAGTAAACCTCCCCCTGATGATAATCAAAGTTCAGCTGATGAGCCAATGAAGCATAGGTAAGATAGCCGCCCGATGTGTGCAAAACACCCTTAGGTTTGCCGGTGGAGCCGGAGGTATAAAGAATGAATAACGGATCTTCAGCGTTCATTGTTTCGGGTTCACAAATATCTGAAACCACTTCCATTTCTTCATGCAGCCAGACATCGCGACCCTCAGCCATATCCACATTGCCGCCGGTATTTTTTACCACCAGCACATTTTCAACCTGATCAGCGATTTTTAAGGCCGCATCCACATTGGATTTAAGCGGCACATGCTTGCCCGCGCGCCTTCCCTGATCAGCAGTTATGACAAAGTTGGAATCACAATTTATGATACGACCAGCCAGCGCCTCTGGGGAAAACCCGCCAAATACAACCGAATGAACAGCCCCAATGCGCGCACAGGCCAGCATGGCAAAGGCAGCCTCCGGGATCATCGGCATATATATAGTTACCCTGTCGCCTTTTTTGACACCAAGCTTTTTCAGCACATTGGCAAAACGGCAAACGCTATTGTGCAATTCATTATACGTTATGGTCCGACTTGGCTCATTTGGTTCGTCCGGCTCCCAGATTATGGCCGTTTTGTCTCCAAGACTTGTCAGATGGCGGTCGATGCAGTTGGCAGCGACGTTTAATTCACCGTCCTCAAACCATTTCACAGATACATCAGGATATTCAAAACTGGTGTTTTTAACCTTGGTAAAAGGCTTTATCCAATCCAGTCTTTTTGCCTGCTCAGCCCAAAACCCATCCGGGTCGGCAATCGAGCGCGCATACATTTCTTCATATTGTTCAGCCGTAACGTGGGTGTTTTCAACAATATTTTTTGGTGGATTGAATATTTCCTTGTGCATTTTTCTGCCCGTTTTCTTTTTGAATTTTCTGTAGGGGACTTAGGGGCCTGAGCATAGCTCACGATTAAACCGACCTCCAAGCCCACTCAATAAAATAAGCTTCATAGGGTTCATTTAACGCTGTAAATAAAAATAATCCAGTGCCAGGCCTTAAGTATCAAGTCCTAAATCATCAGATATTCATGCCGCAATTCTTCACTATCCAACACCTCTTTCGCCGTACCGGTAAATGCCACAAGCCCCGTATCAAGAATAACCGCCTTATCCGCAAGTTTTAAGGCTGCAACCACATTTTGCTCAACGATAATGGTTGTGATTCCAAGCTCCTTGATTTCCTTGAGAATTTTTTCAATTTCCTCAACGATAACCGGCGCCAGCCCTTCATAAGGCTCATCAAGCAACAGCAATTTCACATCTCTGGACAATGCCCTGGCGATAGCCAGCATTTGCTGCTCGCCTCCTGATAAGGTCACACCATCTTGTTTGCGCCGTTCAGCCAGCCTTGGAAAATGTCCATAAATTTTCTCAATTTCCCAGCCATGCCCGTCTGCAACCCGTGCAAGTTGAATATTTTCTTCAACCGTCAGTCCTTCGATAATCCGGCGATCCTCCGGCACCAACTGGATTCCACTAAGCGCCGCCTCATGCACCTTCATATTGTGTAAAGGCTGGCCATCAAGCCATATTTCACCCTGTTTCAGCATTGGGTCGTCCGTGCGTGCTATGGCCCGTAACGCAGAGGTTTTTCCAGCCCCGTTACGACCCAGCAGAGCAAGAATTTCTCCCTTGTTCAGTTCCAGAGAAACCCCCTGCACAATATAACTTTCACCATAATAGGCATGAATATCTTTGGCGCGGAAAAACCTGTCCGATGATGTTTGTTTAGCAGGACTGCCCCCACCAGCGCTTTCAACTGCCGTATCCCCGCTCGCATTATTACTCATTCTTGAGCTCCTCCAAGGTAGGCTTTTTTAACTTCAGGATCATTTCTTACCGTTTCCGGGTCACCTTCGGCGATAATTCTGCCCTGGGCCAAAACTGAAATTTTGTCGGCCAGCGAAAACACCACATGCATATCATGTTCAATAATTACCTTGGTCATTCCGCGCGCCTTGATTTTTTTCAGCAGCTCAATAGTTGTATTGGTATCATGACGGGACATGCCCGCGGTTGGCTCATCCAAAAGCAATAAACGCGGATGCTGAATTAAGCACATGGCCAGCTCCAACCGCCTCTTGTCACCACGAGACAATGACCCGGCCGGCGTTTCGAGTTCTGCCGTCATACCCACATCTTCGATAAAATGCTCGGCCTCTTGGCGGATTTCTTTTTCCTGGCCAACATTCTTCATAAAATTGAGCCTGAACGCCCCATCTCTTTTGGCAAAAGCCGGAGCCATGACATTTTCCATCACCGACAGGTCCGAGAAAATTTCAGGTGTCTGAAACACCCGGGCCACCCCGATCTGATTGATTTCATGGGGTTTCATTCCGGTAATCACCTGCCCATCAAACACCACAGCGCCACTGGTCGGAGCCAATCTCCCCACACAAACATTAAGCAGTGTGGATTTGCCCGCTCCATTGGGACCAATTATAGCGTGGATTTTTCCCTCTTCAATCTCAAGGTCAATATCTGCGAGCGCATGTAATCCGCCAAAACGCATATGAACATCCGCAACATGCAACACAGTATTATGTTTAGCAGTAGCCATTTACTCGCCCCCCGCCTGTTTGTCGGTTTGTGCTGGTTTATCAACGGATTTGGTCTCTTTTGAAGACATGGCGGAAATTCTGACAGCTATCCTTCGATAACCCTCCATAAGCCCGCCTGGCAAAAATACCACCACCAGAACAAACATCAATCCCATAGTTAATTCCCACCCCTCCCCGACAAACAATGCCAGAAGCGGCACTAGGAAATCCTGTACACTGGCGGGTAAAAAACTAAACATGTTGTGCAATATATTTTCGTTTATGGCTGAAAAAATATTAGCAAAATATTTTATGATCCAAGCCCCAAGCACCGGCCCGAATATGGTGCCAATTCCACCAAGAACCACCATCAGAACAATTTCTCCCGATGCCGTCCATTGCATGCGCTCAGCCCCGGCCAGAGGATCAGTAACCGCCAGCAATCCACCGGCAAGCCCCGCATACATGCCAGAAATTACAAACGCCGCCAAAGTATAAGGCTTGGTGTTAAGTCCCGTATATCCCATGCGATTCTGATTGGATTTTATGCCCTTTAGCATCATTCCAAATGGAGAAATGGCAATTTTCTGGGCAACAAAATACCCAAGGATCAATATAATTGCAGCAAAATAGAAACCTCCATACCCGGCCATATTCAAGCCAAACAATGCAACCTGGGGCAAGGCTTCCCCTCTTTCAGAAAAAGCCAGATCAATTATTCTTGGATCCTGCATGGTAAGCGCCAAACCGGTTTCTCCATTGGTAACCGGGGTAAGCACCGAATAGGCCAGATTATAGCTCATTTGAGCAAAGGCCAGCGTAAGGATTGAAAAATATATACCCGAGCGTCTCAGGGAAATAAATCCGATCAACAGAGCAAATACACCCGATATAATTATCGCGAAAATAATTGCCGGTATCGGGTTCATTGTAAAAAGCTTAAACGACCAGACCGCCGTATAAGAGCCAACTCCCAAAAATGCCGCATGGCCAAAGCTGAGATAACCAGTCAGCCCAAACAGGATATTAAAACCCACAGCAAACAACCCGAATATTGCAAAAGTCTGCAACAGGCCGGGATAGGATGCCCCAAACGGTATCAGCCAAACCGGCATGCTCAAAACCACAACAGCAAATATTAAAAAGGTGATCAGTTCTTTTTTTGGCAATGTCAGCATATCAATTCTCCATCACACCAGATTTGCCAAGCAGTCCACGAGGGCGCACCAGCAGAATAACCACCGCAACCAGATAAATTATAACCTGATCAATTCCAGGAATTATTGCCTTCACTTCAGGCAACGATGCGAAAGATTGCAATATCCCAAGCAGAAAACCCGCCGCCACGGCACCGGGTAACGAGCCCATGCCACCAACAACAACAACAACAAAACTAAGAACCAAAAAGTCCATACCCAATGTGTTAACTGGTGGTAAAATCGGCGTATACATAACCCCTGCCAACCCGGCAACTACGGCCGCTATGCCAAAAACAATGGTAAAACGCCTGTCTATATCGACCCCCAGCAATCCCACCATTTCTCGATCAGCCATACCTGCCCGAACCACCATTCCAAACGTGGTGAACCTCAAAAAGGCAAACACCGCGCCGATAAGGCTAAGAGAAAACAGGAAATAAATCATGCGCCACCAGGGATAGGTCACTGCATTTTCAGCCATGCCAAATAATACCCCGATATCTGCCGTGCCGCGCAGAACTTCAGGCATCGGCTGGGGAATTGGGTTGGCACCAAATATGGTTTTAATTATTTCGCCCAAAACAATCGCTAACCCAAAGGTCACCAATATCTGCTCTGCATGGGGGCGTTTATAAAAATGTTTGATCAGGCCGCGTTCCATGGCAATGCCAATCAACAGCATTATGGGAATGGCCACCAAAATAGATATGGGCACCGACCAGTCGATCAAAACATCTCCATATGCGCCAAAAATTTCATTCACATAGGGAGTACGGATTTCAAGGGCCGTCCCCCATGGAGAAAGCTCAGTCTCGCTGAGTTCGATTCTTTCAAGAAGCAGCAATTTACGAAATGCCACCGCACAAAACGAGCCGAGCATAAACAACGCACCATGGGCAAAATTGACCACACCCAAGGTTCCAAAAACCAGTGTCAGCCCCAGCGCTATCAGCGCATAGGCTCCACCTTTATCCAACCCGTTCAAAAATTGCACTAGAATGGCGTCCATGGCCCCCTCCGCTAAACTGTACTAAAATCCATCAATACCGGGGCAGCAAAAACCGCCCCGGCAATTATATTTTTTAAGTTCTCTAAGAAACTTCGTAAGGTCCCAATTCGCCGCCAAAGATCGCAGCATCATACTCAACCTGAGCACGGGGAAC
Source organism: Devosiaceae bacterium (assembly GCA_021648375.1). Lineage (GTDB taxonomy): Bacteria > Pseudomonadota > Alphaproteobacteria > Rhizobiales > Devosiaceae > DROE01. The sequence continues at coordinate 42,950 of JAKISW010000022.1, forward strand.
TTCTTGAATAACTTCAAGCAGATCGAATTCTGAAGTCGGGTTCTGATTACCGCGCACCACAAGAACATCCTTGAAGCACTGGTGATCTTCAGCCCTGTATTCAGTTGGACCATTACCCATGCCATCAAATTTGAAGCCTTCAAGAGCACGAATAACTTCAGGCGGATAGAAGGTTCCGGCCCGCTGACACGCATCTGCATAAAGCAATGCCTGCACATAACATGTGTGGGCAGCCTGGGACGGCGGGAAGCCATATTCAGCACCAAACGATTTAACAAACGCTTGTGAACCTGCATCCTGCAAAGACCAGTTCCAGTTGGTGGAGCCAAGAATTCCCTTAATGTTTTCACCGGCACCCTGCGCCATAAGACGCGAGAACAATGGCACAACAATTTCGAAATTCTTGCCGTTTTGCTGACGGTCACGAAGGCCAAATTGAACAGCCTGAGTAAGCGAATTCACCATATCACGACCATAGTGGTTCAGGATCAGAACATCAGCGCCTGAATTTAGAACCGGAGTAATATACTGGGAGAAATCACCAGCACCCAGTGGAGTACGAACAGCCGCTGTTGTTTCCCAACCCAAAGCTTCGGTTGAATCAATCAATGACCCTTCCTGCGACCAGCCCCAGTTATAATCAGCAGTCAGGTGATAGGCTTTACGCTCATTACCATATTCCGCTGAAAGTACCGGAGCAAGAGCCGCGCCGGACATGTGTGTGTTAAAGAAATGGCGGAAGCCATAACGCCGCTTGTCTTTACCGGTTGTATCGTTGGAGTGGGTCAGACCTGCCATGAAAATGATGCCCATTTCCTGACAAAGGCTTTGCACCGCAACCGCAACACCAGAAGAAGACCCGCCAGTGATCATGATCGCTCCATCGCGCTCAATCATCCGTCGGGCACTATCGCGTGCGGCATCAGATTTGGTTTGCGTGTCGCCGGTAACATAAGCAAGCTTTTTGCCGTTGATACCATTACCCTGCAGGCTCAATGGCTGCATGGTATTAAGCATACCTCCATCGCCCTCGCCGTTAATATGCTTTACAGCAAGTTCATAGGCGCGAAGTTCGTCAGCGCCTTCATCGGCATATGCCCCGGTCTGGGGGACATTTAAACCGAATGTCACTTCAGATCCGGTCGGATTGTTGCGAAATTCCTGCGCCCATGCACCCCTGGTAAATACCATTGGTGCAACACCGGCGCCGATTATGCCCGCTGCACCGGTCTTGATGACCTTGCGTCTGCTGACACCTTTTTTTTGATCGCTCATTGCGTTCCTCCTCATTGAAAAATGCAGGTCGCGCCAACTCCTCATCCGGCGCCCCACACCAAACCAACATTAGCCAAGAAATGAAAATCAATGCAATAGGCGCTTGTTTTTCAACAAAAACTTTGTAAATTTTTTCCAATTCTCTTATGAGTATTTGTAAAAGCTTTTACAAAACCACCCGTTAAGCGAGGACACAATGCGCGCACCCATCGGGCTTAGAATTCGCAACTACCGGAAGATAAAGGATTTATCCCAGACGGCTCTAGCCCGCTCGGTGCAAATATCTCCGTCATATTTAAATTTGATTGAGGCCAATAAACGCGATGTTGGAGGTTCATTATTACACAGGATTGCCCAAAAACTTGAAGTTGATCTGCATGACCTCACAGGTGAATCTGAACAAAGGCTGATAAATGAACTTACGGAGGCATTCGCAGACCCAATTCTGGCCAGCCAGAATCTCAGCGCCCAGGACGCCCACATAATTGTCGCCCAGCTGCCTAAAATGGCCAAGGCATTGCACAGAACCTATCGCGGATATTTAGACGTTAACGCAGCGGCAAATGCCATTTCAAACAGATTACAATCTGACCCTTTATTTTCCCAACTTCTGCATCAGATGCTTTCTCAAATTACCGCAATTCGCTCCGGTGCGGAAATTTTGCGGGATGTGAAATCCATTCCCCCAGAACAGCGCGAAGGGTTTTATAATTCTATATTTGATGAAAGCCGCGCACTTTCAGATGTTGCCCGTTCTCTTATCGCCCAGTTCGACCGGGATATGGAGCGCAACAAATCCGTCAGTCCCTTGCGTGAAGTCAATGATATGATTATCGGAGAAAACAACTATTTCCCTGAACTCGAAAAGGCAGCTGATAAAATTCGCTCAGATTTTGCAAACGGTGATTTCACAGGTGGCAGTCATTCTGGCGACCATCAGTTAGATGAAGAAATATTGCCCAGTGAAGAAACTTTGATCGAGCATCTGAAAAATCGTTTTTCCATCAGGGTAGAACGCTCCACCAGTTCCCAGGTAATTTCATCCGATAAAAACAATTTCAACTCCAAAGGACCTGATACCAAAACCCTAAAACTGGCCAGCAACGCCACCGCCGCCACCCGCCGGTTTCAACTGGCCCGTAAATTGGCGACTTTGATGGCCTCTGAAAATCTTGACAAACATTGCACGGATGAGAGGCTGACCTCCAAAGAAGCAAAAACCATCATGTTTAACGCCCTTGCATCATATGTGGCGGGAGCATTGATTTTTCCCTATGATCTCTTTTTACGAAAGGCTCAGCAGTCTTCCTACGATGTGGAATATCTGGCTCAATATTTTAATGCCAGCTTTGAACAAATTGCCCATAGGCTGGTCACGTTAAGAAAACCGGGCGCTCAGGGTATTCCTTTTGGTTTTTTGCGCGCCGACCCTTCAGGTTTTTTGACTAAACAATTCCCCCTGCCCGGCCTGTTAATGCCCAATGCCGGCCATGCATGTCCACTCTGGAATATATATCTTTCCCTTAGAACTCCCGGCGAAACCGTTCGCCAAATTGCATCATTTGCCGATGGATCAAGATATATGTTCATAGCAAACACCGGTATTAAACGCATTAAAACATTCTCGGATCAACCAAATTACTCAGCAATTATGCTGGCCTGCGATCTGGTCCATGCCGATAAAACGGTTTATGCCAACGGATTGCAATTGGATAATAAAAGCTCCGATGTAAAAGTTGGACCTTCGTGTAATCTTTGTGTTCGGCGTCAGTGTTCTCACCGCAACTCCCCTATGGCCGGGGTTTCAATAGCGTAAAAATCATCTGCAATGGCTCTGGTTGCATCAAAAACAGTTTCGGATAATAATCTGCCACACCAATATTGGATCCAGTCTACCCAAACCAAAAATTCAAAAAACTTCTGACCTGATCCAGGTAAAATCCATCTCGGGGGGAGATGAAAATGAAACCTGACGTTTTAATCGTCGAGGATGAACCGGCAATTCTCACGTCGCTGGAGTTTATTCTGCACCATGCAGGTTGGGCCACTGCCTGCGTAACTGATGGTGAAGCGGCCATGCAATACATACAGCTTACCCGCCCAAGAGCTGTGGTGCTTGATTTAATGTTACCTAAGAAAAACGGGTTCGAAGTCTTAAAAGCTCTCAGAGCTGATCCAAGAACCCATGATTTGCCCATTTTAATCCTCACCGCCAAGGGACAACAGCAAGACAAGCTAACCGCTATGGAACTAGGGGCAAGCGGATTTATAACCAAACCCTACGCCAACTCTGATGTAGTCGATGCGGTTAATGAACTTATTGGAACTCCGCCACTTTCCAAAAAAACCAATATTGAATTAAGCTGATGATCGGCCCCAAAAGAATAGTATTTCTGGCTAAATTATTACCCGTCATAGGGGTGGTTTTAATTCTACCGCCACTGGTGTCTGTTGCCAATGTTGATGCAAATCTTTTTGGCTTCCCTGCAATTATTACCTACATGTTTGCGGTCTGGATTTTTCTAATCCTGGCCGCTTACCTTTTACAAAGAAAACTTCCATCTAGCCCCGCCGATCAGAGCGAGCAATTTCCCAATAAAAGTTCTCGCAATAAAAGTTCTGGCAATAATTTAAGCGATACCAATAATGATTAGCGGTTCTGTTGTCATTGGCACATCAATCGCCTATGTGATTTTGCTTTTTATTGTAGCCTATATTTCAGACCTGCGCGCCCGTCAGGGACGATGGAAGCTGCTTCGCTCCCCACTAATTTATACTCTGGCCATTTCTGTTTATGCCACCAGCTGGACTTTTTACGGTGCTGTAGGATCTGCCGCCCGCAATGGTCTTGAATTTTTAGCCATCTATATGGGGCCAACTCTGGTATTTGTCGGCTGGTGGTTTGGGTTGCGCAAACTGGTTCGTATCGGACATAATCAGCGCATCACCTCTATTGCCGATTTTGTTTCGTCTCGCTTTGGCAAATCTGAACGCCTGGCAATTTTAATCACTATAATCGCCGTCATTGGAATAACCCCCTATATCGCCCTGCAATTAAAAGCCATCACCACCTCCTTAAGGGTAATTCTGGCCACAAATCCCAATGTCTCGATTGCTCAGACCGGGGATGATTTGGGCCTTGCATTTGCCATTGCCGCAGCCATGGCGCTATTTTCAGTGCTGTTTGGCACCAGAAACATCAATGCCAACGAACAGCATCACGGAGTTGTCGCCGCCATTGCCTTTGAAGCGGTAGTTAAGTTCGTGGCATTGGTCGCCGTGGGTCTGTTTGTGGTTTTTGGCATTGGCGGCGGATTTGAAGCAACTTTTGCCCGAGCCCAAGATGTGGGAATTTCTCTAAACACGCCCGATAGTTTTGGCCCCCGCTGGCTGACAATCACCATCCTATCGGCGGCAGCGATTATTTGCCTGCCCCGCCAGTTTCAAACCACTGTTGTTGAAAACGCTGATGAAAACCACCTAAAAACCGCCTCATGGGCTTTTCCGCTTTATTTACTAGGGATGAGCATTTTTACCCTGCCAATCGCCATCATTGGCCTCTCGGTTTTGCCTGCCGGCTCCGATCCTGATATGTTTGTGCTCGCATTGCCACTTGCTAACGATCAAAATGCATTGGCTTTGTTTGCTTTTATCGGAGGTTTTTCAAGTGCAACTTCAATGATTATTATTGCCTCCATTGCACTTTCAATCATGATTTCAAACCATATTGTGGTCCCCATCGCCCTGCGCTCTCCCAACCTGTTTGGCCTTAAAGAGGGGCAGGGAATGACCCGTTTGTTGCTAACCAGCCGCCGGGCCAGCATTGCGGCCACTCTGTTTTTGGGCTTTGTCTATTTCTGGCTTACTTCCGGTTCGGGCGCTTTGGCACCCATAGGTCTGATTTCATTTGCTGGTGTTGCCCAGTTCATGCCGGCAATTTTAGCAGCCCTTTATTGGCGCGATGCCACAGCAAACGGCGCTCTGGCAGGTCTGTTGACCGGGTCTGCCATTTGGGCTTATTCCAGTTTTTTGCCCAGCTTTGCTACCTCAAACGAGCAAATCGCGCAATTATTGCTGACCGGGCCTTGGGGAATTGAATTTTTGCGCCCGCAGGCGCTTTTGGGCCTCGATAGCTTTGATCCATTGGTGCAGTCGGTATTCTGGAGCCTGCTGGCCAATACAATTGCTCTGGTTGTTGTTTCAATAATGGGTGAGAACAACGCAATCGGGCGCTTGCAGGCCACTTTATTCGTTGATGTTTTCAAACAGAACCAAAATGGCCAAAGAGGGTTTGCCCGCTCTTCCGCTCCCTTGAATGACCTGTTTGCCATGACAAGGCGGGTTTTAGGCACCGAGCGGGCTGAAAGTCTGTTTGACAGTTTTGCCCCCAGCGGACAAAGCCGTCTAAACATTGAACCCACTCCCGAATTTATTACCAGGCTGGAAAAAGAACTCGCAGGATCCATTGGCGCAGCTTCCGCCCATGTATTATTGGGACAGGTGGTATCGGGAGATACGGTAACCATGGAAGAGGTCATGCAAATGGCCGATGAAACCCAGCAGATTTTGGAATATTCCCAAATGCTGGAGGAAACCACGACAGAGCTTCGCTCAACCACCGACCAGCTGCAACAAGCCAATGTGCAATTGCGTCAGCTTGACCAGCAAAAGGATGAGTTTTTATCTCAGGTTTCTCATGAAGTACGCACTCCCATGACCGCCATTCGCTCATTTGCTGAAATTTTGTTGACTAACAAAGACCTGAAACCTACTCAACGCCAGCAATTTGTCAGAACCATTCACGACGAGAGTATGCGCCTGACCGGTTTGCTTGAAGAAATTCTTGATCTCAACGCTCTGGAGCGGGGCGAAAAACTATGGGCCAATGAACCTGTCGATCCCAATCGCGCCTTAAACAGAGCCATTGAAGTATGCACACCAGTCACCGATCAGCATCAGGTTAGCGTGCAGTTGGGAAATCTGGCAAAAGATGTGCGCGTTATTGCCAATTTTGATCGCATCTGCCAGGTTTTTATCAACCTGATTTCCAACGCGGCAAAATATAATGATGCAAAAAACCCCTCTGTCACCATTTCAAGCAAGGTCGATGGTCAGCACCTGTTAGTGGATTTTATTGATAATGGGCCGGGGATTTCTGCTGCCGATACGCAAACTATTTTTGATAAATTCTGGCGCGGCACCCGCAATCCTGACACTTCTCAATCCGGGTCTGGTTTGGGATTAGCCATTTCCCGCGAAATTCTTGGAAAAATGGACGGATCTTTAAACCTGATCACTAAAAAGAATCCGGCTGGAAAAAATGAAAAAACAGGCCCGAATAAATCCGGGGCCTGTTTTCGGGTAACCCTGCCCCTGCATACCAAATAAAAACTATCTAGAATTTGCTCTGCTAAGCAATAAATTCAAAGTCTCCTGCGTCGATGCCTGAAGTTATTCCGATAAGCGTAATGGAGCCATCCGGCGTGGTAAGGACCGCATTACCTGCTACATACGTAACCGTTATATCGCCAAAACTGTTAACCTGACTATTGCCGGAAAAATCAATCACATCCTCAAAGCCGGAACCGGTATCCTGCCAGTCATTAATGACATCGGCACCAAAATCATCATCAAACACAAATGTATCATTGCCAGCACCACCAGTAAGCGTGTCATTGCCAGCACCGCCGGTGAGAACATTATCATTGGCATCACCGGTTAATCTGTCATCAAAAGCTGAACCGATAAGGTTTTCAATGCTATTCAGATAATTAATT